>CAMVKN010000001.1 GCA_947168045.1 uncultured Prevotellaceae bacterium
TTTGTAAATCGCTGTATTTCTCAAATACATCCAACAAGTTTTTCTCTTGAATAAGCTTATTATCTTCTTCCATAATTATTAATCTTTCTTTTTGTCTTTTAATGATGATAATAATGTAGCGTGGATAAGTTGAAAACTATAATACTTCCCTTGCTATCCATGCACATGCTTCAGCATCGGCCAGTGCATGGTGGTGGTTCTCCAACTGATAACCGCAAGCAGCTGCGACGGTATGCAGCTGATGGTTCTCTAATTCAGGTAAGCATCGCCGTGAAGCAGTCAGCGTACAGAAGAATGGATAGTCGGGATAGTCCATCTGATAGACGCGGAACACTGCCTTCAGGCAGCTCTCGTCAAATGCTTTGTTGTGGGCTACGAGTGGTAATCCCTCGATAAGCGGTTCTATCTGTGCCCACACCTTCGGGAACACCGGGGCTTCCTCTGTGTCCTCACGGCAAAGTCCATGCACCTGCGTACACCAGTAGTTATAGTAGTTCGGTTCGGGCTGTATCAGCGAGTAGAATGAATTAACAATCTCACCGTCTCTCACTATCACTACGCCAACAGAGCAGACACTGGTACGCTCGTTGTTGGCGGTCTCAAAATCTATTGCTGCAAAGTCTCTCATACTTTCTTCTCGTCGTACTTGTTCCACATTCGTTTCACTATTCCCGCAATCTCCTTTCGGAGCCAGTAAGGTTCCAGGACTTCAAAATCCTCACCCTTTGACAGCACTTCCTGGTAGAAGTCGAACTCTGGACAGATGCGCAGTTGGAAGATGCTGTATTCCGGCGTGGTCTCAATCTCGTCCTGCGTGTCATGGAGCGGCAGCGAACGAAGGTAGTTGGCCTGGCCAGCCGACACTTTCAGCTTGACCGTCTCGAGTTTCCGTTTTGTCCCTGCAATGATACCGTAGTAGTTACTAAAAAACACCTCAGGGTCGTAGTCGTCTGGCATCTTGAAAGACTGGCCATCCAACTTCAAGATGTCAAAGATGCGGTCAAGGGCATAGATCATCACCTTTTCATAGTAGGGACTGAGCGCAATAAGATACCACCGTTGTTTGAACAGCTTCAAACAATAGGGGTGAACATCAAAAGTAAAGCTCTCGTCTCGCCAATAACTCTGGTAGGTGATTCGTAGCGGTGTGTCCGTTTTCATTGCTTCAATGATAACGGCCAGCGATTCCTTTCCTGAAGGAATATCTTCAAGGAGGATGCGGTCTTTCAGCGACTGACTATCCATGAGCAGGTTGCTCACGGATATGGTGCTCAACAGCCAGTTTCGAAGTCCGCCACGTTTTATCTCCGCTCTATTCTCTATATAGTAATGGTAGCCACCCTTCCGCTCGCACTCGATAACAAGTCCGAACATATCCTCTGCTGCTATTTTCCATTTGTGGAAGGTTCGCAGTGGGATAGGCTTGTCATCCATGTCCTGATCCAGCCACTTCTCGTTGATTTCCTCAAACGTTATGCGACCAGCCCTATAAATGGTGTCTACCAACCATACATATTTGTTGATGAGGTTCTTTGCCATAGCAACGGTTTCTTAGTGGCTACAAAGATAGTAAAAACATGCGAAGAATTGAGGCACATGTTCCAGATTTCTTTAACTCTTTATTGATTTTTAGCAGAAATCATTTGCTCAATACCAGAATCAACCGACATTGAAATGGTTCCAGTTTCCCATCGGTGCCATATCTCCAGCTAATTACTGCGTCATGATTCAATTTCTGTTCAATGAACTGATGTAGTTTGTCTATGTCATCCATTATTACGTCATTAGGGTCATGGCTGTCAATAGATAATATAAGGTAAGCATAATCCGTCAAGTCTGCTTCCTTATCCACTTGAAGCTGTCTTAATATTGAAAGCAGCGGTCTTTCGCCGTCTGAAGTGTCAGAAAGAAACTCCCAACATACTATTTCATCTGCGCTGCAAATCCTTCTTACACAATTCTTGTCTAGTGAGATTATGTCTTCCTCTGCTGCAAGAAAGGCAAATATGCTCTCAATTTCTTCGTTTCCTATTACTTGTTTCATTTTTTCAGTATTTTATGTTTTCGTCAGAATTCACGTTTACCTCCAAATTGAATTCTCGCACATAAGGAAACTGAAAAAATAGTGCACTAAGTGCACCTTTGGGCGTGTTTTTTCTGACTTGCAAGTCGTTGGTTGGTGCACCAACGATTTTCAATGGCGCACCAAGTGCACCTGAGAAGCACCTCCTCAGCCCCACAGGTGCCCCTCCTCCCAGCCCCTCCTTCGGGTGGAGAGTGGATAGCTTTAGCGCATCATACGACCGAGTGATGGGCATCAAGCGCCGCCTCTCACTGGTGACACACCGTTTTTTGCCTAAATTCTCTCGAGAATTTACGCATAAGTCGGCCACTTATACTCGTAACTCAACGACTAATTCTCATAACTCGACCACTTATTCCAATTACCCGTTCAGACGATATACCAAAGCATTATACTCCCCTCTCAGGGGGCTGGGGGGAGGGGCTTCTGGTGCTCCATTGGTGCTCGAACGGAGAGGTTGGTGCACCAACCAACGGCTTGCAAGTCAGCCGACTAAGGTCCAAAGGTGCACTTAGTGCACTATCTTTTTCGCTTTCCTTATTATATAGTGAAATGGCTGAGGTGCGAGAAGGAAGATGCCGGGAAGGGACCTTGGCGGCGTTTTTTGCCAACTGCGGGTGACAAAAAACTGGCACAGTCTTTGATTTTTGATTCTTTAACCATAAAATGAGCTGTGTGCGCACAAAAATATCAATTCTCGATTCTCGATTCTCAAATCTTATTCGTACCTTTGCACCCGAAAAAGAAAAAACGAATCACTTAAATAATAAAAACAGCAATGGCAACATTAGATTTGACACAGTATGGCATCACCGGTTCGAAGGTGATTGCACACAACCCGTCGTATGAGTACCTCTTCGAAGAGGAGACAAAGGCTGGACTCACCGGCTATGACAAGGGCCAGAACACCGAGCTCGACGCCGTCAACGTGATGACCGGCATCTACACCGGCCGCTCGCCTAAGGACAAGTACATCGTGAAGGATGCACAGAGCCAGGACAAGGTGTGGTGGACCACCGACGAATATAAGAACGACAACCACCCCATGAGCGAAGAGGTGTGGGCCAAGGTGAAGGAAATCGCCATCAAGGAGCTGTCGAACAAGGAGCTGTATGTCGTTGATGCCTTCTGCGGCGCCAACGAGGCCACTCGCCTGGCCGTCCGCTTCATCGTCGAGGTGGCCTGGCAGGCTCACTTCGTGAAGAACATGTTCATCCAGCCCACCGCTGAGGAGCTGGAGAAGTTCGAGCCGAACTTCGTCATCTACAACGCCTCAAAGGCTAAGGTGGAGAACTACAAGGAGCTGGGCCTGAACAGCGAGACCTGCGTGGCCTTCAACACCACCAGCCGTGAGCAGTGCATCATCAACACCTGGTACGGCGGCGAGATGAAGAAGGGCATGTTCTCCATGCAGAACTACTACCTGCCCCTGCAGGGCATCGCTTCGATGCACTGCTCAGCCAACACCGACATGGAGGGTAAGAACACCGCCATCTTCTTCGGTCTCTCAGGCACGGGCAAGACCACCCTTTCCACCGACCCGAAGCGCCTGCTCATTGGCGACGACGAGCACGGATGGGACGACGAGGGCGTGTTCAACCTCGAGGGCGGCTGCTATGCCAAGGTCATCAACCTGGACAAGGAGAGCGAGCCCGACATCTACAACGCCATCCGCCGCAATGCCCTGCTAGAGAACGTCACCGTCGACGAGAACGGCAAGATTGACTTCGCTGACAAGAGCGTCACTGAGAACACCCGCGTGAGCTACCCCATCGAGCACATCGAGAAGATTGCTAAGAAGGTGAACGGCAAGAGCGCCGGTCCCGACGCACAGAACGTCATCTTCCTCAGCGCCGACGCCTTCGGCGTGCTGCCTCCCGTGAGCATCCTCACCCCCGAGCAGACGAAGTACTACTTCCTCTCAGGCTTCACCGCCAAGCTGGCTGGTACGGAGCGCGGCATCACCGAGCCCACGCCTACCTTCAGCGCTTGCTTCGGACAGGCCTTCCTGGAGCTGCACCCCACGAAGTATGCTGAGGAGCTGGTGAAGAAGATGGAGAAGAGCGGCGCCAAGGCTTACCTGGTGAACACCGGTTGGAACGGCACTGGCAAGCGCATCAGCATCAAGGATACACGCGGCATCATCGACGCCATCCTGGGCGGTGACATCCTGAACGCTCCCACCAAGAAGATTCCTTACTTCGACTTCGAGGTGCCCACACAGCTCAACGGTGTGGCATGGGGCATCCTTGACCCGCGCGACACTTACCAGAACCGCGACGAGTGGGAGGAGAAGGCCAAGGACCTGGCTGGTCGCTTCATCAAGAACTTCAAGAAGTACGAAGGCAATGAGGCCGGCAAGGCACTCGTCGCCGCAGGCCCGAAGCTGTAATAGACAACCGACTTCGATATTTTGGGTGCAACGCTCTGTATGGGCGTTGCACCTTTTTTTTCGGTACTTGGCAGCGGGCTTTTTTCTTTGCAGCGGACAACAACGGACTTTTTTGGGCAGCGGACGACAGCGGACTGTCCGAGATTCGCAGCGGACGACAACGAACTGGTTGTAGTTTGGCAGCGGACTACAACGGACTGTTCGAGATTCGCAGCGGACTACAACGGACTTTTTTGGCAACGGACTACAGCGGACTGTTCGGAATTCGCAGCGGACAACAACGGACTAAAGAGGACAAAGCTAACTGGGCTGACAGGACGTACTTTTTACGAAAGCCCGATGCAAAGAATAAAGTCCGATGTAGTCCGATGCCACAAAAAAGTCCGTTGTTGTCCGATGCTCCAAAAAAGTCCGTTGTTGTCCGATGCCCCAAAAAAAGTCCGATGTCGTCCGATGCTCCAAAAAAGTCCGTTGTTGTCCGATGCCACAAAAAAGTCCGTTGTTGTCCGATGCTCCAAAAAAGTCCGTTGTTGTCCGATGCCCCAAAAAAAGTCCGATGTCGTCCGATGCTCCAAAAAAGTCCGTTGTTGTCCGATGCTCCAAAAAAGTCCGATGTAGTCCGATGCAAACAAAAAAGTCCGATGTAGTCCGATGCAAAGAAAAAGTCCGATGTTATCGCAATAAAATGCGTCCGTCTCGTTTTTTGTAGTTAATTAACACTGACGGGCTATGGGTAATTGGTTTCTTTTATGTAACTTTGCATGTGTCCGCGTGAAGCTGTGCACTTGAACAGACGTAGGACAAGTAACATTTGAAGAAATAAAAACGATGAATCATGTTGAGACTGTGCAGCTGACGGATGTCAGCATAGGCTACCGGACGCGGCAGGGCGTGCGGACGGTGGCAAAGGGGATTACTGCGGCGCTGCGGCAGGGCGAGCTGACATGCCTGCTGGGCCCTAACGGCGTAGGCAAGTCGACGTTGCTGCGCACGCTGTCCGCCTTCCAACCCTGTCTGAGCGGCACCATCAGCATCGATGGACGGCCGCTGCACGACTATAGTGCCAAGGAGCTTGCACAGCACATCGGCGTGGTGCTGACCGAGCGCCCCGATGTGCAGCAGATGACAGTGTGGCAAATGGTGGCCATGGGGCGCTCGCCCTACACGGGCTTCTGGGGCAGTCTGCATGCCGACGACGAGCGGGTGGTGAACGAGGCCATCAATCTGGTGGGCATCGCGCCGCTGGCCGAGCGCCAGGTGGCGACACTCAGCGATGGTGAGCGCCAGAAGGTGATGATAGCCAAGGCGCTGGCACAACAGACAGCTGTCATCTTCCTCGACGAGCCGACAGCCTTCCTCGACTACCCATCGAAGGTGGACACGCTGCTGCTGTTGAGCCGCATCTGCCACGAACAGCAACACACGGTGCTGCTCTCTACCCACGACATCGAGCTGGCCATGCAGGTGGCTGACACGCTGTGGCTGCTGCAGGAGGGTGGAGCGCTGGACATCGGCTCGCCCAGAAGCCTGGCCGACGACGGCGTGCTGCGCCGGTTCGTCGAGGATGGCCATAACGTGGTCTTCGACGATGCCACCTTCAGCATACACGTAAAAAAGAGTGCGGTATGAATCACTCACCCCGCACACTTTCTCGGCGTATGGCACAAGGCCACAACAGCCAAAGATTCTAATAACATAATCTTTACCTTAAATCTATTTACTTGGCTTAGCCAAGTGGTTTAGCCAAGAACTACTAACCTAATGAATATGCGAGTAGTCATCACGACTACAAATGCAAAGGTAGGGAAAAAACGATACTTCTGCGAAGCCTGCCGTTTTGTTTTTCCTAAGATGCGCTGATTTTTGACTTATATCAACGCCCAGCGCACGATTTTGTTACAATCATGTTACAATTTTCTCAAGCGAGGGGATGATGATACGCCCACGGTGCAGCTCCACCTGGCCGTCGTCCTGCAGACGGTTAAGCATGCGCGAGACATTCAGACGGCTGTCGCACAGACAGTCGGCCAGACGCGTCATCAGGATGTGGAGCGTCTTGGAACCGGCGGGGTAGACGGCATGGTCGATGACAAAACGCACGAAGCGCTGGCTGAGGGTGGCTGCCGGCTGGCGCCAGGGCTGTCGGCCTCGTTTCTGAGCGATGGTCGACAGCATGTTCAAGAGGTTGAGACGGATGATGAGGAAATGGGTGCTGAGGCGGAGCACCTCGTCCTTCTGCAGGGTGATGAAGTGGCAGGCGCTGCTGGTGACGCACGTACAGCCATAGCGGGGAGCGGCGCCGAAGAGCACCTCGGGCTGCAGCAGCCACGGTGCCGCCAGCTGCTCAACCAGGCGGTAGGAGCCGTCGTCGCTGCGCGTGGTGAGCTGCAGGGTGCCACTGATAAGGAACAACAGCTCTTGACACTTGTCACCCTGGCGTAGGACCGTCACACCACTGTGCTCCTTCCTGAAACCGAATTTTGTGGTGCCTGCCATCTGCTGCAGCTCACCTCGGCTCAGACCTTGGAAGAGCTGAAAACGCAACAGATGGTCGTAGAGCTGGAGGGTCATGTTAGATGAGAGATGAGAGATGAGAGGTGAGAGGTGAGAGGTGGGAGGCTCGTTTTTTATGGGGTCTTGATTTGCAGGCTTGGTGAGTGCCACTCTGCGAGGGCGTCGGCTTCGTCGGTGTAGATGAGGTAGGCCTGCATCTCAGGGTGACGCTGTAACAGCAGCTTCGCACTGTCGAGACCAAGCACCATGAACGACGTGGCGTAGGCATCGGCCATGGCACATGTGGGTGCCAGGACGGTGGCTGAGAGCAACTCGTGCTGCACGGGGTAGCCTGTGCGCGGGTCAATGGTGTGGGCATACTTCCTGCCACCCTTGTAGTAGAAGTTGCGATAGTTTCCGCTGGTGGCCATGGCAGCATCGCTGAGGGTGATGATGCCCTGCAGACCGTCGCTGCCGTCGGGGGCGGCCCCTTCAGTGGGTTTGCTCACGCCGATGTTCCACGGCTGGCCCTTGGGGTTATGGCCGTGACACACCACCTCACCGCCTATCTCTACCATGTAGTTGGTGATGCCATGACTGCTGAGCACACGGGCCACGACATCACAGCCATAGCCCTTGGCAATGGCGCTGAAGTCCATCTGCGACCTTATCTGCAACAGGCTGTCCACCTGCTCGGGGGTCGGCAGCTGCTCGTTCTTGAAGCCGAAGCCCCAGGCGTTGACTAGTGGCGCCACCGTGATGTCGAAGGCGCCGTCGGTGTCGGCCGTCACCTGCTGTGCCAGCTCATACACCTCGTTGAACGTTGCACTGCGCTCAGGCGTCTCACCACGGTTGATGGCCGAGACGGTGCTCTTCTCGTTGAACATCGAGAACTCGGCGTCAACCTGCTGCAGTGCTGCTTCAATGTCTGCCTTCAGCGTGTTGCCATAGTTGTAGGTCACCGTATAGGCCGTACCAAAGATGGCACCCCGGTCAGTGACAAAGCCAGTGGCTGTCGTGCCGCTGTCGTCCATGACATTCACGGTATCTTGGTGCCGCTGCCGCGCAATGAAGTAAGTACCCACAATGAGCAGTAGCAGCAGTGGAATCTTCCAGTAAAGTGACTTCCCTTTCATCTATTTATAAATCTCAAATCTCAAATCTCAAATCATCATATATCAATGATGACGTTGAACGTATAGCCCAGCCGCGTGCTTTCTTGTATGCCGTAGCCTGGCACGTACCAGGTTTTCCCCATCCGCCCGTCGTCGTGAGCCAAGCGCCGACGGTAACGGGCGCTCCACCCTAAGTGCAGCGGCCCGGCCACCTTTGCCTCGATGCCGAGGAGCAGCTCTGCCCAGTGCTGGTAGCACGACTCGTCGCGGACGCCATAGCTGGTAGTCCATTTCCATATAGGGTCAAGAAACGGGTCGCGGCTGATGTCCACCTTGTAGGAGGTGAAGCCGTAGCGCAGACCGGCGAAGACGCGGTTGCCCGTGTGCTTGTTCTTCAGCAGGTTCACATCGGCACCGATGCGGAAGTAGGGTGCCTTGGTGGCGTAGTTGATGCCCGTGACGACGTCGTCCTTGTGGCTGGCCTCGCCGTAGCCCACCTCGATGGTGGGGAAATACTGGTCATGCAGGTTGACGCGCCCCATCACCTCATACTGTCCGTAGTCGCTCAACAGGCGTTGTGCGGCACCGGCCACGTCGAAGCCTATGGCCACACCGCGAAACAACGGTATGCTGTCTTCCTGCCACTTCAGGAAGCCCTGGGCATGGGCGGCGCTAACGCTAAATGCTAAATGACAAATGACAAATGACAATGTTAGCAGCCTGCCCACCCATGACCGGCGGCTAATAGCGCTGCTTGAAGTAGATGTTGAAGTGCGTGATGCTCGGGTCATAGCTTACATGTGGGTTGACGATGTTGATGCTGTCGATGCCATAGTGCGTGGAGCGCACGGCGTTGAGATGGTGGAAGAAGTGGGTGCCACAGTCCACACTCTCAAAGTGGGGTATGTCGTCCTTCTTCAGGTACACTGTGTCGAGGGTCTGCTGTCCGTACTGGTCGACGATGTAGAACACGAGGGTGTCCTCGGGGTGGGCGTAGCTGACGGGCAGCGAGAAGGCGTCCTTGCCCACGAGGCGGTTGAGCTGTGTGTTCTCCTTGTCGGGATGGAGCAGCGTGTCCTGCAGGTCGGCGCGCCGTGTCCAGACGTAGAGTGTGTCAGCCATCGTGACTGCGTTGCCGTCGGCATCGAGGATGGCATAGTTAGCCCTCACCGTGTTCTGCACCGGGCAGTCGATGCTGGAGCAGGAGGAAATGGCCAGTGACAAGTGATAGGTGACAAGTGATGCAAGCATCACTCTCATCAATACTTTTTTATTCATTCTTTCTTGGCATCGTTGTTTTACATGTGGCGGATTTAGCACTTATCACCTATCGTCTCCTCCACCTGATAGTCGTTGCGGTTCTGCGACGAGCGGCTGACCAGGTCAGCCACGAAGCCGGTGAGGAAGAGCTGCGTACCCAGCACCATCATGGTCAGTGCGACATAGAAGTAGGGTGAGTCGGTGATGAAAATCTTGCCCATGAGCTTGCTGATGCTGACGATAATCATGGCAACGAATCCGACGAAGAACATCAGCGAGCCAACGAAACCGAACACATGCATGGGCTTCTTGCCAAAGGTGCTGAGGAACCAGAGGGTGAGCAAGTCAAGATAGCCGTTGACGAAACGGTTCCAGCCCATGAACTTCGACGTGCCATACTTTCTGGCCTGGTGATGCACCACCTTCTCGCCGATGCGGTCGAAGCCGGCGTTCTTGGCCAGATAGGGTATATAGCGGTGCATCTCGCCGTACACCTCGATGTTCTTCACCACGTCACGACGGTAGGCCTTCAGGCCGCAGTTGAAGTCGTGCAGGTTCTTGATGCCGCTCACCTTGCGCGCCGTGGCGTTGAAGAGCTTCGTGGGCAGCGTCTTCGACAGTGGGTCGTAGCGCTTCTGCTTGTAGCCGCTCACCAGGTCGTACTTTTCTTCCTTAATCATGCGGTACAGCTCGGGAATCTCGTCAGGCGAGTCCTGCAGGTCGGCATCCATGGTGATGACCACGTCGCCCTGTGCCTTGGCGAAACCGCAGTACAGCGCCGGGCTCTTGCCATAGTTGCGACGGAACTTGATGCCCTTGACGCACGGCGACTGCTGGTGCAGCTCGTTGATGATGTCCCATGAACGGTCGGTGCTACCATCGCTGATGAAGATGACCTCATAGCTGAAGCCATGCTCCTTCATCACACGCTCTATCCATTGGTAGAGCTCGCCGATTGACTCCTCCTCGTTATACAGAGGTATGACTACTGATATATCCATTTCTATATGTCTTGTTAATCCATCATTTACGCTTCAATGCCCTAACCAACAGGGGTGATGCGGTTACGCTTGCTGACGACCGCCACGGGCAACCCCAAGATGACGCCGATGAGCAGGTTGGTCGTCATGATGTTCAGCGCCAGGTCGATGGGGCGCATCTGCCCCAGGTCGGTCAGCGCCTGGCTCATGGCCGGTCCCCAGCCCATCTGCTGCAGGGCCTGTGCCGTTTGCGGCTCGTTGAACATCTGTGATATCTGGCTCAGGAAGAAGCCCTTGTCCAAATAGGCGAAATAGACAAACTGCGCAATGGCAAAGAGCAGGCTGGCATAGAAAAACATGAACACCACGTATGCCCACGCACGGCGAAAGGAGATGGCCCCGCTGAGACCATCGTCGCGGTAGCGCCGCACCATGCGTACTGACATGAATGGCGTTACCAGTGCGACCACCATTGCCAGAAGACTCAGGAAAGGCGTGGTCAGTCCTGCCACATAGAGGCCAAAACTGATAATCCACAGCACGAACAATATCATGCCGTCGTAGCGGGCAAAGGCCCGTAGTTGTATGTATTCGGGTGCTGTCAAGGTTTTCTTTATATATAATAATGTGTGAACAAATGTCTTTGCGCCTGCAAAATTACTCATTTTCCATCACATTAGGCGCACGGTCTTCAAAAAATAAGTTAAAAACACAAGAATTCTTCTCTCTTCATTCTTCGTATTCCAATTTTTATGCGTATCTTTGCACCCGCTTTACAAGAAGCACCTACATGGGCAAGTCCTGTACGGCCAGCTCCTGAGGAATCCTCCAGGACGGGAACGTAGCAAAGGCACTTGGTTGTAGCGGCGCGATGCAGACCGCTTGCCCACCCGCCTCTTTAGCTCAGTTGGCCAGAGCACGTGATTTGTAATCTCGGGGTCGTTGGTTCGAATCCGACAAGAGGCTCAGAACAGAAGCGAGGAAGTCGTTGCAACGGCTTCCTCGCTTTTTTGGTTCTACGAAATTTTGTGTAGGAAAAACACATACCCCACCCTACCCCTCCCCTTGGAGAAGCAAGGGGCACGGCGGCTACTTGGTGCCGTTGTGCTTGCGGATGACCTGCAAGGTGGTGGTGTCGCAGTCGAAGACGGAGTTCAAGCCCTGCGCTTCCTGTGCAGGGTCGCCACAGTAGGCATCGCCCACCAGCCACTGCTCATGGGTGGGCCGGGCCTCACCACCCCACCCCCAGAAGTTGCAGCCGCGCACGGTGCTGTCACCCATGGCCATGGTGAAGATGTAGTCATAGTACTGGTCGCGGGCCGTCGTCGGCGTGGCGCAGCCGAACTGGAAGCCGTCGCGCGGATAGCCGAACTCCTCAATCACCAGCGGCTTCTCCAGCTTACGGGCTATGCGTATGTGCTCCTTCAGATAGTCGCCGCTGTTGGCACAGGCCCTTCCGATATTCTCCTGCAGCGAGTCCTGCTTGGCCCAGCCCCAGTTGTAGGGCCAGATGTGGGCATTCATGTAGTCGATGTTCTCGTCAGCACAGATGCGCTCATAGAGCAGGGTGTCGTTCTCGCACCCCCAGATGCCCTCCGAGCCAATGCTGATGAGGTGGTTCTTGTCGAGGCTGCGGATGAGTGCCGACGCCTGGCTGAGCCACTGTGCAAAGGACTCCTTTGCCTCATCGCTGAAGGCGCGCGGCTCGTTGCCTATCTGCCAGGCCATGATGGCGGGGTCGTCGACGTATGCCACATGGGTATAACGGTTGGTGCGTCCGATGATGTCGCGCACGTACTGGTAGAACAGCTGGTGGGCCTTCTCGTTGGTGGCATACTGGCTCATGGCCTGCATGAAGGCTGGATAGCCGGCCTCATTGGGACGCGGCTGCGGACCGGCCCCGGCCTGCTCCAGGTAGTAGCCATAGCCGCCGCTCCACTCCCATGAGTTGTTCAGATAGAGCACAGCCTTCATGCCCCGCTCGCCCATCTGCTGCAGCAGATAGTCAAGACCGGCCAGGATGGTGTCGTTATAGACGCCGGGAGCCACCTGCAGCGTCGGCTCCACCTTCGTTGCCACGCCGCGCTGGCCATCGCTGCCCACCAGGATGCGCAGGTTGTCCAGACCCAGCTCGTGCAGCTTGTCCAGCTCGCGGCACAGGCGCTGGCGGTCGCCGCCCTGCCCCTCGCTGGCCAGGATGGCGCCATACCAGAAGTTAGTGCCCACAAAACGGTAGTCTTTGCCGTTCAACACGAAGGCGGTACCCTGTCGCTTGACGAAGGGACTGTCCTCGGACGCCGTTACAGCAGGCTTCTTGCAGCCCGCCAGCACTGCGACAAGGGCCAGTGCGATGATGGTTATTCTCCTCATGTGCTATTTCTTCCTTTTGCGTACATACATAACAATAATCAGCACCACGAGCAGCAGCAGGGACACCTCAGCTATATATGCGATGGTATTCGTTGTCTGCACCGACTGCGGGTGGAAGTCCAGCTCGACCTTGTGCTTTCCGCCGTCTACGTGCAGGGCGCGCAACACATAGTTGACGCGACCCAACTCCACGGCCTTGCCGTCGACGGTGGCTGTCCAAGCCGGATAATAGATTTCTGAGAACACAAGCACGCCGCCCTTGGCGCTGCTCACGTCGTAGACCAGGTGGTTAGGCTCATAGCTCGTCAGCGTCACCTGTGTGGTGCTGTCCTGAGGGGCTGCCTGTCCCAGGGCCTTCTCAAACCGCTTGTCGGCCACTGCCACATGGCGCAGGTCCAGCGCCTTCAGTGCTGCCAGCTCCTCATTGGGCGTGTCCACATACTGTATGTCATCCACCATCCAGGCATTGCCATAGGCCCAATTGTTCGTCATGGGCAGCACGCCACCCTCGGCCTTCACCACGATGTAGCGCGTGTTCAGCATGTTCAGCACCGGCATTATCTCATCGCCCGGCAGCGAGTCCAGCTGGTAGCCCACCTGCGGCACATAGTAGTTGACCATGGCCATCTCCTGGAACAGGCAGCTGTCGATGAGGTCCTGATAGCGCTGCATCTTGGCGGCATGGTAGCCACCCACGCTCTTGTGGTAGTAGCTGGTCTGGTTTTCATTGAACACCGTGCTCAGCTGCTGCATGTCGTAGGGCATGTTCAGCACACGGTAGTCGAGGGTCTTGTCCTGGAGCAGGAACTCGTCGAGCGGCGTCTTGCGGTGTGTCTCCTCCACGATGCTGCTGCTGCGGAACATGCCGTCGTTCAGGTAGTTCTTGTTCACCTGCCACAGGTCGAAGAGTGCCACCACGGCGATGATGGCCACGGCATAGAAGGCTTTCAGTTTCTTCGTCATGTAGAGGAAGAGCGTGACGGCACCAATGGCGACGATGGCCAGCGAGCGCCAGCAGTCGGCAGTGAAGATGGCGCGCCGCACATCCTGCACCACGCTGAGCTTCTCGGCCCAGTCATACATCGGGTCAGGCTTGACGAAGCTGAAGAACGCCGTGGGCACGAGGGCGAAGATGAGCAATGCACCGCCCACCAGGCCGAAACTCGCGGTCAGCGGTGTCAGCGGCATCTTCTTCTTGTCCATGACGGCCAAGGGGCTCTGCTTTCCGAAATAGTTGACCGTACTGTTCACCATGACGATGAGCAGGGCAATGATGCCCAGGAACAGGGCCACGCTTGTGCCGTTGATGCCCATGAAGATGAGGAAAGCCGCGATGCAGGCCAGCAGCGCCGTGGCGTTGATGCGCTGGCGCAGCAGCTCGGGCTCCTCAATGATGCGCTTCAGGCCCATCATGGCCAGCAGGGGTATGGTGAACTCGGCGATGACGAGGATGCTCTCCACGGTGCGGAACTTGGCATACATCGGCACGTAGTCAATGAAGAAGTCGGTGAAAGCTTGCCAGTTGTGGCCCCACGACAGCAGGATGCTTATCACGGTGACGGCCAAAAGTGCCCATTTCATCGGCCCTCGCACTACGAAGAGGCTGAGTACGAAGAGCAACATGACGAGTGCGCCCACATAGACGGGGCCCATGGTGCCACCCTCGTCCCAGTATTGGGGCAGCACGTTAAACAGCTCGCCGGCGCTGATGCTCTGTCCGTTGGGCAGGCTGACGCTCTCGTTGGCCACGGCCTTGGCGGCACTGCTCTCGGCGAGGCTGCAGAAGGCGGTGCCCTCTTCGGCGTCGGCCCTCATCGAGGCGCCGCCCTTGACGTTAGGAATGAGCAACGACCATGTCTCGCCCTTGCCATAGCTATACTGGGTGATGTATCCACGGTCCAGTCCGCCGTTGCCTGTCTGTGCGCCACCCTTCGCTGCCAGCTCCGAGCCGCCGCGCATGGTGGCCTTGCTGTACTCCCAGGTGTGGTAGAGGTTGGGCAGGTTGATGAGCACGCCAATCACTCCTCCGGCGATGCACACGCCAATGGCCTTCAGCAGGTGTGCCATGCGCTTCTGGCGCAGGGCTTCGATGGCAAACGCCACAACCATGGCCGCAATGATGAACAGATAGTAGTAGGTCATCTGCACATGGTTGGCGTGTACCTCCAGCGCGGTGAACAGTGCGGTGAGCAGCAGACCCCACAGGTACTTGCCCCTGAAGGCCAGCACGATGCCCGCAATCATCGGGGGCAGATAGGCCAGTGCCATCACCTTCCACATGTGTCCGGCCGCGATGATGATGAGGAAATAGGTTGAGAAGGCCCAGAGGATGCTGCCCAATGCTGCCAGATGCTGCTTGAAGTCGAAGGCACGCAGCAGGATGTAGAAGCCCAGCATGTAGGCGAACAGGTGCCACACATAGTCAGGCAGCCACAGGTGGTAGGCTTTCTCCACCACGCTCACAGGCTTGTCGCTGCTGTACGACGGTGCTATCTGGTAGGTGGGCATGCCGCCGAAGAGACTGTTGGTCCAGCGGCTGCGCTCTCCGGTCTTTTCATAGTACTCGCCGGCCTCTTGTCCAGCACCGGCACTTGCCGAGGTATCATGCTGATAGAGGATGCGCCCCTCAGTGTCCGAGGGGAAGAAGTAGACGAAGGCCAGCAAGGCAAACAAGACGACTGCCAGCACGTCGGGCAGCCAGCGTTTCAGTTCTTTGTTCATTGTTCTTTGGTTCTCAGTTGCTTTTTGCCTGCAAAGGTACGAATAAGCGAGTAAAATGCAAAACGAATCACAACTTTTTCACACCTTTTTCACAACAAGGGGAAAAAGAAGCGAGCCCTGTTGGCGCAAATCTCAGGAAAAATGCTTAACTTTGCCCGTTGAAATGAGCATCGACGAGAAAATCTTCAAGGGCTACCTGCGCTACCTCAGGCTGGAGCGCAGCATGTCGGGGAACACCCTCGACGCCTACCGCCGTGACGTGGAGAAGCTGCTGGCCTACCTGCAGCCCATGGGCAAGAGCCTGACGGAGGTGACGCTCGAAGACTTACAGTCGTTCTCTGCCGATTTGCACGACATCGGCATCGGTCCCCGCTCACAGTGCCGCATCCTCAGCGGCGTGCGCTCACTCTTCCGTTACATGGTGCTCGATGGCTACGTGGAACAAGACCCCTCAGAGCTGTTAGAGAGTCCCGTCCTGGGCGAGCACCTGCCTACATTCCTCACGCCGGCCGAGGTAGACCAGCTGAAGGACAGCATCGACCTGTCGGTGCCCGAGGGTCATCGCAACCGTGCCATCATCGAGGTGCTTTTCTCCTGCGGCCTGCGTGTGAGCGAGCTGGTCAGCCTGAAGTGGAGCCAGGTGTATGAGAACGACCTCTATCTGCGCATCCTCGGCAAGGGCAACAAGGAGCGCTTGGTGCCACTGTCAGAGACGGCCCTCCACGAGATAAGCAACTATCTGCCGTGGCGCAACAGCCTGAAGATAAAGCCTGGCGAGGAGGACTACGTGTTCCTGAACCGTCGTGGCGCACATCTCACACGCACGATGATTCTCATCATGCTGAAGCAGCAGGCCGAGGTGGCTGGCATCAAGAAGACCATCTCACCACACACCCTCCGCCACTCCTTCGCCACGGCGCTCCTTGAGGGCGGTGCCGACCTGCGGGTCATTCAGGCACTGCTCGGCCATCAAAGCATCGGAACCACCGAGGTTTACACACACATCTCCATGCAGACCCTGCGCCGCGAAGTGCTGGAGCATCATCCCCGGAACATCGACGGCCGACAGTGAAGGGGGGGCTCGATGGGGAAACCATCGAGCGCAATAGCCCGCTCAACAACGATGAAACGGTGGATTTTCCCTTTTTCTTAGCGTATCTCACGCAGCGGCTCCATGACAAAAGGCCGCTGTTGCATCATGGGGTGAGGAATGGTGAGCGTGGGGGTTTGGAGGACTAAATCGTCGTAGAGCAAGATGTCAATGTCAATGGGACGGTCGTGGTAGATGGGAGTGATGGGAGTGCTGGGGGTGCTGGGGCTACTGGGAGCGCTGGGAGCGCTGGGAGCGCTGGGACTACTGGGACTACTGGGAGAACTGGGAGTGCTGGGACTACTGGGAGAACTGGGAGCGCTGGGAGAAATGGGAGAGACGGGAGTGCGCTCGGTGGCGTGGCGGTGGTCTTTGCCCAAGAGCCGTTCAATGCGCTGCGTAGCACGCAGCAGGCGGTGAGGGGCGAGCTTGGTGTGTATACAGATGACAGCGTTGACAAAGGCGTTGTCCGACTGGAACCCCCATGGCTCGGAATAGTAGAGAGCAGACTGGCGCACAACGTCGCCAACCTGCTCTGCTATCAGTGCAATAGCCCGCCGGATGTTCTCTTCCCTGTCGCCCAGGTTAGAGCCCAATCCCAGATAGGCTACATGACAATGCTTAATGCTCAATGCTTAATTTTCAATGGTTTAATCGTCGAGGATGAGCATGGCATCGCCGTAGCAGCCAAACTTGAACTTATTCTCCAGGGCCGCCTTGTAGGCCTCAACGCAGAGGTCGTAGCCACAGAAGGCCGCCGTGCACATCATCATCGTCGACTCAGGATGATAGAAGTTGGTGACCATGGCATCAGCCAGCCCGAACTCGTAGGGTGGGAAGATGAAGCGGTTGGTCCAGCCGTCATACTCCTTCAGCATGCCATCGGTGCCCACGGCGCTCTCGGTGGCGCGAGCCGTGCTGACACCCACCACACAAATCTTATTGCCCTGCTGCTTGGTCTTGTTGACCATCTCGCAGGCCTCGGCACTGATGTGCATCTGCTCGCTGTTCATCTTGTGCTTCGTCAGGTCTTCCACCTCGATGGTGTCAAAGGCGCCCAGCGAACAGTGCAGGGTGACGAAGGCGCTGTTCAGCCCTCGTATCTCCATCATCTTCATCAGCTCGCGACTGAAGTGCAAGCCCGTGGCAGGAGCCGTGACGGCACCCTCGTTGCGGGCGTAAATGGTCTGGAAATTGTCGGTATCATCGGCATCGACAGCGCGACGCTCCACGATGTAACGGGGCAGCGGAGCCGAGCCGAGCGAGAACAGCTCACGCTTGAACTCATCGTGCGGGCAGTCGTAGAGGAAGCGCAGCGTGCGGCCGCGCGATGTGGTATTGTCGATGACTTCGGCCACCATCGGGCCCTCGCCGTCGAAGAAGAGCTTGTTGCCGATGCGAATCTTGCGGGCTGGTTCTACCAGCACATCCCACAGACGCAGCTCCTCGTTCAGCTCACGCAGCAAGAACACCTCAATCTGAGCATCGGTCTTCTCCTTCGTTCCGAAGAGTCGTGCGGGGAACACCTTCGTATCGTTGAAAACGAAGGTATCGCCTTCATTGAAGTAGTCCACAATGCTCCGGAAGAGGATAGGAGTGTCCTTGCCCTCAGCGTCCTTGTTCCACAGGTCGATGGTGTGACTCTTGCGGTGTACCACCATTAGGCGGCACTGGTCACGCTGATAGACACGCTCCACGGTGCCGTCCTCGTTTTCAAAGACCCGATGGGGCGGATAGAGGGCTACCAGCTCATCGGGCAGTTTGAATTTAAATTGCGATAGTTTCATATTGTATGACAGAATATTGTTTTAGACAGAATAACAGAATAACATTTTTGGTTATTATGTCTTATCCAGTTCTTATGTCTTTTCCGGATAATATATCTTCAAGCCACTTGGGGAACTCGTCAAAGGTCAGACATTGTTCTATGCGCACGTCGCCCACGCGGGTGCGACAGAGCGCGGTCAGATAGGCACCGGAGCCCAGGGCAAGGCCAATGTCGCGTGCAAGTGAGCGGATGTATGTGCCCTTGCCGCAGACCACGCGGATGCTCATCTGCATGGTATCCGGGTCGAAGGCGGTCAGCTCTATCTCGTCAATGCGAATCCGCTTTGCCTTCAGTTCCACGGCCTCACCTTTGCGGGCCAGCTCGTAGGCGCGGTCGCCCTTGACCATGACGGCCGAGAAGACAGGTGGCACCTGGTCGATATCACCGATGAAACGGGCAAGAACGCTCTCTATCAGCTCGCGGGTGATGTGACTCGTGGGATAAGTCTGGTCCACCTCGTGCTCACGGTCGAAGCTCGGCGTGGTGGCGCCTAACTGCAGTGTGGCGGTGTACTCCTTCGTGGCCAGCTGCAGACTCTCAATGCGCTTCGTGGCCTTCCCGGTGCAGAGGATGAGAACGCCCGTGGCCAAGGGGTCGAGCGTGCCAGCGTGGCCGGTCTTCAGCCGCTTGACATGCAATGCCCTTGACAGACGGGTGCGCACGAAGGCCAAGGCCCCAAACGACGTCACCCCGTAGGGTTTGTTGATATAGATGATTTCTCCTTCCTGGAAGTCCACTTTACAATCTCAATTCTCAAACCTCAAATCTCAATTCTCAATCCACCATGACGAGCGAGTGCCCGGTGAGCAGCAGCAGGATGATGACACCGCCCACGATGATGCGATAGATGCCGAATGCCTTGAAGCCGTACTTGGTGAGGAAGCTCACGAACCACTTCATGGCCAGCAGAGCTACGATGAAAGCGACGAAACAGCCCAGCAGCAGCATGGCGATGTTGTGTCCCGTGGCCCATGCCGTGTCTTCCTTCATCAGGTCGAGCAAGTCGAGCAGTGTGGCACCGGCCATGGTTGGCACTGCAAGGAAGAACGAGAACTCAGCGGCGCGCTTGCGTGTCAGTCCCTGTGTCATGCCGCCCACGATGGTGGCCATCGAGCGCGACACGCCCGGTATGACCGATATGCACTGGAACAGGCCGATGTTGAAGGCCCGCTTCTCATTCACCTTGTTCTCCTCACTGCCCTTGTTGAACAGCTTGTCGCAGAAAAGCATGAACACACCGCCTACGACCAGCATGATGGCCACGACGAGGACGCTGTCAAGCAGCCAGTCGAGCAGTCCCGACTTCTTGGCCACCAGTCCGATGATGACGGCAGGCAGCACGCCGACGATGAGCAGCCAATAGAAGTTGTAGCGATGCTTCAGGCGTCCCAAAAATCCGGTTCCATCGGGTGCTGGTGTGTTGTCGAAATGGAAGAACCGCTTCCAGTAGAGGCACACCACCGAGAGGATGGCACCAAACTGGATGATGAACGTGAAGGCATGAATGAAGGCCTTGTCGCTCTCGCTCAGCGAGGCGGCATCAAGCCCCAGCAGGTTCTGCGTGATGATCATGTGGCCGGTGGACGACACGGGCAGGAACTCCGTCAGGCCCTCCACCACCGCAATGATGACAGTTTCTATCCAATCCATCGCTTATTCCTTTGTCATTTGGGTGTCCTTACGTTTCTGCCAGGGCAGCGATTTCTCAGGGTTGTGCACCACGGCGTAAATCATCGACACAAAGCCGAGCAGGCACACCACCGGAGCCACCTTGATGCGGCGGGCGCTGAAGATGTCAGGGTTATAGGCTTCGTTGGTCGACGAGTCGCCGCTCATCAGCAGGAAGCCGATGACCACGATGAGCATGCCGATGCCCAGGAGGATGAAGTTTGTTTTGCCAAATGCAAAGTCTTTCTTATTCATGTTCTGTCTATGTTTTGAATCGTTTTTATCGAGGTTGAACTAATACATATTTATATTATACGACGTAGAGCTCGCCGGCCGTCATGCGCAGGAAGCGGTTGACCGACAGCAGCGTGCAGAAGGTGACGATGGCGAAGCCCGCCACGAAGACAGCCGCAAAGGTGATGGCCAGCTCCGGCCACCCGATGAGCAGTCCGAGGCTGGACTGGTGCTTGGAGAGCGTATAGGCGATGACAGCCAGTACGATGCACGCCAACAGCGATGAAATGAGCCCAATGACGATGCTGCGCATCAGGAAGGGCCGCCTAATGAACGTCCAGCGCGCGCCCACCAGCTTCATGGTGTGGATGGTGAAGCGACGCGCGTAGATGCCCAGCTGGACGGAGTTGCTGATGAGGGTGTAGCAGATGAAGATGAGCAGCACCGAGAGCGCCAGCAACACCAGGTTGACATAGTTCAGCGTATGGTCAGCGGCTTCAATCTCCTCCTGGGCATAGTACACATCAGTGACCATCGAGTCGGTCTTGAGGGCTTGCGCCACACGCAGCAGCGAGTCGCTGTTGGCATAGTCGGCGGCCAGCCGTATCTCAATCTCCGCCTGGAAGGGGTTCACACCCGCGAATTCAACGGGATTCGCCCCCAGCTCCTGGGTCATGATGGCCAGTGCCTCGTCCTGACTGATGTAGCGCACCTGCCGGGCATAGGGGCGTGTCTGCAACAGGGTCATCAGCCGCTGTCCGTCATTCTGGCTCACGGTGTCGTCCAGCACCACATTCACCGACATGTTCTCCCTGACGTAGGTGGACAGGTTGCGCGCCGTGAGTACTGACGCCACTACCAGCCCCAGCAGGATTAGCACCATGGTGGTGCTGATACATAATGACACGGCCTGCAAGCCAATGTGGCGGCCAGCCTTTCTTTTGCTATTCTTCATTTCGAACGGGCATCACATGCCAATTTACGGTGCAAAGATACACCTCGCTTACAGCTTCTGCTGCACCTCTATCTCCTGGAAGGTCTCGATGATGTCGCCCTGCTGGATGTCGTTGAAGTTAACCAGCGAGATGCCACACTCGAAGTTGGTAGCCACCTCCTTCACATCGTCCTTGTAGCGCTTCAGGGCATTGATGGCACCCGTGAAAACCACGATTCCATCGCGCACCAGGCGCGCCTTGTCGCTGCGGTGCACCTTGCCTTCGACGACCATGGCACCGGCCACGGTGCCCACCTTCGAAATCTTGTACACCTCGCGCACCTCCACCTGTGCGGTGACCTCCTCCTTGATGACCTTGTCGAGCATGCCCTCCATGGTAGAGCGCACATCCTCGATGGCATCGTAGATGATGCTGTAGGTATTGATTTCCACGCCCTCGCTGTCGGCCAGCTTGCGTGCTGCCGACGACGGGCGCACCTGGAAACCGATGATGACGGCCTTCGAAGCCGAAGCCAGCATGACGTCGTTCTCTGATATCTGGCCCACGGCCTTGGCAATGACGTTCACCTGCACCTTCTCGGTCGAGAGCTTGATGAACGAGTCGCTCAGAGCCTCGATGGAACCGTCGGTATCGCCCTTGACGACGATGTTCAGCTCGTGGAACTCGCCCAGTGCGATGCGGTGGCTAATGTCGTCCAGTCCGATGGTGCGCTGTGTGCGTAGTCCCTGTTCGCGCTGCAGCTGTTCGCGCTTGTTGGCAATCTCGCGGGCCTCCTGCTCAGTGTCCATCACATTGAAGGCGTCGCCAGCCGTGGGAGCACCGTTCAAACCGAGGATAATGGCGGGCTGTGCGGGCTTAGCCTCCTGTATGCGCTCGTTGCGCTCGTTGAACATGGCCTTGATGCGGCCGTGGCTCGAACCGGCTATCACCACGTCGCCCACCTTCAGTGTGCCGTTGCTGACGAGCACGGTGCTGACGTAGCCGCGGCCCTTGTCGAGCGAGCTCTCGATGATGCTGCCCGTAGCCTTGCGGTTGGGGTTTGCCTTCAGGTCGAGCATCTCAGCCTCGAGGAGCACCTTCTCCAGGAGCTCCTCCACGCCGATGCCCTTCTTGGCACTGATTTCCTGACACTGGTACTTGCCGCCCCAGTCCTCCACCAGGAGGTTCATGTTGGCCAGGTCCTCACGTATCTTGTCGGGGTTGGCGCCGGGCTTGTCAATCTTGTTGATGGCAAACACCATGGGCACGTTGGCAGCCTGTGCGTGTGCGATGGCCTCCTTCGTGGTGGGCATGACGCTGTCGTCAGCGGCGACGATGATGATGGCGATATCCGTCACCTGTGCACCACGGGCACGCATGGCGGTGAACGCCTCGTGTCCAGGGGTGTCGAGGAAGGTAATCTGCCGGCCGTCGGGCAGCGTCACGTTATAGGCACCGATGTGCTGCGTGATGCCGCCAGCCTCGCCGGCGATGACGTTGGTCTTGCGTATATAGTCGAGCAGCGATGTCTTGCCGTGGTCCACATGTCCCATGACGGTGACGATGGGTGCACGGGGCAGCAGGTCGTTCTCGTCGTCAGCCTCCTCATGGATGGCGTTCTGCACCTCGGCGCTCACATATTCGGTCTTAAAGCCGAATTCATCGGCCACGATGTTGATGGTCTCAGCGTCGAGACGCTGGTTGATGCTCACCATGATGCCTATTGACATGCAAGTGCCGATGACCTTCACCACGGGCACGTTCATCATCGTTGCCAGCTCTGACACGGTGACGAACTCCGTCAGCTTCAGCACCTTGCTCTGTGCTGCCTCGGCGGCCATCTCCTCGTTCATGCGCTCGGCCACGGCGTCGCGCTTCTCCTTGCGGTACTTGGCGCCCTTCTTGTTCTGCTGGGTCTTCGATGTCAGACGGGCCAACGTCTCACGAACCTGGCGTGCCACATCCTCGTCGCTCACCTCAGGCGTAATCTTGGGCTGCTGCCCCTTCTTGCGGTTCTTCTCCTGTGCGCGGCGCTGCTCCTGGTTGTCGTTGCGGCCACCGCCGCCACCGCCACCCTTGTTCTTCTTGCCTGAGCCACCCTGCTGCTGGCTGTTGGCAGCCTTGGCGGCCTCCTCTATGTCGACGCGGCCTGAGCGTATGCGCTCACGCTTCTTCTTCTCGCCACCCTGGCCAGCCTGTCCGGGACGCTGCTGTGCCGACTTCTCCTCGCGCTGCTTGCGTTTCTCCTCCTTCGACTTCTTCTTCGGGCGGGTGCTCTGGTTGATGGTCGACAGGTCAATCTTGCCCAGCACGTTCACCTTCGGTGCCAGCTTCTCCTCACTCTTCAGCGTGAAGATGGTGGGGCCGGCGGGGGGGGCCGGCTTGTCGGCATTTAATGCCGACGCAACGGACGAAGGAGCGGGGGACTTCACCTCGGCAGCGGGCTTGCTGTCGGTGGTGGCGGCAGGCTGCTGCGGCTCGGGCTTTGACTCAGGCGAGGGCTTGGGTTCGGGCTTGGGTTCGGGCTTAGGCTCGGGCTTGGGCTCGGGCTTCACGCTCTTGATCTCGGGTGCTGCGTCGCTCTTGGCGGGCTGGACGGGTGTCTCAACCCTCTTGGGCGCTGCGTCGGGCTGTGGCGTGACGGGAGCCTTGGCCTCCTTCTTCACGGGGGTCTCTTCTTTCTTGACAGGAGCAGGGCTGACGGCAGCAGTCGCTGTCTCCTTCTGTACGGGTGTGTTGGCAGGTTTGGAAGCGGGTGCCACAGGTTCGGCCGGAGCGGCGGGCTTCGGCTTGTTGAGACTGCTGAGGTCAATCTTCCCTAAGGGGCGGAACTGCTGACGCTGCTGCATCTCCTCCTCAGTCTTGGTTTTCACCGGGCCTGTCGTCTGAGAATCGGTGCTCACGGTTCTCTTCTCCTTGGGTTTCTTGGGGAAGAGCTTGTCAGCCTGTGTCTTCACGGCCTTGTCGGTGCTGAACGCCTCGACCAGCGCCTCATACTGTTGGTCGCTAATCTTGGTGTTCGTCGTCACGTCGTCGCGAATCTCACCCAGACTCGTCTTGTTCTTTAGGAAATCAACTGCCGTTTGAAGTCCTATGTTCAGTTCAGTTAATACTTTATTTAATCTTATTCCCATTTGCTTCTTTTGAGGTTTGAGATTTGAGATTTGAGATTTTTATTTAGTTTTGAGTTTTGAGATTTGAGAGTTGAGCATTATTAAACCTCAAATCTCAAACCTCAAATCTCAAATCCTATTCGAACTCCGCCTTCAGCACGTCCAGCAGGTGGTCGACGGTCTCCTCCTCCAGGTCAGCTTTCTCGATGAGCAGCTCGCGCGGTGCGTTGAGCACCTCCTTGGCGGTGTCGTAGCCCAGGGCCTTGATGGCGTCGATGACCCACTGGTCAACCTCGTCAGAGAACTCGTCGAGGTAGATGTCCTCGTCGGTCTCGCTGTCGTTGACCACGCGGAAGACGTCGATGGTGTACTCGGTGAGCATCGAGGCCAGCTTGATGTTCATGCCGCCCTTGCCGATGGCCAGGCTCACCTCCTCGGGCTGCAGGTACACCTCTGCCTTGTGGTTCTCGGTGTCGAGGTTGATGCTGCTCACCTTGGCAGGCGACAGTGCGCGCTGTATGAAGAGCTGTGTGTTGCTGGTATAGTTGATGACGTCGATGTTCTCGTTGCCCAGCTCGCGCACGATGCCGTGCACGCGGCTGCCCTTCACGCCGACGCAGGCTCCCACGGGGTCGATGCGGTCGTCGAAGCTCTCCACGGCCACCTTGGCGCGCTCGCCCGGCATGCGGGCCACACGGCGGATGGCGATGAGACCGTCGGCAATCTCAGGCACCTCGGCCTCTAACAGACGCTTCAGGAAGTCGGGGCTGGTGCGCGAGAGCATGATGCGCGGGTTGTTGTTCTCGTTGGTCACCTCCTTCACCAGGGCGCGCACCGTCTCACCCTTGCGATAGTTGTCGCTCGGAATCTGGTCGCCCTTCATCAGGTGCAGCTCGTTGCCCTCGTCGTCCATCAGCAGCACCTCGCGCTTCCACATCTGGTACACCTCGGCGCTCACCACGGTGCCCACCTTGTCCTTGTACTTCTGGTACAGGGCGTCGTGGTCCAGCTCCAGAATCTTCGAGGCCAGCGTCTGGCGCAGGTTCAGGATGGCGCGGCGTCCGAACTTGGTGAAGTCGACATATTCGCTCACCTCTTCGCCCACCTCATAGTCGGGCTCAATCTTCAAGGCGTCCGAAAGGGCTATCTCCTTGTTCTCGTCCTGCACCTCATTGTCGTCGACGACAACGCGGTGGCGGTGAATCTCGAAGTCACCCTTGTCGGGGTTGACGATGACGTCGAAATTCTCGTCGCTGCCGAACATCTTAGCCAGAACGTTACGGAAGCTTTCCTCCAGCACGCTCACCAGTGTAGTGCGGTCAATGTTCTTTGTCTCTTTAAAGTCCCTGAAGGTTTCAATCATCGTGGGCTCTTTAGCTGTTTTCTTTGCTGCCATTGTTCTTAGCCCCCTAAGTTAGGGGGTTGGGGGTCTGAACCACCCCTGTTTTTGTTTTGTTAATAATCGTTTATATTTATATCCCCTGCCATAGGGAGGTTAGGCTGTTCAGACCCCCAACCCCCTAACTTAGGGGACTTAATTACTTAAAGTTCAGCAGGTAGCGGGTTGACTTCACCTCGTCCATGGAGAACTCACGGTCCACGTCGACCTTCACAGGGCGCTTCTTGCCTTCGGGCACCTGCTTCTCCTGGGTAGTAACGATGAAACGGCGGTTTTCGACGGCTTTCAGTGTGCCGTTCACCTTCTGCCCCTCGGCAGTGACCACCTCCACCTGGTCGCCAATGTGGTTGACATACTGCTGCGCCACCTTGAAGGGCTGCCCCAGACCGGCGCTGCCCACCTCCAGCTCATAGTCGCCCAGCTCATCGCCAAGGCGTTCCTGCAGGAAGCGGCTCAGCTCGGCACAGTCCTCAATCCATACGCCGTCGGCGCAGTCAATCTCGATGACGATGCGGTCATCAGCACCGCCCATCTGGATGTCTACCAGGAAGTAGTCGCCCCGTTGGAGCCACTCTTCCACTTGTGCTGTGATTGTTTCTTTTGTAATCATCTTACGTCTTTTATGAAAGAATGAGGAGCCTGGCCAGGCCCCTCATTCCACTGAACGGGTGCAAAGGTACACATTTTTTATGATTCCACCAAATTATTTTACAACTTTCTGATTGGACGGCGCAAAAAAAGTATTGACAGGAGCGCAAAGCAGCACACATCGTACTACAGGCGCTTCTGCTGCTACTGGTGCTACCAACGTGTCAGAATGTCCCGTTTCATCGGTGTTTAGCAGGGTCTGTTACCGCAAAAACATGCTACCGATGGTGCTACTGGTGCTACCAAGGGAAAAAGGAAGAATAACTCGGCTCCTGGCTGTCATAACTCAACGCCTGGCTGTCGTAACTCAATGCCTGGCTGTCGTAACTCAATGCCTGGCTGTCGTAACTCAACGCCTGGTGTCGGTAGCACGTTTTTAGGGTGAAATGCGCCAGTTTTATACCGATAAAACCGCCTATTTTTGGGCTCTCAGTAGCACGAGTAGCACGAGTAGCACCATGACTCCCTAATATAACAACCATACAAAAAAAGCCCGCCCCTGCGGAGAGGGAGCGGACTTGAAAGACGTATGTCCTGAGGGCAGTGCTTACTTCAGCACAACCTTCTTGCCATTGACGATGTAGAGACCCTTGACGGGCTGAGCCACGCGGCGGCCCTGCAGGTCGTAGCAGGCACCGTTCTCTTTCGTCGTGGTGACGGTCTGGATGCCAACAGTGGTGTCGTATCCAATCTCAATTTTCTTAATAACCATGCCTTTGAACACCTTAAAGCCAAAGTATCCTCCAGTGTGGTTATCGTCAGTATTGAATCCGTAGATTACGATTTTTGCTTCTGAGTCAATTGTCGTTTCGCCGGAAATTGCATCAGTGTCGTTGACCTTGGCGATAACACTGTTATTCGTGACAGCAGCATCGCCCTCGCCTTCAGTAATTACAGCCGAAGCCCAAAGAATCTTTTTAGGTTCGCTCTGCTCACCCGTCTCAGCATCGGTAGTCACCGTACCACTAGCATCGTAGGTAATGGTAATCACAGAACCGCGCTTAAGACCGTTAATCACCATCTCTCTGTCGTTGGGACATTTCAGGCCTTCAGGGATGACGTTGCCATTAATGCGGTCGCTGCGACGCCATACGTGGCACTCCTCAGGTAGAGCGAGGCCTTCCTTCCACACATAGCCCTTGAAGTCCTGACGTTTGCTGTCTACCTTGTCTGCCTTCTCCCAGACATAGAACACACCGCCGTTGGACGTACTTCCGTTCAGGTTCTCAGGCTGTGTGGTGACAGGCTTGGCCTCCTCCTCGAAGTTGTTGACGGCAGTCGTTTCGCCATTGGTAATTTCGACTTTCTGGATAATCATGTTCTTAAACACCTTGAAGCCGAAATAGCCGCCTACGTGATTATCATCAATAACAAAATCGTTTATTACTATCTCTGCACCCGAGGCAATGGTGGTTTCGCCAGAAACGGCATTGGTTTCGCCTACCGTAGCATTAACGGTATTCACCATTGTGGTGACGGCAGCATCGCCCTCACCCTCTGTAACGCTTTTCACGGCTGATGCCCAAAGAATCTTTTTAGGCTCGCTCTGCTCACCCGTCTCAGCATCGGTAGTCACAGTACCACTAGCATCGTAGTAAATCTTCACTTTTGAGCCCGGCTGCAAGCCGTTGATGACCATCTCTCTATCGTTTGGGCACTTCAAGCCACCATCTACGAGATTACCGCTTAAGCGGTCGCTGCGGCGCCATACGTGACACTCCGTCTCCAAGTTTGTGCCAGTATAGTCGGTATAGCCCTTAAAGTCCTGACGTTTGCTATCGGCCTTGTCTGCCTTCTCCCAGACATAGAACACACCGCCGTTGGACGCACTTCCGTTCAAGTTGGACAAGTCTTTCTTCACTGTCAGTTTAGTAAAGTCATAGACTAATGGAGTGTTGTCCGTAGCTTCTTCCTCAGCAAAGGATGCTATCGGCGCAAACAACATGACAGCCAAAGCTGCGAATGAAAGTAGTTTTTTCTTCATGTTTTTTAAGTTTTAGTAAATAATTTAGGTGAGTTAGTGATTTGTCTTTGGGCGCAAAGATACAAAGATTTTTTCTTTCCTGCTAAGTTTTTAGGAAAAAAATGCTGACAAAGAACAAAAAATGTTTATCTTTGCGGATGAAAACCGTCAACTAAAAAACTACATTACTAAAATGAATCATAAAAGAGCCGCCTTCATCGCCTTCATACTCTTGCTCGGCATCAGTATGCAGGCCAAGGATATCTATGTGTCAACCTCTTTCCACGAGCCGGCCACTGAGGGGCTGCGCTTCATCTACAGCTACGACGGTCTGCGCTGGGACAGCATCGAGGGAGTCTTCCTGCGGCCGGAAGTGGGCACACAGCGGGTGATGCGCGACCCCAGCATCGTCCAGGGGCCCGACGGCACCTTCCACCTGGTGTGGACCAGCTCGTGGCGCGGCGACAGGGGATTCGGATATGCTGCGTCACGCGACCTCATCCACTGGACGCCACAGCGTTTCATCAGCACCGGCATGGACACCACCACGGTGAACACATGGGCGCCCGAGCTGTTCTACGACGACACCAAGCGCCAGTTCATCATCGTCTGGGCATCGTGCGTGCCGGGCCGCTTCCCCGACTACCAGGAGGACCATAAGAACAACCACCGCCTGTACTACATGACGACGAAGGACTTCCGCCGCTTCTCTAAGGCAAAGCTGTTCTACGACCCGGGATTCAGCGTCATCGATGCAACACTGACAAGTTTAGAGTTGAGAACTGAGAGTGGAGAGTTTGCTACCGCGCCAAGAAACACAACTGAGAGTGGAGAATTTGCTACCACGCCAAGAAACACGGCGGTAGCAAACTCTAAACTCTACACTCTAAACTCAAAACTCAAATATGTGATGGTCCTCAAGGACAACTCGCGCCCCATGCGCAAACTGAAGGTGGCCTTCGCAGACAGCCCCTACGGGCCGTGGAGCGAGGCATCGGAGCCCTTCACGGAGAGTTTCACCGAGGGGCCTACGGTGGCGCGCGTGGGCGACTGGTGGTACATCTACTACGACAGCTACCAGCACCGCATCTACGGTGCCCATCGCACGAAGGACTTCCAGACCTTCCAGGACCAGACGGGGGCCGTCAGCTTCCCCGTGGGCCACAAGCACGGCACGGTGTTCATGGCCGACGAGCAGCTGGTGGAGGGCCTCATCAAGTATAACCGCGACGTGGTGCACTACTCCGGCACGACGATGGCCCTCACCGAGCGCCACGACGGCGGCCTGAAGCCCGTCGTCGGTGTGCACTCCATTCAGACCATGCGTGGCGGCACCCCTTCGTCCACCGCCGCCCCTTCGTCCATTGTCGGGGATTTTAAATCCCCGCCCACCTGGACCTACAACCACCAGCCGATGTTAGCCTACTGGAACGGCAGGTTCTACATGCACTACCTCACCGACCCGCGCCACGAGCATGAGGCGCCGGGAAAGACGATGATGCAGACCAGCACCGACGGCTACACATGGACCGCCCCTGTGGAGCTGTTCCCCGAATACCCTGTGCCCGAGGGATGGACCAAGGCGAGCCGCCCCGACCTGCCCCCTGCCCATAACCTCAAGGCAGTGATGCACCAGCGCACAGGGTGGTATACCCCCCCCCGGCCCCCCCTGGGGGGGGTGACTAACGGCGGGACTGGCTCCACTCACCATACCCTGGGGGGGGCCCCCCTCCTCGCCACGGGCTACTACGGCATCTGTCTGACCATGAAGGATGACCCCAACGACGGCAATGGCATTGGCCGCGTGGTGCGCCGCGTCTTTGAGGACGGCACCCTCGGCCCCATCTACTTCATCTACTACAACCACGGCTTCTCCGAGCGTAATACGGTTTACCCGTATTACAAAAAAAGCAAGGACAAAGCACTGGTCAAGGCCGTCGACCAGATGCTGGCCGACCCCATGCAGCGCATGCAGTGGGTGGAGGAGTCCGACCGCGGCGATGCCCTCATCCCCCTGGACAAGCCCTACAAGGCGTTCTCAAGCTACACCCTGCCCGACGGCCGCAAGGTGGCACTGTGGAAACACGCCGTGACAAGCCTCTCAGCCGACGGCGGCAACACCTGGCGACTCACCAGCGTCAACGGGCGCCCGGGATGCGACCGTGCACCGGGCTTCGTCACCAGCAATGCGAAGATATGGGGGCAGCGCCTCAGCGACGGCACCTACGCCACCGTCTACAACCCCTCGGAATACCGCTGGCCGCTGGCCATCAGCCTCAGCAGCGACGGACTGGACTACACCACGCTGTCGCTCATCAACGGCGAGGTGACACCACTGCGCCACGGCGGACAGTACAAGAGCTACGGACCGCAGTATGTCAGGGGAGTGGAAAACAGTGAGTGGACGTTACCTAAAGACCTCTGGGTGACCTACTCGAACAACAAGGAGGACCTATGGGTCAGCCGCGTGCCGGTGCCGGTGCGCCTGAACGCCACCAACCACGCTGAAGGCTCCTTCGGTCAGTATGCCACGCTGGCCGACATGACCGACTGGAACATCTACTCGCCACTCTGGGCAAACGTTGCCCTCAGCGGACAGTGGATGACGATGACCGACAGCGACCCCTACGACTACGCGAAGGTGGAGCGTGTCATACCCAACACCAAGGAGCTGACCGTGGAGTTTGACCTGAAGGCTGCGCAGAACAGCCACGGCGAGCTGCACATCGAGTTCGTGGATGACAAGGGCACGGTGTGCTCGCGCATCGTCGTTGACTCAACAGCCATGATGCGCGTAAAGGGCGGCGCCCGCTACGGCACCCTGCTGAAGCATTATGCCCCGGACACCACCTACCACATCACCGCCACCCTCTCCTGCGGCCTGCACCGCGCCGTCTACGCCGTCAGTGTGCCCGGCGGTTCTCCCGCCGGGGCCACCCATCCTGCCGCCACCCCTGCCGCCCCCGCCCCTGCCGCCCCCACCATCGGCAAGTGCACCCGTCAGTTTGACACCCCCGTGGAGAGCATCAGCCGCATCGTGTTCCGGACAGGTCCCCTCTTCGCTGAGCCGAACACGAACACGCCCGCTGACCAGCTCTACGACCAGCCCCTGGCCGACGTCCGCCTCACGCCGGCCACCTTTGCCATCGCCCATGTCACCTCCCGTCCAGTATGTGGCGATGCCATCGCCACCACCGCCGCCCCACCCTCCCCTGCCGTCCTTACCTACGACACCTTCGCCCACTATGCCGACCGCTTCAACCAGATGGAGGACGAGAACATCGTCACCACCATCCCCAACGCCCAGTCGTCGGAGTGGATGCGTAATAATGTTCCCCTCTTCGACTGCCCCGACGAGCAGATGCGCGAGATGTTCTACTACCGCTGGTGGACGCTGCGCAAGCACATCAAGCGCACACCCGTGGGCTACGGCATGACGGAGTTTCTGGTGCAGCGCAGCTATGCCGACCGCTACAACCTCATCGCCTGCGCCATCGGGCACCATGTGATGGAGAGCCGATGGCTGCGTGACACCACCTACCTGCACCAGATTCTGCGCACATGGTACTTCGGCAACGACGGACAGCCGATGACGAAGATGAACAAGTTCTCCAGCTGGAACCCCTACGCCGTGCAGCAGCTCTTCAGCGTGCAGGGCGACACCGCCTTCGTCCTCTCGCTGAAGCCACGCCTGGAGGAGGAGTATGCCCGCTGGGAGCGCACCAACCGACTGCCGTCAGGGCTCTACTGGCAGGGCGACGTGCAGGACGGCATGGAGGAGAGCATCAGCGGTGGGCGCAAGAAACAGTACGCCCGCCCCACCATCAACAGCTATATGTATGGCAACGCCATGGCACTGGCATGGATGAACACGCTGACTGGCGAAGACGCGAAAGCCACCCTCTACCGACAGAAGGCCGACACCCTGCGACGGCTCATCGAGACCAAGCTATGGAACCCGGAGCACCAGTTCTTCGAGACCCTGCGTGGCGACACGCTGGCGCAGGTGCGCGAGGCCATCGGCTATCTGCCATGGTATGTCAACATGTTCGGTGCTGAGACCCAATATGACGTTGCCTGGCTGCAGCTGTCAGATGAGCAGGGCTTCTCCGCCCCCTACGGTCTGACCACCGCCGAGCGCCGTCACCCTGAGTTCCGCTCACATGGCGTTGGCAAGTGCGAATGGGACGGAGCCATCTGGCCTTTCGCCACCAGCCAGACGCTCACGGCACTGGCAAACAGGATAAATAGCAGCCTCACCCCCGGCCCCACCAGCCTCACCCCCGACCCCTCCCGCGGGGGGGAGGGGAGTAGTTACTCTCAAGGCGGAAGCAGCCTCACCCCCGGCCCCTCTCCGATTGGAGAGGGGAGGAGTTACTCTCAAGACGGAAAATACGCGGCAAAACTATATACTCCCCTCCCCCCCGCGGGAGGGGCCGGGGGTGAGGCTGGAGGGGCCGGGGGTGAGGTTTTTTTCCACCAACTCCACCTTTACACCGAGAGCCAGCACCACCGAGGCCGCCCCTACATTGGTGAGTATCTTGACGAAAAGACAGGTGCCTGGTTGATGGGCGACCGTGAGCGGAGCCGTTACTACAACCACTCCACCTACAACGACCTCATCATCACCGGCATCGTGGGCCTGCGTCCGCAGCAGGACGGCAGCATCGTCATCAACCCGTTGGTGCCCCAGGGGCAGTGGCCCTACTTCTGCCTCGACGGTGTCACCTATCGTGGCCACACCCTCACCATCATCTGGGATCAGGACGGCCAGCGCTACCATCAGGGCAGTGGTCTCACGTTGCTGGTCGACGGCCACCCAGTAGCCAGCCGCAAAGATTTAGGCGTCATCTCGATAACGCGGGATAACTGAATAACGGAATAACGTTATCACGAATAGTCGTGATAACGAGATAACGTAATAACGTAATAACGAAAAAGAAAAACAACATGCAAATCTCCAATTTCGGTTATTTTTGGCTCGACACCTGGGTGATGGCCAACATCATACAATTGGCGACACAAAATTTCTGCACCCGCTTCCTCAACCGTACCAATGACCCCTGCGGACGACAATATGACCAAATGACAATGGCTGCACGAGCGGCTCCCGCCAATATCGCTGAGGGCAACTCGCGTCACTCCACCTCGAAGGAGACAGAAATGCGCCTCACTGACGTGGCTCGCGCCACCCTGGCCGAGCTTGCCAACGACTACACAAACTGGCTGCTGCTTCACGAACAGATTCCGTGGTCCATTCATTCAGCTGAATACAAGCAGGTGGCCAACATCCGTCTCGACAAGCCCAACTATCAGGACGATGTGCTTCACCAAAGCAGCATACACATCCTCAGTCAGAAACACCGCTTCGACACTTGGCTGCTTTCAGACAACTCCATGACAGTGGCTAACTGTATGCTGGTGCTCTGCAACCGCCTCATCCTGATGCTGGGCAAACAGATTGAGAATCAATTGTCAACCTTTAAGGTGGAAGGCGGTTTTACAGAGGCGCTGACCGCCGAACGTCTTTCCCATCGTGCCGAGCAGAGCAAGCAGGACGAGGCCCCGCTTTGTCCTTTGTGCGGCAAGCCCATGATTAAGCGTATGGCGAAAAAGGGAATCAACTCCGGCAGGGAGTTCTGGAGCTGCTCTGCCTATCCGCAATGCAATGGAACAAGAAACATCACATAGAGTCATTTCGTTATCACGTTATCACGGAATAACGTTATCACGAAACGATTCGTTATAACGTGATAACGAGATAACGTAATAACGAGGATTCATAATAACGAAAAAAGAAATGAAACATTTATCCTATTTCCTTTTATTCTTCAGCCTCAATGCCGCCGCCCAGACCTACGAGACGCAATACGCCCGCCCCGTGCACGACGTGATGCAGCAGGTGAGCCAGCAGTTCGGCGTGAGGATGAAGTTCGACGCCAATGTCGACACCGCCGGCGTCATGCTGACCTACGCTGATTTCCGCATCCGTCCCTACTCGCTGGAGCTGACGCTGGACAACATCTGCAAGCACTTCGACTGGAACTGGTGGAAGCAGAACGGCAACACGTATAAAATCAAGCGCTACGAGTATCCGCGCCGCCATGAGAACGAGGGACGACAGATGCTGCAGTGGCTCTCGGCCAAGTACAGCAACCGGGCACAATGGGAGCAACGCCGTGCCATACTTATTAAAGAGGTACGCGAGCGACTGGAGATTGACGCTTTCCTCGACTCATGCGTGAAAGACGCCCCGGCCATCCTGTCGAAGGTGAAGCGGCACGACGGCTACACCACGCAGAACATCTGCCTGGAGCTGACGCCCGGCCAGCATGTGTTCGGAACGATTTATACTCCCCTCCCTCGGAGGGGCCGGGGGAGGCTTCATCCGCTCATCATCTGTCCTGACGGTCACTGGCCCTCGCGCTACCGCGACGACGAGCAGCAGCGCTTAGGCACACTGGCCAGGATGGGGGCCATCTGCGTGGACTTCGACCTCTATGGCTATTCGCAGTCGGCAGCTGAGGTGGGCGACCACCACAGCGCCCGCGCACACATCTTCCAGGCAGCCTGCGGACTGAAGCTGCTCGACTGGATGCTGACGAACCGCCGTGACATCGACACCACGCGCGTGGCGGCCAACGGCGGCAGCGGCGGCGGCACACACACCGTGCTGCTCACCCTGCTCGACGACCGCATCAAAGCCTCGGCACCCGTGGTACATGTGGCAAGCCACTTCGACGGAGGATGCCCCTGCGAGAGCGGCATGCCCGTGCAGCTGGCCGGTGGGGGCACCTGCGAGGCGGAGCTGGCGGCCATCATCGCCCCGAAGCCACTGCTCCTGGTGAGCGACGGCGGCGACTGGACCAGCACGACGCCAGAGCTGGAGTTCCCCTTCATCAAGCGCATCTTCGCCTTCTACGGCGCTGAGGGACAGGTCAGGAACATTCACCTGCCCGATGAGCGCCACGACTTCGGCCCCAACAAGCGGCAGGCGGTCTATGACTTCTTCGCTGACATCTTCGGCCTCGACCGCACGATGATTGACGAGAGCCGCGTCACCATACAGCCCGCCGAGGCCCTTCAAACCACAGGCTTTTAACTACAGACAACAGACTATCATCAAATCTCAAACCTCAAATCTCAAATCTCAAATCAAATGGGAGCACGGACGCTGATAGCTTTATCATTTATCATTTATCATTTATCATTTAGCCGCGCAGCGGCGCAACAGCTGTGGTACGACCGACCGGCACAGACATGGACACAGGCACTGCCCTTAGGCAACGGCACCATGGGGGCCATGGTCTACGGCACGCCCGCCGTGGAACGCATCAGCGTGAATGAGGAGACGCTGTGGGCCGGACGACCTAACCAGGTCATCAACCGCCACGCACGCGAATACCTGCCACGTGTGCGCCAGCTCATCTTCGACGGCAAGTATGCCGAGGCACAGGAGCTGGCCAACCGGATGGTGATGCCCGTGGGCGACGGACAGAACATGGGCATGCCGTTTCAGCCCTTCGGCGACCTGTTCATCGCACAGCCCGGCCACAGCAGCTACAGTGGCTATGAGCGGCAGCTGGACCTGGCCAATGCCATCCACACAGTGAGCTACAGCGTTGACGGCGTCGACTACCGCCGCGAGACGCTCACCCCGCTGGGCAGCAAGGTGGTGGCCGTCCGTCTGACGGCCTCGCGGCCGGGCATGATTACTTTCAGCGCCTGGATGACCACGCCACACGACAACCCGCTGGTGGGCAGCGAGGGCATGGAGGCCACACTGACAGGACTGACCGCCAAGCATGAGAGCGTGAAGAGTCTGGTGCGCTTCCAGGGCCGTCTGGCGGTGGAGGCGCAGGGCGGAAGGGTGAGCCAGGCCGACGGCCAGCTGTCAGTGACGGGTGCCGACGAGGCCATCGTCTACCTGGCCGTGGGCAGCAGTGTGCGCAGCTATAACGACGTCAGCGGCGACGAGGCCGAGCAGAGCCGACAGCGACTGCACGAGGCCATGGCACTGGGCTACGACAAGCTGAAGGCGCGCCACCTGCAGCGCTACCACCAATATTATGACCGCGTGCAACTGGACCTGGGCGACGACCAGTTCCCCAAGGAGCCCACCAGCATGCGCATCACGAAGTTCCACGAGCGTACCGACAACTATCTCGTGGCTACCTACTTCCAGTTCGGGCGCTACCTGCTCATCAGCTCATCGCAGCCCGACGACATCAACCCCGCCAACCTTCAGGGCCTGTGGAACGACCGCATGTTCCCCTCATGGGACTCGAAGTACACCACGAACATCAACCTGGAGATGAACTACTGGCCTGCCGAGGTGACCAACCTGACGGAGCTGAACGGGCCACTGTTCCGCCTCATCAGTGAAGTGAGCCAGACGGGCCGGCAGACCGCCCGTGAGATGTACGGTGCCGACGGCTGGGTGCTGCACCACAACACCGACCAGTGGCGCGTCACCGGACCCATTGACCGGGCCGCCAGCGGACTATGGCCGACGGGCGCGGCATGGCTCTGCCGCCACCTGTGGGAGCACTATCTCTACACGGGCGACAAGGAGTTCCTGCGCCGTGCCTATCCCATCATGGAGAGTGCCGCCCGTTTCTACAGCCAGATTCTGGTGGAGGACCCCAACCACCGCTCGCCGACAACGGGCAAGCCCTACCTGGTGATATGTCCCGGCGAGTCGCCCGAACACGGTGGCAAGGGACGCCCCTCGCCTCTCGATGCCGGTGTGACAATGGACAACCAGCTCATCACCGAGCTGTTCAGCAATGTGCTGCAAGCTTCCAGTGTAGAGTGTAGAGTGGATAGTGTAGAGTTCTTGGACGAGCCAAGCGGCGAAGCCGAGCGTGCTTCCGCCGTCCCGTTAGGTGAAGGTATGGCGGTAGCACGCTCGGCTTCGCCGCTTGGCTCGTCCAAGAACTCTACACTCTACACTCTACACTCTACACTCTTAGACACCCTTCGCCACCAGCTCACCCTTCTGCCGCCGATGAAGATTGGGCGCTGGGGACAGCTGCAGGAGTGGCTCGACGACGTGGACGACCCGCAGGACAACCACCGCCACTTCTCACATCTCTACGGCCTGTTCCCCTCCAACCAGATTTCGCCCTACCGCACGCCACAGCTGTGGCAGGCCGCCCGCACGTCGCTGCAGGCACGCGGCGATGTGTCAACGGGCTGGAGCATGGGGTGGAAGGTGTGCTCATGGGCACGTCTGCTGGATGGCGAGCATGCCTATAAGCTCATACAGGACCAGCTGACGCTGACGGCCGACACCTTCCTCATCATCGGCACCACAAAGCAGCATGGCGGCACCTATCCGAACATGTTCGACGCCCACCCGCCGTTCCAGATTGACGGCAACTTCGGCTGCACGGCCGGCATCGCGGAGATGCTGCTACAGAGTCACGACGGCTTTGTCTACCTGCTGCCGGCACTGCCACAGGCTTGGGGCACGGGCAGCGTGACAGGCCTGAAGGCACGCGGCGGCTTTGAGGTGGACATGACATGGAGCGGCGGACGGCTGACGAAGGCCGTGGTGCGCTCTTCGCGTGGCGGCGTGTGCCGCCTGCGCTCGCTGGTTCCCTTAAAGGGGAAGGGACTGCGCAAGGCGCGTGGCGAGAACGCCAACGCGTCATTCAGCGTGATGCCCTCACCGGCGCCCATCGTCAGCAGCGAGGCTACCCTGCCACCTGTAACCCTGAAAAAGACATGGCTCTATGACCTGCCGACAGAGGCGGGGAAGGAGTATGTGCTCACTACGAGATAGACAATTATGGAAGAAGAGAACAAGACCATCGGCCATCCGCTTGACAAGTTCACCCACTGCCCCGTCTGCGGAAGCACGTCATTCGCCATCAACGACGTGAAGAGCAAGCATTGCCACGCTTGTGGCTTCACCTATTATGCCAACCCATCAACAGCCACGGCGGCGTTCATCATCAGGGACGGATGCCTCTTGGTGGCACGGCGAGCCAAGGAGCCGGCATACGGCACGCTGGACCTGCCCGGTGGATTCGCCGACATGGACGAGACGGCCGAGGAGGGCATGCGCAGGGAAATCATGGAAGAAACGGGGCTGGCGGTACAAGCACTGACCTATCTCTTCAGTCTGCCCAACCTCTATGACTATTCGGGCATGACCATCCACACACTCGACATGTTCTACCGTGCCGAGGTGGCCCCCGATGCCGTGGCGGTGGCTGCCGACGATGCCGCCGAGCTGCGGTGGGTGCCGCTGACAGACGTACACCCCGAGGATTTCGGGCTTCACAGCATCAGCCAGGCCGTTGCCCGCTTCTTAAAGAGTCAATAACCGAATCGTAATTTAATCATTACTAATAACAATGACAATGAACAAAGACCTGAACGACGCCGTGGAGCTGCTCCGCGAGCTGATAGCCACACCACGGGTGAGCCGCGAAGAGACGGCTGCCGCCGACATCATGGCGGCACGCATGGAACAATGGGGACTGCAGCCGCAGCGCGAGGCCAACAACGTGTGGGCAATATGCCCCGACTACGATGCACAGCGGCCCACACTGCTGCTCAACGCACACATTGACACGGTGAAGGCCGTGGCCTCCTGGACCCGCGACCCACACGATGCCGCCATTGAGGGCGACCGTCTCTACGGCCTGGGGGCCAACGACTGCGGCGGCGGACTGGTGACGCTGCTGATGACCTATCGCAAGCTGCTCACACGCCCACGCGCGTACAACATTATATATTTGGCATCGGCCGAAGAAGAGGTGTCTGGGCGCGACGGTGTGGCCCGCTCCCTGCCGCTGCTGCCCGAGATAAGCGTGGCGGTGGTGGGCGAGCCGACAGGTCTGCAGCCCGCCATTGCCGAGCGCGGCCTGATGGTGGTGGACGGCTATGCCGACGGCGTGAGCGGCCATGCGGCACGCAACGAGGGTGTGAACGCCATCTATGAGGCCCTCGACGACCTGGTGTGGCTGCGCGACTACCGCTTCCAGCGCGTCAGCCCTCTGTTAGGACCGGCGAAGATGAGCGTCACCGTGGTGGAGAGCGGCACACAGCACAATGTGGTGCCCGACAAGCTGCACTTCGTGCTCGACGTGCGCACCAATGAGCTGTATGAGAACGAGGAACTGCTGGCCTTCCTGCAAGGGCAGATGAAGAAGTGTCGCTTAGAGGCGCGCAGCTTCCGCCTCCACTCGTCGAAGATTGCTGCCGACCATCCGCTGGTACGGCGCTGTGTGGAGATGGGCCTGCAGCCCTTCGGGTCGCCCACGCTGAGCGACCAGTGCCTGATGGCGTTCCCCTCGCTGAAGCTGGGTCCGGGCGAGTCGTCACGCTCACACTCGGCCGATGAGTTCATCTGCCTGAGCGAGATGGAGCGTGCACTGACGCTGTACGAGCAGTTGTTCGACGGGGTGTGCCTATAGGCAACGGCCTATAGGCGGCTCAGCCATACTTTCGGGTTGAGCAGGTTGTCCCAGTCTTGCAGACGGAACATGAGGACATTGGTGGGGCCTACGTTGCCCAGAATCTGATTGGTGGTGACACTCTGTCCGGCAGTGACGCTGACGGACGAAAGATTGCTATAGACAGAGATATAGCGGCCGTGGCGCACCATGACGACATAGCTCTGTCCGGTATTGTAGACACGGCTGACCTCGCCGTTGAAGATGCACCGTGCCTGGGCCCCATGCTGGCCTTCCAAGTGGACGCCGCTGCTTCTCAGCGTGACACCGCCGATGACATATTCGCCGAAGGGCCGCACCACCCTGTAGCTGCCCGTGATGGGCACGGGCAGGCGCCCCTTGTTGCTGGCGAAGCTGCCCGACAGCTGTCGGTCAGGGTCGGCCTCACGATAGCTGGGCGCGGAAGGCGTGGACGGGTTGGCCGGTGTGGCCGTGGTGCCGCCACGGCGCCGGCGCCGGTTGTTGCGGGTCGTGTTGTTATTGGCGGCGGCAATGGCCTCCTGCTCACGGCGGCGCTGCTCGGCCAGCTGGCGCTGGCGCTCAGCCTCGGCACGCCGTGCCCGCTCCAGCTCCTCGGCTATCATCCTGTCAATCTTTGCCGTCAGCTCCGCCTCCTCGCGCTGTTGCTGCGCTATGAGCTTGTCCACCGTCTTGCGCTCCTGCTGCAGTTCAGCCACCAGGCGCTGCTGCTCTTGTCGGCGCTGCTCCAGCTGCTGCTGCTCAGCCTCGTTGCGGGCCAAGAGGGCGCTGAGCTCGCTGCGCGCCGTGTTCAGCTCGTCGAGCTTCATGGCCACCTGTTCACCCTTCTGCTTCACGGCCTCGCCCTGAGCACGCTGGTGCGTGGTGTACTCGTTCATGAAGCGCAGGCGGCGGTACATCTGGTCGAAGTTCCTGGCGCTGAGCACGAAGATGAGCTGACTCTGCGCGTTGCGGTTGCGGTACATGTAACGCACTGAGTGGATGTACTGCTGTCGGCGCTCCTCCAGCTCGTTCTGCAGCACGGTGAGCTGCGAGTCGAGCACGGCAATGTTGGCATTGACACTGTCCATGACCACATAGAGGCTGTCGAGCACCATCTGGCAATCGTCAATCTCCGAGGCCAGCGTCTCCACATCCTTCACCTTCTGCCGCAGCTCCCTCTCCAACTGCTCCTGACGCTGACGGGCCTGCTTCTGTCGCTGGCGCAGCTGACTGCGCTGGCGCTCCAGCTGCGTGCGGGGCGTCGACTGCTGACGCGTGCGCTGCCCTCTCCTTTGTGCAGGAGCCGCCAGGCAAAGCATCAGCAGCATCAGCAGCAGTGGCAGGCGTTTCATATCAGGTCGGTGGAGCTTATGCAAGGTAATGGTACTGGTGGGTTACAGCGCCATGAAGCGACGCAGAATCTCGTCAATCTCTACCTCACGGTACTTGTCGCTGACGCGTGTGCGCAGCTCCCAGTCGTCATCGTTGTTCAGGTAGTTCAGCTTCACACCCAGCTTCACCTCCTTCTTCGGTGTGGTGAGCGTGATGCCCATGTCGCTGGGGAAGACCTTCGGGCCCAGGTTCTTGAAGCCGCGGTAGTCCCAGTTCAGCTGTGTGTTGCCATTCAGGGGATCGCGGTACATGATGTTGGCCATCTTGATGCGACCTGTCTGCTCATTCACCAGCCAGCTGTAGAACATCTTGCTGCGCACCTTGTCGCCGTCGCCATCCTCATAGTTGATGATGGCCTCGTTGTCGCCCAGCGACTGCGAGGTGAACTGCTTTTTGTCCTCGTCGGCCAGCGTTGCCTTGCCCGGCTGGAACAGCTCGTTCCAGAACAGTGCCTGCAGGGTGTTGAAGTTGATGCCGCTGTTGCGCAGGAAGTCGACATAGTAGTAAGGTGCCTTCAGGTACTGCTTGTTGATGCGGTCCATGATGAGCACATAGTCCTGCGTGAACTCCAGGCGTGCAGCCTCGACGAAGCCAAAGGCCATGAGCTGCAGGCGGATGACATCGTCGCGCTTCATGCGCAGGTTACCAGTGAGCGAAATCTCCTGGTCGCCGACGGCAACGGAGAACTTCACCTTCGAACTGACGAAGACCATCTTATCGTTCTTTTGACTGTTCACCCTGCTGAGCAGCTCTTCCTGTTCAGGACTAACGACGACGGGCTTCTCTGTCTCGACGGTCTTGTGCGAGCGACAGGCGACCATCATCAGCGGCAATGCCAGCACTGCCATCTTGAAAATGCTAGATAGTTTCATTTGCTGTAATATTTTTTGCGTTTTATCTTTTTTCTCAATAGTTTATTGTCGGGGTCGTCGGCCTGTGCCTGTTTCCACAGCTCAACAGCCCTGTCAGTGTCACCCGCCTGGGCATAGATGTCACCGGCATGCTCAACGATGACGCCACTGACGAGCGAGTCGCAGCGCAGTGCCTCGTCGATGTAGACCTTTGCCTCAGCATAGCGCTGCTGGCAGAACAGTATCCAGGCGTAGGTGTCGAGATAGGTGGAATTCTCCGGCTCGGCCTTCACCGTGCGGTAGCTCATCTGCTCGGCGTCGTCCAGGCGCAGACCCTGCAGACTGAGGTAGTAGGCATAGTTGTTCAGGCACCCGATGTTGTCTTCCTTCCACACCAGACAGGAGTCGTAGGCGGCGAAGGCGTCCTGCTGGCGTCCTTTCTCGTGGAGCAGGTCGCCCATGACGGCATAGAAGTCGCTCACAATCTCGGGTATGCTCTCATCGGTGATGACATTGATGCCATTGCGGAAGGCCTCGAGGGCGTTGTCCTTGTCCTCCTGCCTGTAGTAGGCCATGCCCTGATAGTAGTAGAACACCATCTCCTCAGGGTTATACTGGCGTGCCTCCTGACACAGGCTGATGACGGCATCGTTGTCCTCGTTCTCCCAGGCCTGTTGCACCAGGCGCAGACGGGCAGAGGCCTGTTCAGGGGCCAGCTGCAGCACATACTCGTAGGCCTGCTTGACGCTGTCGGCCGGCATCTCCTTCAGCTGCATGTAGGTAGCCTTCATCTCGGCAATGTCGGCACTGGGCTGTGGCTGGCTGAGCAGCTCGTCGAAGAGCGAGAGCACGAGTGTGCTGTCGCCGCCCTGCTGTTCATTCTCAATGATAATCTGCCGCAGCTGTCCCACCTTGTCATCGACCGATGCCTTCGGGTTGAGCAGGATGAGATGGTTGACGCTGTCGGCGGCAGCCTCGTCGCCCTGCCGCAGGTAGTAGTTGCGCATCACCTGCTGGGCACGCAGGTTGCCGGGGTCGTCGGTCAGCACCTGCTGCAGCACGTCGTAGGCTTCCTGCTCGTGCTCGACGACGAGCAACGTGTTGGCATAGAGCGTGCGATAGGTGGGGTCGTTAGGATAATGCTCGGCCAGCTGGCGCATCTCGCTGATGGCCTTGTCAGCATCGTTCTGCTCAATATAGATGCGGCACTTCGACAGGGTGGTCCTCTCTGAGGGTCCGTCGGCAGCCTCCATGCGGTCGAGCACCCCGATGGCTTTCTCGTAGTCCTTCTCCTGGAAGTACAGCTGGTAGAGCATGTCCAGCAGGTCCTGGCGGCTCTTGTCAGCCTCATACATCTGTTCCACCATGGCAGCGCCCTCAGCGTATGCACCCGACTGGATGCTGGCGTAGGCCATGCGCTCGAGGAAGGTCATGTTGGTAGGCTCCAGGTCGCAGGCCCGGCGGAAGGCAGCGAGTGCCTCCTCCTTGCGCTCCATGTCGTCGTAGAAGTCGCCAATGTAGTAATAGGTCTCGGCAGCCTCGGGGCACAGCTCCTTGCAACGCAACAGCAGGTCGAAGGAAGCGTCGAGATGGCCCTTCTGCCGCTGTAGCAGTGCCTCGTGGAACAGGATGTCGAACTCTCTCTTGATTTGAGAGTTGAGATTTGAGGTTTGAGATGTGTCGTAGATTTGAGGTTTGAGATTTGAGGTTTGAGATTTAATGACACAACTGTCCTGGCTGGGCTGCGCCGCCATGCACAGACCTGCCAATGACATCGTTACTATCAGAAAGAGTTTCTTCATACAAAAATCTCAAACCTCAAACCTCAAATCTCAATTCACCCCCGTGTGTCCGTAGCCACCGGCGCCGCGCTCTGTCTCGTCGAGAACCTCCGTCGCTATCAGCTCGGCCTGTTCATGCCGTGCGACGACCATCTGCGCCACGCGCTCACCGTCATTGATGGTGAAGGGCTGCTGCGAGAGGTTGATGAGCAGCACGCCCACCTCTCCGCGGTAGTCGGCATCGATGGTGCCGGGACTGTTCAGCACGGTGATGCCATGCTTCAGGGCCAGTCCGCTGCGTGGCCGCACCTGTGCCTCGTAGCCCGGCGGCAGGGCCATGTATAGCCCTGTGGGTATGAGGCGCCGCTCCATGGGCATCAGCACTATCGGCTCGCTGATGTTCGCCCTAAGGTCCAGGCCAGCGCTCTGTGCTGTGGCGTATGTCGGCAGTGGGTGCCGGCTGCGGTTCACTATCTGTATCTTCATGCGTCTTGACAGGTTGCGTCAGAGGGTGGCCAGCACCTCCTTGGCAGGGATATACTGGAATCCCCCCTCGGCCTTCGACACGACGATGGTCTCGTTGCGCAGTGCCTTTTCCTCTAACATCCGCTTCTCAGCCAGTTGCAGGCCGTTCTCCAGTTTGCGGGTAAAGTTTTTTACTTCTCTATTTGACATAAGTCATCATTTTTTCGTAAGCAGTAGTCTGTAGGATTTCCGTCCTGGCGTTCAGTCCCCCCGTGGCGACGGTGCGGCGCGGGGTCTCGCTGTTGTCGAAGACGGCCCAGTAGTCAACCAGCGGCACGAAGAGCTTGAACAGGTTGTTGATGCCGGCGACATATCGACGTGTGATGGTACCCTTGGGTATGCCGTGGCCGCCCTTGCTGACGCGTTCTTCCACGCGCCGCATGGCCAGCTCGGGGCTGTCGAGCCAGAAGTAGAGCAGACTGACCCGATAGTCCTGCCCCTTGGCACGGCGGACCAGGTTGACATAAGAGCGCGTGGCGAGCGTCGTCTCAATAGAGAAGCTCTCGTCACGCGACAGCAGGTCTTCTATGCGCTGCAGCATCAGCCGTCCGGACTCGATGGCCACGCTGGCAGGATTGAATGGCGACAGCCCTCGGGCTATCTCATCGGCATTGACAAACTCCTTGCACCCGAGGATATCGGGCAACACAGTGTAAGAGGCAGTGGTCTTCCCTGCCCCGTTACAGCCACTGATGATATACAGGTTTTTTGCCATAACTCGGTGCAAAGATACAAATAATTCTGCTAACAGCGTCAAACTATTGTGTTAAAAAGGGCAAACAGGGCCTTTGTTGCCCCTGTCTGCCCCGTTTGAGCCTTCATTCAGCGGTGTTTGCGGTTGGCACGCTGCTCGCGGTACTTGGCTTTCTGGCGCGCCGACCCACTGCCGTGGGCACCGGTGATGTACTGTTTCTTCTTGGCCTTGGTCTTCACCTTCCCCTCGGTGTCGTCGCGGCGCTGGCCGCCACGGCCGAAGGAGATGCCGTTCTCAAGGATATGCTGGAAATCCGAGCCCCCTAAGTTAGGGGGTTGGGGGTCTGAACCTGTTTTATTCATAGCTTTATTATTGTTTCAATGAGTTGACGGGGGCTGAGGGGGCTGAAATTAGTGATGGAACAGCCTGACGCCGGTGAAGGCCATGGCAATGCCATACTTGTCGCAGGTCATGATGACATGGTCGTCACGCACCGAGCCGCCAGCCTGGGCAATGTACTGCACACCGCTCTTGTGGGCCCGCTCGATGTTGTCGCCGAAGGGGAAGAAGGCATCGCTGCCCAGGCTCACCTCGGTGTTCTTGGCTATCCACTCCTTCTTCTCCTGCAGTGTCAGCACCTCGGGCTGCTCGGTGAAGAACTGCTGCCAGCTGCCCTCGCGCAACACGTCATCGTGCTCGTCCTCAGAGATATACACGTCGATGGTGTTGTCACGGTCGGCACGGCGTATGTTGGGCAGGAACGGCAGGCTGAGCACCTTCGGGTGCTGGCGCAGCCACCATGTGTCGGCCTTCTGTCCGGCCAGGCGCGTGCAGTGGATGCGGCTCTGCTGGCCGGCGCCGATGCCGATGGCCTGGCCGTCCTTGACATAGCAGACGCTGTTCGACTGCGTATATTTCAGGGTGATGAGCGCTATCATCAGGTCGCGGCGGGCCTCAGCGCTGAAGGTCTTGTTCTGTGTGGGGATGTTGTCAAACAGGGTGGGGTCGTCCAGGCGAATCTCATTGCGTCCCTGCTCGAAGGTCACGCCGAACACCTGCTTGCGCTCAATGGGGTCGGGCTGGTAGGCGGGGTCCACCTTCAGCACGTTATAGGTGCCCTTGCGCTTCTCACGCAGTATCTGCAGGGCCTCGTCGGTATAGCCGGGGGCGATGATGCCGTCAGACACCTCGCGCTTGATGATGAGGGCAGTGGTCTTGTCACAGACGTCGCTCAGGGCGATGAAGTCGCCATAGCTCGACATACGGTCGGCACCGCGTGCACGGGCGTATGCACAGGCTACGGGCGAGGCGTCAAGGCCCTCGATGTCGTCAACGAAATAGATGTGCTTCAGCGTGTCGCTCAGCGGCAGACCCACCGCAGCACCGGCGGGCGAGACGTGCTTGAACGACGCGGCAGAGGGCAGACCGGTGGCCTGACGCAACTCCTTCACCAGCTGCCACGAGTTCAGGGCGTCGAGCAGGTTGATATAGCCGGGACGGCCGTTCAGCACCTCAATGGGCAGTTCACTGCCGTCGCTCATAAAGACACGCGACGGCTTCTGATTCGGATTGCATCCGTACTTCAGGGCAAGTTCTTTCATACTCTCTTTTAGGTTTAATTGCAATTTGCGTGCAAAGTTACGAAAAAACGAGGGAAATGAAAAGAAAAACTTGATTTCTTTTCATTTCCGAGTGCAAAGTAACTTCGGCAAAGCCAAAGTTACGAAAAGTCGAGAGAAGAACAAAACAAACGCGTTTGTTTTTTCTTCCGAGAGCAGTGCAAGTTCACTTGCCAACTGCCGAGCGTGAGCATCATCGCTGTTTTCGGCAGCAAAGGTATATCAAAACATCCAAACGGGATAGCCACGAAAATTAGTTCTTGGTTTTTAACGCTTGAAAAACTTACAAGCTTACTGTCCGATGAGCTTGCTCAACCTTGGTGTGCGGCACCTCCCATTGCGGCATTGAGGCCATAACGGGGTAGTAGGCTACCCCCATAGTGGCATTTGTACTATTTTTGCAATATAAATGCCAATAAGTTTGTTACTTTGCAGATAATTTGTTAAATTTGCACACGAAACGCCTAATGTTGGGCAAGGGATAACTAAAAACGGTATGAATATACAACATTATAATAGACTAAAGGTCGTACTGGCCGAGAAAGAAAAGACTGGCACATGGCTTTCAGAGCAGATGCGCCGCAACATTGGAACTGTATCTCGATGGATGACCAACAAGGTTCAGCCCTCCGTGGAACAACTCTTTGACATCGCCAAGCATCTCGACGTAGATGTGAGGGAGTTATTGGTATCAACGAAGTAAAAAGAAAGCAATATGAAAATAATAGTTGACACGAAGGATTACAACCTCCAAGAAGATAAAAGGCTTCTTATTCCTTTTATACATGATTACACGGGTCTAATTGGCTTTGTCAACAAAAAAGGTCATATCAAAATACCATATTCTTATGAACGCGTCTATGATGACTTTTATCATAAAGAGGATGTTGTCAGAATTTCCTTGAGTGACAATAAAGACAAACTTGTAAAAACTATAATTTCAATAGATGGAGAAAGGCTCTTCAAAGAGTATTACAATGAAATAGTTATGTCTGCTGACAGGCAGAGATTCGTAGTGTTGAATACAAATGGGCAATGGGCTGTTTTAGATAGAGAGGAAATAGAAATTGTACCATTTGGGAAATATGATTGGATAGATGGTTTTAGGAATGGTTTTGCCAGAGTAAAACAAGGTAAGACAACAAATGGCAAAACAGGAGAAGGAAATCTATGGGGAATAATAAACACCGATGGCAAGGAAATACTTCCAGTGGTTTTTCCTAATATTCATTCCTTTGTAGATGAGTCGAACGATTATACGACCTTTGACAAAGATTATATTACGATAGAATTCTTTGATGAGGAAAAAGTTGAATCATTATATGTAGAGGGATATTTCGAACCTTTGCAATGTCCTTCGAGAGTAAGAAATGTTTCTTTTAATGGGTTGAAAAATAACATCATGATAGGCCCATTTTTAGTTATGCAAATGCAGAGAGAGAAAGATAAGTATAAAAAGAGAATTGAAGATTATAATGAATCATTACCTAAGAGAAGACAATCAATAAAAGAAGATATGTACAATAAGCCACGTTTTGACCCAACTGGTCATTATGATTACAATAAAGCAGCAAGGGAACAGATAGACGATGCATATGATGGACTAGCAGATGCTCATTGGAATACTGACTAAAAAACTCCTTAAGAATGTTTAAGAACCTTCGTTAGTTACTGGCAAGAATGAAATCATTTGTTTACTTTTGCAGCAAAATAACAAAAGAATGGAAACAAAGAAAAGTGATTTTATAATAAAGCATTTTGGTTGTTACACCAATATAGATGGCAAACAGGTGTTGACAAGTTTAGCAAATGCAAGTCGAGTTCCAGTTGAAGAGTTTTGGAATGTGTTCTCTGGTGATGCAGAGAGATATTTTGAGATATGGCATATTAAGGGAACATTCGAATTGTCTCTAATATTGGATGATGTAACAAGGAAGAGTATAGAACGTAAACATATTGCGTGATTTGATATCTTTAATTAGTAGTAAGCAATAGATTATGAAACTGTCGTCGTATAACATAAAGTGCTTGGTGATATACATCCTGTATTGCCTGTTCTTTTTCTTCATTGGAGAAGGAACCTTCTTCGATGATGACGTAAAGAATTACGTGTTTCAGTATATCGCCATTCCTCTGATAGCATATCTTCTGTTGCCATTTGTACTAAAACTAATTGGCAATTGGAGAATTGTTAGGTGGATAGACGGCACCATAGATTATGTGTATCGTTCAATCAAAGAGCCAGGGAAGCAGCATGCATTCCACATCGAAAAATCTACATTGTCCTCAGACGATACAACGACAGAGAAAAGCCATTGGATATGGAAAGTTCTAAGAATAATCCTATGGGTAGCGATAATCTGGGCCATACTCATATTGATATATGTTATTCCTGGCTTAGGCGTTCCTGTCGCTGCTCTGGCCGGATATGTGGGTGTAAAAATGAGCAAAAAAGAAAAGAATAATGTCGAACAATAGTGAAAGAGACATTATCGTAAGTCACATCTTAATACCGGCTTTACAAAGGCTGTATGAGATGGATTTTTTTAATATACGCAATGGAGTGTCTGAACGGAATATCTGTGCAAGACTGGCCTACCATATGGAAATCATAATGCATGAGATTAATCAGTATAAAGATTATTTCGCTGATGTGGAATACAATCGCAAGAATGATGGCTCAGGGAAGCATTATGATAAAAACCAGAAAGTATCACTTCCTATGGTAAGTGATCTAATAGTTCACAAAAGAGATTGGCACCCCAATCTTTTGGCTGTGGAAATGAAACGCTGGAACAATCCTAAAAAAAGAGGACAAGACAGGGAGAGATTAAAATCCGTTGTTTCATCACCAGTGGTCAGAAAAGATGATTGCGTGTACGACACGATATTGGGGGCATTTATCATCTATTCTCCAGATAGAATATTAGTAGAATTCTATGAAAATGTGAATGGACGTGGAACCCAAACAGGAAAAATGGAATTTGAATGTAGATTGGAAGGGACCAGATTCCTGACATTGGAAAAGAAAAGTGAGAATTGGAAAAATATTGAGATCCAATAAGAAATAAATACTATGGGAATCTTTAAGAAATTATTTGGAAAGAAAGAGGTAAAAGAAGACACAAAACCTCTTATTGATATTGATGACATGTTAATGAAAACATTCTTTCGGTATGAAGCTGCATATCGACATCAAAAAATTGTACTCCCCCGTTTCAAATCAACAAATGGTATACCTCTAAAAAGTATTTTGGAGAAACTATTACCTGACGTCGTATCAAAAATAAACGACATGACGGAATTGCGCACAATCCAAATAAGTGCGGTTGAAACCAATAGCCAACATTTTATAAATCCAGAACAAGCTCTTTCATGTGATTTGTTTTGGAATATGTTTTATAAAAATGATGACGGAGAATTATATCCGTTAACAGGAACAAATATAACCCTTACTATTAGAACAAATGGAGAGAATGTCCCCTCATATATTGTACTTTTTGCTAGGGGGACCTCCAACGGCCCTGATGCAGCATACATCCGCATCTCTCTCATGATACCAAAAGATGGAGAAGACGATCTGAGGAGTTCTAAATCAAATAGTGTTCCTACAATGACAAGTTTCTTGATAGCTTGTGATACGAATGACAACCCTAAGATTTTTGAGGAATATGAGGAAGCAGAGGCAAGGGTATGGAATAGTTTGAAAGCAGGAAAAGCGCTTCGTGATGAGATGGATTTGGAACTATTCCATGGAATAGGTGAATTCCAACCATATGCAGAATACATTGGATATGGCAAATATCTCTACGAAAATAACAGATATTATGATGCCTATACAATTTTCATAAGGGCTATCAATTATCTAAGGACACATCCAATAGATGACATGAGTGATTATTATGAGGTTTGTAAATATACAGCTATATGTCTAATGAAGCACAATCATTATGAAAAAGCTGGATATTTTTATTCAATGGCTTATAGTGGAGGCGCAATTACAATTGATGAATATGAAAAGTTCTTAGTTGCTATTGCAGATATTAGGTCAATAGATTGTCTAAGTGCAGATTTAATTAACAAACATGGTTCTGATATAGACAAATGGCCTCAAGAAGCCCAGAATAAATATAATACTATTTTCTTTCATTACAAAAAGAATTGCGAAGACGATAAAGAACGAAGTGACAAAGTGTCTTTCTATTCTGATTATGCTATTGGGCTCATCTTGCAGAGGATTGCCAATATTGAGGAAAATACTATTGATGGCATGAATGTTATTTCTCCAGACGGGACAGTTACCACAATGACGGATAGAGAGCAGATATGGAATGAAAGTATCTATAATTATTTGATTCCAGGAACAACCATTGTTTTTCCTTATTCAAGAGCGCATTATGCCACAGGCGATGAAGAAGACAAATCAATTCTTAGCCATGCTTCATCTATCATTATTCGAATTAATAGTGCAAATAATGAAAGAAATTTGGTAAGAGTAAATATTATGATTCCGAACTTCAATAATAATGATGATAGACTTGGCACATCAGCTACTAATGATCCAATTAGTTATTCCTTGATAATGTCCTCAAAAAATGAACCTTTGTTGGCAGGAGAGAAGGATATGAATGCGATATTTGATTATGCATTGAAGTGTATCAATCAAAACAGGTTCTTTGAGGCTCAGATAGCATATTTATACCTTTATAAAAAACTTGCAGTTAATAGACTATCTTTAACCGACGAAGAAAAAGAACAATTTTATAGGACTGCATATTGTTTAGGTTTCTGCTTTGAAGAGCTCCAAGACCATGAAGTTGCTCTTTTCTATTTGGAAATGGCAAGTTGTTCTGGTCTTGACAGTCATATACAAGAGTATATTAACGCTTTAGTAAACAATCGTGACCCAAGAGCTTTGGAGTTTATCAGAAAAGTCAAGAATTCAGGTTTTGATGGTGATCCTGAGTCTAAATCATACCAATTTCATTATGCATTTTTAAATAGAAGAGAGGCGTATGTTCTTATCGATTTACAGAAATATGACGAGGCAGAAGCACTTCTTAAAGAAATGTTGAATGACCCTATGAGCAAAGAATTTGCAGAGGGTGAATTAAAGTACATTGAGCAATTGAGAAATCAGTAATATATGAAGAAACGCCTTAAGATTTGTATCTGGATGATTGGAATCTTGGCTGCATTATGTCTCGCCATCATGCTGGTCTGCAACCAGATTGTGGTTAATAATGCAAAGGGAAAGGTGTTCTCTGACATTGACAGCATCGAATATAGCAAGGTGGGGCTACTGTTGGGAACGACTCCTCAGGCTCGCATTGGACGTATCACTAACTATTTCTTTGTTTATCGAATCGATGCAGCGGAACAATTGTTTAAGGCAGGGAAGATAGAGAAGATTCTGATTAGTGGTGATGAAAATAGTTTGGATGGAGTGAATGAGCCAGAATGCATGAGGGACTCGTTGGTAGCACGTGGTGTACCAGCAAGTGCAATCATCTTGGATGGTAAGGGCTACAGGACGATTTGCTCTGTGGTCAATGCCAACAAGGTGTATGGCTTAAAGAGCTTTACGATTATCTCGCAGAAGTTCCATAACGAGAGGGCCATATATCAGGCAGAGCATCTTGGGCTTGACGTAGAGAACATTCAGGCTATAACGCCAAAGATCCCAAGTCAAGGCGATCCTATCTTACCACTATCCGTGAATATTTCGCGAGAGTGAAGATGTTTCTGGATCTAATGACTGATAAAACTGACAGAGAATAACATTTAAACGGAATAAAATTATTAACTTTGCAAACGAAACGAGATATGGCAAGCGAAATTATTCAAATAAACGAATCGGAGTACAATGCAATCCTGCGACAGGTTGTCGCAGTTATTGAGGATTCGAAGGCTACTATTGCCAAGAATATCAATGTAAGTATTAACACCACACATTGGAAGATTGGTATGCTGCTCTATGAAAGGAAATTGGAGAGCAAGCATGGTAGTGGAGTAGTGAACAGGCTTTCAGTAGACTTAAAACAGATATATCCGGAAATGGGAGTATCGCCCAGAAATCTTTGGGACATGAAGAAATTCTATGAGCGTTTCAAGGATAGCGACGAGAAACTGCGACACGCTGTCGCAGTTTTGCCCTGGTGGAACACTTTGAAACTGATGAGCAAACTTGGAGATAACGATGAGGCTATCCTGTACTATGCACAAGAAACGGTGAGGAAAGGCTGGAATCGCGACTTACTGTTGAATGCCCTAAAGATGAAAATGCATGAGAATCAGCCTGCACCCATAGACAACAACTTTGAGAAGACTCTTCCTGCCGTACAGGCTGCTTATGCCAACGAAGTGTTTAGCAGCAGGTATAACCTGGGATTCCTTGGGGTGACAGAACCTATAGCAGAATTGGAACTGGAAGAAAGGCTTGTGAATAAAGTGAAGCAGTTCCTCTTAGAGTTAGGCAAGGGGTTCACCTATATCGGCAATCAGTATGTCTTGGAATATAATGGTAAAGAAAGCAAGGTCGATTTGTTGTTCTTTCATCGAGGTCTGCACTGCCTTGTAGCAATGGATTTAAAGATTGGAGAGTTCCGTCCAGAATATGCAGGAAAGATGAACTATTACTTGTCATTACTTGACCGCTTGGAGCGCAGAGAGGACGAGAACCGCTCAATAGGTATTATCCTTTGTGCTGAGAAGGACAACATAGAAGTTGAACTTGCATTGGAAGATATGGGTAAGCCTATTGGCGTTGCGGATTATCAATTGATCATTCCTAAAGACGAACTACAGAAAGTCATTAATGATGAAATTGAATCATACGAGAATGACAAAAGACTGGAGAAGGAAAGTGATTAGAAAAATTGTGCTATGTTTAGTGGATTCAGAAGAAATGATTACCTTTGCACCCGGTGATGAGTCATAAAACGGCTGGTGACTCTTCATCGGGTGCTCATTGAAAGCGATTTATAGCAGAACGCAGAATTAAGAACGGTCTCCAATCCATAACCCATTTTTTCCTCAATTCCCCAGACTGCCTTTATTTATAGAAATCCTGCAAATTCTTACAAAGTTACGAAAAAACGAGGGAAATGAAAAGAAAAACCTGATTTCTTTTCATTTCCGAGTGCAAAGTAACTTCGGCAAAGCCAAAGTTACGAAAAGTCGAGAGAAGAACAAAACAAACGCGTTTGTTTTTTCTTCCGAGACCAAGTAAGTTCGCCGTGACAGCGGCAAAGTTACGAAAAAACGAGGGAAATGAAAAAGAAAAGCAAAAAAAATAGTGCACCAAGTGCACCTATTAACTATAACGCATTGACTTACGAGTCGTTGACTGGTGCACCAATGGTTCAAATCGAGTACCTGATGGTGCACCAGGAGCATCTGATGGTGCACCTGAGGCACCTGATGGGACACCTGGGCACATCCGAATGAATCTTAGCAACGATGAAACCACGGTTTTTTGATAAATTCTCGAGAGAATTTGACAACAACTCGGCACTTTACGAGATTATCTCCATGAGATAATTCAATAACTCGGCACTTTACGGAATTATCTCCATGAGTTATTCCAACAACTCGGCACTTTACGGATTTATCCCCATGAGATATTCCAATAACTCGGCCACTTATTCCAATCACCCGTAAATATGGCGATAAAATCGCCACAAACAAAACAATTGCAGAACTATATACTCCCCTCCCAAGGGAGGGGCTGGGGGAGGGGCTTCTGGGGGGAGGGGCTTCTGGTGCTCGTTGGTGCACCAACCATCCTTGTTGCTGCACCAACCAACGACTTGCGAACCAACCGATTAAGGCCCAAAGGTGCACTTAGTGCCCTACTTTTTCTGGTTTCCTTATTACATAGTTTTTTAGCGTTCATTCCCAAAAAAAGTTATAAAATTTGCACATCTCAATAATTATGTATACTTTTGCCGCCAACAATAAACATCGACACACATTTGTCCTAAGAGTAAACATGAAGAGAAGCATCATGCTGATGGCCACGGCCCTGTTGATGACCGTTGCCACCCAAGCACAGAACCACAACATGGAGGTGGGCAAGAACCTGGAGATATTCAACACCCTCTACAGCCAGCTGGACCTGTTCTATGTGGACTCGCTTAACCCCACACAGACCATGACGGCAGGCATCAAGGGCATGCTACGCTCGCTCGACCCCTACACCGAATACTATCCCGAGGAGGAGACGAAGCAGCTGGAGATGATGCTCACGGGCAAGTATGCCGGCATCGGCGCACTGGTGAAATACCACACGCGACTGAAGCGCGTGGTCATCGACGAGCCCTACGAGGGGATGCCCGCCGCCGAGGTGGGCCTGAAGAAGGGCGACATCATCCTGAGCATCGACGACTCGGTGATGACGGACAAGACGGTGAACTACGTCAGCAGCCACCTGCGCGGCGACCCCGGCACCACCTTCGTCCTGCGTGTAAAGCGGCCATCGACGAACAAGGAGATGAAGTTCCGCATCACACGGCGCAACATCAAGCTGCCTGAGCTGCCCTTCTACGGCATGCGCAGCGACTCGATAGGCTACATCAACCTGAACCAGTTTACCGAGGACTGCTCGAAGGAGGTGCGCCGCGCCTTCGTCGAGCTGAAGCACCAGGGGGCCAAGGCCCTCATCTTCGACCTGCGCAGCAACGGCGGCGGCTCGGAGATGGAGGCGGTGAACACGGTGAACATCTGGGTGCCGCAGAAACAGAAGGTGGTGGAGAACCGCGGAAAGGTGGCACAGGCCAGCCGGACATACGAGACACGCCTGGAGCCGGTGGACACCCTGATGCCCGTGGTGGTGCTCGTCAACGGCGAGACGGCATCGGCCAGCGAGATTACCAGCGGGGCGCTGCAGGACCTGGACCGTGCCGTCATCCTCGGCACGCGCACCTACGGCAAGGGCCTGGTACAGGTGCCCTTAGACCTGCCCTACCACGCCAACGTGAAGATAACGACGTCGAAATACTACATCCCCTCGGGACGCTGCATACAGGCCATCAACTACAACCGCCAGACGGGTGCCGCCTACACTGAGCACATCCCTGACTCGCTGACACGCGTGTTCCACACACTGGGCGGACGCGAGGTGCGCGACGGCGGCGGCATCAAGCCCGACATCGAGGTGAAGAACGACACCATGCCCAACATTGCCTACTACCTCTCGGCAGGAGGGCTGGACAGCACAGAGGTGATGTTCGACTATGTGGTGGACTACATCACACGCCATGAGCAGATAGCAGCACCTGCCGACTTCCACCTCACCGATGCTGACTGGCAGGAGTTCTGCCAGCGCGTCGTGGACAGCGGATTCACCTACGACAACCTCAGCCACAAGCAGTTCGACGAGCTGGTCAGGATGGCGAAGTTCGAGGGATACTACGAGGAGACACGCGACCTCTTCGACGCACTGAAGCAGAAGCTGCACCACGACGTGGGAACAGAGCTGAACCGCCATCGCGACTCCATACAGAAGATGATTGAGATGGACATCATCGGGGCCTACTACTATCAGCGGGGCAGCCTGGAAGCCAGCCTGGACGGCGACAAGCAGCTGCAGGAGGCCGAGCGCCTGCTGAAGAACCCAGAGGAATATCGCAGGATTCTCGCGCCAGTGCGCTGACAAGAGCACTACCGCCAAACAATTCTTCATAATTTAACTCAAACTTAATCATTGAATGGAGGAAAAGGGCTCAGTAGGTGATGTAGGGACGCAGACGCTCGATGACCTCGTCGCCAAAGTCGGGTAGCAGGCGCAGGTCGCCGATATCGTTGATGGGGCCGTTTTGCCGACGGTAGTCCACGATGGCACGGGCCTGATAGAAGTTGATGTAGGGATGCCGCTTGAGGTCGTTCAGCGACAGGCTGTTGACGTTCAGCTGCTGCACGCCGCCAGCACCCAGGGTGAGATACGGCAGGGCCTCCTGCGGAAAGCCATCTATCTCGTCGAGCTGCGCCAGCGTGGTGAAGCCCCCTAAGCGCTGACGGTAGTCCACGATGCGGCGGGCATAGTAGGGGCCAATGCCGGGCACACGCTGCAGCGCCGTGGTGTCAGCCGTTGACAGGTCGATGGTCTCGCCCTTAGCCAGCTTCACGGGGTAGCGCGGCGTGAAGGCGCTGTCGGCAGAAGCGGCAGCCACCTCACGGCGTGGGAAGAGGTCGGCAGCCGGACGATAGTCGGCACCAATGGTGATATATGGCTCCAGCTCACGATACTGTCCCACGGTGAGACCGTAGAGGCGGGCGAAGTCAGCCTTGGTGCGGTAGATGCCGCCGGCAGCCCGATATTTGTAGATGTTGCGCACCTGCCAACGCTGCAGACCCAGGCGCAGCAGCTGTGTGCTGTCAGCCGTGTTCGGGTCGAAGGGGAAGCGCTCGGCAACGGGAGCCGCTGCAATGGTGCCATCGTTGATAGGGCGCTGGGAGGAGGACGGCGCTACTGCCACGGTGGCGGCGGCAACAGGGCTGCTATCCGTAAGGGGGCTGACGGGGGTGGTGTCACGGCCACCGACGAGGGCCACGGCCACCACAGCCACCACAAAGACGGTGAGGGCCGCAAGGATGATGCGGCGGTCGCTCTTGATGATATAGAAGAACTTACGCAGCACTGCCACGGCGACTTAGATGACCCCCATCTGGTTGAGGAACACCAGCAGGATGGCGATGGGACAGACAAAACGCACGCTGAAGAGGAAGAGCCCGATGAAGCGGCTCTGCAGTGTGCCCTGGTTGGTGAGCTCGTCGACGATGATGTGACGCGGCACGTACCACCCCACGAACAGGCAGGTGAGGAAGCCACCCAAGGGCAGGAAGATCTGACCCGTGGTGAAGTCGAAGAGGTCGAAGAGGCTCATGCCGAAGAGCGACAGGTCGGCATTGTAGAACGACAGCGAGCAGAACGTGCCGATGATGCAGCAGACGGCGGTGACGATGGTGGCCGCCTTGGTGCGCGACAGGTGGAAGTCCTCGTGGAGGAACGCTGTGCACACCTCGTGCAGCGACATCAGCGACGTCAGCGCGGCTACCGACAGCAGCAGGTAGAACAGCGGGGCCATGGCATGTCCCACGAAGGGCACTGCTGAGAAGGCCTCGTTGAAGACGTTGGGCAGGGTGATGAACACCAGCGACGGCCCGGCACCCACATCGCCGCCGACGCTGAACACGGCGGGAAAAATCATCAGGCCCGCCAGGACGGCTATCACCGTGTCGATGCTGGCAATCTGTGTAGCCGACTTCAGCAGGTGGGTGTCGCGGTTGAAGTAGCTGGCATAGGTCACCAGACAGCCCATGCCCAAGGAGAGCGAATAGAAAGCCTGTCCCAGGGCTGCCAGCAGGGTGCTGCCGTCGACCTTGGAGAAGTCGGGGCTGAAGAGGAAGGTGATGCCCTGCCGGGCACCCGGCAGCAGGCAGGCTGACACGGCAATGATGAGCAACAGGATGAACAGCACGGGCATCATCAGCTTCGAAGCGCGCTCAATGCCTTTCTGCACACCACGCACGATGACGAAGTGGGAGCAGAGGAAGAACAGCACCAGGCAGGCCACGGGCTGCCAGGGATTGGTTGAGAACGCCGTGAAATAGTCGGCCACCGCTTCAGGACTGTCGCCAAGACGGTCGGTGAGCGAGGCCCCGACATACTGCAGGCACCACCCGCTGACCACACTGTAGTAGCTGGCGATGAGGAAGCCGGTGAGCACGCCGAAATAGCCGATGAGCCGCCACGGCGTCCTGCCCGCTAACTGCTTGAAGGACTGGGCGGCATTGGCCTGTGCCCTGCGCCCGATGATGAACTCGCACAGCATGCCAGGTATGCCGATGGCCGCCACACATAGTATATATAACAAGAGGAAAGCGGCGCCGCCGTTCTCACCCGTCAACGTGGGAAAGCGCCACACGTTGCCCAGCCCCACTGCTGAGCCTGCCGTGGCCAGCACGATGCCGATGCGGCTACCAAAGTTTGCCCTGTTGCTCATGGTCGTCATGGTCTGTGTTATATCAACATTGAGGTGCAAAAATACAACATTTTCTTCTTTTATACGCACAAAACGAAATGATTTTTGTACTTTTGCAGTCAATTTTTAACATCATGCCAGAAATGAACCGTTTTCGCCATCTCATCCGCCACTATCCGATGACGCTGATATGCTTAGCCGCGGTGTGGTATTTGTCACTGCTAATCAATGTGCCTGAAACACCCATGAACGATGTGCCCTTCATTGACAAGTGGACACACTTGGTGATGTACGGCGGCACATGTACGGTGATGTGGGTGGAGTACATGCGCTGTCACGACCGCCTCATTGGGTGGAAGCTGTTCCTCTACGCCTGGCTCGGCCCCATCCTGATGAGCGGTCTGCTGGAGCTGATGCAGCGCTACTGCACCACCAACCGGGCAGGCGAGTGGCTCGACTTCGCAGCCAACAGCACCGGCGTCACGCTCGCCGCTGTCATCGGCCTGCTGATGTGGAAGATGAGAGGTAAGAGGTGAGAGATGAGAGGTGAGAGGTGAGAGGTGAGAGGTAAGAGATGAGAGATAAAAGGTACGAGGTACGAGATGGCTTTGTGCTGTCTCGTACCTCGTACTTTTTATCTCGTATCTCGAGAATTTAGTATCTCGATTACTTAGGCTGCTTGCCGATGTAGGCGAGGATGCCACCGTCGACATAGAGCACGTGACCGTTGACGGCATCGCTGGCGTGTGAGGCCAGGAACACGGCGGGACCACCCAGCTCTGAGGGGTCGAGCCAACGGCCGGCGGGCGTCTTGGCGCAGATGAACAAATCGAAGGGATGACGGCTGCCGTCCGGCTGACGCTCACGCAGCGGAGCGGTCTGTGGCGTAGCGATGTAGCCCGGGCCAATGCCGTTGCACTGGATGTTGTACTCGCCATACTCCGAGCAGATGTTGCGGGTGAGCATCTTCAGACCACCCTTGGCAGCAGCGTAGGCGCTGACGGTCTCGCGGCCCAGCTCTGACATCATCGAGCAGATGTTGATGATTTTACCCTCGCGGCGCTCCATCATCTCGGGGATGACAGCCGAAGAGCAGATGAACGGTCCGACGAGGTCAATGTCGATGACCTGCTGGAACTCAGCGCGCTTCATCTCGTGCATGGGGATGCGCTTGATGATGCCGGCGTTGTTCACCAGGATGTCAATCTGGCCCACCTCCTTATGGATGGTCTCCACCAGTGCCTTCACGTCGTCCTCCTTCGTCACGTCGCAGACGTAGCCCTTGACGTTCTCGATGCCGGCCTCCTTGTAGTTGTCCAGACCGCGCTGCAGGGCAGCCTCATTGATGTCGTTGAAGATGATGGTCTTGGCACCGGCAGCCACGAAGGCCTTGGCGATGTTGAATCCAATACCGTAAGATGCGCCGGTAATCCATGCGTTCTTACCCTCTAATGAAAATAAATTTGCCATAACTGTTTTGTTTTTTTAGGAGTTCGGGAGTTCAGGAGTTGCTGGAGTTCAGACGACAGTCTTATTTCAGACAATCCCTTTATTCCTTTATTCCATTGTTATTAATAATACCTTTACTATATGCTGTCAATAATTTACTTGTATCTTCTATTGAGTAAAACAACTGAGAATATTGTTCTTCATCAATGTAATCTAAATCTCGTGAAAGAATAATGTAGTTCCTACATTCAGCCAGACTTCCTTCCGATATATTTAAAAACCGTAATTTGTCAGCTTTGCTTATTTTTTTATATCCTTCGGCAATATTTGCTTCTATTGAAACAGCAGCTCGACGAAACTGAGAAGTCAAGCCAAAAAGTTCGTCCTTAGGAAAATGCCTTGTCATTTGATATACTAATACCGTAAATGCATGGGCTTTTTGCCATGCTATTATTTGCTCAAAAGAGAATGTCGGTATCATATCAACTGTTTTTTAATCTAACGTCTGAACTCCAGAACTCCGGCAACTCCAGCAACTCCTCATCGCAAATCGCAGATTTGCGAGAAGTCCTGGTCGCCGTAGTCGAGGTTCTCGCCGCCCATGCCCCAGATGAACGTGTAGTTATGGGTTGCGGCGGCGCTGTGGATGCTCCATTCGGGCGAGAGGACGGCCTGGCAGTTGTGCATCCAGATGTGACGCGTCTCCTGTGGCTCGCCCATGAAGTGGCAGACGGCCTGGTCGTCGGGTAGCTCGAAATAGAAGTATGCCTCCATGCGGCGGCTGTGGGTGTGGGCGGGCATGGTGTTCCACACGCTGCCCGGTGCCAGCTCGGTCATGCCCATCTGTAGCTGACAGGTGGGCAGCACCTGGTTGACCAGCATCTTGTTGATGTTGCGCTCGTTGCTCATCTCAAGACTGCCCATGTGGGCCACCACGGCATCGGCCTTCGTCACCTTGCGGCAAGGATAGTCGGCATGGGCAGTGGCTGAGTTGAAGTAGAACAGCGCGGGATGGTGAGCGTCGTCCGAGGCAAAACGCACCTCGCGGTCGCCACGGCCCACGTAGAGAGCCTCCTTGAAGTCAAGGGCAAACGCCTCGTCGCCCACATAGACGGTGCCCTTGCCACCCACATTGTAGATGCCCACCTCGCGCCGGGTGGTGAAGAAGGGAGCCTTCAGCGGGTCGATGGCCTCCAAGGGCAGCACCTCGTCGACGGGCATGGCCCCGCCGACCACCATGCGGTCGTACATGGAGTAGACCATCTGCACCTCGTCTTTGACAAAGAGCGTCTCAATCAGGAAGTCGCGGCGCAGCCGTTGTGTGTCATAGTGGCGTGCATCTTCCGGATGGGCGGCATAGCGCAGCTCGTAGTTCGTTTTCATATCTTTTTATTGTTTCGATTAGTTGGGTGCAAAGTTACGAAATATGTGAGAGAAAAGAAAAGAAAAGTGCGATTTTCTTTTCATCCCCGGGCGAAAATGGCTTAAAGCCTCACCTTCTGGCTCAGTGTCTGCACGCCGAGGGCCTGGCTGCGCGGCGAGGGTGCGGCGCTGGACACGGTGACGGTGTACTCACCCTTGAGCAGCTTGCGGCTGCCGTCGTCCTGCACGGTCATCAGGCGCTCCAGGGGGATGTCGAAGCTGACGCTGACCATCTGTCCGGGGGCCACGCTGACGCGGCGGAACGACACGAGCTGCTGCAGGGGGGCCGAGGCGCCGGCGCCAGGAGCGGCAATGTAGACCTGAGGCGTCTCGGTGACGGTGCGGTCGCTGCTGTTGGTCAGTGTCAGGCTGGCGGTGGCACCCGTCTTCTTGTCGGCCTTCACCTGCAGGTCGCCGTAGTCCACACGGCCATAGCTCAGGCCGAAGCCGAAGGGGAAGTAGATGTTGTCCGCCATATATTTATAGGTACGCCCGCGCATGGAATAGTCGTCGAAGGGCGGCAGGCGGTCGCCGTCCTCAGGGAAGGTGACAGGCAGACGACCCGAGAAGTTCTCGTCGCCAAAGAGCACGTCGGCCAGGGCATAGCCACCCTCCTGACCAGGATACCAGGCCATGACGACGGCATCGGCCAGCTGGCACACCTCGCGCACGTCGACAGGACTGCCGCCGGTGAGGACGACGATGATGCCCTGCTGCTTGCGGCGGCACACCTGGCGCAGGAAGTTCATCTGGCTCTCAGGGATGCTGATGCCGTCGCGGTCGCCGCGCTCCGAGTCGATGGCCTCGCCTTCCTCGCCCTCCAGGTTGCCGTTGTTGCCCATGACGATGATGGTCTTCTCAGCCCCGGCGGCCTCGTCCACGGCCCAGTTGATGGCATTGCGGGTAGGGGTATTCTCCAGGACGCCGGGCCGATAGTTCACGGCGGTGCCGTTGGAGACCTTCGACACGATGCCCTGCAGATAGGTGCAGTAGCGGTCGCTGATGCCGAAGTAGTTGCCCATCAGCCAGAAGGCATCGGCAGCCCCGGCGCCGGTGACGAACAGCGTGTGTATGTTCTTGTCGATGGGCAGGGCGTCGCGCTGGTTCTTCAGCAGCACCATGCCTTCCACGGCAGCCTGCCGCGCCAGGGCGATGTGCTCCTTGGAGCCTATCTGCTCCTCGCCGACATGGTTATAGGGACAGTCGGGGTCGTCGTGGATGATGCCCAGCTTCAGGCGGGTCATCATCAGCGGCTTCAGGGCCAGGTTGATGTCGTCCTCAGTGAGCAGCTGCTGGTCGAGGGCCTCCTTCAGCGCACGGAAGCTGGTGCCACACTCCACATTCAGTCCGGCCTTGATGGCGATGGCGCAGGCCTCGGCCTCGCTCTTGGCAATGTGGTGGCCGCTGAAGATGTCGGTCACGGCGCCGCAGTCACTGACGATGTGCCCTTTGAAGCCCCACTGGCGGCGCAGGATGTCGGTCAGCAGCAGCTTGCTGCCCGAGGCCGACTCACCATAGACGCGGTTATAGGCCCCCATGATGATTTCCACCTTGGCGTCCTTCACCAGCATCTCAAAGGCAGGCAGGTAGGTCTCCCACAGGTCACGCTTCGACGGCTCCACGTTGGCCTCGTGGCGGGTGGCCTCCGGTCCGCTGTGCACGGCAAAGTGCTTGCCACAGGCCGCCACCTTCAGGTAGACGGGGTCGTCGCCCTGCATGCCACGCACGAAGGCGGTGCCCATGGTGCCGGTCAGGAAGGGGTCCTCGCCCCATGTCTCCATGCCCCGGCCCCATCGCGGGTCGCGGAAGATGTTGACGTTGGGACTCCAGAAGGTCAGGCCCGTATAGCGCGCGTAGTTGTTGTTACGACGTGCCACCACATATTTGGCCCGAGCCTCGGTGGCAATGGCATCGCCTATCTGCTGCACCATGTCGGGGTCGAAGGTGGCCCCTAAGCCGATGGGCTGCGGGAAGACGGTGGCCCTGCCGCTGCGGCCCACGCCGTGCAGGCCCTCGTTCCACCAGTCGTAAGGCTCAATGCCCAGCCGGGGGATGCCGGGCGTCTCGTTCATCAGCTGTGCAAACTTCTCCTCCAGGGTCATCTGGCTGATGATGTCGTCGGCCCGTTGCTCCATCTGGGCCATCTTCTCCTGTGCCGCGGCGGGCACTGCGGTGGCCATCGCGGTGGCCAGTAGTATTTTTCCCATCATAATCGTATTAATTGTTTCTTTAGTGCTATTCAGGTGACAAAGGTAATGATTTCTGGGCGAATAACCATCAGTCGACGCCTTTATTTTGCACATTTTTTCTTTAAGTGCGCAACGTTTTTCTGCGCAAACTGCACGTTTTGTGCAGAAATGCGCAAGTTTTTTGTTAATTATCCTTAAGTGCGGGCACACAACGCACATGCTTTTAAAAATAGTGCTTACCTTTGCAGCCGATTTTACAAAGCATTGTTTAAAGGATATGAAATCAAAGACACTCCTGACCAGCCTTCTGCTGGCAGCTACGGGAAGCACGGCATGGGCCGGTGGCATCCTGACCAACACCAATCAAAGCATTGACTTTCTGCGTAACCCCGCCCGCGATGCCGCCATCGGCCTCGACGGTGTGTACACAAACCCGGCCGGCGTGGCTTTCCTGTCCGAGGGCTTCCACTTAGGCCTGAACTGGCAGTACGCCCACCAGACGCGTACCATCACCTCGACCAACCCCGTCTTCGCACTGGGAGCAAAGAACCATGACCTGACGACCAAGACCTTCGAGGGTGTGGCCGACGCTCCCATCATACCGTCCATCCAGGCCGCCTGGAACAAGGGCAACTACAGCTTCCAGTTCAACTTCAGCGTGCCCGGTGGCGGCGGCAAGTGCGAGTTCAACGACGGACTGGGCTCCTTCGAGAGCGTGGTGGGCAGCATCGCCCAGCAGCTGGCTCCCTTAGGTGCTGAGCGCTACGACATGGACGGCTACATGCAGGGCCGCCAGTACTACTACGGCTTCCAGTTAGGCACGGCCTACAAGGTGAACGACAATTTCTCCATCTACGGCGGCTTGCGCCTGCTCTACGGCGACGCCACCTACAAGGCTAAAATCAGCAACATCCTGGTGAAGAAGGCCGGCAATGGCTACGTGGACTTCGGCACCTTCCTCAGCGAGGCCACCGCCACCGTTGACGGCGGCCTGCAACAGGTTGGTGCTGGCCTGCAGCAGGTGAGTGCAGGGCTGCAACAGGTGAATGCCGGCATCGCACAGTATGAGGCTGCCGGTGCCACGGCACCCGCCGAACTGCTGGCCCAGCGCACACAGTTAGAGGCAACGCAGCAGCAGCTGACGGCACAACAGGCACAGCTGCAGGGCACACGCGCCAGCATGGACCAGCTGCAGAAGTACTCGCAGGGCGTGAATCTGCTGTGCAACCAGACCAGCCTGGGCATTGCTCCCGTGGTGGGCCTGGACTACCGCCTGGGCCGCTGGAACTTCGCTGCCAAGTATGAGTTCCGCACGCAGATGCGCATGAAGAACGAGTCGACGGTGAACGAGGCCAGCGAGATTCCGGCCGTGAACAAGTTCCGCGACGGCGAGTCGGTGAACGAGGACCAACCGGCACTGCTCACCCTCGGTGTCCAGTGGAACCCCATCGACCCCATTCGCCTGAACCTGGGCTGGCACCACTTCTTTGACAAAGATGCCGACTGGTACAACGGCACGCAAAAGCTGCTGGACCACAACACCAACGAGTTCCTGGCCGGTGCCGAGTGGGACATCAACGACCGTCTGACGGTCTCCGTCGGCGGACAGCTGACACGCTACGGCCTGAACGACAGCTACATGAACGACATGTCGTTTGTGGTGGACAGCTACAGCGTGGGCTTCGGCATGAACTACAAGCTGAGCGACGTGGTGGCACTGAAGGCTGCCTACTTCTCAACGAGCTACGAGAACTACGAGCGCAAGGACTATCCTATGGCTGGCGTCAGCGACACGTTCACACGCAGCAACCGCGTGCTGGGCATCGGCTGCGACATCACGCTATAAAATTCGATTTGAGATTTGAGGTTTGAGATTTGAGGTTTAAAGTAAGACTCAGCAAATCTCAAACCTCAAATCTCAAACCTCAAATCTCAAATCAAAATGTTTGTAAAGACCGAGGCCATCGTGCTGCATGCACTGAAGTATGGCGAAAGACAAATGATAGCCGACATGTTCACCCGCGAACATGGTCGGCTGTCGTTTATCATGCCCCTGCCGCGCTCGGAACGCTCAAAGCTGAAGAAACAGTATCTGCAGGCACTGACACTGCTGCAGATAGAATGTGACGTGCGACAACAGACGCAACTGCAGAAGATTCGCGAGGCACAGCTGCTCACCCCTCTGCACGCGATCTACTGCGATGCCAAGAAGCTGTCCATCGGTCTCTTCGTGGCCGAGTTCCTCTACCATGCGCTCAGAGACGAGCAGCGCAACGTGCCGCTGTTCGACTACATCCGCTCTGCCGTGGAGTGGCTCGACGGTGCCGCCGACGGCTTCGCCAACTTCCACCTGGTGCTGCTCATGCACACGGCACGCTTCTTAGGCTTCTATCCCAACTTAGATACTAGCGGCGAATACTTTGACCTGCGCGCCGCCACCTTCTGCCCCGCCCCACCCCTGCATGCCGACTTCCTGATGCCGCAGGAGGCAGGACGCATCCGGCTGCTCATGCGCATGGACTTCCCCACGATGCACCTGTTCCGCCTGAGCCGCACAGAGCGCAACCGCATCCTGGAGCTCCTGCTACGCTACTACCGCCTGCACGTACCAGGCTTCCCCGAGCTGCGCTCCGTCAGCGTGCTAAAGGAGCTTTTTTCGGAGGTGCGGGGGTGCGGAGGTACGGAGGTACGAGAATAGCTTGCACGCCCATCTCCCCAGGGTCAGAACAATCCTCGTACCTCCGCACCCACGTACCACCGTACCCCCGAATCCATTCAAGATAGATAAAAAAAACAATAAGCCCTATGAATCCTCACGAGAAATACATGCGCATGGCCCTGGCCGAGGCTCAGAAGGCCCTGGCCGAGGACGAGGTGCCCATCGGTGCCGTCGTGGTTTGCAAGGAGCGTGTCATCGCGCGTGCCCACAACCTGACGGAGACCCTTGGCGATGCCACAGCCCATGCCGAGATGCAGGCCATCACCATGGCCGCCAACGAGCTGGGCGGCAAGTACCTCACTGACTGCACGCTGTACGTCACCGTCGAGCCTTGCGTGATGTGTGCCGGTGCCTTAGGCTGGGCGCAGGTGCCCCGCGTGGTCTATGGCTGCCGCGACGAGAAGCGTGGCTACCTGACCTTCGCCCCACAGGCACTGCACCCCAAGGCGCAGGTCACAGGTGGCATACTCGAGGACGACTGCCGCCAGCTGATGCAGCAGTTCTTCAGGCAGAAGCGATAGGACAAAAAACGAAATAAGCCAGCACTTTATGGCGCCCAACGGTTTTGGTGCAACCAAAACAATGGACAGCAGTGCAGCCAAAACGAACACTTCGGTACAAGTAGTGCAACATTTTCCCGGATAAAAGAAAAGGCGGCACCCCACAATATGGTAGTGGGCTGCCGCCTTGAAGGTCCTTCACAAAAGACTGTCAGTGGGACTTAATCATCCTCGGTGTATTCAGGATGTCGGAAATCAATGCCGAGACAATAACCGATTACGAGCGATGGCTACGCCTGCAAAGCGACCCCCACACAACGCTTACCTATCTCCGCGAAATTAACGAGCCAAGTCTGCGCGCCGCCAATGTTGACTTGCTGAAAAGTTTCAGTTTGGAATGAAACGGGGCTGGTTCGTTTTCACTTTTTTAGGAGAATGTTACCAAAATACGCCCTTTCGTTAACAAAAAGTATCAAAAAAAGGGTATTGCAAAGCATTTTTTAGGGAAAACTCTTGGCGTTTTAAGAAATTATGCTTATTTTTGCAAACTGTAACATTTGGCTTTGCCTTGTGTGCCACGGGCGAGCGGCACACCTCCGGCCGGGAGGTGTATATAAATAAACTAAAATGGAGCAATAATATTGTACGCATACATTAAAATAAAAATAGTAGGAGACGAACAACGATTATTTAACAACCAAAACGAGAGAGAAAAATTATGGAAAAAAGAAGAATCATGACACTACTGGCCATGCTCTTCCTCCTGGTGGGAGGCGCACTGGCCCAGACGAAAGTCAATGGTACGGTGTTGTCGCAGGATGACGGCCAGCCCGTCATCGGCGCCACTGTACAAGTTGTCGGCACCACAGTGGGAACGGTGACCAACTCCAGCGGACAGTTCTCGCTGACGTGTCCTGCCGGCAAGAACGTGCTGCGCATCACCTACGTGGGCATGGAGCCTATTGAGGTGAGTGCCCGTCCGAACATGCGCATCATGCTGACCAGCGACCAGACGGCCCTCGACGAGGTCATCGTCGTGGCTTACGGCACGGCAAAGAAACAGAGCATCACCGGTTCGGTGGCCAGCATCGACTCGAAGGAGATTGAGCAGCGCATCGGTACGTCGGTGACGGGTGCCCTGGAAGGTGCCGCTCCTGGCGTGCAGGTGAACAACACCTACGGTGAGCCGGGTGCCGAGCCAAACATCCGCATCCGCGGCATCGGCTCGCTGAACGGCTCTAACTCACCGCTCTATGTCGTCGATGGCATCATCTACAGCGGCAACATCGCCGACCTGAACCCTGACGACATCCAGAGCATCTCGGTGCTGAAGGATGCTGCATCGGCAGCACTGTACGGCAACCGTGCCTCGGCAGGTGTCATCATCATCACTACGAAGAACGGACGCTCGAACAACACCAGCCAGATTAACCTGAAGATCAATCACGGCTTCTACAACCGCGGCATCAAGGAGTATGATCGCCTGGGCGTGAAGGACTTCATGGAGTCGTCGTGGGCTGCTCTGAAGAACTATGGCATCTGGAACGACGGTCTGTCGGAGGCCGATGCCGCTGACTATGCCTCGAAGAACCTTGCATTGTCAGTGCTGCACAACAACATCTTCGACAAGGCCAACGACGCCCTCTTCGATGCCAACGGCAAGCTGGTGGCCAACGTACTGCCCGGCTATACTGACCTGGACTGGGAGGACAACATTGAGCGCACGGGTGACCGCCAGGAGTATAACCTCAACGGCAACTATACCACTGACAAGGTGAACATTTACAGCTCCATCGGCTACCTCAAGGAGAAGGGCTACGTGGTGGGCAGTGACTACGAGCGCTTCACCGCTCGACTGAACTCACAGTTCACCCCGAACAAGTGGATTACCACGGGTGTGAACTTGCAGGGTACGGTCTCGACGCGCCACTTCAACAACAATGCCTCGGCCAATGCCTATGCCAACCCGTTCTATGTGGCCCGTTACATGGCTCCCGTCTATCCTGTCTACCTGCATAACGAGGACGGCAGCATCGTCATGGGTGTCGACGGCCCTGAGTTCGACACCACTTCGGACTATCTTGACAACCGCAACATCGCCTACGAGCTGCGCGCCGACCAGGATGAGAGCCGCCGCAACGTCATCGATGGTACGGCCTTCGTCAACCTCAACCTTCCTTACGACTTCGTCGTCTCGGTGAAGGGTAACATGGCACACCGCACGAACAACCGCACACGCTACAACAACCCCAACATCGGTGACGGCGCCACGAACAACGGACGCCTGTCAAGCTATGCCTACGAATACAACACCTACACCATGCAGGAGCTGCTGAACTGGAGCCATGAGTATGGCGTCCACCACATTGACGCCATGGCAGGACACGAGAACTACAAGTATTCCTCGAAGAGCTTCTATGGCATGAACACCACGATGGCCGTGCCCGACATCTTCGTGCAGAACAACTTCCTGAACAACTCATACATGTATGGCAGCGACGACGAGTACACCACCGAGTCGTACCTGGCACGTGTACGCTACAACTATGACCAGAAGTACTTCTTCGATGCCTCTTGGCGCCGCGACGGTTCCAGCCGCTTCCATAAGGACAACCGCTGGGGCAACTTCTTCTCGGTGGGTGCCAGCTGGAACATCAAGAAGGAAGCCTTCATGGAGAAAGTCGACTGGGTCGACCAGCTGCGCCTGCGTGCCAGCTATGGTGAGACGGGTAACGATGCCGGCGTGAGCTACTACGCATACAAGGCACTGTACTATGTTGACAAGAACGCCGGCAGCAGCGCACTGATGAAGCAGCAGTTGGCAGCACCTGACATCAAGTGGGAGACGGCACAGACCATTGACGTTGCCCTCGAGGGCCGTCTGTTCGACCGGCTGAACTTCTCTATCGGCTACTTCGACAAGCGCAACAAGGACCTGCTCTTCGATGTCCGTCTGCCCCTGTCGGCTGGCTCCTTCGCCTACAACGAGGACTACTACAACATGACCGTGGCAAAGAACATCGGTACCATCTCGAACTACGGATGGGAAATCTCGCTCGACGGTGACATCATCAAGACCAAGGACTGGCGCTGGACGGCTGGCATTGACGCCACTTTCCTGCACAACAAGATTCGCAAGCTGCCCAACGGCGACAACATCCTCTCTGGACTGCACAACTACACTGAGGGCCGCTCGCTCTATGACTTCTACACCTACCACTTCGAGGGCGTTGACCAGAAGACCGGACAGTCGCTCTACACCATCGACCCTGAGAAGATTGACAATGCCGTGAAAGCTGGCGAACTGGTGAACATCGGCGGTACGCCCATCTACCAGACAGACGAAAAAACTGGCGAGTTTGTCCTGGACGAGGATGGCAACAAGATTGCAACAGGCTACTATGAGGGAGGCACCAACTACACCATGGACACCGCTCATGGTCTGCGCGACTTCCACAAGAGCGCATTGCCCACCGTCTACGGCTCATTCACCACTGGCCTGACCTATCAGAACCTGACCCTGAACATGCTGATGACCTATAGCCTTGGCGGCTACACCTACGACGGTGTCTATCAGTCGCTCATGTCTACCAACTCAGCCACCAGCGGCTCGGCCATCCACAAGGATGCCCTGAAGGCCTGGCAGACCGAACCCGCCAACATCACTGATGCCAACCGCATTGATGCCGACGGCACGCCTCAGATGAACTACAACCGCAGCTCGAAGAACAATGCCACCAGCGACCGCTGGCTCACCAGCGCCAACTATCTGGTGATGAAGAACATCTCGCTGAGCTACAACCTGCCTAAGTCGTGGCTCAACAGTCTGGGCGGCGTTGTCAGCGGTGTGACGCTGACTGCCGGTGTGGAAAACCTCTTCACCCTTACAGCACGCCAGGGCCTCAACCCGCAGTACAACTTCACGGGTGGCTACGACGAGACCTATGTCACGGCCCGCGTGTATAACTTCGGACTTTCTGTTAATTTCTAACCAAACATCATAGGAGATCATCATTATGAAGAGATATATCAATCAACTCTTGGCAGGCATGGTGCTGGTGGGTGCACCGGTACTCACATCCTGCAGCAGCGACTATCTGGAAACCGACCCCACTGAATCGGTGTCGGCTGATGTAGCCACCGCTACTGCCGAGTCGGGCTATATGGCACTCAACGGTATTGCCAAGACCATGACGACGCAGCAGTACGCATGGAGCCAGGGATGTGCTGGTGAAAACCGCATCTTCGTCATCTACGAGAACTATGGCTCGCAGGACTACTTCTACAATTACTATGCAACGGGCTGGGCACCCATCATGAACCTGCAGTACTCCACCCGCAACAACACGTCCTACGATGCCTATCCCTGGTACTACTACTATACCCTCGTCGGACAGGCCAACACCATCATCGCTCACATTGATGAAGCCACAGGTGAACCTGGACTCGTCAAGTTCGACAAGGCTTCGGCGCTGACCTACCGTGCCTACGCCTTTGAGAAGCTGCTGCACTACTACGCTCCGCGCTGGCAGGACAGCAACAACGGTGCTGCTGACGGCATCATCCTGCGCCTTGACGAGTCGACAGGCGGCATGGCGCTGTCGTCCATGGCCGACTGCTACAAGCAGATTTACAAGGACTGCGATGAGGCTATCGCCCTGTTCAAGGAAAGCGGCATGGATCGTAGCAGCAACGAGGTGTGGATTGCCAACGAGAATGTGGCACACGCCGTCTATGCCCGTGCAGCACTGACACGCCAGGACTATGCCAAGGCCTTGGAACAGGCCAAGCTGGCACGCGAAGGCTATCCCCTGATGGACAACACCGCCTACTACAGCGGTTTCTGCCGTCCCACCAGTGAGTGGATTTTCGGCAGCTATGGCGATGCGAGCGAGAACAACTGGTACTGGAGCTATGGCACGCAGTATGCCTGCAACGGCTACTATGCTGCCAACACGGCTAACGGTGCCGGCTCCATCAATATCGACCTGACAAACCAGATTCCTGACAACGACATCCGTAAGGGACTGTTCCTCACACCTGACAAGTTTCCCTCATACAACCTCAGCGACCCAACGGTTCCCGATGCTTACTATCTTACTTACGGTATGTTGGGCATCCATAACGATCCCCTGTGGGAAGAGGTCGATGCCTATATCGAGAAGCGTCATGCCATCGGGGCTTCGGCCATGGCTCGTCCCTATGCACCAGGCTACTATTACATCGGCGGTCACCTGAAGTTCTATGTGTTCGACACGCCGGGTGTAGGCTACCTGCCTTTCATCCGCTCATCGGAGATGTATCTCATCGAGGCTGAGGCCAACTACTTCCTTAACAACACGACAGCTGCCCAGGAGGCACTTGTGGCCTTGAACACGACCACCGACCGTACACCGGGCTACACTTGCGACAAGACGGGCAACGACCTGTTCCAGGAGATTGTCAACTACCGTGAGCTTGAGCTGTGGGGTGAGGGCGTAGGCTTCAGCGACTACAAGCGCTGGAATATGCCTATCAGCCGTCGTGGCCTTGCCCAGGGAGGCAGTGCCCACTCGGCCATCGCAAAGAACATCGCAGCCAACGACCCCAACTGGACCTGGGTCATACCCCAGTGGGAGACTGACTACAACGATGCCTTCAAGAGCACGGCTGACGAGAGCGCTGAGTAATCGAGTTGAAAAGCATAAAAAATCCGTGGCGGTCACTCCGCCACGGTTTTTTTTATGGCCAACAATCATCGGACAGGCGGGGGGGACATATACATGACACATCCATGACATATCCATGTTCCCCTGTTCGTCCTTGCTTCCCTTCAGCGACAAGCGTCACCCTTTGGCTCAGAAAAGAAAAGAATTGGCACTAATATGGGTAAATTTTCCCAAATTAGTGCCAATTTGTTTCCGAATGATATGCCTCTATGTCTTAGCACCCGATGCGATGTTATCGGGCATAAGCGGGCTTTTATATCAGAAGAAGAATGTTTAGTTGTACTTCAGAATCTGACCGGGCTTCAGTACGGTACGCATGGTGATGCGGTTCAGACGGCAGAGGGCATCAACGGTGGTGCCATGCTGACGGGCGATGCCATAGAGCGTCTCGCCGCGCTTCACCTTGTGATAGCTGGTCGTTGACTGATTGTTGGAAGCCAGCGTCCTGGTGTTCGTTGCAACCTGGGCAGGCTGCTCCTGGGCCAGCTGAGCGTAGTTGGTGTTGTCAGTGCCACCAGTGCCACCCACGCCACGCAGACGGGTAGCCACAAGCGACTCCTTGTTATAGGTGGCCTTGCGGAACATATAGCTGTCGCCCACCACGTCCTGGTTGTAGAAGTCGAACATCAGTGCGGGATTCAGAGCGGTGCCGCAGAGGCGGGTCTCAAAGTGCAGATGCGAACCCGTGCTACGACCGGTGCTGCCACCCAGTCCGATGGGCTCACCGGCACGCACTTCCTGATTCTCGGTCACCAAGTGCTTTGACATGTGGCCATAGATGGTCTCCAGTCCGTTGGGGTGACGAATGACGACATACTTGCCGTAGCCCTTGGCCTCATAGCGCACGATGCGCACCTTGCCTGAGAAGGCAGCGACGATGGTGTCGCCGGTGTTCAGCTTGATGTCAAGGCCCTTGTGCTGGCGTCCCCAGCGTGCGCCGAAGTTAGAGGTAATCTGGCGGCTGGGCGTCGGCATGGCAAAGTCGCGCAGGTCAATGAGGAAGCTATCGGGAAGAGTTGTCTGCCTGCCAACATACTGGTTGTTCCAGTCGTTATACAGCTGGGCAGCGGGCGAGGCAGCGGTGGCCTCGTTCTCTAAAAGTTGGTTCAACTGAATGGAGTCAACGGCGCGCAGTTTGCGGTCGATGGGTGCCTGATTGGCAATCAGGTCTTGTGCAGCTACGGGCATCACTGCCGTCAAAGCAAGTGCAACGAGAAGGTTCTTCTTCATTTTTTTCAGCATGATTGTTATTCTGTGTGGTTATGTTATTACACGAATTCTTGGTGTGCTTTTGACACAAATTCGCTGCAAAGGTACAAAAAAAATCCTAAACGCGGAAAGAATAGTGGATTATTTCGCCTCATTAGGGAAAAATTAGCGGTTTTTAAGTTTTGATGTGAATACTTTCTTCTTAGGTGATATGACGCTTTAGCGTGAATATGCTGAACTGCCCATCTGAAGAAAACAAGAGACAGCTCACATACGCGCGCGCGTAATAACAAAAGGTGCTCAGGCGCTCGCACCTGCGCAAGTTTCGCTTATACACTCGCGCGCGCGAGGGAAAAATCGAGTCTTTTTCATCAATCAACGACTTATTTTCATAACTCCATGCCTGGCGAAATTATCTCCATGCCTGACTGTCGTAACTCCATGCCTGACTGTCGTAACTCAATGCCTGGCTGTCACTCAAGCCTAATTGTCACTACACTCGGAAATGAAAAAAGAAAAGCTCGCTTTTCTTTTTCATTTCACTCGTTTTTCGTAACTTTGCCGTCTGCGACGGCGAACTTACTTGGTCTCGGCAAAAAAAAGAAAAAATTTTCTTTTGTTTTGCTCTCGACTTTTCGTAACTTTGCAGCCGAAGAAACCTGAAACACCATGAACAGACTACTGACACTGGCCCTTTTACTTCTCATGGCAACGGCAAACCATGCTGCCAGCATCGTGGTGCACCCCGGCGAGAGCCTTCACGAGGCACTGCGACAGGCACGCGAATGGCGCCGCACCGGTGACAGCCGCTGCCAGGGCGGCATCACCATCGTCATCAAGGCGGGACGCTACTACATGGACGAGCCGCTCTTCCTGCGCCCCGAGGACAGCGGCACGCCCGACTCACCCACGGTCATCTGCGGCGAGGCGGGCACCGTCATCTGCGGCGATGCCACACAGCAGCACCGCCAGCTGTGGCCGGCCGAGGGCATGGCACCCATCATCGACTTCAAAACCGCACAGCGCACCATCACCATCGACGCACCCGATGAAAACGTGCTAAACGGCACTGACCCTATGGAAATGGTGGTACACCAGCGGTGGGCCATCGCCATCCTGCGTGTAAAAGAGATTTGCAGGCGCGATGGCTCAGCCATCGTGTCCTTCCTCGAGCCAGAGAGCCGTTTGGAGTTTGAGCACCCCTGGCCACAGCCTGTCATCGGCGGCGAGCGGGGCAGCAGTTCGTTCCTGCTACAGAGCACTGAGCAGCGCGACGGTGTAGAACAGCTGGTGGTGGTCGATGGTGCCCACCACATCAGCTTCCGCGGCATCACCTTCGAGAACACCTGCTGGAACCGTCTCCTGCACCGCGGACATGTGACGCTGCAGGGTGGCTTTCCCATCGTCGATGCCTATAAGCTGAAGGAGAACGAGGGGCTGCCATGGGATGCGACCTTGGAGAACCAGGCATGGGTGGAGCGCCCTGTGAGCGCCGTCACCGTTAGAGAGGCTGAAAGCGTCGATTTCATCGGCTGCACCTTCCGTCACTTAGGCGCCACAGCCTTAGACTATGTCAGCGTGAAGGACGCCACCGTCGACAGCTGCCGTTTTGAGGACATCGGTGGAACCGCCATTTTAGCCGGTTCCTACGCTGAGAGCCCACGCGAGGTGCACCGCCCCTACAACGACCTGGCTGAGCGATGTCAACATCTCACCATCACCCATAACACCATCCACGATGCGGCCAACGAGGACTGGGGCGCCGTGGGCATCGGCTGCGGCTACGTACGCGATGTCGTCATCAGCGACAACAGCGTCAGCCATGTCAACTACTCAGGCATCTGCGTGGGATGGGGATGGACGGCAGCCTACACCGGCATGGAGCACAACATCATCAGCCGAAACCATGTGAGCGACTATGCGCGCCAGCTCTATGACGCAGGAGGCATCTACACGCTGAGCAACCAGCCGCGCTCCATCATCAGCGACAACATCATCAGTGCACCCGCCAAGGCACCCTACGCCACCAACGACCGTGCCTTCGCCATCTATCTCGACGCCCGCACCGACGGTTTCACACTGAGCGGCAACACCATAGAGGGTCGGCCGCTGAGACGCGATGAAATCGGCGACAACCAGCCAGGACCAAATCTCATATTCCAATAACACCGACATGAGACCAACCAACTACCACCTGTTCGACTTCATGGACTTCGACCCGACGCTGCAGCGCGACGAAGTCCTGTGGAAGGCCTACGCCCCCACCGCCGTTGCCGAGCGCGATGGCGACATCATTGTCACCATCCCCTACCAGCAGCAGCTGCACCAGGAAGACATGGCTCCCAACGACGCCGTGCCACAACAGTCTTATGACCTTATCATCAGGGCCTACAAGCCAGGCATGGTGCGCTTGTTCACCACCATGACAGACGATGAAATGGCAGAAAAAGACGACATGCTCACCTTTGCCACGGAGGTGGAGCGCCTGCCGCTGACCCTCAAGCGCCTCACCCCTGAACCCTCTCCCAAGGAGAGAGGAGAAAGCCATGGGGGAGTCATCGAGATACACGCCAAAGAGGCCACCGGTGGCGGAATGGAGAAGAGCACACTGCGCGCCCGCATTGACCTCACTCCCCCACCCCTCGACTACTGGAGCGACCTGCTGCCCGCTACACAGCCGGCACCGTTCATCACCATCTTCCCCGATGGCGATGAAAGCAAGCCCATAGCCCTGAGCGACGACCATTTCTCGCCACCGCGCTATGACGCGCTGCCACTGGGGTTTGTGAGTGGGAGTGGTGGGGCTGCTGGGACAACTGGGAGTACTGGGACAACTGGGAATGCTGGGAATGCTGGGGAGGTGTCGCGGGCCACCATCAGCTTCCGATGCCAGTATGACGAGCACTTTGTGGGCACGGGCGAGCGGTTCCGTAAGATGGACCTCAGCGGACAGTCGTTCTTTCTGAAGAATCAGGACGGCCAGGGCGTCAACAACCGCCGCTGCTATAAGAACATTCCCTTCTACCTGTCCAGCCGGATGTACGGTGCGTTCTTCCACACCAGCGACTACTGTAAGCTGTCGTTGGCCGACCACAGCACGCGCTCGGTGCAGTTCCTCTGTGAACACGCCACCATCGATGTGTTCCTCATCGGCGGACAGACGCCAGAAGCCATCTTGCGACGCTACCGCATGCTGACAGGCTTCCCACAGATGCCGCCGCTGTGGAGCTTCGGCATCTGGATGAGCCGCATGACCTATTTCTCAGCAGAGGAGGTGGAGGACATCTGCCAGCATCTGCGCCGCGAACACTATCCCTGCGACGTCATCCACTTAGACACAGGCTGGTTCCGCACCGACTGGCTCTGCGAGTGGAAGTTCAACCCTGAGCGTTTCCCTGACCCTGCGGCCTTCATCCATCGTCTGGCCGACCAGGGGTTCAAGGTGAGCCTGTGGCAGCTGCCCTACGTGGCACAAGGGGCCGAACAGCTCAGCGAAGCCCAAAAGAACGGATATATCAGCCGGAAGGCCTCCCCAAGCCCCTCCGAAGGAGGGGATGTTGAGTCACATAATGACGCTGACTCTTCCTCTAACTTCTCTGCCCTCGACTATGCCGGAACTATCGATTTCACCGATGAAAAGGCCACGGAATGGTACAAGAACCAGCTGCTGAAGCCGCTGCTCGACATGGGTGTGAAGTGCATCAAGACCGATTTCGGCGAGAACATCCACATGGACCACCAGTACCACGGCATGGCGCCCGAGCGGCTGAACAACCTGTACGCCCTGCTCTATCAACGTGCCGCATACGAGGCCACACTGGAACACACAGCACCGACCATTACTGGCGGTTCTACCGTTGGCAACGCCCTCATCTGGGCCCGTGCGGCGTGGGCCGGCTGCCAGCGTTACCCTGTGCACTGGGGCGGCGACAGCGAGAGTTCATGGGACGGCATGGCCGGGTCGCTGCGCGGCGGCCTGCACCTCGGACTGAGCGGCTTCGCCTTCTGGAGCCACGACGTGCCGGGCTTCCACTCCACGCCCGACTTCATGAACTCGCCCGTCGACCCCTTGGTCTACGTGCGGTGGACGCAGTTCGGCGTCTTCTCCTCACATATACGCTACCACGGCACCAGCAAGCGTGAGCCGTGGCACTACCCCACCGTGGCACCCATTGTGAAACGATGGTGGAAGCTGCGCTACCGTCTCATCCCTTACATTATTAAAGAAAGCGAGGAGGCGTGCCGCACAGGGTGGCCACTGTTGCAAGCCCTGCTGATGCGCTACCCGCACGACCATCAGGTGTGGCACATCGACGATGAGTATTTCTTCGGGTCGCAGTTCCTGGTATGCCCGGTGATGAACAGCGAGGGCAGAAGGGACATCTATCTGCCGAAGGCCTCCCCAAGCCCCTCCAAAGGAGGGGATGTTTGGTTACCTAAAGTAATGGAAGAATCAGCGTCGTTATGTAACTCGACACCCCCTCCTTCGGAGGGGCTTGGGGAGGCCTACTGGGTCAACTTCTTCACCGGCGAGCGTCTCAAGGGCGGCCGCTGGTATTACGACGTAGAAGTGCCGCTTGACCAGATGCCCGTATTCGTGCTGGAAGGGGCACGCATTCCCCTCTATCCCGACGATGTGGAGAGTACCGATGAAATGGACCTAAACAACACCGTCATGCTCGAAATAACCCCCGCGTTCCAAGGTCTGAAGTCTGAAGTCAAAAACCTATAGTCACCATGCAGAGTCACTACATGCAGGGCCTCGACTGGCTCATCCTCGGCATCTATTTCGCCATACTCATCGCCATTGGCCTCTGGGCCAGCAGCAAGCGTAGAAAGGACAGCTCGCTGTTCTTGGCCGAGCGCTCACTGCGCTGGCACCACATCGGCTTCTCCATGTGGGGCACCAACGTCGGTCCCTCGATGCTCATCGCCTCCGCCTCGGCAGGCTTCACCACGGGCATCGTCTCAGGCAACTTCGCATGGTATGCCTTCGTATTCATCGCCATGCTGGCCTTCGTCTTTGCACCCCGTTACATCGGCACGAAGGTGCACACCCTGCCCGAGTTCATGGGACTGCGCTTCGGCCAGAGCACACGCAACATCCTGGCGTGGTACACCATTGTGACCATCATCATCTCATGGCTGGCGCTGACGCTCTTTGCCGGCGGCATCCTCATCCGTCAGGTGTTCGACATCCCCATGTGGACGTCGGCGCTGGTGCTGCTGGCCATCTCGGCCTTCTTCACCATGCTGGGTGGCCTGAAAGCCGTGGCCTATACCAATGTCTACCAGATGGTGCTGCTCATCGTCGTCTCAGCGGTGCTCACCATCGTAGGCATCAGCCATGTGGGAGGCATCGGCGCCCTCGTGGACAAGGTGCCGTCCGACTACTGGGTGCTGTTCCGTCCTAACGACGACCCCGACTTCCCGTGGCTGCCCATCATCCTGGGCTACCCCGTCATGGGGGTGTGGTTCTGGTGTACGGACCAGAGCATGGTGCAGCCCGTCCTGGCCGCACGCAGCCTGAAGGAGGGGCAGTTAGGCACCAACTTCACCGGCTGGCTGAAGATTCTCGACGTGCTGCTCTACATCCTGCCGGGCATCATCTGCTACGCCTTGTTCAAGGACACGCTGAGCAATCCTGACGAGGCCTACCTGACCATGGTGGAGAATCTCTTCCCCGTGGGCATGGTAGGGCTGGTCTTCGCCGTGCTGACGGCCTGTCTGGTCTCCACCATCGGGTCGGCGCTGAACGCACTGAGCACGGTGTTCACCATGGACATCTATGTGAAGCGCTTCCGCCCCGATGCCTCGCAACGGCGCATCAACTACGTGGGGCGCATTGTCACCGTTATGGGCGCTTTCATCGCTATTGTGCTCACCGTAGCCATCGACAGCATCAAGGGTCTGAACCTGTTTAATGTGTTCCAAAGTGTCTTAGGATTCATCGCCCCACCCATGACGGCCGTGTTCCTCCTTGGCGTGTTCTGGAAACGTACCACCACACGCGCCGCCAACCTGGCTCTCACCGTGGGCACGCTGTTCTGTCTCACCATCGGCGTGCTCTACCTGTGGCCGCCAGCATGGCTGCACGTCGCATGGCCCCACTTCATGATGCTGTCATTCCTGCTCTTCGTGGCGCTGGTGGCCATGATGGTCGTGGTGTCGCTGACTGACAAGACGGCACCTGCATCGACCATTGCCATCACCAAGGAGCATGCTGCCACCTCGCCACTGGTCATCACACTGTGGGTCGCACTGGCCGCCGTCATGGTCGGTTTATACGTGTTCTTTAATTAGGGGCCCCACCCCGGCCCTCCCCGGGGGGAGGGGGAAGGTAGTTAGAATTGCGACGAACTCTTTTCGCGCGCGTATTATACGCGCGCGAAAAATAGTGCACCAAGTGCACCTATGAGCCTTAATAGACTGATTTGCAGGTCATTATCTAGTTCACCAACGACTTTTTTCGTGCACCAGATCGTGCACCAAGTGCACCAGCTGAAAAATGACGGCAAGACATGTCCCGGAAAAGTCCGACGGCGTCGGATTTTTGTCCCACGCAGTGGGACGTTTTTATCTCATTGAGATAATTTCATAAAGTGCCGACTTATTGGAATAAGTCAATGAGTTATTGGAATAAGTCAATGAGTTATTCTCATAAAGTGCCGACTTATGGCCAAATTCTCTCGAGAATTTATCCAAAAACCGCGGTTTCATCGCTACAAAGAACCCCTTGACGGTGCCCAAATGGCCCATCAACTGCCTCAGGTGCTCCATCCACGGCCCCTGGTGCACTATCAGGTGCACTAAAAAAGTCGTTGGTACACCAACCAACGACTTGTAAATCAGATAGTTAAAACCCACAGGTGCACTTAGTGCACTATTTTTTTGCGTCCCTTATACGTGCGCGCGCGTGAGAGACCGCAGCAAGTCTAACTAGCCCCCTCCCCCAGGGGAGGGTTGGGGTGGGGCCGATTACTCGTGGACATAGAGCTGCCAGCCGAGATAGGTCTCAATGGCCTCCTGGAGGATGTCGACCACCTCAGTGCGGCACATAGCCACATGATGCTCAAACCCGTTCTTGCAGATGTACTTCATCAGTTTCTGCAGGTTGTCGACCTTTGTCACGGCGATGCATCCGTCCATGCCATAAGGGTCGTTGGTAATCTCGCCCTTGCCCAAGTATGCCTTGATGATGCCCTTGGGGTCGTCGGTTGAGATGCGGAAGAAGGTGAAGGGGCCTTCGCTCACCTTGGCATTGACGGCACCGAAGGTGCGCACCTTGCCTAAGGTACGGCCAAGGACGCCGAGGGGTCCGAGCTTCAGGTCGTCGTTGCCCACGAACTGCTTGGGGAAGTTGCCACAATGGGTGCACACACACTTGTTGCGGTCCTCGGCAAAGTTATTGTTCCAGTCGAGCAGGGCGGGTGCCTGCTGGGCTGCCAGCGACAGGGCATACATGCTGACGGCGCCGGCCAGGTCGGTCTCGCAGGCGGCGGGGATGAGCTTGTCGGAGAGCATTGACATCGTCACACAGGGAGCACAGCCGTAGTTCTGCTCCAATGAGTCCCAGCACTGTATGGCCACGGCCTGCACGTCGTTGACCTTGATCCACTCCTCGACAGCCACGCTGAACTTAGCCTGGATGTTGAGCTTCTCCTTGTAGCTGTCAGGCACACGGGCGTAGTTGCAGGTGCGGTTGCACATCTCAATGAATCGTGGGTCGTCGTCGGCTATCTTCTGTGCGGCAAAGAGAATCTCGCTGAGGTCGGCGGGCACCACGGTGATGCCAGCGCGCTGTAGCAGCTTCTCGCTGGCACGGCAGGTGTTGAAGCCCAGCGGACGCGTGCCTATCTGGCCCAGGCGACAGTGGCGCAGGCCGTTGACCACACGGCAGATGGCAGCAAAGCGCTGCAGGTCCTGCCTGAGCAGCGGACTGTAGATGGAATAGGTGTGCAGGGTGGTGTCAGTGAAGGGGATGCCATACTGATAGAGGTTGTTGCATACTGAGATTTTTCCGCAGAAGGCATCGCGGCGCGAGTCGAGATCCACCTTGTCGTTCTCGTCATCGCAGGCCTGCACCATGACGGGCACGTTGAGGTCGGCATCGCTGATGGCATTGATGATGCCGATCTCGAAACCGAAGTTTGGCAGCGAGACAACGATGCCGTCAATCTCGTCGCGGTGGTCGCGGAACTGTCGGCTGACCTTCAGGCCGTCCTCGCGTGTCTCGATGCTCGACGAGCCCGTGGGTGTGGCGTCCTCAGGCAGGATGATGTACTCATAGCCCAGCTCGTCCAAGGTCTTGAGCAACTGTCGGCGCACGTCGCAGGCCAGTTCAGAATTAAAGTAGGCGCGTGTACCGATAATCACGCCAAAGCAAGTCTTTCCGTTCTTCATGTTTGTATGGTTTATTAGTTATTTGATGATTTGTCCTACGGCCTGGCGCCACCCGGCATAGAGGGCACCATCGATAGGCTGTGGCTGATAGACGTCGGTGACCTTGCGCAAAGCAATGACATCATCGAAGCTTTTCCACCGGCCCAGCGCGAAACCGCCCATCAGGGCAGCCCCCAAGGCTGAGGCGTCGTCCACCTCGGTGCAGACGACCGGTGTCTGCAGCAAGTCGGCTTGCAGCTGCATCAGGAAGCGGTTCTTTGTTGGCCCGCCGTCAACACAGACCTCTTTAAGTGAAGAGTGAAGAGTGGAGAGTGAAGAATCTGCTGTCGCCGTGCCGTCAGGTGAAGGTATGCTGATCATCACATCGACGAGGTCCTTGACCTGCAAGGCGATGCTCTCAAGGGCGGCTCTCACCACATGGGCCTTGGTGGCGGCGAAGGTGAGACCAAGGATGGCACCCTTCACCTCGCTGTTCCACCACGGTGCGCCAAGTCCGCTGAAAGCGGGCACAATGTAGACGCCACCGTTGTCGGGCACGCTGGTGGCAAGGACCTCCATGTGCTGCGGCTTGTCCACGAGCTGCAGCTGGTCGCACATCCACTTCAGCGTCGCTCCGGTGCTGTAGATATTGCCCTCGAAGCCATACCACGTCTTTCCGAAGGCCGAGAAGCCCACGCTGGTGACCAGTCCCTTGGGGGCAGGCAGCGGCTGCTCGCCGATGTTCACCATCACGCTGCTGCCCGTGCCGTAGGTCACCTTGCCCGAGCCGGCCTCGAAGCACATCTGACCGACAAGGGCACCGTGCGAATCGCCTAAGACGCCAGCGATGGTGATGCCTTGCGGGAAGAGTCCCTCGACGGTGGTAGTGCCATAGACAGCATCGCAGGGTCTGACCTCAGGCAGCATCGAGCGGGGAATGTTGAAGAGCCGCAAGAGGTCATCGTCCCACTGCATGGTGTGTATGTTGAAAAGCATGGTACGCGAGGCATTGGTGGTGTCGGTGGCATGGACCTTGCCCTCGGTGAGTTTCCAGATGAGCCAGGTGTCGATGGTACCCATGAGCAACAGCCCTTGCTCAGCCTGCTGGCGCGCACCGGGGATATTGTCGAGCAGCCATGTTACGCCCGAAGCAGAGAAGTTGGGGTCGATGAGCAGACCTGAGCGCTCCATGACGAAAGGGCCCATTCCATCGGACAACAGCTGACGGCACAGCGAGGCGCCACGCGTGTCTTGCCACACCACGGCATTGGCAATGGGGCGCCCCGTGGTCTTGTTCCACACCACGACGGTCTCACGCTGGTTGGTGATGGCGAGTGTTGAGTGTAGAGTGCAGAGTGTAGAGTTTGCTTCCGCTATACCGTTACTCGATGGTATGGCGGTAGCGAACTCTACACTCTTCACTCTACACTTTTCACTTAACAGGCGGATGGCCTCCACCGTGTTCTTATAGATTTCCTCAGCATCGTGCTCCACCCAGCCACTCTTGGGGAAATACTGGTGGTGCTCAACGCTGCTGCGGGCCACTACGCGGCACTGCTCGTCAAACAACAGTGCCTTCGTGGCTGATGTACTTTGGTCAATAGCTATCATAAATAGTCAATAGTTAATGGTCAATGAAATCAAGGCATTGAGAGACGATTCCATCGGCATCGATGCCATAGTGATGGAAAATCTCGGCGTTGGTGCCGTGAACGACGTTTTCATCGGGGATGCCGAGGATGCGAACTGGCACGGGATGCTCCGAAAGCACCTCGCACACCATGGCGCCAAGGCCACCGAAACGCGAGTGCTCCTCGACGGTGACGATACGCCCGGTCTCAACGGCGGCACGGCGGATGGCCTCCTCGTCGAAGGGTTTCAGCCACGAGCAGTCGAGGACGCGGGCACTGACGCCCTGCTCCTTCAGCCGCCGTCCGGCCTGCCAGGCGTGCCACACGGTTTCACCGGTAGCCACGATGGTCAGCTCAGTGCCGTCCAACAGCTGGACGGCCTTGCCAAGCTGGAAGTCAAAGTCATCGTCCTCGTAGACATCGGGCACGGCAGCACGACCCACGCGGACATAGCATGGCTTGTCGAAATCGACAAGGAAGCGTACCAGCTTGCGTGTGTAGCGCCAGTCAGAGGGCAGGCAGAGGGTCATGCCCGGGAAGGTACGCAGGGCGGCGATGTCGTGCAGCGAGTGATGGGTGGCACCCAGTGCGCCATAGGCCACGCCGCCGCTGACACCGAGGATGGTGACGGGATTCTGGCTATAGGCCAGGTCGACCTTGACCTGCTCCAGGCTGCGAGCAACATAAAAGCAAGCAGGTCCGCAGCAGAACACTTTCTTTCCGCTATGAGCCAGACCGGCACTGATGCCAACGGCGTTCTGCTCAGCAATGCCACACTCCACAAACTGCTGTGGCAGGGCACTGGCGAAATCGCCTAAGGTGACTGAACCGCGGGCATCGGTCGTAACGGCAATGATGTCTCTATCTTCACGCGCCAGTTCCAAGAGCGTGTCGGTGAACTGTTTTCTACAGGCTATCATTATTCTGATTTGAGAATTGAGATTTGAGAATTGAGATTTGAGATTTGTGCTATGCAAGCGCAGCTATACGGGCTTCTATCTCCTTGACGGCCTGACGACACTGTTCCTCGTTGAGCACGCCGTGGTGCCACTTGGCCACGCCCTCCATGAAGCTGACGCCACGGCCCTTCGTCGTCTCGGAGACGAGCAGGTGGGGCTTCGAGCCCTGATAGTCGATGGAATCGAAGGTTTTCACGATGTCGGCCATGTCATCGCCATTCATGGTGACGACATCCCACCCAAAGGCCGTCCAACGGTCATGGATGCTGTCAATGGGCATCACATCCTCAGTGTTGCCACTGATTTGCAGGTGGTTGCGGTCAATGATGGCCACGAGGTTGCCAAGCTGGTATTTGTGTGCCGCCATGGCCGCCTCGTAGATGCTGCCCTCGCCCTGCTCGCCGTCGCCCATCAGGACAAAGGTGCGGTAACGGGGCTGTTGGGACTGCTGGGACTCCAGTCGCATGCGGTCAATCTTCTCAGCCAGTGCCATGCCGATGGCGATGCTCAGGCCGTGGCCCAAGGCACCGCTGTTCACCTCAATGCCAGGCACCTCGATGGTGGGGTGGCCGCTGAGGATGCTGCCAAACTGTCCCAGAGTGTCGAGCACTTCCGGTTTGAGGAATCCTTTCGCCTCCAAGGTGACATAGAGCGCCTCTACGCAGTGGCCCTTCGAGAGCACGAAGCGGTCTCTGCCAGGCGCCTTGGGGTTGGCCGGATCGAGGCCTTGCATCACGTGGAAATAGAGTGCCGTCATCACATTGAGGCACGACAGGTCGCCGCCGATGTGCCCCGCCTTGGCGCGGTAGACAACCTCCACCAGACGTTTGCGGCGCTGTTCGGCCAGCAGTTGCAGTTTTTTTGTATCCATAGGTCAGAGAAAAGAGTTATTTCATATTATAAAAACCGCCAGCATGCCCAGAACGAGAAAGACAACAATCACGGCGGCGAGCATCACGAGGGCTATGATGCTGATGAGAATCAGTTTTTTCCAGGTGTAGCCCGACAGTTGGTGCAAGGGTACGAGGGTGAGCAAGAGCAGCAAGAGGCTCACGCTGGCATTGTCGATGCACAGAAAGTCGGAGACATTAGAGTAGATGGAGTACATGTTCGACGTGTAGACCAGGGCCACCACCAGCTCTGAATAGCGCATATTGGGATAGGCTGGGCACTTCCTGAAGAACAGGTATAAGAAAGCCGAAAAGACCAGCAGCCAGAAAAGGGCGAAGATGTTGGGATAATTTCTTTGGAATTTGGCGATGTAATGGCCAATAGCATCAATTTTTTTTATTTTCTCGGCTTTATGTTTCTCTTCCGGCGATAGTTTCCCTTCTGTATCTTCAGCGACGGCTGTGCTAAGGCTGTCCACATTGGCTATGCTATCGCTGCTTACAGCTGTAGCAGTGCTGTCAGTGCTCTCTATGCGGATGTCTATGGCTTCGCTTGATGTGTCGGCAGCCAGTTTGTTCTCAAACTTGATGTTCAAGCCAGAGCCGATGAGGAACGAGAGGGTGGCCAATAGGAAGAACATCTTGAACGGGGGGAAGTAGGCCATCTGCATGCCGCTGAGGTAATCGCGGATCATGTATCCCGGTCGCAGGATGAGGTCGCGAATATTGCGGAACATGCCACGGTTGCCCAGTCCCCAGACATCGACATAGAGCAGTAGGGCCGACTTGAACGAGAAGCGGCCTATGCGTACCGACTGTCCGCAACGGGGGCAGTAGTTGCCTGTGAAGTGGGTGCCACAGGTGAAGCAGTCGTGCTCCATGTCTGCCATGGGAGCCACCATGTGAGGCGTCTGCTGCCACTGCCTGAATTTAGCGTACCTCTCCTTCAGTGTTTTCCAATCTATCATCGCCCGTCATTCCCCACTACATCAGCTTGCCCTTTTCCTGCAAGGTGTCGTAGTTGTTGTTCAGATTGCGCCAGTCCACTTTGCCCTGCGTGGGAATGGCGTTGATGTATTTCTCAATGTTCGTATAGCCATCACCGTTCAAATCGCCGTTTGCGTCAGCTGCATCGTTGGGGTTCAGCCCGTTGGCCAGCTCCCACTCGTCAGGCATGCCGTCGTTGTCGCTGTCCTTGTAGGGCTGCCAGTCGCGATACACGGGATAGCCGCCCATCTGCCGCGGGTCGGTGATGATGCCCTGCTTATAGGAGTCGTTGGGCAGGCGACGGTACTTGAAGAATCCCTCTTCGTTCTGGCTCTTGGGACTCAGTCCCCACATGTCGCCATAAGGGGTGGGGATAGATTTGAGATTTGAGATTTGAGATTTGAGATTTTTGGTCTTCTTGGCCAGCTCTTTCTCATAGTTAGGCACGTAGTAGGCAATGCCTGTGCGCACCTCCTCGCAGATGCGCTCATCGACGATGTCACGGCAGGGCACGGTGGCACCGGCATTGCTGAGCACCCACTCGAAGGCCTGGTCGGCACCCATGATGCTGACGAAAGGCATGACGAAAGGCTCGTTGCTGCGCATCAGCGCCAGCTCGGTAGCATCCATCTCACCATCCTTGTCGGCCGTCTGTATGCCACCCTTCCAGTTGTCCTTTGTTATCTCAGGGTAGCCCTCCATCACATTGCCAACGGCATAGACGCGTCCGAACTGCTTAAAGGGGAAAAGCCCTTGCGAGCGACTCTCGCTCTTCAGGATGCGGTGTCCCACGGCACTCTCCTTCGGGGTGAGCGGTCCGGGCTTGTAGTAGTTGTTGATGAAGTTCGACATGGTGGTGTACTCACCGCCGTCGGCCGTACGGTGCACCCAGTTATAGACCACGTTGTTGACGAAGTTGAACACACCGCCCCAGCCTATCGACGGGTTGCGACCAGTATTGTCAGCCCAGAGGTTGCGCATGAATGTGGTGTTTTCACCGCCGATGGTGGAACCGAAGCTGTGGTTCCATGTGTCAAGCGCCTTGGCACTGATGGTGTTCTGTATGGTGACGTTCACCGTGGGCTCCTTACGCTTGTCCTTGCCGTCGTGAAGGTCGAACATGTGACGATAGAACGATATGTTCTCGTCCAGTCCCCACTCGCACGAGCAGTGGTCAATCATGATGTTGCCCACAGGGTTGCCGCCGAAGCTGTCTTCACGGTGCCAGACCAGCGTCTCACCGCGACGGAAGCGCATGTGACGCACGATGACATCGTGGGTATCGACCTGGAACGACTCGCCGGCAATGATGACGCCGTCGCCCGGTGCCGTCTGCCCGGCAATGGTAATATAAGGTGCACGCACATAGATGGGCGAAGTGAGGCGGATGACGCCTGAGACGTTGAACACCACGATGCGTGCGCCGCCCTGCTCACAGGCCCAGCGGAAGGAACCAGGCCCCGAGTCGTTGAGGTTGGTCACGGTGAGCACCTTGCCGCCACGCCCGCCAAAGGTGAACATGCCACCGCCCTCAGCACCGGGGAAAGCGGGTATCTGAGCCTGACGCAGGTCATAGGGACGCGAGGCCCAGGGCACGTAGGGGCGTCCGGCCTTGGCCTCTTCCACCACGATGGGGAAGGCCACCTGCCAGGCAGAGTCGCTATGGGCTTTCCACTGAATCTCCAATGAGTCGATGAGATGCTTGGCCTCATCGGTCAACTGCGGGTACTGCGCCTTCACTGCCGAAGCTCCAGCGAGCCATGCAGCAGCAAGAATGATTAGTTTCTTCATGTCGGTTATATGTTTTAGTAGTTAATTTTTACGGGCTTCGCCCTTTACTTGTTTGCCTCAGGATAGCTGATGCGGGTATGGTAGATGGTCTTCAGCTTCTCGATGAGCACCGTCTTGGAATACTGAATGTCGCGGAAGGTGACGGGGCACTCGCGGAAGAAGCCATCTTGCACCATTCCATCGATGATGCGCTCCACCAAAGAGCGAATGCTCTGCTCCGTATAGTCGGGCAGCGAGCGCGAGGCAGCCTCCACGGCGTCGCACATCATCAGGATGGCCTGTTCCTTGGTGAACGGATTGGGGCCTGGATAGGTGAAGAGCAGGTCGTCGACAGGCTCGTCAGGATGTTCGTTCTTGTACTTGATATAGAAGTACTTGGCCTTGCCTTGGCCATGGTGAGTGGCGATGAAATCGCGTATTTGGCGTGGCAGGTGGTTCTTGTCAGCCAGCTTCAGACCCTCGGTGACGTGCCCGATGATGTACTGTGCACTCTCAATATAGCTGAGATGCTCATGTGGCGAGATGCCACCCGACTGGTTCTCGGTGAAATAGATGGGATTGGGAATCTTGCCGATGTCGTGATAGAGGGCACCCGTACGCACCAGCTGTGCATTGGCATCCAGACGCCTGGCCACCTCAGCCGCCAGGTTGCCCACCAGGATGGAGTGGTTGAAGGTGCCTGGGGCCTCCTCGCTCATGCGCCGCAACAATTCCCTGTTGGTATTCGACAGCTCCACCAGCGTGATGTCGCTGACAAAGCCAAAGGCCTTCTCAATGACATAGAGCAGAGGATAAGAGCAGAAGAGGATGATGCCGCTGATGAGCAGGAAGATGTACTCGCTGCTGTCCATCTGCGACAGGTCGCCATGGGTGATGAGATGGAGCGAGAAGTTGGTGGCGGCAGCGGTGACCACAAAGAGAACGGCCGTCCAGAACAGCTGCGACCGGCTGCTGAGCTCGCGCAAGGCGAAGACGACAGCGATGCCCGACACCAGCTCAACGGCAATGAACTCCAGCGGGTGCTGAAGCATGGAGGCGGCTATGAGCACCACCGTGACATGGGCCATGAAGGCCGTGCGCGAGTCCATGAACACCCGCACGAAGACGGGCACGATGGCAAAGGGGATGAGATAGACATGGAGCAGCGAGTGGCTCACCATCAGCGACGTCACCAACAGGAACACCGCGATAAGAGCGTAGAGCATGCAGGCTGAGCGCAGCTTCTCAAAATAGTCCTTGCGGTAGATGCCCAAATAGACAGTGAACAGGAGGATGAAGATGAGCACATAGAGAATCTTGCCCAACAAGCTCAGTCCCGACTCGCCCATGTCGTGACGCTCCTCATATTCCTGACGATAGGACTCCAGCACCTGATAGGTGTCAGCATCGACGATGTCGCCCCTGCCGATGATGCGCTGCCCAGGCTGCACCACCTTGCTGCTGGGGGCCACGATGAGCAGCGTGTCGAGCACCGATTGGTTGAGCACGCTGTCATACACCATGTTCGGCCTGACAAAGTCGTTCAGGTTCACGTTGCCCAGCAGCTCTGCGTAGAGCTTCACCGTGGGGTCGTTCATCAGTTTCTTGTAAGCCTGAAGCGGCGTAATCAGCTGCCTGACGTTCACCTCCTGGACATTGCGGCCTTCCTTGCGCAGCACCTTGCCGATGCCACGGTCCTGAAGCCACGTCAGGCTGTCGACAATCTCATTCTGATAGATAGACAAGAGGCTGTTGCAAACTGACAGTCTGAAGAACCGGTTGCTACCCTCAGGCATGCGCTCCAAGCGGTGGCGCAGCAGCTCGGCCTGGTATTCGCCCACGCTGGCATCATACACATAGTAGGGCACGAAGCGCGACCAACGCTCTTTCAGCTCGCGCTTCATCGCCTCCTCAGTCTTGTAGACGGGGAACTCGAATGAGGCTGTCAGGTCGGGATAGCGCCAGGGAGCATTCACCTCAACCTTATAGTTGAACTCCGAAGGGCGTGGCAGGAACCAGACGATGATTGCCACCGTCACCACGACAAACAGAGCGCGCACAGCCACTTCGCGCCCGGACAGCTGCGTCTTCAGATTGAAATTTATCATGCTTGCTACTCTTTCAGACTGCAAAAATAAACAATTTTCGTGTCTTGACCATAAAAAAAAGGGGGAAAATGCGTGTACTGCCACAAAATTTTGTATCTTTGCACTCAAAACGAATGAACAACAAACAGAAACCATGGAAGAAAGAAAAGTGAGAGTGCGTTTTGCACCCAGTCCCACGGGACCCCTTCATATTGGCGGTGTGCGCACCGCCCTTTACAATTACCTCTTCGCCCGCCAGCATGGGGGCGACCTGATTTTCCGCATTGAGGACACGGACAGCACCCGCTTCGTGCCGGGCGCCGAGCAATACATCATCGAGGCTTTCCAATGGCTCGGCATCAAGTTCGACGAGGGTGTGAGCTTTGGCGGCGACAAAGGCCCTTACAGGCAGAGTGAGCGTCGCAGCATCTACAGGAAATACGTGCAGGAGCTGCTGGACGCCGGGCGTGCCTACATCGCCTTCGACACGCCTGAGGAACTGGAGCGCGTGCGCAAGCATATCCCCAACTTCCAATACGACAGCCGCACACGTCTGCACATGCGCAACTCGTTCACGCTGAAGGCCAGCGAGGTGATGCGCCTGCTGGAGCAGGGCCACCAGTATGTGGTACGCTTCCGTGTGGACAGCGGTCAGGACATCCTCGTTGATGACATGATTCGCGGCGAAGTGCACGTGAAGAGCGACATCCTCGACGACAAGGTGCTCTTCAAGAGCGCCGACGGGCTGCCCACCTATCATCTGGCCAACATCGTTGACGACCACCTGATGGGTGTCACACACGTCATCCGCGGCGAGGAGTGGTTGCCCAGCGCACCCCTTCACGTGCTGCTGTACCAGGCCTTCGGCTGGGAGGACACCATGCCCCGTTTTGCCCATCTGCCACTGCTGCTGAAGCCCAACGGCAACGGCAAGCTGAGCAAGCGCGACGGCGACGAGCTGGGCTTCCCCGTCTTCCCCCTCGACTGGCACGGCACCGACAAGGAGGGCAACCCTGTGTTCTGCAGCGGCTATCGCGAGCAGGGCTACTTCCCCGAGGCCGTGATTAACTTCCTGGCACTTTTAGGCTGGAACCCCGGCGGCGAGCAGGAGCTATTCTCGCTCGATGAGCTGGTGCCCCTGTTCGACATCACGAAGTGCTCGAAGGCCGGTGCCAAGTATGACTTCAAGAAGGGCATCTGGTTCAACCATGAATACATCCTGCGCAAGAGTGCCGAGGAGATTGCCGCCCTGTGGGAGCCTGAATGTCGTGAGCACGGCGTGAAGGACTCGCTGGAGCGCATCACCCAGGTGGTGGCCATGATGAAGGACCGTGTGAACTTCGTCAAGGAGCTGTGGCCCCTGTGCTCGTTCTTCTTCGAGGCTCCCACGGCCTACGACGAGAAGACGGCCAAGAAGCGCTGGAAAGCTCCCTCCGAGGGAGGGGAGCCGGGTTCGGCACAACAGCTGACCGAGCTCTGCGACGTGCTCAGTGCCATCGACGACTTCTCGTTGGAGAACCAGGAGAAGGTTGTTCACGCATGGATTGAGAGCAAGGGCTACAAGCTGGGCACGGTGATGAACGCCTGGCGCCTGGCACTCGTGGGCGAGGGCAAGGGTCCTGGTATGTTCGACATCTCAGCCTTCCTCGGCAAGGAGGAGACCATCAAGCGTACCCGGAAGGCCATTGAAGTGTTAGGATAGCAAGTATCAAACCTCAAATCTCGTATCGTATTGTATAATATAATCATATATGTGTACTTGCTTGGCGTAGCCATCTACAGTCTCTTCAACGAAAAGGTGAAGAAGATGTGGCGTGGCGAGCGCGATGCTTTCCGCGTGCTGCGCGAGAAGGTGGAGCCCGGTGCCCACTATGTGTGGTTTCATGCAGCCTCGTTAGGCGAGTTTGAACAGGGCCGCCCACTGATGGAGGAGATTCGTCGCACGCATCCGGAGCTGAAGATTCTGCTCACCTTCTTCTCGCCCTCAGGCTATGAGGTACGCAAGGACTACAAGGGTGCCGACATCATCTGCTACCTGCCATTGGACACCATCCGCAACGCACGCCGTTTCCTGCGTCTCATCCGCCCTGAGATGGCGTTCTTCATCAAGTACGAGTTTTGGTACAACTACCTGCATATCCTCAAGCACCGCGGCGTGCCACTCTACAGCGTGAGCAGCATCTTCCGCGAAGGACAGATATTCTTCCGCTGGTATGGGCGGCAGTATGGGCGGGTGCTGAAGTGCTTCACCCACTTCTACGTGCAGAACGAGAAGAGCCGCGAGCTGTTGCACAGCCGTGGCATCGACAATGTCACCGTGGTGGGCGACACACGATTCGACCGTGTGCTGCAGATTAAGAGCCTCGCCTCCACCCCCTCTCCGAAAGAGAAGGGAGTGGCCAGCTTTGTGGGCGACAGCCCCAAGGTTTTCGTAGCAGGCTCATCCTGGCCACCCGACGAGGAGATTTTCATCCGTTACTTCCGCGAACACCCGGACTGGAAGCTCATCATCGCACCGCACGTCATCGGCGAAGACCACCTGCAGCAGATAGAAAAGCTGTTGGAAGGCAGGAGCGTCGTCAGGCTGTCTCGACTGAAGAGTGGTGGGAGTTCTGGGACTACTGGGACCGCTGAGACTACTGAGATTACTGAGACTACTGAGACTACTGAGAATTCTGCCCTTATCATCGATTGCTTTGGACTGCTGTCGAGCATCTACCGCTACGCCACTGTGACGTATGTGGGGGGCGGCTTCGGTGTCAGCATCCACAACACCTTGGAGGCCGCTGTCTGGGACAAGCCTGTCATCTTCGGGCCTGAGAACCAGAAGTTCCAGGAGGCGCAAGGGCTCAAGGCATCCGGAGGCGGCTTTGAAATCAAGGGCTACGACGACTTCGCCCAGCTGATGACTCGCTTCAGCAACGACCTCGCCTTCCTCGACGATGCAAGTCGCAAGGCAGGCCAGTACGTTGAGAGCCTGGCTGGTGCCACACACAAGATCTTAACAGACGTCAAACTATTATAACCATGCAGAAACAATCCACCGCAAAACGAGTGGTTACATCATGCAGCGCGCTGGCCATGCTTCTTGCCACCCTGCTGCCTTTGGTCAACGCCAAGAGCTACCGATGGAACATCCTGGAGTTGCCCCACAAGATGAACCGTCTGGTGGGAGACGCCACCTACAACACCATCGGCAAGGTGCTCATCGTGGCCCTCGTTGCCCTGCCACTGGTCATGCTGCTCATGCTGTGGCTCAAGGGGCGCATGTCCAGGCTGATGGCCATGCTGCCGGTGCTGATAGCGCTGGCGCTCGTCGTCATCCTCCTCATGGTGAAGCCAGCAGCGCCAGGCATCGGCTTGTGGCTTTACCTCGCAGCGGCTGTCCTCGCATGCGCCGTTACCCTCAAAAGACAATAAACCTTTTTTATTCATCTTATTATTAACCATTTAAAACATTACCATTATGGAAAAATTCACGAAAGAGCAGACAACGCTGTTTACCATCATTGCAGTTGTCTTGATGCTTGTTGCTTTCTTCTTTGTGAAGATGGGGTTTAGTGCTCCTGTTGGGCTGATTGGAAAAGTTGGCTGGTTTGGAACCATCACACTGATTCTGGCACTGTTGGCTCCTATCTACACCTGCCTCTACGCTTTTCGCAATGAGAAGGCTCTTGAGCCCCTGAAGCCCATCTTCGTAATCAGCCCGGGTCTGGCCTTTGCTATTCCCCTCATCGCCCTCGGTCTGTGCCTCTTTGCTTCCTTCCTCGATGGCGGCTGGCCCGTCATTCTCTATGGCGTTGGCGCTGCCTGCGTCTTCTACATCGGACAGAACAGCAAGTAAGCTGCTGTGCCTTATCGACTTCAGGAGGACGCATCGCGCGGTCCTCCTTTTTTATGATGATACGAAAAATTGCATGAAAAAATTTGGCGAAACAAAAATCTTTCGTATCTTTGCACTTGAATTGGTAAAAAAGCGGAAAAAACAATGGGAACAATGTCTAAGAAAATCTCAGATATGCAGGCTCGCAGGGTAGCATATCAGGAGAAGAAAACGAAGGAGTATATGGCCAATTTTGCCAGTTATCTTTCTTCTGAAGAGCGCATTGTGTTCTTTGGAGGAGGCTTTGTTGAGATTCCGGAGCAAGAACGTAAAAGAGAAAAAATCGACGTATATCCATATCTCATACCCTAAAGAAAGATGGACATTCCGCATTATCCTTTCCGCTTTGTGCAGAAGATAGATGAGCCTTGGGATGGTCCTCAAGGCTTTCTTCTTTATAAATTATTGTATTCTTTCAAGTCCACCAAGTCAAATCAGACTTACTGGGTGTGGGTGGAAGTGTACAAATACCATGTGTATGCAGTAAAGTTCCACCTTAAAGCACACCGGAATAGTCCTCACCGCTATAATGTCATGACAGGGCTGAACGAAGCCCGGCAGTGCATACATACCTGTATGGCTATAATGGCTGAGGTAGCGAAGACAGACCCCAAAGCCTCTTTCGGCTTTATCGGAGCCAACAAGTTGGACGAGACGGAAGTCAACACTAAGCGTTTCCGTGTATATCGACGTTTTATGCTGACACTTTTTGGCAATGAAGAATACCGACATTTTGTTAGTGTACCGAAAAGTGCCTATATCCTCATCAACCGAAAGGCGCTGCAAGAGTATCCAAACCTTATAGAAGATGTGGTGGAAGGCTTCAAGACACTTTATCCTTACTTTGAATAAGACTGATGAAACGTCCTTGCGCCCTAATCCTTCTGCTACTGATGATGGCCTTCACTGAGGCGAAGGGACAGACGTGGCAGGAGGTCTACGAGGAACTGACCGATCTTGGCAGCGACGACGGAGAGGACACGGACGCGCTGGAAGACAGCTACGAACTGCTGGAGCAACTGGCTGGGCACCCTATAGACCTGAACAAGGCGTCGCGCGAGGACCTGGAGCAGTTGCCCTTCCTCACGGCTCAGCAGGTGATGGAGCTGCAGGAATATCTTTACCGCTATGGGCCGATGCGGTCTTTAGGCGAGTTGCGCATGGTGCGCTCGCTCGACTATCAGCAGCTTCGCCTGCTGCCATTCTTTGTCTTTGTCAACGGCGAGGCGGAGGACAGCGTGGCCACCCGCTACCGGGCACCCGTCAAGCAGACGCTGAGCCTCACCTTACGCGTACCTTTCTATAAACGCGCGGGCGACCGCAACGGCTACTTAGGCTATCCTTACCGCCACACGCTGCGCTATGAGCTGAAACGCGGCGACCGTCTGCGCATCGGGCTCACCGCTGCCCAGGATGCCGGCGAGCCGTTTTTCGCCTCGGGCAACAGCTGGGGCTACGACACCTACAACTACTATCTACAGATGCGCCAGTGGGGCCGGCTTGACAATCTCGTCGTCGGCAAATATCGGGTCTCGGCAGGCATGGGACTGGTGCTGGGCCAGTCATTCCAGCTGGGCAAGCTGGCCACGCTGCAGAGTCAGGGCCGCCAGCCCACCACCCTGCGCCCCCACAGCTCACGCTCCGTGGCCGACTATCTTCAGGGTGCCGCCGCCACCATCAGTCTGCTGCGCGGCAGCCGTCGCATGGCCGACGTGCCTCAGCTCCACCTGACCGCCTTCATGTCCTACCGCCCTGTTGACGCCACATTGAACGATGACGGGGCAGCGCAGACCATCGTCGCCAGCGGCTACCACCGCACCCCCACCGAGATGAACAAGAAAGGCAACACCCACCTGACGACCGCCGGTACCCATGTTGCCTACCGTCAGGGAGCCATCCGCCTCGGTGCCACGGCTGTCTACACCCACAGCGACCGCCGTTTAGAGCCGCTTTCATCGCTTTTCCGTCGCCACTATGCCCGCGGCGCCGACTTCTTCAACGCCAGCCTCGACTATGCCTACACCCACCACCGCATGGCGTTCAGCGGCGAGACGGCCCTCGACGGCCACGGGCACATAGCCACGATGAACACGGCCAGCCTGCGTGCCACCGACCGTCTGTCGCTCATGCTGCTGCAGCGTTTCTACAGCTACCGCTATGCCACGCTGCACGGCCATGCCTTCGGCCGCGGCGGACAGCGTGTGCAGAACGAGAGCGGCCTCTACCTCGGCTTTACATGGCAGCCGCTGGCCAGCTGGCAGCTGCAGGGCTATGCCGACTACGCCCACTATCCCTGGGCACGCTACCTGGTATCCCAGACGTCAGACGATGTAGACCTGTTGCTACAGGCCTCGTGGCACAACCGCCACTGGACGCTGACGGCTCGCCATCACACACGTTTAGGCCAGAGGGACAACGACGACAAGACGGCCCTGACACACAACAACGACCACCGCGAGCGCCTGTCAGCCACATGGCAGGGCGGTCCGTGGACGCTGAAGACGCAGCTGGACCTCAGCCGTCACGAGTACAAGCAGAACGACGGCGGCTGGCTCGTCAGCCAGCAGGCAGTCTTCAGCCGTCCGGCGTTCACGGTCAGCGCCATGGCCGCCTACTTTGACACCGACTCCTACCAGAGCCGCATCTACGTCTACGAGCGACAGCTGCAGCATGAGTTCTACTTCCCCACCTACTACGGTCAGGGCATGCGCCTGGCCCTGATGGCGCGCACCGACATCCTACCCCAGCTACGCGTGGCCCTCCGCTTCGGCTATACTAACTATTTCGACCGCAGCACCATCGGCACCGGTCTGCAACAAATAGCGCGCAGCCACACATCCGACCTGGATGTGCAGCTGCGCTGGAAGTTCTGAATGAATGGTGAGAGGGGAATGGTGAGAGGGGGAACCTCTCACCACTCTTTTTTACTCTGTCTTTCCGTTCAGGGAGTAGATGTAGACATTGCCAGAGAACTCAGGCGTGATGGTCTCGTTCTTGGCATAGTTCACCAACTTTCCGCAGATGATGACCTCGTCGCCCACATGAATCTCGTCAGCACTGACAAACTTCTGGTTGGCCAGGCTCTTCGAGCGGAAGCAGGTGATGGCATTGGCATCCTGACCGTCATCGCTGATGTTAAAGGTGGCGTTGCCATATTCCGTTGACACCTCCTTAATGGAGCTGATGATGCCCTTGGCATAGTAGATGACGCCATCGGTCGTTGTACCTATCTCATTGCACTTGGCAATGGCCTCAGCCACGGTGAAGGGACTGGCAGCATCCTCGCCGTGCACCACCTCGTTCTTCTTGAAGGCGAAGCAGGTGCCGCCGCAAAGTTCCACCAGTCCTTTGTAGGTCGACTTGTAGCCAATCATCGTCAGCTGGTCGCCCACCTGGATTCCGTTGTCGCTGATGAAGCCCTGCTGAGCAGCACCCTTAGGTGCGCCCCAGCCGCTGTAGCAGCCATAGACATACAGTTCGTTGGTGCCGTCAGTGAGGTAGAGGTTGCCATAGTTGTTGTCCTGGCCCTTGTCGTTCTTCAGCGAGCTGATGGTGCCGGTCACCATATAGTAGACGTTCTTGTCATCGGGCTTGGTCAGGAACTCAGCGATGCTGATTTCCGTGACACTGTATTGAAGCGCCTCGAAGGTGCCGCCAGTCATCTGCGGGTTGCCGTTATAGGCACCGCGCTTACCTACCACGGTCACCACGTCGCCCACCTTGGCGCCCGACTCCTTGAAGCCCGGTGCGCGGTAGATGAGTGCCTGGCCTGAGTAGTCCTTCAGGTAGAAGCTCTGGCCCTGGCTGTCATTCTCATACAGCTCAGTGACGACACCCGTCATACGATACTGCGTGTCGCCCACCTCGGCAGCGAGGAAGTCGCTGACAGGCACCTCGAGGATGGCACCCAGCTGCAGCACCGTGAATGATACTGACGACGATGCCGAGCCAGTGGTGCATGTAAAGTTGATGGTGCCGGTGCGGTCGCCACCCATGTTAGGCTCCACGCTGAAGGTCACGAGGGCCGTGTCAGCAGGGTTGGGCTCTACAGCCGTGGGCACGCCGGCAGTGATGCTCATGTTCTGATAGCGTAGCCACTGGCTCTCAGTGCTGGGGATGACGCCCTTGCCCTTGAAGGCCAGCTTGACGGCCACCTCGCCGCCCTCTATGCCCACGGTGTCGGTCGCCACAGGCTCCAGAATCTTCACCAGCGACTTCTTCACCTTCAGCACGGTGACGTCCTTCAGCTCGGCCTCACCGTTATAGGTGGTCTTCGGACCCTCGACGGTAATCTCGTCGCCCAGTTCCAGTCCCCAGCTGGCCAGCGGGTAGTTCTGCAACTTACCCTCCTTGTCGGCCATGCCGTAAATCTGTATCTCGCCGGTGGCATCGGCAATGTAGCAGTTGCCGTACTTCTCAGCATTGTTTGACCAGCGCACGATGGAGCCCGTCACGCGGAAGGTCTTTCCATCGGCACCCTCGTTGGCCTGCTTGATGGTCACCGCCTCGGGCACCACCTCGCCTTGCACCACGTTCACCTCCTGTATCAGGCTGCCGCTGTGAATCTTCAGCGTGGCTGACAGCGCCCCCACGGTGGCGGGAGCGGTGAAGGTGACGGCTGTCTTGCCGGCCGTGCCCGCCATAGGACTGATGGTCAGCCAGGCGGGTATGCCGTCCTGCTCAAAGGTCCAGTCGGCCGCCGAGCTGACGGTGATTTCAGCCGAGCCGCCCTGGGCTGCAATGGACACAAACGACTGCGACAGGCGCAGTGCATCGTTGTAGTTGCGCTCAAACTCGTCGCTACAGCTGGTGAGGGCTGCAATGATGTTGCAGCAAAGCAGACAGCTAAAGAATAGTTTTATTGACTTGTTGTTCATATTCGTGTGTGAGGCTTTTTAGTTGAAGAAATACTTGACACCGATGGAGGCATACCAGCACTGGCCCAGGGCATGGTTGGGCAGCCACGTCTTGGTGTTGCCATTGACGGCGCCAGGTGTTGAGAACACGGCATAGCCCTCGGCATCGGTCTTTTCAAACTTCAGGATGCGGCCTGAGTTCAGGCTGGAGTTCATGTACTTCATCACACCCCATGAAGAGTCGAAGAAGTTGAGCACGTTCTTCACGTCGAGACTCAGCTGCAGCTTGTGCTGCTGCTTGCCCGTCATCAGCTTGAAGTCGTGCTTGTAGCTGAAGTCGAGGCGGTGCACCCAGGGGCTGTAGACGCTATATGCCTCAGCATACTTGCCCTGATGGCTGTTCAGGTAGTCGTCGTTGTGTACAAAGTCCATGAAGCGCTGGCGGTCGTCGTCGCTGGCGAAGCGGAACTGGCGGTTGGCCACCTCCTCGTCAGTGGGGACGTAGATGAGGTCATAGGCATTGCCGTCGCCGTTGATGTCGTTGGTCAGCATGTACGAGTAGTTATAGCCGCCGCGCCAGGTCTCGTAGATGAACGAGTAGTGGTTGTTCGACTTGTCGTGGATGGTGGCGCTGGCCACAAAGCGATTAGGAACGACAAACGACGAGTTGTGCAGCTGCAGGAACTCAGGACCGTCGACCGACGGGATGTATGAGAACACCGACGAAGCGTTTGAGCCCGGCATGCCCGTCAGCTCCTTGTTCATGGTGTAGGTATAGGCAGCCATCAGGCTCATCCACTCCGTGGGCTGTGCGTTCACGGTGAGGCTGGCCACCAGACCATAGCCCTTGCTGGTGTTGCTCAGCACGTAGGCGCTGGGCATGGCCGTTGTCTTGCCGTTCCTGTCATAGGTCAGCTTATAGTCCTGATAGAGTGCGCGGGCGTCAGCACCGTTCATGCGTGCATAGCCGCCCACATTGCGCAGGCTCCAGTCCGTCATGTAGACACCGTTGATGGTCTTCTTGAACACAGCCTCGGCAGTGACCGAGAAGGGGAAGGCCGTAGGAATCTGATAGTCGATGGCCAGCGAGGTCTTCCACTCGTGCGGCATCTTGAAGTCGGAGGCAATGGCATTGACGGCACCTGAGAGGGTACCCTCCTCAGAGGTAATGCTGTTGGGGCCCAGCCCGCTGTTGACGATGTGCTCCTTCAGGGCATTGTAGCTGGGATAGCCGTTGTTGTCGAGAATCATACCATTGGGGAAGTATTCAGCCATGTCAATCTTCGTGCCGCTGGAGCCAGTGGCATTCCACTTACCTACCAGCTGGAACATGTTCGAATTGGTGGGCATGTTGGTGAAGAACACCAGGGGCAGACGTCCCAGGAAGAAACCGGTACCAGCGCGCACCTTCAGCGACTTGTCGCCAAACACGTCCCAGATGAAGCCGACGCGGGGCGACAGGGCAATCGTGTTTGAAGGCCACTTGCCGGTGTCCACATGCTTGCCGTCGTAGTCCAGGTCATAGATGGCCTTGTTGGTCATCAGGTCGCCATTGTTGAAGAACAGCCCGTCGACACGCACGCCGTAGGTGAGCTTCAGCTTGTTGGTGGCCTTCCAGTCGTCCTGGACATAGAGGCCCAGCTGGTTGAACTGCACGCGGGCAGCAGGCTCCTGCTCGCCATTGTAGCCATAGGTGAGGCAGGCCACCGAGGGCACACGCTGGTTGATGAAGTCGTCCATGGAGTCGAAGCGGTAGTAGCCCGTACCATTGCGCATATACATGTTGTCAGCCATCTGGTGCTCGAAGCTCAAGCCACCCATGATGGTGTGCTTGCCCACGTACCAGGTCAGGTCGTCCTTGATGTTGAGCACGTTGTTGTGCACGGCATTGTTCCAGGTGAAGAGCTCGTAGCCGAGCGAGATGTAGTTGCCACCATCGCCGTCGAGGATGTCGATGAAGGGGAAGGGTGCCGAGCCAGAGTCGCGAATGTCGTCAATCTTCGAATAGGTGGCCAGCAGCTGGTTCGACAGGTTGTCGGTCAGACGGCTGTTGAGGTCGAGGGCGAAGGTCTTGACATAGTTGTCCTGTGCATAGAGCGAGTTCTTATAGGACATGTTATAGAGCGAGAGGCGCGCATAGGGCAGCGTGCCGCCGTCGACTGAGTTGGAGGGTACCTTCCATGTGCGGCCCTTCGTGTAGTTGTAGCGCAGGGCCAGGTGATGGCGGTCGTTGATGTTCCAGTCCAGTCGCACCAGGGCCTTGTAGGTGTCGTTGTCAGTCGACCAGTCCTCCCACGAGCCGGTGTCGTAGCCATAGCGCTCGCGCACCAGGTCCGAGACGGTCTTCAGGTCTTCCTGTGACACACGCGACAGATAGTTGTCAGCATCATAGCGGCCACCGACAGACCCTCTCCAGCGGTTGACCACCGTGGGCTGCTTCACCATCTCGCCACTGGCGAAGAAGAACAGCTTGTCCTTGATGATGGGGCCGCCGATGGTGACACCATAGGTCGTGGTCTGGCTCTTCTCGCGCGCACCCTGAATCTGTTCGCGCTCGACGGCGTCGCCGTGCATGTTCTCATTGGTGTGGTAGACATAGGCCGTACCGCGGAAGGTGTTCGTACCCGACTTCGTGATGGCGTTCAGGCCACCCGTGGTGAAGTTGGTCTGGCGCACGTCATAGGGCGAGATAGTGACCTGCATCTCCTCGATGGCGTCCAACGAGATGGGGTTGCCGCCGCCAGGCAGGTTGTCGGTCAGGCCGAAGTTGTTGTTGAAGTTGGCACCATCAACGGTGAAATTGGTCATTTTACCGTTACCGCCTGACAGGCTCATGCCGTTGCCACCATAGGCTGAGAGACGCGTCACCTCAGTGATGCTGCGGCTCACCGTCGGCAGGTTCAGAATCTGCTGACTGTTGATGTTGGTGGCAGCACCCGTCTTCTCGTTGGAGAACTTCGAGGCGCGGCCGGTGACCACCACCTCAGCCAGGTCGGTAGCATCCTCAGAGATTTGGACAGGCAGGTCGTAGACATCGGCCAGCTGCAGCTGGATGCCACGGATGATTTTCGTCTGGTGGCCGATGTAGCTCACGGTCACATTGTACGGGCCGCCGGTACGCATACCACGAATGGTAAACAGGCCGTCGAGATTGGTCACTGCCGTGTAGCGGGTGCCCGAAGGTTCATGGACGGCCACCACGGTGGCACCGATGACGTCTTCACCGCTGCCTTCGACAGACACCTTGCCCGCCATGCTCGCAGTGGTTACCTGTGCCATGGTGCCCGTCGCCAGGACGAGCAGCATGGTGATGAATAATAGAAATCTTTTTTGCATATATAATACGGTTAAAAGTTTTTTCAGTTCTCTGAGTCATCCTCATCCCAGTCCTCGATGTCGTCCTCATCGATGTATTCGATGTCCTCGTCATCGATGTCCTCGTCTTCCAGCTCCTGGGCCAGGAAACTCATGTCCTTGTCGCGGTGCACCAGACGGTCGTCGGCCATGATGGTCTGCAGCTTGTTGCTCTCATTGTTCAGCGCACGCCACAGCACATCCTTCAGCTCGTCCAGGCCATAGCCCGTGACGGCGGAGATAAAGACGACCTCCCCCGGGCCGTTGTGGCTTATCTCCTCCTTAATCATCGCTATTAGCTCCTCGTCCAGCAGGTCGCACTTCGTCACAGCCAGCACGCGCTGCTTCGTCAGCAGCTCGGGGTTGAACTTGCGCAGCTCTTCCAGGAGGATGTTATATTCGCGCAGGATGTTGTCGCTGTCGCCCGGCACCATGAACAGCAGGAGCGAGTTGCGCTCAATGTGGCGCAAGAAGCGCAGCCCTAAGCCACGGCCCTCGGCAGCACCCTCGATGATACCGGGGATATCGGCCATGACGAATGACTTGTTGTCCCTGTAGCCCACGATGCCCAGGCTGGGCTCCATGGTGGTGAAAGGATAGTTGGCAATCTTCGGACGCGCATTGCTCAGCGCGCTCACCAGCGTCGACTTGCCGGCGTTGGGGAAGCCCACCAGACCGACATCGGCCAGCAGCTTCAGCTCCATGATGATGGTCATCTCCTGAGCGGGCTCGCCGGGCTGCGCATAGCGGGGCGCCTGGTTGGTGGCGGTACGGAACTGGAAGTTGCCCAGACCGCCGCGGCCACCCTTCAGCAGCACAATCTCCTGGCCGTCGTAGGCCACGTCGCACACGAACTTGCCTGTTTCAGCATTGTAGACCACGGTACCCGGTGGAACATCGATAAAAACGTCCTTTCCATCGGTACCGTGACACTTATCCTTGCCACCGTTGCCGCCATGCTCGGCAAAGATGTGGCGCTCATATTTCAGGTGCAGCAGCGTCCAGTAGTTATGATTACCACGAAGGATGATGTTTCCTCCACGACCGCCGTCGCCACCGTCAGGACCACCCAACGGGTTGTACTTCACATGGCGCAGGTGCATGCTGCCACGGCCGCCCTTGCCCGAGCGACACACTATTTTCACATAGTCAACAAAATTAGATTCAGGCATCTGTCCTCATCTCGTATTTTCACTTTGCAAAGGTACTGCTTTTCAGCCATAAAACCAAACAATTCGACATAATTATTTTCTATGGATGCTACAGGTTCCCGCTCTTTGCTTCGTTCAACATTTATTCAACCTCCTTCTGCAAGGTTTCTATGAATTCTTTCAGTCTGAGTACTAACTTGCATACTTGTATGGGGTGCGAAGATGTTCTTTCAGTACAGCCTCATTCTTCTCGTTGTCCCATTTCCCCTCGGCCCAAAGGCGGTCCATTTCATCGTCTATCTTGCGGGCGTAGAAGTCGCACACAACCTTTCGGAGTTCGCTTAGTTCCTCTTCAGTCTTGATACGTCCCAGAAGCTGTAGGAATTCCATCTGAGCTACATTCAACGGTGAAGTCACTTGTTCCATAATCTTTCTGTTTATTCTTGTTCTAACGGTTGCAAAGTTACAAAGTTTTTCGGATATTCCATTCACTTTTTCCAGAAAAGTACAAAAAACAAGAATGGGGCCCCACACCGACCTCACACCACTCACCTCACACCACTCACCTCTATGAATAAGGAAACCAGGAAAAATAGTGCACCAAGTGCACCTATTGTCCTTAACCAACTGACTGGCAATCCGTTGGTTGGTGCACCAAGTCTGCGTTCGTGCACCAATGGTGCACCAGGTGCACCCGAGGGGCAGAAGGTGGGGTTCAGGTGCACTTGGTGCACCATTGAAAGTCATTAGAGCACCTTCCAACAACTTACAAATCAAGATGCTATACACCAAAGGTGCACTTGGTGCACTATCTTTTTTCGTTCTCCTTATTATATATGCAACTAACGCTGCAACTGGCACAATAACTCGGCACTTTACGACAGCCAGGCATTGAGTTATGCTCATAAAGCGGCTCCTGGCTGAATTATCTCATGGAGATATTCTCATAACTCCGCGACTTATTCCCATAAAGTGCCGCTTTTTTGCCAAATTCTCTCGAGAATTTACCTTTCAATGGCCACTCTGCTCTTCCCTATGGCTACTTCACATCTCTGTGGGTGTGCCAGTATGGTGCCAGGCGAAAACATAGTATACTCTGCGACTCTGCGCGAGAATAGAGAGCTTCAGAAACTTGAATGACATAAAGACTCTGTGTACTCGGTGTTTCAAAAGAACATGCGAAAGATGTAATGCTTTTTTTTATACACAATGTATTGGCAAAATCAAAAAAAGTAGTACCTTTGCACCCAGCTACATCATCAAACAAACTAACAAACATGAAAAAACTAATCACTACGACCTTTTCACTTCTATGTATCATGGGCCTGTCGGCACAGAACATCGACTTCAACATGACCGGCCGTCAGGACGCCGAAGTGAACGAACCGGATTACACCGGCTGGGCCGTCAGCCAGGTGGCCAGCGAGACGAAGGAGCTGGACAACGGACTGACCATCACCGTGGCTGCCACGGGCAATGCCAACACCCTGCGTGCACAGTGGCACAAGAACACATGCACCGCGGGAAAGAACGGACAGACGGGCCTGCGACTAATGGGCGACGGCGTGGCGGCCTTCATTGCCGACGACGACAACAACACGCCCACGCTGACCGATACGCCCACCGCCATCACCGTCACCATCAGTGGACTGGAGGCTGGCATGCACAGCCTGGCAGCCTACCACGTGTGGAAGGACCCGAAGAACGGCGACATGCCTACCATCAAGGTGGAGGTGAACGGTGAAATGGTGCAAAACGGCGTTCAATATGCCAACGTCAAACAGACCGCCACCGACCTGAGGATGCAGGACGCTCCCTACAGCTATGTGGAGTTCAGCGTCGAGGAGGGTGAGCAGGTAGAGATAACCTATACCACCGAGGTGGCCGAGGGCAAGACGTACCAGACGACGAACATGATGCTCAACGGCCTGCTCATCGACCGCTCGCCGTTGGTGGCCACCGACCCCACGCCCAACCACCGCGACTTCCACCTGGACGCTGACAACGGCACCTGCACCCTGCAGTGGGCACCGGCTACCATCGCCGTCAGCCACCGCCTCGTCGTGGGCACCGATGCTGACGAAGTGGCGGTTTCAACGAACTATGTCTACCAGGGCAGCGAGACATCCTACAAGCTGACGAACCTCTCGTCAGCACATTATTACTACTGGCGCGTGGACGAGGTGGACGCTGCCGGCAAGGTGTACAAGGGCCAGGTGTGGTCGTTCCGTCCACGCCAGCTGGCCTTCCCCGGTGCCGAGGGCTATGGCCGCTATGCCATGGGCGGGCGCGACGGCGTCGTATACCATGTCACCAGCCTCGCAGGAACGAAGGAACCGGGCACTTTGCTCTACGGACTGACGGAGATGGACGAGCCGCGCTACATCGTCTTCGACGTCAGCGGCATCATTGAGCTGGACTTCGCATCCAACTTCGTCAAGCCCAATGCCTACATCGCCGGACAGACGGCACCGGGAAAGGGCATCTGCATCAAGGCATCGAACATCAACATCGGCTCTGACGTCATCTGCCGTTTCATTCGCTTCAAACGCGGACTGGGCGTCTACGGAGAGAACACGGGCAACGCCATGGGCATGACGGGTGCCGACCACGCCATCGTGGACCACTGCACAGCGGCATGGGGCACCGATGAAACGGTGTCAGGACGTGGCGCAAAGAACATCTCGTTCCAGTACAGCATCATCAGCGAGGCACTGGGCATCGCCGGACATAAGAACTACAGCGACGGCACGAACCACGGCTATGCCGCCACCATCGACGGGCAGAAAGGCTCGTGGCACCACAACCTGCTGGTGAACTGCAACGGACGCAACTGGAGCATGGGCGGCGGCATGGACGCACAGAACATCCCCATCGGTGGATTGGACCTTTTCAACAACGTGGTCTACAACTGGCACGACCGTACCACCGACGGCAACTGCCACGCAGTGAACTTCGTGAACAACTACTATAAGATGGGGCCCGACACGCGCAAGACCATTCTCTTCACGCAGGACTTCGAAGAGGCCATCAACCCCGAGGGCAAGGACCAGGCCTACATCAAGGGCAACATCCGCGAGAACAAGAACCACTCGCTGACACAGGATGCGGTGAACGTCACCTACAATGCCACAGGCAACATTCCCACCAACTACCAGTATCGCGTCAACGAGCCGCTGTTCCCCAGCTATGCCGACATACACTCAGCCACGGACGCCATGAAGATAGTGACCAGCACCGCCGGCGTGACCATGCCGATGCGCGACGAGCACCATGTGCGCAACGTGCGCGAGACGCTCGACGGCACCTATACCTACGTGGGTTCCAAGTCGAAGATAAAGGGCGAGATTGACACGGAGGCTGACATCACCGAGCACGTCAACGGCTGGGAGACATATCCCGAGGACAGACGCGATGCCAAATGGGACACCGACCAGGACGGCATGCCCGACTGGTGGGAGAAGACCACGGGCAGCAACGCCACACAAGCCAACCAGAACGACGACCCCAACGGCGACGGCTACACGCTGTTAGAGGATTACTTAGAGTTCATGGCGCATCCCTACGTCATCATCGAGCCGAAGGGCAGCGCCACCATCGACCTGAAGCAGCATTTCGCCGGTTTCTACGGACAGAACGGCAAGAGCGTGACACCAACCTACACGGCTGACGAGCTGGACAACGGCACCTTCCAGCCCTCCTTCGATGGCTCAGTGATGACCATCAAGGACCTGGGCAACAAGAATGGCTATGTGCAGCCCTTCAACGTCTACGTCAACGACGGTGAAACGGCCTATTCGCAGCGCTTCGGCGTCATCGTCACAGGCGAGGCAAAGACGGCCATCAGTGACGTGTGGAACGAAGACGGCATGAAGGTGGTGAAGCGCGAGTTCTTCACCCTCGACGGGAAAAAGGTGGAAAAGATGCTGTCACATGAGGTCTACCTGATGCAGGTGACCGACAGCGAAGGACAAGTACACGCAGTGAAGGTGATAGCGAATTAAAAAGCCTCACCCCCAACCCCTCTCCCAAGGAGAGGGGAGTATATATAGATATATCGCTGGGTATTTAGCATCCTAGTATCCGGCACCGTTTATCCGTTACAGGTCTATATACTCCCCTCTCCTTGGGAGAGGGGTTGGGGGTGAGGCTTAGAGGGGTTGGGGGTGAGGCTGGTGAGGCTATTTTACCCCTCCCGGAACCTTTACCTGCAGTTTTCCATCGGTTTTATCGTAGCTCACGGTGACAGGGCCATAGAGCGTATGGATGGTGGTGCGCACCTGCGTGATGTCGCCCACCAGCTGCGGATTGACGACAAGGCGACGCATGCCGTGGGTACCTGGCTGCTGACCGATGCCACTGAGCGTGCGGAAGAGCCACTCGTCAATCTGCCCCAGCATGAAGTGATTCTCCGACGACCCTTGTCGTGGGTCCCACTGCTCAGTCAGCGTGGTGGCCCCCTGTGCCAGCTGATAGCCATAGCCGGGAGCCTCATCGTGGTTAAGCATACGGAAGAGGAGGTCGCTCAGACCATTGTCGGCCAGCACGCGGAAGAGGTAGCGGTTGCCCACGTCGCCCGTTGTCAGCCGGTCGCCATGCGCATGGATGTCGGCCACCAGGTTTTGCAGCACGCCCTCCTTGTCGGGGGCGATGCCAAGGAAGAGCGGCAGGGCATTGCTGGTCTGCGAGTTGGTGCCATAGTAGCATGAGTCGGCATGATAGAAGTGGCGGTTGAAGCTGCTCACCACCTCGTCATAGCGCTGACGGTAGTGGCGCGCATCATCGGTGTGACCGGCCATGCGGGCTGCCTCGCTGACGAGCTGCAGGTCGTAGATATAGTGGGCGGTGGCCACCAGGGGCACCGGCGTGTTGCGGCTGAAGCCGGCACGCCACGGGCCATAGTCGTACCAGTCGCCCAGGCCGTGACTGACGATTCCATCGGTGGAACGGCTCGTCAGGTAGTCCACATAACGGCGCATCGGCTCGTAGTTGTCAACAATCAGCGTGGAGTCGCCATACATGTCATAATACTGGAAGGGCAGGATGATGAGCGTGGAGCCCCATTCAGGCGAGTCGTCGAACAGATTGCCGAAGCTGACAAAGCGGGGCGCCGTGGTGGGCACGAAGCCGTTGTCCTCCTGTGTGTCAACGATGTCGCGGATGATTTTCGGCACCAGGCGCGTCATGTCGTAGTTGAAGAGCAGCGACGGTCCGCAGAGATGGTCCTGCTCCAGCCATCCCAGCTTTTCACGATGGGGACAGTCGGTCATCACGGCCTGCATGTTACTGCGCTCAGCACGCTCAATGAGCCGATGGATTCGGGTAAAACGCTCATTGTCACACCAGAAGGAAGAAGTCTCAGCCGCCGAGTTATACACAAAGCAGCTTCTCAGCCGGTGCAGCACCGGCAGGCCCCGTGGGTTCGGCTGTCCCTCCCACACGGCCCCTTCCACCTGGATATAGCGGAAGCCGTAGTAAGAGAAACGAGGGTGCCAAGACACAGCAGACCCACCCCCGGCCCCTCCCTTGCAGGGAGGGGAGCATATAGACTTGGTGCCTATAGACTTGGTGGCGGAACTGTCAGGAACAGAACTATCTACTCCCCTCCCTATAGGGAGGGGCTGGGGGGAGGGTCTCCTGGGGGAGGGTCTCCTGGGGGAGGGTCTCCTGGGGGAGGGTCTATTTCCTATCGTGTACTCATAATAATGCTGCCGCCCGGTCTGGCGCTGGTCGCAGACACCCTGCGGAGTGAGCCGCTCGCTGACGATGAGCGTCACCTTCTGCCCAGGCTTGCCACTGACCGTTATCTCAGGAAAGCCCGCCAGGTTCTGGCCCATGTCACAGACAAAGGCGGAGGCATCCACCTGGCGCCGCGTCTGCTTCGACGCACTGTCGATGGAATCAGCTGGAATGGGCTTCCAGGACACCACATCATAGTATTCCATCACCTTCACCGGCTGGCAGGTCTCGGGGCGCAGCCGACCTGCGGGCCCCTCGGTCAGCACCACTGGCTGCCAGCCGCTGTCGTCGAAGCCGGCCCGCAGGGCGGCAGGCTGCTCCAGACGGGCGTCGTAGCTCTCGCCGCCATAGATGCTGTTGAACGTCACGGGCGACGGTGTCCACCGCCAGCTCGCATCGCTCACCACCCGCTCCGTGGTGCCGTCGGCATAGCTGATGTCAAGGCGCAACAGGAGCTGCGGCGGACCGAAGCTGGTCTGCAGCTTGCTGTAACGACCGCCACGCTGTACATTGAAGAAACCGTTGCCCAAGAGCACATGGAGGCAGTGGGCCGATGTGGCCTTCAGCTGTTCCGTCACGTCGAAGGTATTATAATATATAGTACGCGCGTATTCGCTCCACAGGGGGGCGAACTCGCTGTCGCCCACCTTCTGCCCATCGATGGAAAGCTCATAGTGCCCCAGGCCACAGACGTAGACCACGGCATCCACCACGGGCTTCGCCGTGGCGAACTCGCGCCGGACGACGATGCTTCGTGCCGACAGTGTGTCGACGTCCTTCCACTTCAGCTGAAACGTGTCTTTCTTAAACACCTCGTTGCTCCACCTTCCATCGGGAATCCGCGCCGCCGCCTTCGTTATTGCCCCAATCCACCGAGGTTCACCACCGTCCGAAGTCTGAAGCCCGAAGTCCGAAGTCTGCGGTTTCTGGTCTGAAGTCTGAAGCCCGAGCTCTGGCGTCACGCGGATAGTCTGCTCACGGCTCCAGTCGCTCCACTGGCCGTCCTGAGCCATACGAACGCGCCAGCTGTAACCATAGCGGTTGTAGGGCAGCTGTGGCAGCTCAACAAACTGGCTCTGGTCCGAGCGCACCACACCAGTGTGGCACACCTGCCGCCCGGTAATACGTTCCGTCACCACAAGCTCATAGCTGTCCTGCATCGAGGGTTGCCCCTCGCTGTCGCAATACTGCCACCCCACACGGATGACACCGTCGACAATGGCCGTGGCCTCTGTCTGGTAGTTGCACAACGTCTGTGTAATCACGGGTCTGGCACTGGCTGTGCTGATGGCCAGACAGGCAAGAATCAATAGGTGTCTCATCGGGTTATTCATCGTCAGAATAGTCTACGCCGTCAATGGTATAAGTAATGTTGCCGTTCTTCAGGGTGGCCTCTATGCAGCGACGGCCGGAGATGTAGAGGCGGAAAGTGCAGTCCCACGCTCGCGGCCAGGCGGGAAAGAGCACCGGGTTATGGTCCTCATCCTCTTGCAGCAGCATCTCTTGCAGGCCAATCATGCCCGCACCGCCACGGTTGAGGTCTGGGGCCCAGTCGAAGCCAGGGTCGTAAAATGCGGTGAAACGGTAGGGTCCGTCGCTCAGCTTCTCGCTGTTCAGGCGGCGAGCCTCGTCGGTGAGCCCTAAGCAGGCCGCCCAGATGTTGTCCTGCTTCCAGCCCTTCGTGCTGCGCATCTCAACGGCATGCGGGTCCTTGAAGTACGTGTTGCGTGCCATGTCGAGGTGCGGTCGCCCCACACCGTAGATGCGCCAGGGGAAGACAGGATAGAGCTGGGGCACCTCCACGTTCTGTATGCGCTCCCAGCTTTCGGCAGGTGCGATGCAGGTGTCGCCGTCGATGACGTGCAGCGGGATGTCGGGCACGTAGCTGCACTCAGCGCCTAACAGTGTGAGGTCGGCACCGAAGGCCCTGAGTGCGGCCACGGTGCTGGCCGGGTTGCGCGCCATCTTGTACGTCTCGCAGCCCGAGCCAGGGTAGATGACCAGCGTGTCGCCAGTGTCCCGCCAGCTCAGTCCACGCTGGCGCGCCTCCCACGTGTAGTGCTGGGCGATGAAGCGCAGCGGCTCGTCAACCAGCGGACGATAGCGCTCCAGCGTTGAGTCAGGATACCACGGCAGGATGTCAAGGTACATCTTGGCAAACTCCAAGGCCGTGTCCCATTCATACTCCAGCCATTTGTTCTTCTCCACGCCCAGGTCGTCGCCCTCCTTGTGCTTGCCGTATTCGGCAGGGTTGGGCAGTCCGAAGTTCTCCATCTGTTCAGTGAACGATGCCCCGCCGTGGCCCCAGTAGAACTGCGTGCGCCGCACAGCATTGGGCAGCAGCCGCAGGTAGGTTTCGAGCTGTGGCAGCAGCACGTCCCAGTCGCCGCTCTTCACCATGGGCCAGTACACTAGCCGCTGGTTCTGCGCCGTCATCGTGCCGCCACCCCACTTGCGGTAGTCGGGGGTGAAAGTAGCGGTGGAATCGACGAAAACAGGGTCAAAGGTGAACAGACCACCGTTGAACTTCGTTGGCCACTGGCCGTAGGCATTGCAGCCCAGCATGTAACGCATGAGGTTGTAGTTGCGCACCATGGTCCGTGCCGCCTCGTCATGGGTGTCCAGATGGATATAGCTGGTTTGCCAATAGCCGTACCACCAGTTGGCGCTGCGGCGCGCCGACTCCTCGGCCGTGACCAATGGCAGCTGGTTGAGACGGATGCGGATGACATTGTCCTGAAGCTCGTCGCACACGTAGTTCCAGCTGCGGTAGTCGGTGCCTGCATACACGCCGTCGGTGGTGCCGTCAAAATGGAAGCCGGGCGCCAGCATCTCGCCGAAGAGCAACAAGCTACCGATGGGGTTGTAGAGCGAGTCCTTGATGGCCGTCAGGTGCTCGCGCTCCACGGTGTAGTCGAACACCGTCTGCGCCCTGTTCTTGTGGGTGAAGGTCAGCCAGTATTCGTCAGCCTCGATGCTGTCGGCAAAAGTGGTGCAGTCCTTCGGCAACAGCCACTTGTAGGAGCACTGCTGGCACTCGGCCTTCGTCACCGCGCGGTCGCGGTAGCGCCAGCTCTCGTAGCTCAGCACGGCCCGCCGGCCTGTCGGTTGTTTTTTTCCCCGTTCCACCGGCCGTTTCTTTCCCCGTCCAGTATGTTGCGTTGTCAACGCAACAAACACGACCGGCTCCTCCACGTCGGCCCACAGCCGCACCTCCATGCCGCCACCCCTGACGTAGACAGCGCCGTCCTTCAGGCACAGACGCTGCTCAAAATCGGTACCGCCAAATGGGTCGCCGTCAAAGTGGAGGCGCCAGCGGCCCGCCTTCAGCAGCGTATTGTTCTCGTCGAACCAACCGCTCTGCTGCACGTAGAACAAAAGGTCGTTACTGACGGTTCCATCGGCAGCAACGACCCGTTCCACCCACACGTTCATGCCGATGTCGTGGCCACCGCAGGGCATCGACGCACTGCTGTTGCGACTGACGCTGGTCCATACCACATCTTCAGGTATGAAGAGGTCATCAGCCTGTAAAGAAACGGAGCAGCACATCAGAAGGGAGGGGACAGCGACGCGCCGCAGGAAAGAGAGAAAGCAAGTCTTGTGATTCATGGTGCAAATATACGCTTTTTTTCAGAAAAAGCAATGGCGTTGAAAGATTTTATCTACTTTTTCCTTGCTTAATACAAAAGAAAATCATAACTTTGCGCCCAACTACTTACCAACAAAGACTATCATGAAAAAATTCACTATTTCCCTGGTGTTGCTCACAGCCATCACCACACTGGCGACAGCACAGAAGCCATGGGACAACGGGGCACTGCGTGTGTCGGACAACCACCAATATCTCGTACACAGCAACGGCACGCCTTTCTTCTGGCTCGGCAACACCGCGTGGCTCCTGCCCGAGCGGCTCAACCGCGATGAGGTGGAGTTCTTTCTTGCCCGTGAACACGAGGAGGGGTACAATGTAGAGCAAATACAGGTGCTCAACGCCATCCCCACCTTTAACGTCTACGGTCAGCAAGCCAACGACGAGACCTTCGACTTTGCCCCTTACACGCAGGCCGGCACTTACGGCTATTGGGACCATCTGGACTACATCGTAGACATGGCGGCCGCGCAGGGCATCTACATTGCCATGGACTGTATCTGGGGCTCGCAGATTAGCAAGATGACGCCCGAGAAAGCTGCCCGATACGGCCATTTCATCGGGACACGATACAAGGACAAGCCGAACATCATCTGGATGATTGGCGGCGACATCATGGGCGACAAGGGCATGGACAGCTGGGACGCCCTGGCACGGGCCATCAAGGAGGTGGACCCGAACCATCTGATGACCTTCCACCCACGCGGGCGCACCACCTCGGCCTGGTGGTTCAACGACCGTGAGTGGCTCGACTTCAACATGTTCCAGAGTGGTCACCGCCGCTACGGACAGCGCAACGGCGATGGCGACTACACCATCCGCGACAACACGGAGGAAGACAACTGGCGGTTTGTGGCCATGAGCTTCGGCGACAAGCAGGAACAGATAGCCGGACGCGAGGTGACAGGCGCACTGAAGCCGGTCCTCGACGGTGAGCCGAGCTATGAGGACATACCGCAAGGACTGCACGATTTCACCGCACCGCGATGGCAGGACTACGACGTGCGGCGCTATGCTTACTGGTCGGTATTCGCCGGCAGCTGCGGCCACACATACGGGCACAACAGCATCATGCAGTTCATGCGTCCGGGCGTGCTCGCCTCCTTCGGTGCTGGCAAGGCGTGGTGGGACGCCATGAACGACCCAGGCTACCGGCAGATGAAATACCTGAAGGCGCTGATGCTGAGCGTTCCCTTCACCGAGGGGAAGAACGACCAGACCGTCATCGCCGGACAGAACGGCGACCGCTACGACCGTGCCATCGCCACGCGCGGCACCGACTACCTGATGGTGTATAACTACAGCGGCAAGCCCCTTCGCCTGGACCTGACCAAGATAACGGGTAAGAAGAAGAACGTGTGGGTGATGAACCCCGCCGATGGAACCGTGGTTTATATTGGCGAATACGACAACAAGAAGGACGTGGAATTCACCTTCGACGGTGCCTACCTGCGACAGAGCGACCGCGTCGTCATTGCCGTTGATACGGACAAAGACTATTTCAGCAAAACACAGACAAGGCTATTAAACGATTAGACATTGTTTGACTATCAAATAATAACAATAATGAAAAGACTGGCACTATTCTTACTATTCGCTATTCACTGTTCCCTCTTCACCAGTGTAGCGCAAACGTCCGTGGCTGGGCTGTTCCCTTTAGCGCAAAGCGGACGCGTCATCTATAATTTCAACGACGGCTGGCGCTTCTGCCTCGGCGATGCTGAAAACGCCCAATCCACCGACTTCGACGACAGCCGCTGGGAGGTGGTGTGCGCCCCCCACGCCGTGGCCTTGGAGCCTGCCGAAGCCAGTGGCGGCCGCAACTACCAGGGCGTGTGCTGGTATCGCAAGACCTTCACCGTGCCTCAGGACATGGCCGGCAAGCAGCTCATCGTTCACTTCGAGGCCATCATGGGCAAGCAGCAGGTGTGGGTCAACGGCAAGCTCGTAACCACCCACGAAGGCGGCTACCTGCCCGTCATCGTCGACCTGAGCCAGGCTGGTGTCAAGGCTGGCGACAGCTGTGTCATCGCCGTACGTGCCGACAACAGCGACGACAAGAACTACCCACCGGGCAAGAAGCAGTCGCAGCTCGACTTTGCCTACCACGGCGGCATGTACCGCGACGTGTGGCTCATCGGCCGCTCGCCACTGCACATCACCGACCCCTTGGAGCGACAGCAGGTAGCGGGCGGTGGCGTCTTCCTCCACTTTGACAACATCAGCCACAAGAGCGCCGACGTATTTATAGATGTAGAGGTGGGAGCGGCCGACAGCCACCCTGCCCGCAAGTCGCTCACCCTGACAGCCACTATCAAGGATGCCGACGGCAAGACCGTGAAGACCGTCAAGCAGACGAAGACAGTGGGCAGCCCCACCCTCTTCCAGCTGCACTCAGTGCTGAAGGCCCCACAGCTGTGGTCGCCAGAGACGCCTTATTTATATCATGTAGAGCTGCGGCTCATGGACGGCCGCCGCTGCGTGGACGGCGGCATGGTGCGCATGGGCATCCGCAAGGCGGAGTTCCGTGGGCGCGACGGCTTCTGGCTCAACGGCGAGCCGTATCACCAGATGGTGGGCGGCAACCGCCATCAGGACTTTGCCTACGTGGGCAACGCCCTGCCCAACAGCCAGCAATGGCGCGATGCCAAGCGACTGAAAGATGCTGGCTTCACCATCGTCCGTTCAGCACACTACCCACAAGACCCGGCCTTCATGGATGCCTGCGATGAAATGGGCCTGTTTGTCATCGTCCCCACGCCAGGATGGCAGTTCTGGAACAAGGACCCGGAGTGGGCCGAGAAGGTGCACCGCAACACGCGCGACATCGTGCGCCGCGACCGCAACCACCCCTCGGTGCTGATGTGGGAGCCCATCCTGAACGAGACACGCTTCCCCAAAGACTTCGCCATCAACGCACTGCAGGCCACACGCGAGGAATATCCGTGGCCTGGACGGCCCGTGGCCGCTGCCGATATGAACTCGCAGGGCGTCCTTGACAACTACGACGTCATCTACGACTGGGCCTACAACATCCCGAAGACGGCTTCAGACGACAAGGACTACGCCAAGGGCAAGTGCGTGTTCACGCGCGAATGGGGCGAGTATGTGGACGACTGGTATGCACACAATGCCATCAACCGCGCGGCACGCCCCTGGGGCGAGCACGCCATGCTGCAGGCAGCCCTGTCGCTGACGGACACCTACGGGCAGATGTTCCACGGACAGCGCCAATTCATCGGCGGTTGCCAGTGGCACCCCTTCGACCACCAGCGCGGCTATCACCCCGATGCCTATCTCGGTGGCATCTATGACGCCTTCCGCCAGAAGAAATACGCCTTTGAGGCGTTCCGCTCGCAGGTGGACGGCGAACCCATGCTCTTCATCGCCCATGAGATGATGCCGTCGTCGCCCGCTGACGTCACCATCTTCAGCAACTGCGACAGCGTGCGCCTGACGGCCCTTGACGGCTGGAAGACTGAGACGCTGCCCGTGGTCCGCGACCCGCAGGGCATACCTCATGCGCCGGTGGTGTTCAAGGGCTTCTGGGACTTCTGGCAAGCCCGCCAGCTGAGCTACACAAAGCGCAACTGGCAGGGAGTGAAGTTTGTGGCCGAGGGCATCAAGGACGGCCAGGTGGTGTGCCGCGAGGAGAAGATGCCATCGCGCCGCTCCACGAAGCTGCGTCTCTATGCCGATGAAATGGGCAAAAAGCTTGTTGCTGACGGTTCCGACTTCATCGTCGTCGTGGCCGAGGTGACCGACGACGAGGGCCATGTGCGTCGCCAGGCCCGCGAATGGGTGACCTTCACCGTCGAAGGCGAGGGCACCATCATCGGCGATGCCGACATCCAGGCCAACCCACGCATCGTGGAATGGGGCTCGGCCCCTGTGCTCATTCGCGCCACTCGTCAGGCCGGTCCCATCCGTATCATCGCACGGCCCACGTTCCCCGGCATCCATGCCCCGCTGGCCGACACGCTGACCATTGAGAGCGTGCCCGCACCCGAAGCCATCAGGCACATCCCCGGCGGACTGACCCAACAGCCCCTCCCTGACGGGAGGGGAGTAGATGGCTCTTCCCCTGAACATTCCGCCCACGAAGCCACATACTCCCCTCACGCCAGGGAGGGGCAGGAAGGTGGGCCATCTGCCACTGAGCGCCGCCGAATGTTAGAGGAGGTGGAGCGCCAGCAGCAGGACTTCGGCACGCAAGAAGTTAAATAATTATAAATTTGTATGCGCACGCGGAATAATCCGTTGAAAATACTTAACTTTGCCGCATCTACCCTGATAACGAACTACACAAACATTTTTAACCAACAAAACAAACGCTTATGAAGAAAATTTTTACCTTGGTGGGCGTGACGCTCTGTGCTATGAGTGCCAACGCTCAGGATGTGTACAACGCCATTGTCGACGGCAAGCTCGCAACTGAGTTCGCCGCCGTGGCCGGTGAAAAGGGCGGTGTGGCCAACAACGTCGCCGACGGCAAGAGCATCATCACCATGACGGCCGGCAAGGCCACCGTCACCGCCGTGGGTGGCACGACGCCCGCCAACGCCGATGGCGGCGCACAGCAGATAACGCCGGGTGAGGTCATCGATGCCGAGAACCACATCTACGAGACGGCTTCCGTCGAGGCCTGGAACGACATCAACTGGGGCCTGAAGAACCAGGGCGACATCGACTTCTGGTATGTCACCGGCACGGGCAACCCCTACGTGAAGATGAACGCCGTGGAGAACTCGAAGGACGGTGAGTGGCTCGGCACCTACAAGGCCGACTACGTGTACTACAACCCCGACGGCTCGCTTGGCATGCCCATCACCGGCCTGTACTACAAGTTCACCGCCAGTGCTGCCGGCGCCTTCAAGGTGAAGGTGTGGGCCAACAAGGGCAACCGCAAGACCTTCGTCGTCAACGCCAAGACCCAGAAGGCCGAGCGCCTGCTGGCCTCTGGCTACATCAACGGTGTGAACGATGCCGACGGCAAGAAGAAGCTACTCACCGTGGAGCAGGTAGACAGCGTACACCATGTCTACATCTGGGGTGATTATGAGAAGAAACTGGCTGCCGGACCTGGCGAAGGCCAGACACAGGAAGACTTTGATGCCAAGATGGCAGAACTGAAGGCAGAGACGGAGGCTACCGAGGCTGACCGCCAGTTTGTCATCGGCAACGGCAACCAGAACTTCTGGGGCTGGCTGACCTTCGACGTGGAGGCAGGCGAGGAGTACTGGGTGTTCCAGCACAGCTCGCAGATTGGCTTCGGCGGCTTCGAGTTCCACGAGGGCAAGACCGCCGAGGATCTCATTGGCGGCATCGAGGCACCATACGTCTACACCACCAACTTCTCTACCTACGAGGATGAGGATGGCAACCGTGTGACATGGAAGGGCGAGAAGGCTGTTGGCAACGGACAGTTCGTCAGCACCGAGGAGGAAGGCGCCGTCTTCGGCGACTACTTCCAGAACGACGGCACCGCCCAGCGCACCAGCTACTGCCTGCTGCCCGAGGATGTGCTGGCCCACTCCGACAAGACCCACGAGCTGACCATCGCCTTCTGGGTGAGCGCCGAGGGCTTCACTCCCGCACAATACACCTATGCACCGCTGTTCACCGCCTATGCACAGCAGAACAACCCCAACAAGGACCCGATGCTGGCCCTGCAGAGCCGCGGCTTTGCTCAGCTGAACTGCGCCGGATGGTGCGACTTCACCGGTGCCAATAATGCCAATGGCAAGAATACCGTTTATAACTCCAACGCATGGGAGGCAACAGACAAGAACCCCGCAGGAGAGCTGACCCACATCAACGGTGGCAACTGGCTGGAAGATCAGAAGTGGCACTACTACACCGCCGTGTTCACCGATGACGCACTGAAGATTTACCTGGACGGTGAGGTGAAGAACGAGTGGAACGTGGATGGCGTCACTGATGGTCAAGTCATCACTGGCCTGTTCACCAACGGTGCCGACCTGAAGTATGTGTGCCTTGGCGGCAACCAGGCCTGGGGCTGGAACGACAACGACTCACCGTTCCGCTATGCCCGCCTGCTCATCAAGAACTCGAAGATGACCCAGGGCGAGATCAAGGCTCAGATGACGGCCGACTTCCCCGGCTGGGAGGAGTACTTTACCGGCGTTGAGGCCATCACCGTGAAGGCTCAGCCCGCTGTGAACGCTATCTACAACATGGCTGGCCAGCAGGTTGGCGAAGGCTTCAAGGGCCTCGTCATCAAGAATGGCAAGAAGGTTGTCATCAAGTAAGGACTCAAGTAACGACATCATCTTTACATGCAAAACAAGGGAAAGCCTCTCTGCGGGCTTTCCCTTGTTTGGTAATCCTCCACCAGGCCAGGGAAAGACACGAGTAGGGCTACTATACGCGCGCGAACATTTTCATCACATATTGCCTTACAAAAAAACAGTAAAAAATTTGCAAAATAAGAAAAATAACTTTACCTTTGCACATTGTAGCGTATGACACCAGACCATACTATTAACAATCAAACTAAATAAACTAACTTATGAACAAATCACCATTTCACAGCGGCAAGGCCTTTAACAGCATAGCAGCGTTAATGGCAGCCGCAGGGCTGATGATTTCGTGCGCCCAGGACGGCTATGACGACGACGAGCGCTTCGAAAGCAGCGTCAGCGGTGCTGCCCTGGCCTCGCCCGCTGCCGATGCCATCACCGTCACGGCCAGTGCCGACGGCAAGACGCAGACCATCAGCTGGCCCGTGGTCATGGGTGCTGGCGGCTATCAGTTCTCCATCTACGACGTCACCAACCTCGATGCCCCCATCGTGAAGGACAGCCTGGTGGACGGCTGTAGCGTAACGGTGAAGCGCGAGGAGGACATGAACTACCGCGTGGACCTGAAGACGCTGGGCAACAGCAAGCGTGGCACCGCCGACGCAGCCGAGGCCACACAGCTGCTCTTCTCCACCTTCACCGAGGCATACGCCACAATCCCCGCTGGCAGCGAGCTGGTGAAGTACTTCCAGGAGAACCCCGTGCCCGACAGCAGCGAGCCGGTGTACTACGACCTGGAACCCGGTGCACAGTACACCCTCGACGGTGTGCTCGACTTCAGCAACCACTTCGTCGTGCTGCGCACCACCAGCAAGACCAGCTATGCCACCATCACCTACGGTGGCAGCAGCACCATCGAGTACTGCGGAGGCCTGACGCTGAAATACCTCAACCTGGACTGCGCCGCCTCCTCCAAGCCCGTGCTGGCCTTCAGTGCCACACCGGCTGAGGGCATCCTCGACGCTGACAACAACAACCACAACCAGATTAAGGACGCCACGACGCTGCAGTACTGCAACATCAGCGGCGTGAAGGGCATGATGCTCTTTGACAACAAGGTGAAGTACTGCCTGAAGACCTTCCTGATGGACAACTGTCTGCTGCACCTCGAGTCAGAAGGCATGAGCAACGGCTCCATCTTCTACATCTACGACGGTGGCGGCTTCATCAACGACTTCACCATCAGCAACAGCACCATCTGGAACACCAGCGGCAACGACTTCAAGTACCTCATCCGCTACAACAACTCAGGTCGCTGCGACCGTGCCGGCTACACCTCAAACTCCATCAACATCCTGAACTCGACGATGTATAACCTCTGCGTCAGCGGACAGATGTGCAACCACAGCGGCTTCGACGGCCGTGCCACGTCTAACTACGACGTTGAGAACAACATCTTCGTCAACTGCGGCAGCGCCCAGGTGCCCCGCCGCATCATTGGGCGCCGTGGCAGCGGCGACATCAGGTTCGCCAACAACACGTACTGCACCTACGCTGAGGACGGCTCTGTGAGCTTCGAGCTGGAGGGTGCCCCTGACTCCGTGGAGGGTGCCAAGTCAGAATACGACGACAGCAAGAGCGCCCTGCAGTGCGACCCGGCCTTCAAGGATGCCGCCAACGGCGACTTCACCCCGCAGGGTGCCGACCAGCTGACGCTACGCACCGGCGACCCCAGGTGGCTACCGTGAGAAATGAGAACAGATTATTGAGAACAGCTAATTGAGAATGATTATGAGCAAGATACACCATATCAGCCTGGGCCTGATGCTGATGTTCTCAGCATCGGCTTTGGCGCAGAATCAGACCGTCAAGGGAAAGGTGGTCGACGAGAATGGCGAGCCCATCATCGGTGCCTCGGTGACACTGGCCGATGACAAGACGAAGGGTGTCGTCACTGACTTTGACGGCAACTACACGATATCAGTGCCGGCCAACGCCAAAATCACCATCACCTATATCGGCTACATGCCGCAGACCGTCAAGGCAGGCGGCACGGTGCAGCTTCAGGAGGACAACCAGAGCCTGGACGAGGTCGTCGTCGTGGGCTACGGCTCGCAGAAGAAGGCGCACCTGACGGGTTCGGTGGCCACCGTGCCCGTTGACGACATCCAGGACCTGGCCAACGGCGGCCTGGCCTCGACGCTGAGCGGCCTCGTGGGCGGCATGTCCGTCAGCGGCGGCGACGGCCGTCCCGGCGAGAACGCCCGCATCACCATCCGCGACGTCAACGCCCTGGGCGAGATTGGCTCGACGGCACAGCAGCCCCTGTTCGTCATCGACGGATACATCTACCCCAACGACGTGCGCGTGGGCAACATCACACAGAACCTCGGCGCCGAGGCGTTCAACAACCTCGACCCCTCAGAGGTGGAGAGCATCTCAGTGCTGAAGGATGCCTCGGCAGCCGTCTACGGTGCGCGTGCCGCCAACGGTGTCATCCTCGTCACGACGAAGAAGGGCAAGACAGGCTCACCCACCATCTCCTACAGCGGACAGTTCGGCTTCACCGACGAGGTGTCGCGCCCGAAGATGCTGAACGCCTACCAGTACGGCAAGCTCTACAACGCCATCGCTGCCGCCGACCCCACCAACACGACGCTCAACCGCACCACGGCCCTCTTCCAGCAGGACGAGTTAGAGGCGATGAAGGCCCTGGACTATGACCTGCTTGACAAGTACTGGGAGACGGGCACGACGATGCGCCACTCAGTGAACGTCAGCGGCGGTGCCGACAACGTGAATTACTTCGCCGGCGTGAGCTACTTCACGCAGGACGGCAACCTGGGCAAGCTCGACTACGACCGCTGGAACTATCGTGCCGGTGTCGACGTGAAGGTCAGCAAGTGGCTCAAGGCCAACCTCACCGTCAGCGGCGACTACGGCAAGAAGAACAAGCCCCTGCTGAAGGTGGGCGGCACCAATGCCGAGAAGGACTACAACCTGATGCTCACCCGTCCGCGCTACATGCCCGAGACCGTGGGCGACTACCACATCCTCTCCTTCGGACCCAGCAACGGCGAGCGTGTGCAGAACCAGCGCTACAGCTACGACCTGCTGCAGAACAACGGCGACTACAGCCGCAACATGACGTCGAACACCAGCATGAACGCCAGCCTGGAGTACGACTTCGGATGGAGCAAGATTCTGAAGGGTCTCAACCTGCGCTTCTCCTACTCGAAGAGCATCAACAACGACAAGACCAACGAGTACGGCTCGCAGTTCACCGTCTACCAGATGACGCGCCGCTACGGCTCCGGCCAGCACCTCTACACCCCCACCGCCGGCGATGATGCCAGCTTCGACTACATGGCTGAGAGCAACTTCAACGGTCTGAAGTATGCCAACGGCTACTACCTCAGCCGCAACATGATTCGCACGGACAACTACCAGCTGAACTTCAACGTGCAGTACTCACGCGACTTCGGCCAGCACCACGTCTCGGCACTCTTCTCCGTCGAGCGTTCCGAGGCTGAGAGCGAGTTTGTCACCGGTCAGGCCAACGAGCCGCTGCCCTACACCAACGAGCAGTCCAACTCGGCACAGGGCGCACAGACCACCGAGTTCAACCGCGCCGAGAGCGGCACCCTGTCCTACATCGGCCGACTGAACTATGCCTACATGAACCGCTACCTCTTCGAGTTCCTGCTCCGCTCAGATGCCTCGACGAAGTTCGCCCCTGAGAACTACTGGGGCACCTTCCCCGCCCTCTCGGCAGGCTGGGTCGTCAGCGAGGAGCCGTGGTTCCAGAAGAGCCGCCTCGCCACCTGGATGGACTTCCTGAAGCTGCGCGCCAGCTGGGGTCTCACCGGCCGCGACAACCTCGCCGCATGGCAGTGGCTGCAGGTCTACACCCTGGACAAGAACAAGAACCCCATCTTCGGCGAGGGCCCGACCATCGACCCGTCAGAGGTGGTGCGCAACTCCATCAACAAGAACACGTCGGCCGTCAACCGCGACGTGCACTGGGACAAGTCGTACAAGACCAACATCGGTCTCGACTTCCAGGTGCTCAACAAGAGGCTGTCGGTGAACTTCGACTACTACTATGAGAAGAACCGCGAGATGCTGATGAACATTGCACAGGACGTGCCCGCCACCGTCGGCACGCAGTCGGCCTCGGTCAACCTCGGCGAGATGAACAACTGGGGCTGGGAGCTGGGCATCACCTGGCGCGACAAGATTGGCAAGGACTTCAAGTACAAGGTAGGCATCAACACGGGCTACAGCGACAACAAGGTGCTGATGATGGACTTCGAGGACGAGTACATCTACCGCCAGATTGTGCGCAACGGTCGCACCGACATCGGCACCTGGGGTCTGCAGTGCCTGGGCATGTTCCGCTCCTTCCAGGACATCGAGGAGTATTTTGCCCAGTACAACATCACCTCCTACATGGGCATGACCAAGGACCAGGTTCGCCCGGGCATGCTGATATATAAAGATGTGCGTGGTGCACAGCAGGCCGACGGCACCTATGCCGGTCCCGACGGCATCGTCGACCAGGCCAACGACCAGGTGCAGCTGGGCAAGCGCAACAACATCTACGGCTTCACCACCAACCTGAGCGCCGAGTGGAAGGGCCTGTCGCTCACCGCACAGCTCAGCGCCTCGTGGGGTGGCTACACCACCGTTCCCTCGCAGGCCATCGGCGTGGCTTCCGGCTCGAACATCGAGTTCTACAACATGCCGTCGTTCTGGAATCCCGACAACGTGTTCGTCTATCAGGACGTCATCGACGGCAGCGGCAACGTGGTCGTCCCGCAGAACCGCGATGCCTACTACCCCAACCTGAACTGGAGCATCAACAGCGTGGCCTCCAGCTTCTGGCGTGTCAGCAACACCCGCGTGACGCTCAACCGCCTGACGCTGGCCTACACCATCCCCTCGAAGCTCTTCCGTGGCATCGGCATCAAGAGCTGCCGCGTGAACGTCACAGGCCAAAACCTCATCAACTTCTACAACCCGTATCCCGACAACTTCATCAACCCCATGGCAGGCTCCTATGGTGCCTATCCCAACCTGCGCAAGTGGACTGTCGGTGTCAACCTGTCATTCTAACACAAACCTGAAATGAAGAAAGATATGAAACAGTCAATCAAATATATCGGCTCCGCGCTGGCCGCGGCCATGGCCTTCAGCGCCTGCAGCGACCAGTTCTTAGAGGACAAGAAGAACTACGGCCAGGTGGATGCAGGCATCTACAACTACTACGAGGGTGCACAGGGCCGTCTGTACGACATCTACGCCATGTGCCTGCCCACCGTGTCGGGCATCACCTGGCGCTATCCCTCGATGGGCATGAACGACGACGCGGCCAAGTCGACCGAGGAGTACACGGGCTTCAGCGCCTTCGTCAACCCCGTCGACGAGCTGACGTCGATGAGTGGCGGCGTCAGCGTGCCTGACTACTTCATGGGCACGCAGAACAACATCCAGGAGAACGTCTGGGGCCACATCCGCGACTGCAACGACGTCATCCGCGGCGTCAGCGGCAGCTCGCTGCCCCAGGAGCAGAAGAACGAGGTGCTCGGGCAGGTCTACTTCTTCCGGGCATGGATTTACTACAACCTCTTCAAGTTCTACGGCGGCGTGCCCCTCGTCACTGAGGTGCTCGACCCCACCGCCGACGCCTTCACCCCGCGCTCCACGTCGAAGCAGACCTACGAGTTCATCCTCAACGACCTGAACACCGCCGCCGAGCTGCTCAAGCCCTTCACCGCCAACGGTGGCTGGACGAGCAGCAAGGACTGGGGCCGCGTCACCGCCGGTACCGCCCTGGCACTGAAGGGCCGACTGATGCTGCTGTGGGCCAGCCCCCTCTTCAACCGCACGAATGACCAGACCCGCTGGACCAACGCCTACAACGAGATGAAGAACGACCTGGCCACCATCAATGCCTGCGGCTACGGCCTGTATCAGACCAGCTCCAACGTCAACGGCAGCGACTTTGCCAACCAGTTTGTCCAGACGGTGAAGAACCCTGAGGCCGTCTTCGTTGTCAACTACAACACCACCGCCATCCTCACCGGCATCGACGATGCTGCGAAGAACAACCCCTGGGAGCGCTACATACGCCCTGACAACACGGGTGGCAACGGCTATGCCGCTGGCCTGATGCTCGTGCAGATGTTCCCCATGGCTGACGGCAAGCTGCCCGCTGGACTGAACACCTACACCAAGCTGGAGACGTCGGCCTACGACTACGAGGCCAGCTATCCCTTCATGCACCGCGACCCGCGCTTCTACCGCACCTTCGCCTTCCCCGGCTTCCGCTGGGCCTACAACGGCAACGCCTCTGAGCACGACGCACACAACCCCGCCGACGGCAAGAACTACACGCTGTGGAACTACGTGTGGTACACCGACGTAAACGACCAGGGCAACCCCGAGAGCGGCAACAGCTATGGCGCCGACAACCTCTTAGGCTCGAAGCAGGCCATCTACGTGCGCAAGAAGAGCGACGACCTGGACTGCAACCCCTCGCCGGCCTACGTCTACAACGCCAACGGCTGGAAGGCCGGTGCCGGTCCGTTCTACTCAGCTGCACAGCTCATCGAGCTACGCTATGCTGAGGTGCTGCTGAACCTGGCCGAGGCAGCCTGCGGCGCCGGCGACATGGCATACGCCGTCGAGCAGCTGCAGAAGATTCGTGCACGTGCCGGCTACACCGCCGACAACGGCTACGGCCTGCAGGCCAACCTCAGCAGCGACCAGGCCACCTGCATGAGCGCCATCCTCTACGAGCGCCAGATTGAGCTGGCCTACGAGGGCAAGCGCTTCGACGACATGCGCCGATGGATGCTCTTCGACGGTGGTGCAGTGGCCGTCAGCGGTGCACCCAGCTCGTGGACGCTCACCGGATGGGGTGGCAACACCTGCACCTGGCTGGGCTTCAAGGCCTTCAACGGACAGCGCCGCGAGCGCATCGAGTTCCGCGTGGCCGACAAGTACGGCGTGGGCACCACACAGTGGGACGGCGACCCGCTGCTCAAGGCCGGCACCGTCCGCCCCGAAGGCGTCAACTTCAGCAAGGGCGACATGAACGTACAGCTTGACAGCCTGAAGGCATGGTACCAGGACAACCTCGTGGTGAAGGAAGGCAAGGGCGACGGCCGCGACTCGCAGCACAACGACCTGTACATCAACTTCCGCCCGAAGTACTACTTCCTGGGACTTTCCTCAGGTGTGCAGAACTCGAACAAGAGGCTGCCGCAGACCATCGGCTGGCAAGACTACAACAATGGCGGTGCCGAGGGAACCTTCGACCCGCTGGCTGAATAAAACCATCATTAACAATACCATGTACAAAAAACTGTCTTTCCTTTTCCTCTGCCTGCTGCTCTGCGGCATGACCGCCAGGGCACAGGAGCAAGTAAAAAGTGACCTGCAGCAGCAGGCCGAGGACGAGGGTGCCAAGGGCCATGTGGCCACGTCGCGCTACCTCTTCATCAAAGCCTTCGATGACTATGCCACGAAGGGGCAGATGGAGCAAAGCGTGAAGTGTGCCGCAAAGGCCACAGCGCTCTACTACAACGAGAACTATTACCACGAGGCTTTCGACCTGCTGCGGCGCGTTGACCAGACCATCGACACGAAGGCACAAGCCGATCAGCGCTCCGCATTGCACTACCTGACGACGAAGGAGCGCTTCAACATGTACATGAAGCTGCACCGGACCGCCAGTGCACAGGAGCAGCTGAACAAGATGGAACAGCAGGCCGCCACATCGGCCAACGACGAGGTGAAGGACGACCTGCTCTTCACCAAGGCCATCTTCTACTACTCCTCAGGCCAGACGACGAAGGGCAACGAGGTGTTCCAGCAGATGTCGGCCAAGCTCACCGCCGTGAAGGACTACGACAAGGTGGACGAGCTGTTCCAGACGCTCATCGCCAACGGACGGCGCAGCAACAGCGCCAACATGGTGGACCAGTCGTACAGCCGCTACATCGTGTGGAAGGACTCCGTAACGGCACTGAAGCATGCCGCCGTGGTAGACTCGCTGAACAAGCAGATTACGACGCACGAGGCCACCATCGCCGACAAGGACAGCTCGCTGTCGTCGCGACAGGCCGTCATCATCGGTCTCGGCATCCTTGCCGCCATCCTCGCCGCCGTACTCGTCATGGGCGCCATCGTCCTATTGCGCTTCATCGCACTGACGCGCAAGCAGAAGAACACCATCAAGGAGGTAAAGGAGAACAGTGCACTGAAGGCCAAGTTCATCAACAACATCTCAGCACAGCTGAAGCCATCGCTGATGAAGCTCGACCAGAAGATTCCGGAGGTGAAGGCACTCGTAGGCTTCTCTGACCATATCCAGACGCTCGCCTCATTAGAGAACGACGATGCCGAGGTAGAGCTGGAGCAAGTGCAGGTGCAGACCTTCTGCGAGCAGCTCGTGGAGGAGATTCGCCCGAAGGTGAAGAGCAACGTGGAGGTGACGTCGAAGGCACAGAAGATGACTGCATCCATCAACAAGGAGTATGTCACCCACATCCTGCGCCATCTGCTGAGCAACGCCGCGCTCTACACCCCCGAGGGCGGACACATCACGCTCGACTTCAAGAAACGCAGCGCCCGCACCCAGCAGTTCCTCGTCCTCGACACCGGCAGCGGCATACCCGAGGAGAAGCGCGAGAGTGTCTTCAAGGCTTTCCTCGAGGTGAAAGACCTGTCGCAAGGCGACGGCCTGGGCCTGCCCATCTGCAAGCAGATGGCACAAAAGATGGGTGGCGATCTGACCATCGACGCCACCTTCACCAAAGGCACCCGCTTCGTGCTCGACCTGCGCACATAGTTTAAGTCTCGGTATTTCTGCTTATTCTAGCGCAGAGTCGCAGAGTAAAACGTATAATAAGTGGCCACTTTATGAAAATAAGTGGCCACTTTTTTTGAATAAAGCGGCACTTTGCGCGTAACACACGCGCGCACGCGAGGCTTAATAGAACAACATTGTCAGGGCATAAGCCACAAGCGTGGAGGTGACGACACACACCATGCCGGGCATCATGAACGAGTGGTTGAGCAGATACTTGCCAATGACCGTAGTGCCCGAGCGGTCGAAGTTCACCGTGGCGATGTCGCTCGGATAGTTCGGGATGAAGAAGTAGCCATAGACACTCGGCAGCACGCCTAAAAGCACCGGACCGGAGATGCCCAGCGAGTAGGCCAGCGGCAGCATCGACACCACCACGGCTCCTTGCGAGTTGATGAGCACGGAGACGAGGAAGAACACGATGGCGATGGACCACGGATAGTCCTTGACGATGCCGCTCAGCATCGACTGTATCTCCGTCATATAGTTCGAGAAGAACGTGTCGGCCATCCATGCAATGCCATAGATAGCCACCACGGCCACCATGCCACTCTGCCAGACGGCGCCTGCCACCGCCTTCTTGGGCTGCGCCTTGCAGAAGATAATCATCAGTGCGGCCGCCGTAATCATCACTATCTGGATGAGCAGGTTCATGGCCAGCGGCTTGTCGGCCTTCTCCGTAACGTTGTCCACCACGATGCCGCCCTTGGCCAGCTTGTCCGACTTCACCGTCACCACCTGCCCTTCGCCAGGGGCATAGCTCACCTTCACGGTGTCCGTCTTGTGCACCGTCTCGCCGTTGAGGGTCACCGTGCTGATGCTGAGGGTGTCCACCTGCTGCACGGCCATGACAGCCGCCTTGCCGTTCTTCGTCTCCACCACCTTGCTGTAGCTGGGCACCAGGTGCACCTTGAATACCGATGCCAGGGCGATGGTGACGATGACCAGCAGTGCACCGAGGAAGATGAACACGGCGCGCTTGCTCTCAGGGGCAATCTCCTTGTCGAGCGTCGTGGCGGTACTGCCGTAGATGTACTTATACTGCTCGGGGTCCTTCAGCCTGGCCTGGAAGGCGGGGTCCTTGTCCAGGTCCAGTCCACGCCGATAGGAGCAGGCCGAGGCTGCCAGCAGGCCGCAGACACAGGCCGGGATGCTGACCATCAGCACGCCGGGGATGGTGATGTCGAAGCCGTTGGCATTCGAGATGGTGACAAAGGCCACGACGGCAGCGGCGATGGGCGAACAGGTGATGCCCACCTGCGAGGCGATGGACGCCACGCCGCAGGGACGCTCCGGACGGATGCCTTTCTTCAGCGCGATGTCACAGATGATGGGCATCAGCGTGTAGACCACGTGCCCCGTGCCCACAAGGACCGTGAGGAAGAACGTGGTGAGCGGTGCCAGGAAGGTGATGCGGTCAGGATGTTTGCGCAGCAGGCGCTCGGCTATCTGTATGAGCCAGTCCATGCCGCCCGACGCCTGCATGATGCCGGCGCAGGTGACGGCCGCGATGATGATGTAGATGACGTCGGTGGGAGGGTTGCCGGGCTTCAGGCCGAAAGCGAAGACGAGGATGGCCAGGCCGATGCCGCTGATGGCACCCAGGGCCAGCGAGCCATAGCGCGAACCCACCCACAGTGCACCGAGCACGATGCACAGCTGTAGAATCATGGAAAAGGTTATCATAGGTCAATAGTTTTAATTAGTTATCGTCTTTGTACGCGGGTACGGAGGGCCGGGGAGCGTGTGCTTAACGGCACAGCTGACAGCCCCGGCACTTGTTGAGCTCGCCGCGGAAACGCTTGTCCACGAGATAGTGCAGACGGTCGCGCAGTGCAGGCAGCTCCATCTGGTCAATGACCTGGTTGATGAACGCCACCTCCAAGAGTGTGCGAGCCTCTTCCTGGGGTATGCCACGCTGCTGCATGTAGAACAGTGCGGCATCGTTGAGCTGGCCCACGGTGCTGCCGTGCGAACACTTCACATCGTCAGCGTAAATCTCAAGCATGGGCTGGGTGTACATGTGTGCCTGGTCTGACGAGCACAGGTTCTGGTTGGTCATCAGCGACGATGTCTGCTGCGCGCCTGGCTGCACCAGGATGCGACCGGCGAAGGCACCGGTGGAGGCATCGTTCAGCACATACTTATAGAGCTCATTCGACGTGCAGTGGGGTGCATGGTGGGTGATGAGCGTGTTGTTGTCCACATGCTGCTGCTTGTCGGCGATGACACAGCCATAGCACTGGCACTCGGCTCCCTCACCGCAAAGGTGAAGGTCGAGCTTGTTGCGCGTCACACCATTGTGCAGGGTGATGATGTTATGGTTGACACGGCTGCCTGCCTGCTGCTCCACATAGACATTGCTCACCCTGACGTTCTTGGCGTGTGTCTCCTCTAAGCAATAGAGGTTGACGATGGCATCCTGATGGGCATAGACCTCGATGACCTGCGTCGTCAGGAACTCATGGTCGTCGGCGGCATGGTCGCAGAACAGCATGGTCACCTCGGCACCCTGCTCGGCCACGATGAGCACGCGGCGGTTCACCATCAGCGGCACGTCGCAACGCAGGATGTTCACCACCTGCAGGGCCTTCTCCACACGCACGCCGCAGGGCACATACACCACCAGCGCGTCCTGTGCCAGCATGGTGTTCAGGTCTGTCAGGGCATCGCCGTCCGCTCCAGCCAGGCGGTTGTAGTCTGATTGGAGGTGAGAGGTGAGAGGTGAGAGGTGAGAGGATAGTTCTTTCAGCGAGCCTACGATGACCCCCTCGGGCAAAGCTATCCTCTCACCTCTCACCTCTTGCTTCTCACCTCTCCCATAGAACATATCGTTCACCATGAAGTAGAGCTGCGTGGAGAGGTTGGGCACGTCACAGCGGAAGGCCTGGTAGGGGTCCACGGGAATGTCCAGCCGCTTCAGGTTCAGTCCCAAGTCGGGAGCCATCAGCTTCTGCATGTCGGTGTACTTATAGCGCTCCACCTTGCGCGAAGGGAAGCCCTCGCGGCAGAAACGCTCGAAGGCAGCATCGCGCACGGCGTTCATCACCTGCGGGGCATGCGCCATGATGACGTCACGCTGCTGCTCATACAGCTCGACATACTGCTTCTCAGCCAAAGAAACATCCTTTCCCATAGCGCCAAAACTATATACTCCCCTCTCCAATCGGAGAGGGGCCGGGGGTGAGGCTTCTTATCCAGTCATATCCCTTCTCCTGTATCTGCAGGGCCAGCTCCGGCCCACCGGTGGTGACGATGCGGCCCTGATAGAGGATGTGCACGAACTGCGGCCGAATCATCTCTAACAGGCGGTCATAGTGGGTGATGACGATACACGAGGTGTCAGGGCGCAACAGCTTGTTCACGCCCTCGGCCACGATGCGCATGGCATCGACGTCGAGGCCAGAGTCCGTCTCGTCGAGAATGCTCAGCTTCGGTTCGAGCATCGCCATCTGGAATATCTCGTTGCGCTTCTTCTCGCCGCCGCTGAAGCCCTCGTTCACCGAGCGGTTGGCCAGCTTGGCGTCCAGCTCCACCACCTTGCGCTTCTCGCGCATCAGCTTGATGAATTCGGCAGGCTTCATCGGGTCTAAGCCTTGAGCCTTGCGTTTCTCGTTGATGGCCGCCTTCATGAAGTTGGTCATCAACACACCTGGAATCTCAACTGGATACTGGAACGAGAGGAACAGCCCCTCATGGGCGCGCTCCTCAGGCTTCATCGCCAGCAGGTCCTTACCATTAAACAGAGCCTCGCCCTCGGTGACCTCATAGAGAGGGTTGCCTACGAGGACGGCGCTGAGTGTCGACTTGCCCGAGCCATTGGGGCCCATGATGGCATGCGTCTCGCCATCGCCAACCGTCAGGTTGATGCCTTTCAAAATCTCCTTGCCGCCGATGCTGGCGTGCAGGTTACGTACTTCTAACATGTGTGCAAAAGTACTACTTTTCTGCTACATGGCCAAATCTTTCTCAGCTTTTTCCGTTGTAGTGCAGAAATTTTTGTACCTTTGCACTGTAAAAACAACCACGACCATGAGAAAGCTGTCACTCCTCCTCCTGTTGCTGCCCGTCATGGCAACAGCGCTGCCCCCTTCGTCCGTTGCAGGGCGATTGAATCGCCCGTCACCCCCCTCCACGCCAACAGCGCTGCCTCCTTCGTCCGTTGCGGGGCGATTGAATCGCCCCCTACCGCCGGTGCACGAGGTGCCCTTCACGCAGGTGCACCTCAACGATGCCTTCTGGGCGCCGCGCATCGAGACGAACCGCACGGTCAGCATCCCCTCGGCCCTGCGCGAGTGTGAGAAGAGCGGCCGCTTCGACAACTTCGCCCTGGCCGCCACCAACCTGGGCCACGCCGCCTACGACGTGAAGGAGCACCGCGGCGACTTCTCATTCGACGACACCGACCCCTACAAGGTCATTGAGGGGGCCTCCTACGCCCTGGCCGCCAAGTACGACGCACGGCTGGACCACTACCTCGACTCCGTCATCAACATCATCGCCCTGGCGCAGGAGGACGACGGCTATCTCACCACCTGCGTCACCAACCGCTGCGAGCGCCTCTCGGGATGGTGGGGCACCCACCGGTGGGAGAAGCTCAACTCGCACGAGCTCTACAACAGCGGCCACCTCATTGAGAGTGCCGTGGCCCACTACCGTGCCACGGGCAAGCGCTCGCTGCTCAACGTCGCCATCAAGAACGCCGACCTGGTGTGCCGCACCTTCGGACCCGCCGACGGACAGATTCACCGCCCCGGCGGCCATCCCATCATCGAGATGGCGCTGTGCAAGCTCTATCATGTGACGGGCAACCGCACCTACCTGGACGGCGCCCGATACTTCGTCGACGAGACGGGGCGCTGCACCGACGGCCACCGACCCAGCATGTACTCGCAGGACCATCAGCCCATCCGCCAGCAGACGGAGATTGTGGGCCATGCCGTGCGGGCCGGCTACCTCTACAGCGGCGTCGCCGACGTGGCGGCACTCACCGACGACGACAGCCTGCGCACGGCACTGCAGCGCATCTGGCAGAACATGTCGTCAAGGAAGCTGTTCATCACCGGCGGCATCGGCAGCCGTCCCCAGGGCGAGGGCTTCGGACCGGAGTATGAGCTGCACAACCACACGGCTTACTGCGAGACGTGCGCCGCCATCGCCAACGTCTACTGGAACTACCGCATGTTCCTGGCTACGGGAGAGTCGAAGTACATTGACGTGTGCGAGCGTGCCCTATATAATAATGTATTGAGCGGCGTGTCGCTCTCCGGCGACCGTTTCTTCTACGACAACCCATTAGAGTCTGGCGGCGAGCACGAGCGCCAGCGGTGGTTCGGCTGTGCCTGCTGTCCGGGCAACATCACCCGCTTCATCGCCTCGGTGCCTGGCTACATGTACGCCACCACCGGCCAGAAGCCACAGACCATCTACGTCAACCTCTACGCCCAGGGCCGCGCCACCATCGGCAACATAGAGCTGGAGCAGATCACCGACTACCCGTGGGACGGCAAGGTCGTCATACGCATCAACAAGGGCAGCGGCAAGTTCGCCATCAAGCTGCGCCTGCCCTCATGGCTGAAGCAGTCGCCCACCAACAACGGGCTCTACACCTATCTCGACCGTCCCAAGCCCTACTCCATCAGCGTCAATGGCCAGCATCTCTACCCCGAGAACGTCGACTACATCACCATCGACCGCCGGTGGAAGAAGGGCGACGTCATTGAGCTGAACCTGCCCATGGAGGTGCGCCGCATCGTGGCCAACGACAATGTGGAGGACGACCGCGGCCGGGTGGCACTGGAGCGCGGCCCCATCGTCTATTGCCTGGAGGCCGCCGACCAGCCGGACCACACCGTATTCAACAAGTACCTGCCCGACCATGCCGACATAGCATATAAGGCCGTCACCGATGCCACCCTCGGCCCCATCGTGATGATTGAGGCCGACGCCAAGCAGGTGGAGACCGACGGCACCATCAGCGACACCCGTCTCGCCGCCATCCCCTACGCCGTGTGGAACAACCGCGGGCCGCAGCCCATGGAGGTGTGGGTGGCACGCAGGCCGCAGACAGCCGTCAGCACTCCGTCGCCCACCATTGCCAGCCGTGCACAGACCTTTGCCAACCAGGCACCCATACAGAACGACGCACCCGAGACGGCAGGCACCGACGGATGGGCCGCCGGCGTCAACGACCAGTGGGAGCCGCGCTGCTCCAGCGACAACAGCAAGCCTTACCACTACTGGTGGCTAAAGCGCGGCACGAAGGAGAGCATCAGCTATCGATTCAACGAGCCGGCGACGGTGAGCAACGTGCAGGTGTACTGGCTCGACATGGACCACTATGACGGCGACTTCCGCGTGCCGCAGTCGTGGCACCTCTACTACGAGACGGCCGACGGGCAGTGGCGTGAGGTGGAACAGCCCACGCCCTACGGCATACGGCGCGACTGCTACAACAGCGTCGACTTCAAGCCCGTCACCACCAGCGCCCTGAAAATCGTGGCCCAGCTGCGGCCTGGCGCATCAGGGGGCATCCTGGAATGGAAAGTAAACTGAGAGTTAAGTCATTTTAATGATATGAACAAGACAATGAAGATAATGGCCGCGCTGCTGCTCATGGCCTTGGGTGCAGCAGCACAGAAGAGCCTGTATGTTCCCAACGAGTGGAAGAACCCGAGGGCCTACTTCGGCAAGGACAGCCTGATATGGGCTGAGAGCGACCCTGACAACAAGTACACATGGTCGAAGACGAGAAGCGTGGAGAGCGACAATGTCATCGTGCTATGGGACAAGGGCTACGGCAACACGCTGCCCTCGAAGGCTCCGTCGGCCTACCGCGTTGACGAGCAGGACCTGCTGCGCAAGTGTGAGGCGTTCTTCGACCTGGAAATCAACACCTTGGGCTTCGTCAACCCCACGACGTCGAACCTCGCCAAGTATAAGGTCATGGTGCTGCTGAACCACACCACCGAATGGGTGTGCAACGGCGCCGGCTACGACTATCAGGTGAGCGCCTTCTGGCTCAGTCCGTGGCCCTGCCAGCCTGTAGGCTTCAGCGTCGCCCACGAGCTGGGGCACTCCTTCCAGTACATGTGTTTCTCTGAGCATGGTGGCCACCGCGACTCACAGACCGACAACACCGGCTTCCACCTGCGCTGCGGCAACGGCCAGACCATCTGGGAGCAGACGGCACAGTGGCAGGCGGCGCAGTCCTATCCCGAGCAGATGTTCAGCGAGAGCATCGGCACCTTCCGCAAGTCGCACAACTATGCCTTCTCGCACGAGTGGCACCGCTACCAGAGCTACTGGTTCCTCTACTACCTGTGCCAGTACTACAACGACCTGACCACCGTGGCACAGGTGTGGAACCAGCCCATGACGGGACAGGTACACGGCACGGCCACCGACTTCAACCGGGCACTGATGCGCCTGAAAGGGCTGTCGGTGAGAGAGCTGTTCAGCCTCTACTACGACTATGCGGCACGCTGTGCCACCTGGGACTTCGATGCCTGTGCACCCTATCGCAACACCTACATCGGCGACCTGCAGTACCGTTGTGTGCAGACCGCCGACCATGCCTATCAGGTGGCCCTGGCATCGGCTCCCCAGTCATCGGGCTTCAATGTCATCCCCCTGCAGGTGCCACAGGCGGGAACCACCGTCACCACGCGTTTCACGGCACTGAAGAACGCCGCGCCGCTGGCACAGGGCGACCCCGCTGAGATGCTCGACGGCGACGGCCGCTGGGTGGCACAGAACCGCAAGAACTATGTGCCCAACACGAACAACGCCTACCGTGCCTTCCGCTTGGGCTACGTGGCACTGATGGACGACGGCAGCCGCCGCTACTTCCATGCCGACAGCCTGTACTGCCAGGGAACGGCTGAGACCACGGCCGACGTCACGATGGAGGTGCCCGATGGCACCAGCCGACTGTGGTTAGTGGTCAGCCCGGCTCCCAAGCGTTACACAGAGCACCGCTGGACCGACTCGTTCACCAACGCTGAGCAGTGGCCCTACAGCTTTGAGCTGACGGGCACCGACCTGGGTGGGCAGGCCATCGTGTACATGGACCCCGTCATCGACGGACGCCCCATCGGCGACATCACCCTGACTTACGACGTTTACTACCCGCCCACCACGGGCACCGACCACCAGGGCACCACCCTCACCCTGGCAGGACGCGCCGCCGCCATGCTCGGCACCGCCCTGCAGCTGCAGCCACAGGACATCGCTTCGAAGATGCAGGCCTACAGCACTGCCGGCCCCACTGCCGGTCACATCATGTTCTACCCCTGCCACCCCGTCACCGGTGCACGCATCAACCGCGGCTCGACGGCCAACGGCTACGGCCACTGGTTCAACGCCAGCGGCATCGTGTGCGACTACGGCGCAGGCTATGTGTTCAGCGAGTTCCAGCCCTCATCGCTGACGTTCAGCCTCGGCTGCTATCCGGGCAAGACGCGCCATGGCAACAGCTACACCATCTCGCAGGCGCTGCGCTACAAGAAGAGCGCCACTGAGGAGGCCACGGCGCGCTTCGTGTTCCGCATACACATCGACAGCGAGCGGCGCGGCGCTGAGCTGGCACAGGTCGACTACCAGGATGTGACGGCCATCGAGGCCGTGCGCACCAGTGCCTCGCCTGCCACCAGCAAGATTTACGACCTCAGCGGCCGTCGCCTGGCCAAGGCCCCCCACCACGGTCTGTTCATCACCAGTGGCCGCCTGCAAGCCCCAACCCAGTAGTCTCAAAACTCCCAGCCCTCCCAGAACTCCCAGTCCTCCCAGAACTCCTAAAAACCATCAACACCATGAAAATAGGAATCTTAGTAGCCATGGACCGCGAGCTGCAACAGCTGCGGCAAGTGTTTAACGGCACCAGCATCATCGTTGAGAAGTGCGGCATCGGCAAGGTGAACGCCGCCCTCGGCGTGCAACGCCTCATCAACGAGTACCACCCCGACTGCATCATCTCCTCTGGCTGTGCCGGCGGCAACGGCGACGGCGTGGAGGTGAAAGACATCATCGTAGGCGCCCAGGTGGCCTACCACGACGTGTACTGCGGACAGGCCGAGGACGGCTCGCTGGTCTACGGACAGATGCAGGGTCTGCCGGCCCGTTTCGACGCCGACCCCTACCTGATGCGCAAGAGCCAGGAGCTGAGCCAGAAGACGAAGGACGCCACCATCCACAGCGGACTCATCGTCACCGGCGACTGGTTCGTCGACTCGCAGGAGAAGATGCGCAGCATCGTCAGTCTCTTCCCCGAGGCCAATGCCGTCGACATGGAGTCGGCCGCCATTGCCCATGCGTGCTACCTGAGCAAGGTACCCTTCATCTCCTTCCGCGTCATCAGCGACGTGCCACTGCGCGACAGCCACGCCTCGCAGTACCACGACTTCTGGGCACAGGCAGCAGTGCAGTCGTTCAGCGTCACACGCAGCTTCGTGGAGAGCTTGTAGGCAGAAAATCACCGCTTTTATATTCTTTTATAGATACTGACGGCGGCTGTGTCGTTTATTTTTCGTACTTTTGCGCGCGAAAACGTAAAAAACGACAATGAAGAAACGACAGATAGCCATACTTGGCTCAACAGGAAGCATAGGCACACAGACCCTGCAGGTCATAGAGGAGCACAGCGACCTGTACGAGGTGTACTGTCTGACGGCCAACAACCGTGTGGAGCTGCTGGCCGAACAGGCACACCGCTTCCATCCTGCCGCCGTGGTGATTGCCAACGAGGACCGCTACGACGAGCTGCAACAACTGATGAGCGACCTGCCCGACGTGAAGGTGTATGCCGGGGCACGCGCACTGGACGAGATTGTTGAGGCCGACCCCATCGACATCGTGGTGACCGCCATGGTGGGCTTTGCCGGACTGTCGCCCACCATCCATGCCATCAAGGCGCACAAGACCATCGCCCTGGCTAACAAGGAGACGCTCGTCGTCGCCGGCGAGCTTATCCTGCAGTTAGCCCAGCAGTACCATGTCAGCATCCTGCCTGTCGACAGCGAGCACTCAGCCATCTTCCAGAGCCTCGTCGGCGAGGACGAGAACCCCATCGACAAGATTCTGCTGACGGCCAGCGGCGGTCCCTTCCGTCTGTTGCCCGCCGACCGGTTGGCCACGGTGACGAAGGCCGACGCCCTGCGCCACCCCACCTGGGACATGGGTGCGAAGATTACCATCGACTCAGCCACGATGATGAACAAGGGCTTCGAGGTCATCGAGGCCAAGTGGCTCTTTGGCGTCGATGCCCGGCAGATTCAGGTGCTGGTGCATCCGCAAAGCATCGTCCACAGCGCCGTGCAGTTCCAGGACGGCTCGGTGAAGGCGCAGCTCGGCGTGCCCGACATGCGACTGCCCATCCAGTATGCGCTGTCCTTCCCCCACCGACTGACGCTGAGCGGCGACAGGCTGGACCTCTTCAAGGCACAGAAGCTGGAGTTCTTCGAGCCTGACCTGCAGAAGTTCCGCTGCCTGGCATTAGCCTTCGAGGCCATCAAGGCGGGCGGCAACATGCCCTGCATCGTCAACGCCGCCAACGAGGTGGTGAACCGTGCCTTCTTGGAGGACCGCTGCTCGTTCCCGCAGATGGCCGACGTCATCGCCGCCACCATGCAGAAGGCCACCTTCTCCAACCACCCTGACTACGACGTCTACATACAGACCGACGCCGAGGCCAGACGCATCGCCTCTTCAATGCTTAATGCATAATTGGCTGCGCAACGAATAAGACACAGATGAATAATTAAGAATTAAGCATTATAGAAAATGGAAGTATTTCTGATAAGACTACTGCAGTTCCTGATGGCCATCTCGCTGTTGGTGCTGCTGCACGAACTGGGACACTTCACCTTTGCCAAGCTGTTCAAGGTGCGTGTCAACAAGTTCTATCTCTTCTTCAACCCCAAGTTCCACATCCTCAGCACCTACGACACCTGGGTGCGCCGTCTGTTGAAGCTCAAGCCCGAGGTGGTGCCCTACAAGAAATCCCCAGAAGTTTCAGAATCCCCAAAATCCTCAGAAGCCCCAGAAGCCCCAGAATCCAAGCCCGAGAAGGAATATGTCGGCACTGAATATGGCCTGGGCTGGCTGCCCTTAGGCGGCTACTGCGCCATCGACGGCATGATTGACGAGACGAATACGAAGCTCTCAGACGACCCCAAGCCCTGGGAGTTCCGCACCAAGCCCACCTGGCAGCGTCTGCTCATCATGATTGGCGGTGTGCTGGTCAATTTCCTCCTGGCACTATTCATCTACAGCATGATTCTCTTCACCTGGGGCGAGACCTACGTGCCCGTGGAGAAGATGACCTACGGCATGGAGTTCAACAGCGAGGCGAAGGCCTTAGGCTTCCAGGACGGCGACGTGCTCGTCAGCACCGACCGCGGTCCGCTGAAGAAGTGGGACGACGACCTGTTCCGCGAGGTGTCGAAGGCCCACGAGGTACATGTGCTGCGCGATGGTCAGCCGTTCACCATCACCATTCCTGAGAGTGCCGACCTGAACCTGCTGAACATGTTCAAGTCCACGCCGATGTTCATGCGTGTGTGGATGCCAGCCGTGGCCGACAGCGTCATTCCCGGCACTGCCGCCGCCAGCATCGGCATGCAGTCCGGCGACACCATCGTAGCCATCAACGGCACGGCGGTGACCAGCTACAACCAGTTCCAGGACGAGATTGCCCGTCTTCGCGACAGGCTGGAAGCCACCCCCGCCGACAGCATGGCCGTCCGCCAGGTAGAAATCGTCATCAAGCACAAGTCCCCAGAACTCTCAGAACTCCCAGAGCTCCCAGAAGCCCCAGCAGTCTCAGACGCCCCAGCAGTCTCAGAGCTCCCAGAAGCCCCAGCACCCCTGGCCACTGTTGACACCTTCTCCGTCACCCTCTCCTCGGACCTCAAGCTCGGCTTCTTCCCTGTCCAGCTCTATCAGGCAGAGACCTTCAAGTACGACTTCTTGGAGAGCATCCCCGCCGGCATCAGCTATGGCTGGCACAAGCTGGCAGGCTACGTCAGCGACATGCAGTACGTCTTCACCAGCGAGGGTGCCAAGTCGCTCGGTGGCTTCGGTGCCATCGGCAGCCTCTTCCCCGAGATGTGGGACTGGCACCGCTTCTGGGAGATGACGGCCTTCCTGAGCATCATCCTTGCCTTCATGAACATCCTGCCCATCCCGGCCCTCGACGGCGGCCATGTGCTGTTCCTGCTCTACGAGATGATTACGGGTCGCAAGCCCAGCGAGAAGTTCATGATTCGCGCCGAGTACATTGGCTTTGGCATCCTCATCCTCCTGATGGTGGTGGCCAACCTCAACGACATCTTGCGCTGGCTCGGCTATATGTAAGCACTACATAGAAGGCACCTGCCGCCACATAGCACAAGGCCACTTGCAGCACCGAGGGGTGAAGCCCTTCCACGCTGGCAAGTGGCCATGTTGCTATCATTTCTAATGCACCGCTCATGACGCGCACCAGGGCTGTGGCCACCACCGTCAGCGCAGGCCACAGCAGGGCGGCCAGGGCGGCATAGAGGATAAGCATGGTCAGTGGCAACACGACGAGGTTGGTCAGCAGGAACCATGTGGAGAAGCGCCCGAAGTAGTAGGCCACCAGCGGTGCCGTGCCTATCTGCGCCGCCACCGTCACGGTGAGCATCGACAGTAGCCACCTCAGCACCCGGTGCTCCATCAGCCAGTGCCCCGACCACAGCGACTCCATCAGCGGCACGAACAGCAGGATGGCCAGCATGGCCATGAACGACAGCTGGAAGCCCACGTCGTAGAGCGCACTGCTGTCGACCACCAGCATGACGATGGCCGTGAAGCTGAGCACGCCCAGTGGTGCATGGCTCCTGCCGCCGACCTGGAAGAGCGAATAGACGCTAATCATCGTGGCGGCACGGACCAGACTGGTGGGCAACCCCGTCAGCAGGGCGTATGCCCAGATGGTCAGCACCACCGCTACCTGCGACAGCCAGAAGCGCCGTCGGCCCAGCATCAGCCGTGTCAGCAGCAGGTAGATGATGCTCAGGTGCAGTCCGCTCAACGCCAGCACATGCGAGGCTCCCGTCACGCTGAAGCGGTTGCGCTGTTGCGGTGTCAGGGCGCTCTTGTCGCCCAGCACCATCGCGGCTATCAGCGCCTCGGCCTCCTCGTCGTCGCCGTTCACCTTCAGGCGCTGCAACAGACGGCTGCGCAGTGCCAGGGCCTTTATACGCACACGCTGCCAGCTACTGATGGTGCTCCAGCCGTTGCCACCCCGCCGCCAGTCGCCATGGCGCACAAATTGGTGTTCGCTGATGCGCACCAGGAGGTTGTCGCCGAGCCTCAGCTGCCGGCTGCCCTCCTCTTTCCAGATGTAGCAGCGACGGCGCTCACCCGTGGCGGTCAGCAGCAGCTCAGCCATCATCGTCTTGGGCTTCTCAGCTGGTGCCGAGGCCACCACGGCCTCCGTCCACTGGCCGTCGGGCACCCCCTGCCCATCGTCTGGCGACAGCAGCATGCCGGCCATGAACACCGCCAACAGCCCACACAGGCCCTGCGCCAGCGCATGTCGGCGCAACAGCCAGCCCACGATGACTGTCAGCAGCAGCGCTGCCACCACCGTCCCCGTGCCGGGCCAGCATCCCACGACGATGCCCGCTGCCAAGCTGATGGCAACAGGCAGCAACGGTGTGGCAACAGGGCGCAACGAACCTTTCATATTTATAGTTCGGATTTTCAGCCCAAAGGTACAAATAAGCATGCAAAAAGCAAAGAAAATTATCTATTTTCTTTCCATTCCAATCATGTTGCGGCTATTTTTTGTTACCTTTGCAACCGAAAAGCTGCTACCTATGAAGAAACTGTTCTCACTATCCATCCTATTGCTGGTCATCATGGGCGTGTATGCCCAGTCGTTCTCGCCTGAGCGCACCGGTGGTGTCTACTATGCCTATCCCGTGGTGTCATCCCAGCGTATCGCCATCCCTGAAGGTTACACCCCATTCTACATCTCCCACTACGGGCGTCACGGCTCGCGTTGGCTGCCCTCTGAAGAGCGCTACGAATGGGTATGGGCACAGTTCAGCGACGACAGCAACCTCACGGCTTTGGGCCGCAGCGCCAAGCGCCGTCTGAAGAAGGTGTGCCGCAACGCCCGCGGCAACGCCGGTGCGCTGACGCCCCTCGGCGCCCGCCAGCACCGCGGCATCGCCCGCCGCATGGCCCAGAACTACCCCGAGGTGTTCACCACAACCAACGCCGCCACGCCCCGCGCCCCCCGCGCCGCCACAGTGGTCGGCGGTTTCCCCGCCGACACGAGGGCCCTATCGAGCACCTCCCCGCGCTGCCGTGCCTCCATGCTGGCTTTCTGCGACGAGCTGCAGCGCCACGTCGGTCGCCATCATGCCATCACCACGCGTACCGATGCCGCCGACATGGCCTTCATCAACCATGAGTCAGCCGAGCTGAAGGCCCTGAGCGCACGCACGCAGCGCCGCCCCGCCGTCAACCCCGACCGTTTCATCCGTGCGCTGTTCAAGGACCCGTCGGCGGTGACTGAGCCGCTGAGGCTGCTCAGCGAGCTGCACACCATCGCCTCCGACATGCAGGACATCCCCCTCAACATCAGTCTCTGGGACCTCTTCACCCCCGAGGAGATGCAGGCCGTACACGATGCCAACAACGAGCGGATGACCATCTGCAACGGCGACACGCTCGTCAACGATGGCATTGCCGCCCGTTCCTCCGTCGCCCTCTGGCACCACATCGTCAGCCAGGCCGACAGCATCATTGCCACGGGCGGTCGTGGTGCCACCCTCCGCTTTGGCCACGACACCGTCCTCTTCCGTCTGCTCACCCTCCTACAACTGCAGGCACCCAGCAAGGGCATGGAGGACATCGTGCCCATGGCCGCCAATCTGCAGATGGTGTTTCTGAGAGGTGAGGGGTGTGAGGTGAGAGGTGAGAAGGATATGAGAGGTGAGAGGAAAGAGGTGAGAGGTGAGAGGCAAGACTCAATCCTTGTTTGCTTCCTTCTCAACGAACAGCCATGTCCCCTGTCTATCCTCTCACCTCTCACCTCTCACCTCTCACCTCTCACAAATGCCCTCTCACCACTCACCTCCCCCCTCTACTCCTGGGCCGAGGTGAAGGCAGCGATGGCTCTTCGCATCCACCATCTGGAGCACCTACGTCAGCTCACGTCGCTGAACACCATGGTAGGCACGGCCACGGCCACCACCCACAGCGCCGGTCTCTTCGGCAAGGGTTCAGAAGAGAAGGGTCAGACGTTGCCTGCCGTGCTGGTGCCCAACGGCCAAACGTTCTGGACGCCACAGACGCAGTACACCGAGAAGAAGTGCGTGGCACCCTACTATTATCAGGACACCCTCTTCCAGGGCATCCGCGCCAGCCACTGGCTCGTCGGCGGCTGCACCCAGGACTACGGCTCGTTCACCATCACGGCTCACAAAACCCAGCCCTCTCAGTCGTCCCAGTCCTCTCAGCACTCCCAGTCGCCCCAGCACTCCCAGCCGCCCCACCCCACCCCCTTCTCTCACGCTGAAGAGGTGTCGCACCCGCACTACTATGCCGTGCGTCTGCCTGAGGAGCAGCTGCTGCTGGAGCTGACCGGTCTGAGCCACAGCGCCATGCTGCGCATCACGCCCGAGGCCGACGGCCCCATAGCCATCACCATCGCTTCGAACAGCGACGAGCAGGAGGGCAGTGTCGTTTACGACGGCCAGCGACGTGAGGTCTACGGCAGCAACCCCGTGCACCGCATCTATCAGGGCTGGGGCGAGCCGGCCGGCTTCAGCGGCCACTTCGTGCTGACCTGTGCCGACAGCATCATGGCCACGGCCCAGCAGGACCAGCGGCTCACCCTCACCGTCGAGGGCCATCGTGGACAGCCCATCGTGCTGCGCATGGCCACATCGTTCACCGGTCGCGAGGGTGCCCGCCAGAACCTTGCGACAGAAGCCGCTGACCTCACCTTCGAACAGATGGAGCAGCGCTGCATCGACCGTTGGCTACAGCGTCTGCACACCATCGATGTCGACGACCCAGACACCGCGCGCGTCAACCAGTTCTACGGCGCCCTCTACCGTTCCTCCTTCCTGCCTCGCGAGATGAGCGACGTGGATGGGAGCTATCCGAGGTTTGGCCCCCCCAGCCCCCCCCGGCCCCCCCTGGGGGGGGGGACCAGCCAGCCTATTAGCACCCACACCGCCGCCAGTTTCCCCCCCCAGGGGGGGACAGGAGGGGCCGGGGGGGCCGGGAGGGCCTTTGGCGACTTCTCCCTCTGGGACACCTACCGTGCCCTTCACCCACTGCTCTGCATCATCGCACCTGAGGAGAGCGGACAGATGATGCAGTCATTAGTGACCATGGCCGAAGAGGGTGGCTGGCTGCCCATCTTCCCCTGCTGGAACAGCTACACCGCCGCGATGATTGGCGACCACGCCACCTCAGTGCTGGCCGATGCCGCCGTGAAGGGCATCAGGGGCTTCGACATGCAGAAGGCTTACCACTTCATGCGCCGCAATGCTTTCGAGACGCCCGCTTCCTTCGATGAATATGCCAACGGCATGGGCCGTCGCGCCCTGACCAGCTACCTCCGCTACGGCTACGTCCCCTTGGAGGACTCCGTCAAGGAGGCCTTCCACCAGCAGGAGCAGACCAGCCGCACCTTGGAGTACGCCTACGACGACTTCTGCGTGGCCCAGATGGCACAAAGACTACTGAACACGGGGACTACAGACTTCGGACTAAAGACTACAGACTATAAGCTGAGTGTGGCCGATTTGCAGGAAGACTATAGGACGCTGATGCAACGCAGCCAGAACTGGCGCAACGTCATCAACCCTGTGACGGGCTGGGCCGACGGCCGCCATGCCGACGGCTCGTGGCTGGGCTGTCAGGACCTGGTGCACCGACAGCCGTTCATCACCGAGGGGGCCGTGTGCCACTACACCTGGTATGTGCCCCACGACACTGACGGCCTCATCAGCGTCATGGGTGGCCGCGAGCGCTTCGTGGCACGCTTAGACTCGATGTTCAGCGAGGGGCGCTACTGGCACGGCAACGAGCCCTGTCACCAGGTGGCGTGGCTCTACAGCATGGCGGGACAGCCGCAGCGCACCCACAAGCAGGTGACGCACATCCTGCAGACGGAGTATAACGACAGCCCGGGCGGCCTGAGCGGCAACGACGATGCCGGACAGATGTCGGCGTGGCAGGTCTTCGCCCACTTAGGCTTCTACCCTCTCTGCCCCGGCACGCCCGACTATGTCCTCGGCGGCGCGCAGTTCCGTCAGGTGACGCTCAACCTGCCGGGCAGCAAACCCTTCGTCATCCGCCGCTCGCCACAGGGCTACCGTCTGAACGGACAGCCCCTCACCGGCTACACCATCACCCACGCCGACCTGCTCAGCGGCGGCATGCTGGAACTGCCGTAGGACGATTCGGGATGGCGTTTCGGGGGTACGGGGGTGCGGAGGTGCGGGGGTACGAGGGCAGCAGTCGCGACGCGCGTTTAGCGAATCCGACCTGCTCGGATTTTTGTCCGACCAGGTCGGACTTTTTTCCGACCCGCTCGGACTCTTCGGACAAACGCCATGGCATTGGCCGTGTTCAACCGCAAAGCGGTCTTACGAAAACAAAATAAAACCAGAAAAACAAAATAAAACCGGTTTTTGTTGGTTTTGTTTGTTTTCTTTTGTTTTTGGAGGACGCGAAGCGTACAAATGCTGTTGTTATGAATAATGTAGGTTAGCGCTGCGTTGAACAATGTAAGATAAATGTAAGATAAATGTAAGTTAATCTACACGTAACTACCTGTTAATCAGTAGCGAATGTTAGTATGTAAGATAATTCTCTGCGTTTAGCTGGTTTGCCTCAACAGGCTCAGGCGCATTGTGTGCATCGGCCTGCATCTTCTTGCAACTATTGAGCGTTCAAGCATAGTACATTTTTTTACATAAATATTTGCTAATTCAAAATAAATCACTATCTTTGCAGCATCTATAGCCATTTTCTAAACTACAACCAACATGAAACATCCACCCATCAAGAAAACAAGTCTTCTGTTAACCCTCCTGCTACTGCTGGCCATCGCCACACATGCCGAGGAGCGGTCGTTGCGTGTCACCACACAGCGGGCAGGCACGCTGGCCGCTGCCATCCGCACCCAGGGTGTTTCCTTCAGCGATGTCAGCCACCTCACCATTGCAGGTCCGCTGAACAGCGACGACATCTTTGTCATACGCGACTCGCTGACCGCCCTCGCCACCCTCGACATGAGCGAGGCCGCCATCGCCAAGCTGCCCAAGGAGGCCTTCCGGCGCTGTCCCTTCAGCAGCATCCTGCTGCCCACCACACTGCGCGACATGGGCAACAGCGCCTTCAGTAGCTGCGCCAACCTGGAGGAGCTGGTCATCCCCGAAGGCGTATTGCTGGCCGACAACCTGGTCTACAACTGTCCCGGACTGCACCGCATCGACCTGCCCTCGACACTCGTCTCAGCCAAGGAGCTGATGTTTGCCCTCAACTGGAGTGAGACCGAGACCTACCGGTGCACCATCACCTGCCGTGCCTTCTTCCCTCCGAAGACCAGCACCTACCTCGTCAACGGCTACGGGCTGATGGACATACGGCTACAGGTGCCTGCGGTGAGTGCCGCCAACTATGCCGCGGCTTCCGGCTGGAAGAGCCTGCCGCTGCAGACCATCGACGACGTGCCGCAGCACTTGACGGTGCTGGGGAGGCAGACGCTGGACACCGACGGGCTGCCCGACGGCTACAAGCCCGACCTGAACCTGCTGCAGCACGGCAGCTATGGCGGCTACGGTGCCAACAACGCCTTCGGCCTGCTCACAGTCACGGGCAGCAAGGCGCTCAACATCGGGGCCTTCACCTCCTATACCGACCTGTTCAGCGACCGCTCCTACACCGGACGCTTTGGCGGCGAGCTCATCGCCCAGGCACCGATGACGGCCGAGAGCGTCACCCTCAGCCTCGACTTCCACGAAAACCGCTGGTGCTTCCTCTCCCTGCCCTTCGACGTGAAGCTGAGCGAGGTCGTCACCAGTCCCGACATCCACAACTGGGTGGTGCGCACCTACTCGGGCAGCAACCGTGCCGCCATGCTCGGCGAGCAGTGGATAGACGTGCCCTACAGCGGCACGTTGGAGGCCCGTCGCGGCTACGTCTGGATGGTGTCGAACAACCTGCATCCTGAGGACTACGAGCGCCAGGACCTGCGCGTCACCCTGACGGCGACCAGCAACACCCGGAACAACATGTTTGTCAGCGGCGACGTGAGCATCCCCTTAGCCGACCACCCCTCCACCTACGCGCACAACGCCGGCTGGAACCTGGTGGGCAACCCCTACCCCTGCTACTACCGCATCGGGGCGCTGAAGCAGACAGCCCCCATCACCGTGCGGTCGGGCTATTACAGCTATGAGCAGTATGACACCTACTCGCCCGTTGACGATGCCAACCGCGAGCTGCACCCATACGAGGCCTTCTTCGTGCAGTCGCCGGCGGCGGGCAGCACGCTGGTGTTCGGGGCCGAAGGGCGTGTCATGGCTGGCAGCAACGCCCGTAGCCTGATGCCTGCGGCTGCCGCCAACGAGGACCGCCAGCTCATTAACCTCACCCTTACCACCGACGACAACCTGACCGACCGCACCCGCGTGGTGCTCAACGCTGCGGCGAAGGACGGCTATGAGTGTGAGCGCGACGCCGCGAAGTTCTTCAGCAGCAGCGAGCACATGCCACAGCTCTACACGCTCATCGGCCAGGAGCCTTGCGCCATCAACGAGCGGCCCGAGGCTGACGGCACCGTCGTCGTCGGCATCCGCACCGGCAGCGAGCAGCAGTGCGTCATCGCCCTCGACAACAAGTCAGCGCACCACGTGCTGTTAGAGGACCGCCACACGGGCATCCTCACCGACCTCACGACCGACAGCTACACCTTCCTCTCACGCCAGGGCCGCGACGACCACCGCTTCCTGCTCCACGTAGGAGCCTCGGCGACAGGCATCAGCGACGGCAGCCTTCAGCCGACCACCGGCACACGGCGCCTTTACAACCTGCAAGGCCAGCCCGTCAGCGACAGCTACCGCGGGCCGGTGATACATGAAAACGGACGAATAACCATCAAACACTAAGGAGGCCCCGACCATGAAGCGTAGTATCTTATTCACACTGTATACAATATTATGTATATGTAGTGCGGCAGCCCAGTCGGGCTACGGCACCGGCGGCGACTTCACGCCCGACAACCCCGCCATCCCCGGCGCCAACGGCCTCTACCTGGAGCAGCACACCGTGGTGCTCGACGGTCTACGCGTCGTCGACAACGACATCATCGGCGATGCCGTCTACTCGCTGTGGCACCGTTACTGCCAGGAGCACAACATCGCTGAGCGCGACGCCTATGTGCGCGAAGAGAAATACATGGAGGTGATGAGCCGCGTCTACAACGTCCTCATCTGCGGCGACCTCAGCGAGCAGGAATACGACGGCTTCGATGCCTCGCAGGTGGGTGTCTACTTCCCCTCCATGACCACCCTCGACCTCAGCCGCACCTACGGCTGGCGAGGCTTCGGCGTAGGCTATGAGGAGGAAGGGGTGCAGCACCTGCAGACCATCATCCTGCCCGACTGCGTGGAGGAGGTGACAACCCTGATGGCGCTGCACAGCCTCACCGACGTGTACTGCTACGCCGAGCTGCCCCCCGTCATGGAGCAGGAGTCGCAGTGGTACAAGGATGAGCTCTTCGCCGACGATGCCGAGGTGACCGTCCACGTGCCCAGCAGCAGCGTCAACCTCTACAAGGCTTCAGAGACATGGGGCAAGTACGCTATTGTCGGCTTTGAGGAGAACGTCAGCAAGATTGAAGTGAAGATGCCGCAGGGCGTCGACGTGGGACAGTATCGCAACATGTACCTCACACTGGTCAATGAGCAGACACAGCTGCAGACGCGCTACATCGTCACCGACCGCCAGAGCTACTTCTTCCCCGGTCTGAAGAACGAAGGCGAGGTCACCTACACCGTCGCCCTGGTCAACCGCTTCGGCACCGTGGTCAGCCAGCGGAGCGGCATCAAGGGTGCGCCGGGGGTCACCTTAGTGCAGCTGACCGACCCGCTGCCAGTGGTGACGGCGACGGTGGTGAACGCCGACAACAGGATGACGCTCACCTGGTACGACCGCTATGGCGACCGCATCACCTCGGCCACGACGCTGGCCGGTCTGGTGCCCGGCGACGTGGTGCAGTTCGACGTGAAATTAGGGCCGGTGCTGGGTGTCAGCTATGCGCCCCTGCCCCGCCAGACGGTCACCATCCCGCAGGATGCCGAGGGCGACTACGCCGTCACGCTGCCGTTGCAGCCCCGCACAAAGCATACATTCGTGGGCTTCGTGCGCGATGCCGACACCCGTCTGCCGCTGCACGAGATTACCGTCACCCACATACAGAACGAGGAGGGCATCAACTACAACCAGACGGCCTACTCCTACAGCGACGGCCGCTTCATCGTCAGCGCCTTCGACGGGCCGCTGACCATCACGCTGTCGTCGAAGGACTATCTGCGGCGCGACATGGAGCTGTTCGTCACCCCAACGATGCCAGCATCCAACCAGCTGGGCGACGTTTACCTGCAGCGTGCCAACGGCAAGGTGGTGACGCTCAGCTTCACGCAGACCGAGGTGGGCATCGGACAGCCGGGCGGCACCTACAGCCTGCTGTCAGCCACCGACGACGTGCTGGTGAAGGTCTACAACGAGTCGAAAGGCGGTGCCGAGCTGCGCAACATCTCCGTGCAGTACCCGCAGGTGGTGGTGCTCAGCGGGGCCGATGACGGCGACCGCCTGCGCCTGGCGTTCAGCTCGGCCTCCGGTGCCTTCGATGACTTCTCGGCCACGGCCCAGCTCAACGGCGGCCGTGCCACCGTCCAGGCTGACATCGTGAAGAAGGGTGGCTATCAGAGCACCTTCACCACCACGCAGAACGGTCGCGTGGCCGCCATCGTCTACGACAGCCAAGGGCGCTACGTGCGCCATGACCTGCACCAGCAGGCCACGCTCAGCGTCAGCGGACTGAGCGCCGGCGACTACACCCTCGTCACCATGGCCTACGACCCTGTGCTCAGCCAGCTCACCACCCTACAGGCGTTCAACGACGCTGGCCTGCAGCGCGACATCGACTACCTGCAGCGCGACTTCAGCGTCAGCCCCGGCGTGCTCACCGTCATCGAGCAGGGCGAGGTGCCCACGCTCCATGCCGAGCAGCTGAAAATCATACACCAGTCAACAACGTTCAGCGTCAACCAGAACACGGTCACGCTGGGCGACTACATCACCGTGAGGACGCGCGTGAAGCTGAAGAACGAGTTCGTGCAGAACAGCTGGAACTATGGCGACTTCCGCCTGCTCTTCGACATCCCGCAAGGCTGCAGCTACCTGAAAGGCTCGCTCATGCTCTACAACGAGACCGTCGACGCTGACTACGAAGACGGCCGGCTGATGGTCAGGAGCAGCAGCCTGGAGGAGGGACAGACCGTCGACGTGCGCTTCTGCCTGGTGTGCGAGAAGGAGGGCCCCAAGCAGGTGACGGGCATGGTGGGCTACACCAAGTACGACTGGACCAACGGTGACACCCACTATGTCAGTCCCATCGGAGGAGCACCCTTCACGGTCATCCCCATGGAATACGAGATTGAGAAGCAGACCCTGGGCAACATCATTGCCACGGGCAATGCACCCAAGGGGGCGACCGTCAGCCTCTACGACGACACGGCGCTGCTGGGGCAGACCACCGTCAGCGGCAAGACATGGAGCTTCAACGAAACGCTGCCGCAGACGCACAACATGTCGCTGCACCCCATTCACATTGAGTGTGTCACGAAGGAGGGCAACGTCTACGACACACCCGTCACCAACGTCCTGGTGAACCGCGACTTGAACACCGTGAGCCGCGTCACCATGATTTATTCCAACCACATCAGCTACGAGACCTACAACCTGACGTGGGACTTCATCAACCCCGACCCCAAGGAAGAACACTACATGTTTGAGCCCTGGTCACGACAGTTTACCTTCCTCATCGACTTCCTGCGCAACGACACCACCGAGGTGGACAACGTCAAGCTGTATGTGGAGTATTCCAACGGCTACGAGCAGCCCTTCGATGCGCACTACAACGAGGAGCGCGGATGCTGGGTGACCGCCATCGAGCTGAGTGAGCTATGGGTCTACCCACCTGTCCATGTGGCCGTGTCCTTTACGCCCAAGAAGGTGAAGATGCGGGTGGACCGCGAACAGATGGAGCTGGCGCAGCAGGACATCGACGCCTTCATAGCACAGATGAACCGCCTGAACGCCTTGATGGCCGACGCCACCGAGGAGAACATCGACCAGAAGGTGGAGGCCTTCGAGCAGGAGCTGGGCATCACGCTCACGCCGCCGCCCACAGCCAGTATGCTGCAATGGCAACAGTGGTACGACGGGCTGAGCACTGAGGAGGCGGAAGCCGAGATTGACCGTCTGCTGGCCGAGACCGAGCAGCAGCTGGCCGACATGGTGGACTATGAACGCAACATCACGCAGCAGCTGCCCCTCGATGCCAACGGCACCTACACCCTCAGCGACGGCACCACCATGCGCGTCAGCAACGCCTCAGACTACAGCGAGGCAGCCTTGGAGGCACAGGGCTTTGAAAGGATGGAGGCCACCGACGGCTCAGCCATCTACCTGCTCAGCGACGACCACCGCAACGTCATGGTCGACTTCAAGACGGGCACGGCGGTAGAAATCACATGGGGAGCGGCGCAAGCCCGTGGCCCCAGGCGCGACCTGGCCGACACGCTGGAGAAAATCATTCTGACGGTGTCGGAAGTCGTAGACCGCGTCACACAGGCCTACGATGAGACGCTGAAGGCCATCACGTCGTCAGCCGAGGACCTGAAGAAGAAGATGGACTTCCTGCAGGGGACGACCGACAAGCTGAACAAGATACTGGCAGACCCCAAGGCGGGCACGCTGAAGAAAGCCGCCTGCCGCGTGATGCTGCTCAAGACCAAGCTCAGCATGACCTCGGTGACCATCGGCATGAAGTGGATGGCGAAGATGCCGGGCTGGATTAGCAAGATTATCCCCGTGGCTACCTACGTGGCCACCGCCGTCGAGTTCACGGCCAAGTGCAAGCAGCTGAAGGCGCTCGATGCCAGCCTGCCACGCCCCTGCCCGGAAGACGAGGCCGGCGTGAACGCCATCAGTGCCGACATCGGCTCGACAGCACTGGCACTGCTGGGCTATACCTCTGGCAAGCTGGTGCTCCAGGCGGCATGCGACGCCCTGGCTGCCAGCGGCATCGTGACATCGGCAGGAACGGGTGGCGTCACCCTGGCCATCACCGCCGCGGCCTATATCGCCAAGGTGGCGACCTTCTGGGTGGCCGACAAGATGTTCGATTCCTACATCGACGGCAAGATGAGCGGCATCAAGGCTGCCATGAAAGGGCTGAAGTGCGAAAAGGACAAGCCCTTCGACCCGGGCGAGATGGATTATTCATGGAAACCTGACAAATACAAGCCGCAGACGGTGAAGAAGACGGTGCTCATCGACCCCGCCGGCTTCGTCTGCGAGGCCGTGGAGAGCAACCGCCTGGAGGGTGTCACCGCCACCTGTCTCTATAAGAAAGAGGTGGAGGACATGTTCGGCGACCGCCATGAGGAGGTCACCGTATGGGATGCCGAGAACTACGGGCAGGTGAACCCGCAGCTGACCGACCACGACGGCATGTACGCATGGATGGTGCCCGCCGGCCAGTGGCAGGTGCGCTACGAGAAGGAGGGCTACGAGACGCTGACATCGCCCTGGCTGCCCGTGCCGCCGCCACAGCTCGACGTCAACGTGGGCATGGTGCGGCGTGCCCAGCCCACGCTCAGCGACGGTCAGGCCTACGAGCGGGCCGTGGACCTGCAGTTCTCGCTCTACATGAAGACCCGCTACATCAATGCTGCCACCGTCACCTTCTGGCAGGACGGACAGCCACTCAGCGGCGAGCTGACCACCAGCAATGCTGAGACGGCCTTCGGTCAGGACGAGGAGAACGGCGAGGCCTACGTCAGCCGGCTGCGCTTCGTGCCGAAGAAGGCCCTGGCCGTGGGCTCGCAGGTCACCGTACACGTCAGCGGCCTGCTGCGCAGCTATGCCGATGTGGCCATCGGCGAGGACCTGGAGCGCACCTTCACCGTGGGCCGCGAGGTGACAGCCATCGGCAGCGAGGGCACCATCACGGTGCCCTACGGCGGCAGCCACCAGGTGGTCGTCAGTGCACAGTCGGCGGCAGCGGCTGCCTACAAGCGCGTGACCATCAGCTCACTGGCACCCGACATTGCTCGGTTAGAGACCAGCCAGGTGACGCTCGACGCCGAGGGCAAGGCTTACATCACCATCAGCGGCCGTCTGCCTGGCACCACCTTCCTCAGCTACGCCGTCGAGGGCTCGCAGGTGCAGGGCATGGACACCGTGCGCGTCGTCAGCCAGCAAGGCTATGTGGCAGCGCCGCAGGCCAGCATCATCAGCGGCATGTACGTCGAGCAGGGCACGCAGGTGGCACTCACCGCACAACCGGGCTGCACCATCTGGTACACCCTCGACGGCTCGTGCCCCTGCGATGCGTCCACACGCCAGTGCTACAGCGTTCCCATCACCATCAGCGCCGACACGAAGCTGCGCGCCATGGCCGTCGATGCACAGGGCAACGAGAGCGAGGTGGTGACCTTCGCCTGGTTCATCGCCACCGCCGTCACCCCTGTCAGGGTCGACACGCCGCAGGCCGCCACCCCCTACGACCTGCTCGGCCGACCGGCCGCCACCCCGCACCGGGGCATCTACATCCGCGACGGCAGGGCTGTCTATCACAAGGGGCAAGCCGACTAACATTGTCTCATTTTACAGCATACATTTATCCATAAAGTAAAAAAAACAATGCCGATATAGTTGTCATTCAAAAGAAAATAGCTACCTTTGCAGCATCTATTGCATCATTAACTAAATCATAGTATCAAGAAAATGAAAAAGTTTTTTGCAGCAACGATGTTTCTGCTTGCGTCGGCACCCATGGCGCTGACGGCTCAGGAAGCCATGCCTCCCATCCCCGTGGATGACGCAGTGCGCATCGGCCATCTTGACAACGGCCTGACCTACTACATCCGCCACAACGAATGGCCGGAAAAGGTAGCCAACTTCTACATCGCACAGCGCGTGGGCTCCATCCAGGAGGAGGAGAGCCAGCGCGGTCTGGCACACTTCCTTGAGCACATGGCCTTCAACGGCAGTGAGCACTTCAAGGGCAACGACCTCATTGAGTTCACACGCTCGCTCGGCGTGGAGTTCGGCAGCGACCTCAACGCCTACACCAGCATTGACCAGACCGTCTACCGCGTGTGCAACGTGCCCACGGCACGACAGACGGCCCTCGACTCGTGCATGCTCATCCTCAAGGACTGGAGCAACGGCCTGCTTCTGGAGAAGAAGGAGATAGTGAAGGAGCGCGACGTGGTGCACAACGAGTACCGCCTGGGCGAAGGTCCCAGCCAGCGCATGATTACCCGCGCCCTGCCTAAAATGTACCCTGGCTCGAAGTACGGCGTGCGCATGCCCATCGGTCTGATGTCTGTCGTGGACAACTTCAAGCCGAAGGAGCTGAAGGCATACTACAAGAAGTGGTACCGTCCTGACAACCAGGCCATCATCATCGTGGGCGACATCGACGTGGACCACACCGAACAGATGATCAAGCAGCTCTTCGGCGGCATCAAGGTGGACCCGAAGGCACCGAAGGTGGTGCCCGAGGAGGTGCCCGACAACGACGAGGCCATCTACATCTTCGAGAAGGACAAGGAGCAGCAGATGAACATGATTCTCGTCTTCATGAAGCACGACACCACGCGCCCTGACGAGAAGAAGAACATGGACTACCTCATCGAGGTCTATGTCAAGGCCGTCATGGCCAACATGCTCAACGCCCGTCTGCAGGAGCTGACCAACGACCCCGAGTGCCCCTTCCTGCAGGCCGATGCCGATGACGACGACTACCTGCTGGCCTCGACCAAGGACGCCTTCCAGATGGTTGCCGTGCCCAAGGACGGCCGCGACATGGACGCCCTGACCGCCATCATGCGCGAGGCACGCCGCGCCGCCCTCTTCGGCTTCACCGCCACTGAGTACGAGCGCGCCAAGGCCGACTTCCTCAGCTCCTTGGAGAAGCAGTACACCAACCGTGCGAAGATTACCAACGCACAGTATGGCGACGACTACCGCGACCACTTCCTCGCCGGCGAGCCTATTCCGAGCATCGAGAGCCTCTACCAGATGATGCAGATGATTGCACCGAGCATCCCCGTCGACGTCATCAACATGGCCCTGCCTGAGATGATTAGCGACACGGACAAGAACCTTGTCGTCATGGAGTGGGCACGCGAGGCCGACGGCCTGACCTACCCCACCGAGCAGGACATGCAGAAGGCTGTGGCACAGGCACGCGCCGAGGAGCTGACGGCCTATGTGGACAACGTCAAGGACGAGCCCCTCATCAGCGAGATGCCGCAGAAGGGCACCATCGTCAGCGAGACCACCGACAAGCGCTTCGGCTATAAGGAGCTGAAGCTCAGCAACGGCGCCACCGTCATTCTCATGCCTACCGACTATAAGGACGACGAGGTGCTGATGCAGGCATGGGCCACGGGCGGCAAGAGCCTCTACGGCAAGGACGACTTCGAGAGCCTGAAGGTGTTCGACGAGGTCATCGGCATGAGCGGACTGGGCGCCTTCTCCAGCACCGAGCTGCAGAAGGCACTGGCCGGCAAGGAGGCCAACGCTGACCTCTCGCTGACCGACCAGCGGCAGTATGTCAACGCACACGCCACACCCAAGGACATGGAGACGATGTTCCAGATGGCCTACCTCTACTTCACCGGCGTCAGCAAGGACGAGAAGCAGTTCCAGAACCTGATGACACAGTTAGAGATGGCCCTGAAGAACAAGTCGCTCTCGCCCGACATGGTCTACAGCGACTCGCTCTCAGCCACCCTCTACAACCACAACCCGCGCTACACCACCATCGACGTCAAGGACCTGCCACGCGTCAACTATGACCGCATCCTGGAGATAGCACGCGAGCGCACCAGCAACGCCAGTGCCTTCACCTTCGCCTTCGTGGGCAAGTTCGACGAGGCTACCATACGTCCCCTCATCGAGCAGTACATCGCATCGCTGCCCTCAACAGGCAAGCCCGCCGAGAAGGCCAACGACGTGCAGACCATGTTCAAGGGCGACGTGGTGAACAGCTTCACCATGAAGGCCGAGAGCCCCAAGGCCATCGACGTGGAGATATGGCGTGCCGAGGCTCCCTACACCCTCGACAACATCGTGAAGATTGACGCCACCGGACAGGTGCTCTCCATGGTCTACCTCAAGACCATCCGCGAGGACGAGAGCGCTGCCTACAGCTGTGGCGCCGGCGGCAGCTTCAACCTGCGCGGCTCCAAGCCGATGATGATGCTGCAGGCCTACTGCCCCATGAACCCCGACAAGAGCGAGACGGCACTGCGACTCATCAGCCAGGGCATCAACGATGCCGCCAAGGGCATCAACGCCGAGCAGCTGCGCAAGGTGAAGGACTACATGCTGAAGCAGGTAGACATCGAAGCCAAGACGAACAGCTACTGGATGAACGTCATCGACACATGGCGCACTTACGGACTGGACCTGCACCACGACTACAAGAAGACCGTGGAGGCCATGACCACCGAGAGCCTGAGCCGCTTCGTCCGTGACACCGTCCTGGGCAGCGGCAATCACCTGCGCGTGACCATGCTGCCTGAGAAATAAGACAAACCAATGAAACGAACACTCATTCTATTCATCGTCGCGCTGGCAGCAAGAGCCAGCGCGGCCGTTTTTAACATACAGGACTATGGTGCCCTGAGCGACACCACCGTGCTCAGCACCACCGCCATCCAGCAGGCCATCGATGCCTGTGCAGCGCAGGGTGGCGGCCGCGTGCTGGTGCCGACGGGCAGCTATGCCACAGGGTCGCTGGTACTGCGCAGTGGCGTAGACCTGCACTTAGAGGCTGGCGCCACGCTCTACGGCAGCACGCGCCTGGCCGACTACTGCCCCATGCGCACCACCTATCGGTCGCTGCGCACCGGCGGCGAGACGGTGCAGCTCATCTATGCCGACGGCGCACGACATGTCAGCATCAGCGGACAGGGCACCATCGACGGGCGGGGGGCGGCCTTCCCCAAGCTGTCGTGGAACGACGAGGGCATCACACGGCCACACCTGCTGCGCTTCATCAGCTGTCAGGACGTCAGCATCACCGGCATCACGCTGCGCAACAGCGGCTGCTGGATGCAGCACTACCTGGCCTGCGACCGGCTGCGCATCAGCGGCATCACCGTCCACAACCGCAACAACTACAACAACGACGCACTCGACCTGGACGGCTGTCATGACGTGGTGGTCAGCGACATACAGGCCGACAGCGACGACGACGGCATCACCCTGAAGAGCACCTCGCCGCGGCTGTGCGAGAACATCGTCATACAGAACTGCATCGTCAGCAGCCACTGCAACGCCATCAAGCTGGGGACGGAGACCAACGGCGGCTTCCGTAACATCAGCATCAGCAACTGCGTGGTAAAGCCGTCAGCGGACCAGACGACGCAGTTCTTCGGCGACCCTTCGAAACGCGGCACATCGGTCCTCTCATTAGAGATTACCGACGGCGGCACGATGGAGAACGTACACGTGGGCAACATCGTGGCCGAGGGGACGGAGTCGCCCATCTTCATCCGACTGGGCAACCGCGCCAGGGCCTATGCTCCCGACGTGCCGGTGGACCACGTGGGCACCCTGCGCAACATACACCTGCACGACATCACCGTCAGTGGGGCTGGCGCCACGGGCAGCAGCATCACCGGACTGCCCGGTCACCCCGTGGAGGACATCTGGCTGAGCAACATCACCATCACCCAGCAGGGTGGATGCCAGGAGGTGGCCGTGCCTGACGACGAGAAGGAGAAGGACTACCCCGAAGCCACGATGTGGGGCGTGCTGCCTGCCAAGGGTTTCTTCGTGCGTCATGCCCGTCACGTCACCTTCAGCAACGTGGAGGTCTACACCACCCATCCTGACCGCCGCCCCGACATCGTCCGCGTGGACGTTGAGTGAGGGGAGTGGCTTCTGGGCGTGCAAGCTATTCTCTCACCACTCACCTCTCACCTCTATTAAGGGAACCAGAAAAAATAGTGCACCAAGTGCACCTTTGGGCCTTAAACAGCTGACTTGCAAGCCGTTGGTTGGTGCACCAAGTATCCCGTTCGTGCACCAATGGTGCACCAGCCAACGACTTGCAAGTCAATATATTACGCACAAAAGGTGCACTTAGTGCACTATCTTTTTTCGTTTTCCTTATTATATAGCAACTAACACTGCGCCAGCCACAATAAGTCGGCACTTGGCGACAGCCAGGAGCCGACTTATTCCAATAACTCATTGACTTATTCCAATAACTCATGGAGATAATTTCATAAAGCGGCTCCTGGCTGAATTATCTCCATGCCTTATTCTCATAACTCGGCCACTTATTCTCATCTTTCGGCCGGATGATACGCTAAAGCGTTAAGACCACTTATCCCGCCACCCTCTCCTGTCACCCTCCTGTCACCCTTGTCACCCTCAAAATTCGGCTTGCATTATTGTCGCCTGCCAACAAAAAAGAATTGAGATTTATCAAGAAATATTTGGCGGTGTAAAAAAAATACTATAACTTTGCACCGACTAGTAAGAAAAACTCGGCTCAGACAGGTATGGACGATGAGGCCATCGCCAAGTGCCTCGCCACCGATGCCAACACAGTGAAAGGAATCATCGCAAAAAATACCTGATAGAAAGATAACAACTTTTTAATAACTAACTAAAAAACAAACATTATGAAAAAACTAATTACACTATTGACGCTCCTCACCCTGATTGGGGGAGGAAAATTGTGGGCTGACACGGAGACCATCTTCTCAGCCAATCCAACAACTGCATTAAATGTCCCTGCTAGTACTCAAGAAACAAAGTTGACAAGTGCTAATGCCACAATTTCAGGAGGCTTTATGTATTATATCAATGATGACACAAAAGCTTACGATTTTATTTCAAATAAAAACAGCAAAATGGCATTTAGCATTGGTGGTTCGAAAGCAGTATTTAAGGTAACGCTTAATAAGGCTCTTGAGGATGGCGATGTCATTTCTGCAATTTTTTGTGTAGGAAGTGTAAAAGGTAGCGACGGACTATGGTTTGGCACGACTTCAACTCGCGCAACACCCCAAAAGGCAAAAGCAATACTGGAAACTGGAGCATCTGCATCAGAATATAAAAGTTGTTCATATACCGTTGAAACAGGCGATGATATCTGCGGAAAAACAACATTCTATATTTATAGGGCATCTGGTACAACTACTAATTTTGCCGATTTTACCATCACCCGCGAGGTTGCAGCCACTGCTCCCTCCATCACCACTCAGCCTGTTGGTGCCAAGTACGCCCCCAATGCTACGGCTACAGCCCTGAGCGTTGTTGCCACAGCATCAGCAGGCACACTGAGCTACCAGTGGTACAGCAACACAACGGAGAGCACTGAAGGAGCTACTGCCATCAGCGGAGCAACGAGTGCTGAATATACTCCCTCTACCGCTACTGAAGGAACGACCTACTACTATTGTGTTGTGACCGATGGTAACGGCTCTGTCACCTCTGACATCGTAGCCATCAAGGTCACCAACTCTACGGAGGCTGTCGTGGGCTATACTGAGGCCATCAACGGTACAACGCTTGATGCCCGTGTCCTGACTGGTGCTGACAACATCACCATTTCCGAACCATTCTGTGGATCTAACATTGATTCTCAAGGCTCAAAGACAGTGTATATTGACAATACAACATACACGAACACACAATCATGGAGAAAGACTAAAAAAGACACTTATGAGGGACAAAATGTAGGCTACACTCTTACCGTTGCTGCCGGCTATAAGATGAACATTTCGCATGTCAGCGCCCGTATAGCTGTGGCCGATGACACCTATAAGTGGTATGTTGAGATTCTAAACGGTGCAGGCACGCAGGTATGGAAGTCGGGAGAGAAGACTACTACAAAAGCATCATCTGGCGTATGTGACGCAGACGTAACCGAGAAGGCCGATATTCAGGGTCTTACAGGCAATGTCACGGTAAATCTTTATGTACAGCAAAATGGCAGTCAAAAGTATTTCTCCATCAACTACCTGCAGCTGACTGTTGAGACTGAGGTTGACAACCGTCCCACCTACGCCATGACCGTCAGCCAGAACATTGCTGAGGCTGGCGAAGTGACGCCTGCTGATGGTTCAACTGTGACCCAGGGCGAAAGTGTTGCCTTCACTGCTACTCCTAATGTTGACTATAAGTTTGTGAAGTGGACTATTGACGGACAAGACTATAATGAGAATCCCTACGTGATAGAGAATATCAATGCTGCCCACACCGCAGTAGCTACCTTTGCAAAGCGCTACATCGTGACCTATAACCTCGGCGAAGAGGCAGGCACCATCGGCAAAGTGCTGAACAACGTGAACCGTGGCAATGGCTATGACGAGGTATATTCTGCTGACGACGACACTTACACCATCCCTGCCTACGCTGACAAGTACCTCTATAAGGAGGGATATGTGTTCGACCAATGGCAGGATGGTGACGGCAACACCTATGCTTCTGGCGCAACCATCAATATGACGAAGGACATCACCCTGACCCCCACCTTCAAGGCCACCACACAGTCATTAAATGCCAGCAGCGCCGAGACCGTGGTGTCATGGACCTTTGCCAAGGCCGACATTCTGTTCACCGACTGGCAGAGCAGCTCACAATATGGCTACTACACGAAGAACGCTGAGGTGAACGGCGAGACCATTGCCATCCCGATGACCATCACTGACGGTAAGGTGGGCAACTGGGGCCGCTCGGATGCTATTGCACAGACCAACCAGAACACCAAGTTCACCATTCCTGCCGTCAGTGGCATGACGATTGAGCTGGCTGATGCCTATACGAACTTCTCAGCCACCACCATCGCTGGTTCCACCGATTACGAAGGCACTGGCACGAAGTCAATCTCCTACACCTACACTGGCACCGATGCCACCATCGACATTGTTATTGGTGAGAGCAACCAGTACCTGAAGAGCATCAAGGTGACCTATCCCGCTGCCATCACTACAACCACTCTCAACCTGAATGCCAAAGGCTATGCTACTTATAGCAACTCCTACGACGTTGAGGTCTCTGGTGCCAAGGCTTACACCGCCACCCTTGATTTCGACGCTGAAACCATCACTTGCACTGAGATAGCTGATGCCCAGGTTCCTGCTGGTACCGGTGTGTTGCTCTTCGGCGAGGCAAGTGCAGAAGTAACGCTGACTCCGACCACTGGCGTTGCCGCCCTGACAGGCAATGACCTGCAGGCCACGACACTGACTGACGGCACGACAGCCACCATGACGAGCGGCTACACCTACTATGCGCTGAGCGGCAATACATTTATGCAGTATAATGGAGACGCATTCGTTGCAAACAAAGCATACTTTGAGGTGGAATCTGCCCCGACAGGTTCACGCAGCTTCAAGATTGTCTTTAACCAGACAACGGGCATCAATTCCATAGAGGCTACCACCGCTGCCGATGGCATTTACGACCTCCAGGGACGCAGAGTGGCCATGCCGACCAAGGGCCTCTATATCCTGAACGGTAAAAAGGTCATCTTCAAATAAGAATAATGTAGAAACCAATTAAGAATAGGAGATATACAGTATGAAAAAGACATATTTACAGCCCTCCACAAAGGAGGTAAGGGTACAAATAGCCAACCTACTAAATGGCTCACCTGATCCGAAATTCGATCCTAGCAGTATTACAAACACTATGGATTCCCGTCGCCGCCACAACGTCTGGGACGAGGAAGAGGAGGAAGAATACTAAGCCCTCCATAGTGCTACTACAAGGCCGCTGCTCCTGATGGAGCGGCGGCCTGTTTTTTGCCCCATGGGCGTCTTGACCCGGCTTTTGACCGTTTTTTCTTGTTTTTTGGATAGAAAACGGCCGGGTGTTTGGTTTGTTTGCACTACCTTTGCAGCACACAAGCCATTAAACATGAAAAGAACCATTGTTTTGGCAGCGGTGGCAGGCTTGAGCCTGTTCGTTGCCTGTCCTCCAGCCGCCGGCCAGGCCACCCAGGCTGACGGGCACCCCGAGAAGCAGCTGGCCTTCGGCCAGGAGTATATCCGCATGACAGCCGACACCACCTTCGCCGTGGGACAGTCGAAGCGTCCGCCCGTCGGGCAGCGCCTGTTCCGCTCGGCGGTCATCGACCGTACGATAAAGAAGGTGAAGCAGCAGCTCAGCGGCAACCCCTACCTGGCGTGGATGTTCGAGAACTGCTTCCCCAACACCTTAGAGACGACGGTGCACTACAGCAAGACAGCCTCCGGCGACGACGACACCTTTGTCTACACCGGCGACATCGCCGCCATGTGGCTGCGCGACAGCGGTGCCCAGGTGTGGCCCTACGTCCAGTTTGCCAACGACGACCCACAGCTGGCCCACCTCATCCGTGGCGTCATCATGCGCCAGCTGCGCAGCATCAACGTCGACCCCTATGCCAACGCCTTCTATCAGGAGGACAGCCAGGTGGGCCCGTGGGCCAGCGACCAGACGGACATGAAGCCCGGCGTCCATGAGCGTAAGTACGAGATTGACTCCAGCTGCTACCCCATCCGTCTGGCCTACGAGTACTGGAAGGTGACGGGCGATGCCACCATCTTCGGTGACGCATGGCTGCTGGCCATCGACAACATCCTGTCCGTGTTCCGCGAGCAGCAGCACAAGGAGGGTGCGGGCACCTACCACTTCAAGCGTAACACCGACCGCCAGTTTGACACCGTGGGTTGGGACGGCTGGGGTCACCCTGTGCGGCCCGTGGGACTCATCGCCTCCTTCTTCCGTCCCAGCGACGATGCCACCGTGTTCCCCTTCTACGTGCCCTCCAACTTCATGGCTGTGACGTCGCTGCGCAAGGCCGCTGAGATTCTCACCGCCGTCAACCACGATGACGCCCGTGCCGCCCAGTGCAAGGCGCTGGCCGACGAGGTGGAGCAGGCCTTGCAGCGCTATGCCGTGGTGGACCACCCGAAGTATGGTAAGATCTATGCCTTCGAGGTGGACGGCTACGGCAGCCACCTGCTGATGGACGATGCCAACGTGCCGTCGCTGCTGGCCTTAGGCTACCTTGGCGATGTGTCGCTGAGCGACCCCATCTACCAGAACACGCGCCGCTTTGTGTGGTCAGACGACAACCCCGCCTTCTTCCGTGGCAAGGCCGGCGAGGGCATCGGCGGCCCTCACGTCGGTCCCGACATGCCATGGCCCATGAGCATCATGATGCTGGCCTTCACCAGTCAGGACGATGCTGAGATCAAACGCTGCATAGAGATGCTGATGAGCACCGACGGCGGCACGGGCTTCATCCACGAGTCGTTCCACAAGGACGACGCCCGCCACTACACCCGTCCTTGGTTCGCCTGGCAGAACACGCTCTTCGGCGAACTCATCCTCAAGTTGCTGGCCGACGGCAAGGGTGCGCTGCTGAACAGCTGTCAGCGCTACTGAGCAGGGCTGAGCTGTGGCATGCCCTGGTCATCCCACGCGATGGGCCTGACATAGATGTCACGGGCGATGGCCCCGTTCTCGATGCGCTTCAGCTCGTAGAGCATCAGGGGGTGGCCATCGGTCGCCGGCACCAGACAGATGTCGCTGGTGCTGGTATGGCTGACGGTGTCGGGTGGCAGCAGCGGCTCGCTGCGCTTGGTCCACACCTCCGGCCTCAGCAGGTCGGCGTCGGCCGGTGCGGTGAGCATGCCCAGTGAGGTGTATTCCGTCCAGATGCCGCTGGCTGAGTAGAACACGATGACCTGCTTGCCGTCAGGCGACAGACATGTCTCGGGGTTCTCGTTCACATAGATAGGATAGGCCGAGCGCGTGCCGTCGGGGTTAATCCACTGCCGCTCCCACTCGTACTCCGGCTTTGAAATCATCACGCGGCTGGAGGCCGTGGTCCAGGGGTTCTCCATGCGTACGATGTAGATGCACTGCGTCTCCGTCTCATGGCGTCGGTCGGGCCACCCGCTCCACAACAGGTACAGTCCGCCGCCAGGCACCTGCAGCAGCGTGGGGTGTATGCCGTAGTTCCACTCGGCCCGGGTGTCGATGACACCCTTCATGGCAAACGTGCCCGTCATCGGGTCATCGTCGGCACACTCCATGACGTACATGTGGTGGTTGTCAGTATTGCCGTCGTCCGCCTCGAAGTAGACATACCACTTCCCGTCCACGCGGTGAATCTCGGGCGACCAGAAGTGTGTCAGGCTGTCGTTGGCGGCCAGCAGCTGGCGTGCAGCCGTGGCATCGAGTGGCTTGGTGATGTCGTCGGTGGCAAAGAGGTCGATGCTGGTGCCCCCCACGCTCTGGCAGGTGAAGTAGTAGCGCCCCTGGTGACAGATGGCCTGCGGGTAGCCGCGCTCCGCCATCAGCATCACCGGCTCGCTGGTCCCTGCGGCCTGCTTGGTGCTGCCGTGGTGGCAGGCAGCGAGTGTAAGCATCCAGACAAATATGGCGACAAGAAGGATGGTCCGTCTCATGTGTTAGTAGTTTTTTGCGAGGCAAAAATACAAATAATTTTCCATTTGGCAAAAGAAAACGCTGACAACCGTCAAAAAACTTGCGCCCGCGGCGGTTTGAACGATTTTTCCCATTGTTTTGAACAGTATTTTTCCCTCCGTCTCGCATATTATTTGTTATTTTGCACCTGAATTCAGTAGAGAAATAATTAGGTTTAGTTAGTTAGCTAGTATTTATAGTAGTTAGTAGTAGTTTTTGTTAGTTACATTTCAATAGCGTAGAAGTTCTTTTAGGGTAATCAGATTGTTCAGGAACAAGACACCAGGAAAAGCGAAGCAACCTTCTAAACAGCATACCAAGACCATGAAGTGCCCCTACCTCAACAGGCTCTTTGCCTGTGTGGCCTGCCTCGCCGCCAGTGCGGCCCTGCCCGTCCACGCCCAAAAAACCCTCACCGACTATAGCATCGCTGACGACTGCACCGTCCAGGGCGTTGGCTTCGATGCCGACGTCACCCCCCTCTTCGACAAGAACGATCTCACGCCGTTCATCCTTCCCCAGCTGACCGGTACTGAGGCGATAGTGCTGAAGGCCCGCCGGCCCTATGTGCTGAAGGGCTTCACCATCGTTCCGGCCGACGATGCTGACCGCGACCTGAAGCAGCTGCAGCTGCTGGTGTCCACCGACGGCGAGCAGTGGCAGACGGTGCGCACCTACGGTCTGAGCTACACCGGCCGCTACCGTGAGCGCCAGTTCAACGGCGGTCCCTCCACACCCTTCACCTACTTCAAGCTGGTGCTGAAGCAGGCCTCGGGAAGCAGTGGGGTGCGCATTGCCGACATCCAGCTGCAGGGCTATCCTGTGGCCGACGACGACAACATCGCCACCACCCTCAACGGCACCATCAGCGGCTCAGCCAGGGCACGCGGTGCCGCCAGCCTCATCGATGCTGAGCCGTCGACGATGGCCGAGATTGCCAACGCCGACCGCCAGCAGATAGACAACTTCAACGGCGAGACACGCTACAACGGGCTGGTGAACGCCTGGTTCCAGTACACGTTCCACGAGCCGACCGTCATCAGCGGCTACGCCTTAGGCATGACCACCGCCGCCAACCGCGACCGCCGCCCCAGCTGCTGGGAGCTGCAGGCCAGCAACGACGGCCAGCAGTGGACCACCCTCGACATCCAGCACAACGCCGCCAGCATGGCCATCGACCTCTATGAGCAGCGCTATGCCCTGGGCACCGCCGGTGCCCGCGTGGACTATGCCGACATGGCCGACCGTCTGATGACGTTCTGCGAGGACTACCTGGAGCGCCGACAGGGCAACAGCGGCACCTACTGGATATGCGACTGGTCCGTGGACCCCGCCAAGTGCAACGAGGACTGGGGCGGCTACTGGTGGGCCGCACATGCCATCGACAACTATGTGGACAGCTATAACCGCACGAAGAGGAGCTCGAAGTTGACCAAGCTGACGCAGCTGGTCAGCGGCGCGCGCGAGCGCAACAACGGCACGCTCATCAACCACTTCTACGACGACATGGAGTGGATGGCGCTGGCCCTGCTGCGTGCCTGCGATGCCAACGCCTCGCTCAACATCCAGTACCTGAGCCAGGTGAAGATGCTGTTCAACGACATCGTGGGCGGATGGAGCGACGTCGACGGCGGTGGCATCCACTGGAACAAGAACACCACTGGCGACGGGCGCTACAAGACGTCGTGCTCGAATGCCCCGGCGATGATTCTGGCCGCCCGCCTCTATCAGCACACCGGCGAGGAACGCTACCTGGAGTGGGCCAAGCGCATCTACCAGTATATGTACGACCACAGCCGTTTCCCCGACGGCGTCGTCAAGGACAACGTGACAAACAACGACCACGAGGTGACCTTCTCCTACAACCAGGGCACCTGGGTGGGCGGTCTCCTGGAGCTGTATAAGATTACCGGCGAGGAGCACTACCGTCAGACGGCGACGGAGCTGATGGACCTGCTGCTCTTCGGCAAGTGGTACTCGCCCAAGGGCATCATGAACGAGCGGCAGAACTACAACCAGGACGACGGTGGACTGTTCAAGGGCATCTTCGTGCGCTACCTCACGCAGTGGATTCTCTCTGGCAAGCTCGATGCCGACCGCCAGTTCCGCTATGCCAAGTGGCTCGTTGAGCAGGCGCGCTCAGCCTGTCTGGCCGCCGTTGACAAGACGTGGTTCATCATCAACCCTTACTGGACCAAACAGTACAACCTGTCCAACGACGTGCATGACACCTCGCGCCAGCAGACGGGCATGATGCTCATGGAGGCCGTCGACGAACTGCGTCGCGCTGGCATCCTCAACGACGACTACTCCATCAACAACCCCGCCTTCGGGCAGCCCTTCCGCCACTACCGTCTGGTCATCACTGAGACGCAGAACTCAGGCGACATCATGCTGGGCTCATGGAAGCTCTTCGGCGCATCCTCAGGGGGCCACAGCTCAGCCGTCACCGCCCCGTCAGCAGCGCCGTCGGCCACCGCCAGCCGTGTCTACGACCTGCTGGGCCGGCAGTGGCACGCCGGCCACTCAGCCTTCTGTGTCCAGAAGGGAAGAAAGGTTAAGCTAACACTTTGATGTAAAATGGGGAGAAAATCATTCCAAAAGGCTGTGATATAAAGAATGTTTCGTATCTTTGCAGCCAACAAACAAACGGGCATGAAAAAACCCGGATTCATCACCAGCATCTAATATCTGGGAGAGGAACTACCGGGACTGCGGTGCAAAGATACGAAGAATTATGGAACTGACCAAGCAATTTCTGGAAAAAGTTTTCTCGACAAAGCGGATGGAGCGATATTTTGCGCTTTACCCCGATGACGAGGCACGGGCTATATGCCATTATGAGTGTAACTTGATGCTGGCAGAGTCGCTCTATGTGAGTCTGTCTGTGCTGGAGGTGACGCTGCGCAATGCGCTTTGCCGTGAACTGGAGACGATGACTGGGCGCGAGGACTGGTATGCCATCTTTCCATCCACTCCTGGGCTGCGTAGTCTGAATAGATACATCACAGAGGCGGGGCAGCACATCACAGCACGGCATGAGCAAATAACGCCATCGAAGATTGTTGCGGAACTGACACTCGGTTTCTGGGTGTCGCTGCTGAATACGGAGTATGAGCGAACACTGTGGCAGGCGCTGCGACGGGCTTTCCCCTACATGCCGCGTCGCGAACGTCAGCGCAGGAATGTGTCGGCACCGCTCAACACGTTCCGCCGCTTCCGCAACCGCATCTTTCACAACGAGTCTATCTGTTGGAATCTGGCAAGGGTCGAGGAGATTCACGCCGAGATGCTGAAGGTGATTGGCTGGATGAACCGTGACCTGCCCGAATGGGTGGAGACCCAAGAGCGTTTCACGACTGTATGCGCAGAGATTCGCCGACGGATGAACTGGAAATAAAGCGGCACTTTACGAGCATAACTCCATGCCTGGCGAAATTATCTCCATGCCTGGCGAGCATAACTCAATGCCTGGCTGAATTATCTCCATGCTTGGCTGTCATAAGTCGCGACTTTTCTCGCGTGCGCGCGTGCATAAGCGAAACCATATCCAGGTGCTTGCGCCTATGCACTTTTCGCTTCTATACGCGCGCGTTGGCTTCACCGCCGAGAAGATTCTGCAAGGGTTATGCTTTTATATACTGACCCCACCCCCAGCCCCTCCCCTACATGGGAGGGGAGTCCGTGCGGCGGATAAAGCAAAAGTCCGCTGTAGTCCGCTGCAAAAAACAAAAAAGTCCGATGTCGCCCGCTGCAAAAAAAGAAAAGTCCGCTGTACCCCGCTGAAGTGTTAAAACCGATGAAGGCAGGTTAAAATACGGAGCAAGGATGTATGAATGTCGCAAATAATACGTACCTTTGCGGCCGAAATGCCCTTCACACACACCTTGACGGATATTTAATGAAAAGAGTCTTCAAGTGGATAGCCATCGTGCTGCTCAGCCCCGTCCTGCTGTTCGTCGTGCTGGTAGCACTACTCTATGTACCCCCCATACAGAACTGGGTGGTGCAGCAGGTGGCGTCGATGGCATCCGAGGAGACAGGCATGGACATCAGCGTGGAGCATGTGAACCTGAGCTTCCCGCTGGACCTGAAGGCCGAGGGGGTGCGCGTGGTGAGGGACGGCGACACCATTGCCGACATAAGGAGCACCACCGTCGACGTGCAGCTGTGGCCACTGGTGAAGGGTAACATCGTGCTGAACGAGCTGCGCTTAGACGACGCCCGCCTGAACACCCTCGACTTCATCCCCGACGTGCGTCTGAAGGGCACCATCGGCACGCTCAGCCTCAGCTCGCCTGGCATCGACGCTGCAGCCATGAAGATGGAGCTGCGCCAGCCCCGCCTGAGCCATTCTGACCTGACCGTCTACATGAGCGACACCGCCGCCGTGGACACCACCACCACGGGGTGGCACATCCGCTTCGACCGCTTCGACTTCGAACAGACACGCCTCCGCATCGTCATGGACTCCGCCGCCCGTTTCGACGCGCCAGCCGCCGTGTCCGCCACTTCTCCAGTGGACCCACCAACCCGCATCGACGCCTACCTGCATGAAGCCAGCCTCCGCGAAGGCGACCTGCACCTGGGACTGGCACGCTTCATGTTCGGGCCCATCGAGTGGCATGAGGGCCGGCTGGGCTACGGCGACGACGTGGCGCTGAGCGACGTGGAGCTGCACCTCGACTCGCTCTTCTCCTATAAGGGCGAGCTGCGCGTGGGCATCGCGCAGGCATCGATGAAAGAGGAGAAGACGGGAGTGGCGCTGCACCAGCTGCAGGGCGGCATCGCCATGAACGGCGACGACATCAGCCTGCGCAGACTGAACATGGAGGGCACAGCCACCTGGCAGGACCAGCCCGTGACGCTGCGTGCCAGCGTCGACGGCGACACACGGCAGATGGACATCGAGCGCATCAGCATCAGCATGCCCACCATGGCGCATGCCGAGCTGAGCGGACAGGTGAACAACGTCATGGACATGGAGCGTCTGTCAGGACAGCTGGCCCTCGACGCACAGGTGTACCAGACGCTGAAGGGCGACGGCATGCAACTGCCGGCAGGCACACAGCTGCGGGCCGACATCAGGATGCCCGAGGGCGAGCAGCGCACCCTGGCTGACGTCCTGCTGCGCAACGGCAGCGGCAGCGCCACGGTGGACGCCACGCTGCACGGCACCCTGGCCGACCTGGCCGACCATCCGGAGACGACCACCTACGACGTGCGCCTGAGCAGCAGGAGCCTCAACCTGGGCCGCTTCATGCCTGGCGCCGGCATGGGACAGCTCAGCGCCGATGCCACCCTGCATGGCAGTGGCGGTCTGCCGCTGTCAGACAGTGGCAGCCGGCTGCAGGCCGACGTGCAGCTGCACCGGCTGGGCTACGACCAGTGGCTCATCGACAGCGTGCAGGCCACGGCCACCATCAGTGGCGACCACGTGCTGCTGCATGCCAACAGCCACAACGACCTGCTGCGCGGCACCATCGACATGGACGCCATGGTGTCAGAGAGGGGCGTGAAGGGCGAGGTGAGCACAGCGCTGACACATGCCGACATGCAGGCGCTGGGCATGACCGACATGCCCACGGTGATGGGGCTGGACGGCGACTTCACCATCGAAAGCGACCTGCGCCGCCACCACTACCTGTCGGCACTGGTAGACAATATCTACATACGCGACACGGTGGACACCTACCGCCCTGAGAAGCTCGGGGTGCTGCTGAAAGCCGAGGCTGACACCACCGTGGTGCGCCTGCAGAGCGGCGACCTCGTGGTGAAGGCCGACCTGCAGGGTGGCTACGAGGAGCTGCTGCCGCGGCTGACGACCCTGGCTGACACCGTGACTGCACAGATAGACAGCCGAACCATCGACCAGCAAGCCCTGAAACGCCTGCTGCCCACAGGACGCCTGATGGTCAGCAGCAAGCGTGACAACCCCATCGCCAAGATTATCACCGCACAGACGGGCATCACCATCAGCATGCTGCACGCCGACCTGACGACATCGCCACAGACAGGACTGAACGGACAGATGGACCTACACGGGCTGAACACCGGCTCCATGCTGCTGGACAGCATACGCCTGTCGCTGGTGGAGAAGGACCACGGCCTGACCTTCAACGGCTTTGTGGCCAATGCGCCCCGCAACCCCATCGGCACCTTCCGCATCCTCTTCGACGGACTGCTGCAGCAGCACGGAGCCAGTCTGGGAGTGCGCTACTTTGACGAGCAGGGCCGCATGAACATCCGCTTAGGCACCAAGGCTGAGATGGTGTCGCTGCCCAGCCCCGACGGCGACAGGACAGGCATACGCTTCCAGCTCATTCCCAAGCGTCCCACCCTGGGCTACAAGGAGTTTGCGCTGAACAGCGACAACTATCTGCTGCTGCGCCACGACCTGAAGTTAGAGGCCAACGTCGACCTGCTGGCCGACGACGGCACACACATCATGGTGTATTCTGAAGAACTCCCAGAAACCCTTCTTCAGGACCTGACCGTCAGCGTCAACAGCCTCGACCTGGGCGAGCTGACCAGCGGCATCGCCATGCTACCTGCCATCAGCGGAAAGCTCACCGGCGACTACCACCTGATGATGGACCGCGACCACAACATCTCAGTGGCCAGCGACATGGGCGTCCAACAGATGGTCTACGAGGGCAGCCCCATTGGCGACCTCGGGACGGAGCTCGTCTACCTGCTGCGCGAGGACGGCACGCACGTCGTCGACGGAACGCTGATGCTCGACAACGCGCCCATAGGCGTGCTGCAGGGCAGCTACCTCGACGGCAAGCGCCTGGACGCCACGCTGGAGCTGACAGCCATGCCGCTGTCCATCCTCAACGGCTTCATGCCCGACCAGCTCATTGGCTTCGAGGGCACCGCCGACGGCGCGCTCAGCGTCAGCGGACCGCTGTCGCTGCTGGACATGGACGGCAGCATGCGCTTCACCAACGGCTATCTCGTGAGCAACCCCTACGGCATGCGCATGCGCTTCGGCGACCAGCCCCTGCAGATGCAGGACTCGCGCCTCATCATGGACGGCTTCACACTCTATGCCGTAGGCGACGGCCAGCAGCAGTCGCCGCTGACCATCAACGGCAGCGTGGACCTCTACGGAACGGGCACCGACGATGTGAACCTGCGCCTCACCGCACGCAACTTCCAGCTGGTGAACGCCAAGCAGAAGAAAGAGTCGGTGGCCTACGGAAAGATGTTCGTCAACTTCTTCGCCCGTCTCACCGGCAACCTCGACAGGCTGAACATGCGCGGCAGGCTCAACGTGCTGGGCAGCACCGACCTGAACTATGTGCTGCTCGACTCGCCCCTCTCTACCGACAGCGAGATGGACGACCTGGTGCGCTTCACCGACTTCAGCGACACCACGCAGACGGTGGTGGTGCGGCCTGAGAGCGATGCCATCGACCTGGACGTGCAGCTGAGCATCGACGAGGGCACCCACGTGCGCTGCGCCCTGAACGCCACGCAGAGCAACTATATAGACCTGATGGGTGGCGGCGACCTGCGGCTGCGCATGGGTGGCGACGGCATGAACCTGACGGGGCGCTACACCATCAGCAGCGGCACCATGAAATATTCGCTGCCCATCATCCCGCTGAAGACCTTCACGCTGGCACAAGGCAGCTATGTGGAGTTCACCGGACAGCCGGACAACCCCACGCTGAACATCACGGCCACCGAGCGACGGCGCGCCGCCGTGGGCAACGCCGAGGGTGAGGGCACGCGCAACGTGCTCTTCGACTGCGGCGTGGTCATCACACAGACCTTGGAGAACATGGGACTGGCCTTCACCATCAGCGCCCCTGAGGACATGCAGCTGCAGGGCGAGCTGACCGCCATGGGCGAGGAGCAGCGGGGCAAGCTGGCCGTGACGATGCTCACCACGGGCATGTACCTGGCGGACGGCAACACCGGCGCTTTCTCGATGAACACGGCGCTGAGCTCGTTCCTGCAGAGTGAGATTAACAACATCACCGCCGGGGCACTGAAGACCATTGACCTGCAGGTAGGACTGGACAACACCACCACCGCCACGGGAGAGACGCACACCGACTACAGCTTCAGCTTTGCCAAGCGCTTCTGGAACAACCGTCTCAGCGTCCAGCTGGGCGGCAAGGTGTCGACGGGAGCGGAGATGGAGGGCCAGCAGCAGTCGTTCTTCGACAATGTCACCATGGAGTACCGGCTGTCGCCCACCGGCAACCAGTATGTGAAGCTGTTCTACAAGCAGAACGTCTACGACTGGCTGGAAGGCTACACCGGCGAATATGGCGCTGGCTATCTGTGGAAGCGAAAGCTCGACAGGCTCACCGACATCTTCAGGAAGAAGCCCACCCCCAACCCCTCCCCAAGGGAGGGGGGAAAGCCTACCCCCGGCCCCTCCCCAAGGGAGGGGAGGTCAGATAGTCACTTCCCTCAGGTGTTACGCACTGACTCTATCAAGCATGACAGTATCCAATAAGCTCATTCAAGCATAACAGTATCTAATAAGCTCGTTTCAAGCATGACAGTATTCAATAAGCTCTTACGCCACCTCTCCTCCATAGCAAAACTAACCAAACTCCCCTCCCTTGGGGAGGGGTTAGGAGGTAGGTCTCTCCCCTCCCTTGGGGAGGGGTTAGGGGGTAGGTCTCTCCCCTCCCTTGGGGAGGGGTCGGGGGTGGGCTTCCCCCTCCCCTCGGGAGGGGTCAGGGGTGGGCTGTTGGGGGTGGGCTTCCTGCTGTGTCTCTGCTCTTGCTCCACCACCCGCCATATCCCTGACGACGACCAGCTGTTCGTGGGATTAGAGAAGATAGCCTATGCCAGCTACGAGCACGATGTGCATGCCGACGAGACCAAAGAGGAGATTGAGGCGGCGCTAGCCACGGCACCCAACGGGGCCCTCTTCGGCAGCAGCTACCACCGCACCCTACCCTATGCCCTGTGGATATGGAACGCGGCACAGGACACGAAGTCGAAGAGCATCCGCTGGCTGGGGTCCACCTTTGGCAAGCCACCCGTGCTGATGAGCCAGGTGAACCCCGCGCTGCGGGCACAGGTGGCCCGACAGGTGCTGCGCACCCACGGCTATCTGCACGGCGACGTCAGCTACAAGGAGGTGACGCAAAAGAACCCGCGGAAGGCGAAGATTGCCTATACGGTGAACATGGACACGCTGTTTCGTGTCGACACGCTGGTGTACGTCGGATTCCCACCCGCCATGCAGCACCTCATCGACTCAACGCGGACGGAGAGTCTGCTGCTGCCACAAGCCCCCTTCAGCGTGCAGAACCTGGAGGGCGAGCGCACACGACTGAGTCAGCTGTTCCGCAACAATGGCTATTACTATTACCAGCCGTCGTATGCCTCGTTCCTGGCCGACACCATTGGCAAGGCCAGTGCCTCAGAGGGACGCGAGGTGGGCCCCTACGATGTGACGCTCAGACTGCAGCTGGCCGACTCGCTGCCCGAGCAGGCGCTGAAGCCCTGGACCATCGGCAGCACCAGCGTCCGGCTGCGCCGCTCACGCATGGACCGTACCGACAGCGTGGCCGGACGACGCTTCCTGAAGGTGCTCTACAGCGGCAAGCGGCCGCCCATCCGACCGGGTGTCATCCTGCAGGGACTGAAGCTGCGGCCCCGTCAGCTCTTCAGCTACGACGCCTATCAGGAGTCCATGCAGAAGGTGAACGCCACGGGGGTCTTCAGCACCGTCGACTTCCAGTTTAGCCCCCCCCAGCCCCCCCTGGGGGGGGTGACCAACCCCAGCCCCTCCCGCCCCCCCCTGGGGGGGGTGACCAACCCCGACAGCACCGCCAGTTACCCCCCCCAGGGGGGGACAGGGGGGGCTCAGGGGCCAGGGGGGGCTGGCGCCCTCGACCTCCTCATCGACTGCGTCTTCGACAAGCCATACGATTTCTATATCGAGACCAACTTCGTCAACCGCACCATCGGTCGCCTGGGCCCGGAGCTGAAGGTGGGTCTGACACGTCGCAACGCCTTCAGGGGCGGTGAGCGCCTGGACATCAACCTGCACGGCAGCTACGAGTGGGAGACATCGAGCAAGGGCAGCGACATGAACAGCTACCAGTATGGTGCCGACGCCAGCATCGAGTTTCCACGCATACTCTTCCCACGCTTCAGGAGGAGCAACCGCAGCGGGAGTCTGTCGACCAACACGGGCACGACAGCGGACAGCCTGACGGTCAACCGTCCGCGCCGCCGTCGCCGTCGGTTCTATGCGCCACCCTCGACCCTGGCAAAGGTGTCGACCGACATCGTGCAGCGGCCACAATACTATAAGATGCACATCGTCAGCGGTGAGTGGACCTACCGCTGGCAGCCATCGGTGTCGAGCAAGCACGAGCTGTCGCCGCTGGTGCTGAAATATCAGTTCATGAACAGTCGCACCGAGAGCTTCGATGAACTGATGATGCAAAGCCCGTACCTCACCGCCACCATGGAGGACTACTTCATCCCGAAGATGCGCTACACCTATACCTACACCTCGCCCAGCACCCTGCGCAACCCACTGCGATGGGAGACGACGGTGGAGGAGTCGGGCAACATGACGGCACTCTACGACGTGCTCATCCAGGGCAACGGATGGAACCAGAAGGACAAGACGCTGTTCAAGAACCCCTATTCGCAGTTCCTGAAGGTGGAGACGGACCTGACAAAGACATGGACGCTGAGCCACCGCACCAAGCTGGTGGGACACCTGAACTATGGACTGATGTGGAGCTATGGCAACAGCACCACCGGACCCTTCAGCGAGATGTTCTACGTGGGCGGTGCCAACAGCATCAGGGCCTTCCCCGTGCGCAGCATCGGCCCCGGCGCCTTCGTACCCTTCAGCAACGACCGCCAGTTTGCCTACATGATGCAGAACGGCGACGTGAAGCTGCTGATGAACCTGGAGCTGCGCCAGAAGCTGTTCGGCAACCTCTACGGCGCAGTCTTCTTCGATGCGGGCAACGTGTGGAACTCAGAGGACTGGAGCATGGACATCAACGAAGAGGACAGTGACAACCCGGACATCAACGACCTTGTGAAGGCCTGGAACGAGATGTTCTCCGGGTGGAAGTTCCAGACCAAGAACCTGTTCCGACAGCTGGCCACCGGCACGGGCATCGGCCTGCGCTACGACCTCGACTTCCTCGTGCTGCGCGTGGACTGGGGCTTCGGCCTGCACCTGCCTTACGACACCGGGAAGAGTGGATACTTCAACATCCCCCGCTTCAAGGACATGCACACCCTGCACATCGCCATCGGCTATCCCTTCTGATATAACACAGATTTCACAGATTATCCTCGGCGACTCATGCGCTATGAGAATAAATCTGTGAAATCTATGAGAGAAAAAGAGCCGGATGCGGCTGAAGAGAAATCTGTGAGAGGAGGCTACCAGTCGTCATCCCAGTTGGTGTCATCGCTGTCCCAGCTATCGTCATCGTCCCAGGTGTCATCATCGTATGAGTCATCGTCATCGCTTGAGCCATCGTCATACCACTCGGTGTCTTCAAAGCGAAGGCCATCGAAGTCGTTCAGCTGGTACTGCTCGGCATTGTCACTGTTGATAATCTCGTCAAGCGAGGCCGCAATCGCCCACACCTTCTCCAAGGTGTTGTAGCTGTACCACGACGAGCCCTGATGATAATACTGCTGCCCATTGTATTGATAGTAGCCATTGGGCACGCTATTGTTGGGCATAAAGTAGGCTATGATGGCTATGACGATGCCGACAATGAGACATCCCCCCCTCTCCTGTTTGTTAAAGATTCCGAAGAGGGACCCACTGCTGTGGTTCTTCGACAGATTGGCGTTGGCAGAGCTATTGCCTGCCGACCGTCTGCCGCCGCCCCTCGGTCTGTTGCCTTTCCGCTTGGCTATCTCTTCACGAAGCTTGGCCAGAATCTCGCTGACGGCAAAACCCTCGTTGGGTCCCTGGTAGCGTATGGCGCGCTCGCCGTTAGCCTTGTTCTTGTAGACCACACACTCACCCTGCTCGTTCTTGTAGATGCCGAAGGCCTTCGGCTCGGTGATGTTCTTGCCGATGAAGAAACGCGTCACCTCCTCAGGCGGCAGGTTGTGGTCAGCATACCATTGCTGCAGCTCACCGATGGTCTCTGGCTGGCGTCCCTTCCTGGACTCGGCCGGCTGGTTGTCTGGCTGCGGGGTCAACTGCTGGTCGTCGTTCATGAGTAATCGCTGAACAGTTAGTTAGTCGACGAATCCGGCATTGGGGCAGGCAGAGAGGTCAAGTCCCGGCATGAGGACCGTCTCGCAGCTGATTTCCTTCAGCTCAGGGCAGCCGCTGAGGTCGACGGCACCAATGGGGGTATCCAGCATATAGAGCATCTCCAGCTTCGGACATTGCGTCAAGTCAATGTTCGACACGTTGGTGTTGCTGAAGTTCAGTCTTAACAGATTCGGTTTGTCACCCAGTTTGATGGATGTCAGGCTTGGTGAGTCGCAGCAGTAAATCTCAGTGAGGTTGGCGTTCTGGCTCACATCAATCGTCGCACCCATGTAGCCGTTGACGTTCAGGAAGTTCAGGCCCGTCAGCTTGTCAATGCCCGTCAGGTCGCTGGCACCCCGCCCGCTTACGTCAAGTATCCATAGATTCTCAATCTCCTTGTCGGTCAGGATGCTGTCCATGCCGGCAGACCCCTCAAGCAGGTTTGCACGGATGACCGGGTCGGGGAAGTTCTTCTCATCGATGGCCAGGCCCACGGCCGGCTTTTCCTTCTCGGTGTCAACGGCCTTCTCCGTCTTGCCACCCTTGCAGGCCGTGATGCTCACCATGAGCACCAGAACCCAGAATAATGATTTCTTCATCATAATAATTAAAGTATTGATTGGTCATTCTTGTGGGTGCAAAGGTAGCAAAAAAAACATATTTCGTGATGTTTTTCATAAAAAAAAAGCATAAAGAGCCCATTTATCAGAATATTATTTGTACTTTTGCAGGGTAAAGTTACACATTACTTTAATAATAAACAAAACAAACTATGAAACCTACATTATTCTTGCTTGCTGCTGGCATGGGTAGCCGCTACGGCGGACTGAAGCAGCTCGACGGTCTGGGCCCCAACGGCGAGACCATCATGGACTATAGTATCTACGATGCCATACAGGCTGGATTCGGAAAAATCGTATGGGTCATCCGCAAGGACTTCGAGGAGCAGTTCCGTACCCAGATTCTGTCGAAATATGAGGGCCAGGTGCCCTGCGAACTCTGCTTCCAGGCGCTCGACGCACTGCCCGAGGGCTTCACGGTGCCTGAGGGCCGTGTCAAGCCATGGGGCACGAACCACGCCGTACTGATGGGCAAGGACGTCATCAAGGAGCCCTTCTGCGTCATCAACTGCGACGACTTCTACGGCCGCGATGCCTTCATGCAGATTGGCAAGTTCCTCGCTGGCCTGAAGGAAGGCTCGAAGAACGAGTATGCCATGGTGGGCTTCCGCTGCTGCAACACCCTGAGTGAGAACGGCTCGGTGGCTCGCGGTGTCTGCGCCTACAATGACAAGCGCCATCTGACCGACGTCGTGGAGCGCACGGAGATTATGCGCATCCCCGACAAGGGCAACGCCATCTGCTATAAGGACGGCGACGAGTGGTTCCCATTAGAGGAGAACGTGCCTGTCAGCATGAACATGTGGGGCTTCACACCCGACTACTTCGAGTACAGCGAGGCTTACTTCAAGGAGTTCCTCAGCGACCCGAAGAACATGCAGAACCTGAAGGCTGAGTTCTTCATCCCCCTGATGGTGAACAAGCTCATCACTGAGGGCACCGCCACCTGCGAGGTGCTCGACACCACCAGCAAGTGGTTTGGCGTGACCTACGCCGCCGACCGCCAGGCTACCGTCGACCGCATCAAGAAGCTCGTCGACGAGGGTGTCTATCCCAACAAGCTGTTCTAAAAAAAGCCTCACCCCCAGCAGACCCACCCCCTGCAGACCCACCCCCTGCCCCTCCCTTGTAGGGAGGGGAGTGTTTAGTTCTTCCCTTGATATTTCATCCTACAAAACTATCTACTCCCCTCCCTAAAGGGAGGGGCAGGGGGTGGGTTAGTGGGGGGCTGCTGGGTCTAGACCATCAGTAAATAATTCGTACGTTTGCAGCCAACTATGCTGAAAGACTTGATAACCAGTGAGGAGCTGGACCAGCTCAAGGAGCTGATATGTGAGAGTGACACCATCGTACTGACCTGTCACCAGAATGCCGACGGCGATGCGTTAGGCTCGTGCTTAGCATGGGCCGAGGTGCTGCATGCTGTCTACGGCAAAGAGCCACAGGTGTTTGTGCCAGACCTGTATCCTGACTTCCTGCATTGGCTGCCTAACAGCGACAAAATCATCCGCTACGACAAGCACCGCGAGGGGTGCGACTTCGTGCTGGCACACGCCGACCTGGTGTTCTGTCTCGATTTCAACGATGCCAAGCGCACCGCCGACATGGAAAGTGCACTTTGCAGTTCTCCTGCAAAGAAGGTGCTCATCGACCACCACCTGGACCCGACGGTGGACACCGAGCTGACCATCTCACGCCCCGAGGCATCGTCCACCTGTGAGCTGGTGTTCCGTCTGGTGTGGCAGCTGGGTTGCTTCGAGCAGTTAGGCAAGCATTTTGCTGTGCCCGTCTATTGTGGCATGATGACCGACACGGGCGGCTTCACCTACAACAGCAGCGACCCAGACATCTTCTTCATCATCTCGCAGCTGCTTACCAAGCACATCAACAAGGACAAGATTTACCGCAATGTCTACCACAACTTCTCTGAGAACAGGCTCCGTCTGATGGGCTTCGTCATGTACGAGCGGCTGGTGGTTGACCAGCAGCACCATGCCAGCTACTTCACCATCACGCGACAGGACATGAAGCGTTTCCAGTTTGTCAAGGGCGATGCCGAAGGGCTGGTGAACATGCCACTGCAGATGAAGGGCCACAAGCTGTCCATCAGCCTGCGTGAGGATAGCGAGAAGGACAACCTGATATGGGTGAGCCTACGCAGCGTCGACCAGTTCCCCTGCAACCAGATGGCGGCGCAGTTCTTCAACGGCGGCGGCCATCTGAACGCTGCCGGCGGACGCCTCTTCTGCTCGCTCGACGAAGCCGTGGCCATCACGCGCAAAGCCATCGATTCCTTCGCCGCCGAAGGAAATCTGTGAAATCTGTGAGAGAAAAGTTAGCTAAAGTCTGTAGCCCTATTTGCCGCAGACAATCTTCTTGATGTCATTGAGCTTGTTGAGCGCCTCGACCGGGGTGAGGTTGTTCACATCAAGCCCCATGATTTCATCGCGTACCTGAATGAGCACGGGGTCGTCGAGCTGGAAGAAGCTCAGCTGCATGCCCTCACGGCTGTCGGTAATCTCGCTGATGGGGCGTCCGGCCTTGCCCACCTGTGCGTTCTCCGACTCTAACTGCTTCAGGATGATGTTGGCGCGCTTGACGATGCTGCGCGGCATGCCTGCTATCTCGGCCACATGGATGCCGAAGGAGTGCTCGCTGCCGCCGCGCTCCAGCTTGCGCAGGAAGATTACCCTGCCCTCCACCTCCTTCACGCTGACATTATAGTTCTTGATGCGTGAGAAGTTCTTCTCCATCTCGTTCAGCTCATGGTAGTGGGTGGCAAAGAGCGTGCGCGCACGAGCACGGGGCGTCTCGTGCAGATATTCCACGATGGCCCAGGCGATGGAGATGCCGTCGTAGGTCGACGTGCCGCGCCCCAGCTCGTCAAAGAGTACGAGCGAGCGTGGCGTGGCGTTATTCAAGATGTTGGAGGCCTCAGTCATCTCCACCATGAATGTAGACTCGCCCAGCGAGATGTTGTCGCTGGCCCCCACGCGGGTGAAAATCTTGTCAACCATGCCGATGCGTGCCGAATCCGCCGGCACGAAGCAGCCCACCTGTGCCATGAGCACGATGAGGGCCGTCTGGCGCAACAGCGCCGACTTACCCGCCATGTTCGGTCCGGTGATGATGATAATCTGCTGGCGCTCCTGGTCAAGGAGCACATCGTTGGGTACATACTGCTCGCCAATGGGCAGCTCGGTCTCGATGACGGGGTGACGCCCTTGATGGATGTCAATAACATCGGTTTCATCGATGATGGGACGTATATAGCGGTGCTCTTCAGCCGTCTTGGCAAACGACAGCAGACAGTCGAGACGGGCCAGCAACATGGCGTTGACCTGCAGCTGGGGCATGAACTCCTGCACGGCCATGACAAGGTCGTTGAACAGCTGCGCCTCCAGCGTCAGTATCTTGTCCTCGGCACCCAGAATCTTCTCCTCATACTCCTTCAGCTCCTGCGTGATGTATCGCTCGGCCTGGGCCAGGGTCTGCTTGCGCACCCATTCAGCCGGCACCTTGTCCTTGTAGGTGTTGCGCACCTCTAAGTAGTAGCCGAACACGTTGTTGTAGCCAATCTTCAGCGACTGTATGCCTGTCAACTCAGCCTCGCGGTTCTGTATCTGTAGCAGATAGTCCTTGCCACTATAGGCAATGTGCCGCAACTCATCCAGCTCCGGACTGACACCGTTCTGTATGACGCCGCCCTTCTGCACCAGCTGCGGCGGGTCAAGGGTGAGCTCGCGCGCGATGCGGTCGTGGAGGCTCTCGCAGACGGAGAGGCGCTCGGCGATGGTTTGGAGAATCGGGGGCCAATGGGAGGACTGGGGCGACTGGGAGGGCTGAGAAGGCTGAGAAGGCTGGGACGACTGGGAGGGCTGGGAATCGATGAAATCGGTGTTAAGGGCCATTCCTTCCTTGATGGCGGCCACGGCCTCAAGGGCCACCTTCAGCTGCAGCATCTCGCGCGGTGAGATGCGCCCCACGCTGGCCTTGGCGATGATGCGTTCCAGGTCACCCACCCGCTGCAGCTGCTCGTCGACGAGAGAACGGAAGTCGGGGTCGCGGAAGAATGTGTCCACCACGTCCAAGCGCTCGTTGATGGCCTTCTCGTCTTTCAGCGGGAACACCAGCCAGCGACGCAGCAGACGGCCGCCCATGGGCGACACGGTACGGTCGATGACGTCGAGCAACGAGTGACCGTCCTCCTGCATGGGCTGCACCAGCTCCAAGGAGCGAATGGTGAACTTGTCCAGCCGGACATATTTCTCCTCTTCTATACGGGTGATGTGGGTGATGTGCGACAGCCGGGTGTGCTGCGTCTGCTCCAGATATTGCAGGATGGCGCCGGCAGCGGTAGTGCCGTTCTTCAGGTGCTCCACGCCGAAGCCCTTCAGGCTCTTCACGCCGAAGTGCTTCAACAGCTTCTGGTGGGCGGTCTGCTCTGAAAACGCCCAGTCGTCCATCTCGAAGGTGAAGAACTTGCTGCCGAAGTAACGCTCGAAGTCCTTCTTCCTACCCCGTTCAAAGAGCACCTCCTTAGGCTGGAAGTTCGCCAGCATCTTCTCCACATAATCATAGGTACCCTCGCCGGTGAGGAACTCGCCCGTGGAGATGTCGAGGAAGCTGACGCCGCAGGCAGACTTGCCGAAGTGTACGGCCGCCAGGAAGTTGTTCTCCTTGTAGTTCAGCACATTGTCGCTCAGCGCCACGCCCGGCGTCACCAGCTCAGTGATGCCGCGCTTCACCAGTTTCTTGGTCAGCTTCGGGTCCTCCAGCTGGTCACAGATGGCTACGCGCTTGCCGGCACGGATGAGCTTGGGCAGGTATGTGTCCAGGGCATGATGCGGAAAACCGGCCATTTCATCGCCTTTGTTGTATCCGTTGTTGCGTTTGGTCAGGGTGATGCCCAGGATGCGCGAAGCCACCACGGCATCGTCGCAGTAGGTCTCATAGAAGTCGCCGCAGCGGAACAGCAGCACTGCATCAGGATGCTTCGCCTTCAGGTCGAAGAACTGCTTCATCATCGGGGTCATCTCACCGTCTTTCTTGGCCATAGTCTCTTTTCTTGGGTTGCATTTTTCACGCTGCAAATTTAATCATTTTTCCGTAAACAGAAGAAAAAAGGAAGAGGAAAAGCGACGTTTGATATTTTTTTCGTAACTTTGTGGCCTGTATTGCGAAAGCGGCAAATGCCGTCAGAAACGAGCGAAGGAATTAGCAACAAATACATAACTATTATGGAAGAGCAAAAACGCTATGGTCACTTCGACGACCAACACCGTGAGTATGTCATCACCGACCCCCAGACGCCCTGGCCCTGGATTAACTACCTTGGCAACGAGGATTTCTTCTCACTCATCAGCAACACCGCCGGTGGCTATTCTTTCTACAAGGATGCCAAGTTTCGCCGCATCACCCGCTATCGCTACAACAACGTTCCAATGGACAACGGCGGCAGATACTTCTACATTAAGGATGATGAGGGGAAGGCGTGGAACCCGGGCTGGAAGCCTTGCAAGACGCCGCTCGACTTCTATGAGTGCCGTCATGGCATGGGCTATACCCGCATCACCGGACGCAAGGACGGCGTTGAGGCCAGCGTCCTGTTCTTCGTGCCGCTGAAGAAATGGGCCGAGGTGCAGCGGCTGACGCTCACCAACCAGTCGACGGAGGTGAAGCACCTGAAGCTGTTCTCCTTCGAAGAGTGGTGCCTATGGAACGCCGCCACCGACATGGAGAACTTCCAGCGCAACTTCTCTACCGGCGAGGTTGAAATAGAGGCCATCACTCCCGCCGCGTCAGCCGCCACCACTCCCGGTGCGTCAGCGCCGGAAACCACCATCTACCACAAGACCGAGTACCGCGAGCGCCGCAACCACTACGCCTTCTACTATGTGAACAGCGAGGTGCAGGGCTACGACACCGACCGCGAGGCCTTCGTCGGCCTCTACAACGGCTTTGAGGCGCCACAGGCCGTCGTCGATGGCCGTCCCCGCAACAGCCATGCACACGGATGGAGCCCCATAGCCTCCCATTTCATCGAGGTAGAGCTGCAGCCCGGCGAGAAGAAAGACTTCGTGTTCCTGCTGGGTTATGTAGAAAACGAACAGGACAAGAAGTTCACGGCCCCGCAGGTCATCAACAAGGAGAAAGCGCATGCACTCATCGAGAGCCTGAACACCTCAGCGAAGGTAGACGCCGCATTCATCGAGCTTGGCCAGTACTGGGACCAGCTCCTAAATATATATAATGTGACGACAGGCAACGACAAGCTCGACCGCATGGTGAACATCTGGAACCAGTACCAGTGCATGGTGACGTTCAACTTCTCGCGCTCGGCCAGCTTCTTCGAGAGCGGCATCGGCCGTGGCATGGGCTTCCGCGACAGCAACCAGGACCTGGTGGGTTTTGTGCACCAGATTCCGAGCCGTGCCCGCCAGCGCATCATCGACATCGCCTCCACACAGTTCCCTGACGGTGGCTGCTACCACCAGTACCAGCCGCTGACCAAGCGGGGCAACAACGACATCGGTGGCGGTTTCAACGACGACCCCTGCTGGCTCATCTTCGGCACCGTAGCCTATCTGAAGGAGACGGGCGACTTCTCCATTCTCGATGAAATGGTACCTTTTGACAACCAGCCAGGCACAGAGGTGACGCTCTTTGAGCACCTCAAGGTCAGCCTCAACCATGTCATCAACAACCTCGGCCCGCACGGGCTGCCCCTCATCGGACGTGCCGACTGGAACGACTGTCTGAACCTGAACTGCTTCTCGTGGGACCCCAACGAGAGCTTCCAGACCACAGAGAACAAGAGCGAGGGCTCGAAGGCCGAGAGTCTGATGATAGCCGGCCTCTTCGTGGTCACTGCAAAGGAGTATGTAAAGCTGTGCAAATATTTGGCGCAGGCCTCCCCAAGCCCCTCCAAAGGAGGGGATGTTCAGTTACAAAAAAATCCTGAAACTTCAGCGGCATTATCTAACCAGACACCCCCTCCTTCGGAGGGGCTTGGGAAGGCCTATAGCGCTGAAGCCGACCGCATGCAGAAGGCCATCGACGCCATGGTGGAAGCGGTGAAGAAACACGGCTGGGACGGCGAGTGGTACCTGCGTGCCTACGACTACTACGGGCGCAAGATTGGCTCGCACGAGAACGACGAGGCCAAGATTTTCATTGAGAGCCAGGGGTGGTGCTCCATGGCCGAGATTGGTGCCGACGAAGGCATGGTGGCCAAAAGCCTCGACGCAGTAAAGAAATACTTGGAGTGCGAGCATGGCATCGTGCTCAACAACCCCGCTTTCACGCGCTATGTCTACGAATACGGTGAAATCAGCTCTTATCCCGAGGGCTACAAGGAGAATGCCGGCATCTTCTGCCACAACAACCCCTGGGTCATCATCGGCGAGTGCATCGCCGGGCGGGGCAACGATGCCTGGGCCCACTACGCCAAGATACTGCCCAGCTATGTGGAGGAGAAATGCCAGACGCTGCACAAGGTGGAGCCTTACGTGAACTGCCAGATGGTGGCCGGCAAGGATGCCGCCCGTCCCGGCGAGGGCAAGAACTCGTGGCTCACGGGCACGGCCGCCTGGATGTGGTACACCGTCTCAGAGTACATCCTCGGCATCAAACCCGACTATAACGGCCTTTTCATCGATCCTTGTCTGCCGGAGACGGCTGGCGACTACACCGTGCGCCGCCGCTTCCGTGATGCCTCCTACGACATCACCATCCACCCCAACGGTCAGCAGAAAGGCGTCAAGCAGATAGTGCTCGACGGTTCTCCCGTCGAGGGCAACCTCGTGCCCTACGCCCCTGGCCACCACACCGTGGAAGTGACCATGTAAGGGGCCCACTTCACTAAACAACAGTTCACATGGAAGATACGAATAACATACCGCAGGAGTTTGATTCCTTCTACCTGAAGGACGTGTCGTTTGCCCACCTGATGACGCACCGCATCTTCAACGTGCTCATCGTGGCCAACCCCTACGATGCCTTCATGCTCGAGGACGACGGACGCGTTGACGAGAAGATTTTCGATGAATACACCGAACTTGGCATGCGCTATCCGCCGTCGTTCACGCAGGTGTCAACCACCGAGGAGGCCCAGGAGGTGCTGGAGACGACAGCCATAGACCTGGTCATCTGCATGCCTGGCAATGCCGACAACGACGCCTTCGCCGTGGCACGCGAGGTGAAAGCCATGCGCGCCGACGTGCCCTGCGTGGTGCTCACCCCCTTCAGCCACGGCATCACCCGCCGCATGCAGGACGAGGACATGAGCATCTTCGACTACGTGTTCTGCTGGCTGGGCAACACCAACCTCATCCTCAGCATCATCAAGCTCATCGAGGACCGCATGAACATCGACCACGACATCAGCGAGGCTGGCGTGCAGATGATTCTTTTGGTCGAGGACAACATTCGTTTCTACTCCTCCGTGCTGCCGAACCTCTACAACTATATTCTACAGCAGTCGAAGAACTTCTCGACCGAGGCCCTCAACCCCCATGCTGCCGCACAGCGCAAGCGGGGCCGCCCGAAGGTGGTGCTGGCCACGAACTACGAGGAGGCCATGGCCCTCTATGAGAAATACCATGAGAACACGCTGGGCGTCATCAGCGACACCCGCTTCCCCATGCAGACGCCCGTGGGCCGACTGAGTCATGTGGAGGAGGGCGACCCCGAGGCGGGACTGAAGCTGCTCAGGGAGATTCGCAGGCGCGATGAATACGTGCCTCTCATCCTGGAGAGCTCAGAGATTGTCAACCGCCAGAAGGCAGAGGCCGAAGGCTTCCACTTCGTTGACAAGAACTCGAAGAAGATGAATGTCGACCTGCGTCTCCTCCTGGAGGAGCACATGGGCTTCGGCGACTTCATCTTCCGCGACCCACAGACGAAGGCGGAGGTGCTGCGCATCAGCAGTCTGAAGGAGCTGCAAGACAACATCTTCACCATTCCTCACGACTCGCTCATGCGCCACATCAGGCGCAACCACATGAGCCGCTGGCTCACCGCCAGGGCCATCTTCCCCGTCTCGCAGTTTCTCAAGCAGGTCACCTGGCACAAGCTGCAGGACGTCGACGCCCACCGGCGCATCATCTTCGATGCCATCGTGCAATATCGCCACATGAAGAACATCGGCGTGGTGGCCGTCTTCGACCGCATGAAGTTCGATAGATTCGCACATTTTGCGCGCATCGGCGAGGGAAGCCTCGGCGGCAAGGGGCGCGGCCTGGCGTTCCTCGACACCATCCTGAAGCGCCACCCCGAGCTCAACCAGTTCCCCAACGCCTCCGTGCAGATACCGAAGACCGTCGTCCTGTGTACCGATTTCTTCGACCGTTTCATGGACGACAACAACCTGTGGGGCATCGCTCTCTCTGATGCGCCCGACGAGGAGATTCTGCGCCACTTCCTCCGTGCGCAGCTGCCCGATGACCTGATAGCCGATTTCTTCACATTCTTCGATGCCATCAAGCGCCCCATCGCCGTCAGAAGCTCCAGCCTGCTCGAGGACAGCCACTACCAGCCCTTTGCCGGCATCTACGCCACCTACATGATTCCCTGGCTCGACGACAAGTACGAGATGCTGCGGCAGCTGGCCTGCGCCATCAAGGGTGTCTATGCCAGTGTCTACTACCGCGACTCGAAGGCTTACATGACCGCCACGCAGAACGTCATTGACCAGGAGAAGATGGCCGTCATCCTGCAGGAGGTGGTGGGCCAGCAGTATGGCGACCTCTACTACCCCACCTTCTCAGGGGTGCTGCGCTCGCTGAACTACTATCCCATTGGCGATGAAACGGCCGAAGAAGGCATCGCCAGCCTGGCCCTGGGCCTGGGCAAATACATCGTCGATGGCGGCCAGACGCTGCGTGTCTCGCCCTACCATCCCAACCAGGTGTTGCAGATGAGTGAGATGGAGACGGCCCTGACGCAGACGCAGACACGGTTCTACGCATTGGAGGCCCCCTCCAAGCCCCCCCTGGGGGGGGAGAGCAAAGCCGCCACACCCGCCAGTCATTCCCCTCTGGGGGTGCCGGGGAGCGAACCCACCATACCCGCCAGTCACCCCCCCCAGGGGGGGCCGGGAGGGGCCTGGTCGGTCGACGATGGCTTCAACATCAAGAACGTGCGGGTGAAGCAGGCCGACAAGGACGGCTCGCTGCAGTACATCGCCTCCACCTACGACCCTGTGGACCAGGTCATCCGCGACGGCATCTACGAGGGTGGCCGCAAGGTCATCTCCTTTGCCGGCGTCCTCCAGCACGGTGTGTTCCCCCTGCCCGAGCTGTTGCAGATGACACAGAAGCTGGGTGCCGACGAGATGAAGCGCCCCGTGGAGATAGAGCTGGCCTGTAACATAGGGGTCTCCCCCAACCTTTCCAAAGGAGGGGAGGATGGCAGAACTGTCAACCCCACTTCGGGGAAACCGATGGGGGCTTTCTACCTCTTACAGATACGTCCCATCGTCGACTCAAAACAAGTGCTGGACGAGGACCTTCAGAAGATTCCCGACGAGCAGTGCCTGCTGCGCAGTTACAACTCGCTGGGGCACGGCATCTCGGAGGACGTCGTCGACGTGGTCTATGTGAAGACCGACGACCAGTTCACCGCTGCCAACAACCCGACCATTGCCATGGAGGTGGAGCAAATCAACCGCAAGTTCCTGGCCGACGGCAAGAACTATATCCTCATCGGGCCGGGCCGCTGGGGTTCGAGCGACTACTGGCTGGGCATCCCCGTGAAGTGGCCGCACATCTCAGCAGCGCGCGTCATCGTGGAGACAGGCCTGAAGAACTACCACGTGGACCCTTCGCAGGGCACGCACTTCTTCCAGAACCTCACCTCCTTCGGCGTGGGCTACTTCACCATCAACACCTACGTTGGCGACGGCATCTTCCAGAAGGACATCCTCGACAGCATGCCCGCCGTGGAGGAGACGGCCCATGTGCGACATGTGCGTTTCGACCACCCGCTGAAGGTGATGATGGACGGCAAGAAGCAGCACGGCGTGGTGTTGCTACATTGAAGCCCAGCCCAAAAGCCCCTCCCCCCAGCCTCTCCCCTGGGAGGGGAGTCTATAGTTCTGGCGCGTCACCCCGGACTGATGAGCCTTTTTGTAGATGGAGCAGAGCTGACCGAGCACGCTTGCAGATAATCCCAAATCGGTCATTAGCGTTATGATGATAATATCCTTTATTATTGAACAGATGTCCTGCTGCTTTGAGTGCGCAATGGGGTTCCATTGTAATCGAAAAGCGGCGGGACAGATGACAAAAAGAAAGCATGTTAGCGCGTAACAGCCTAATGACCGATTTGGGATAATTAGGAGAACGAAAAAAATGGTACACCAAGTGCACCTATTGGCCTTATTATTCTGACATGCAGGTCGTTGATAGGTGCTCCAACAGCTCAGATCGTACACCTGATGGTGCACCAGCAGAAGGGGGGCTTTTGGGGCAGAAGGGAGGTCTTCTTTTTGGATAAATTCTCGAGAGAATTTGGCAATAACTCGGCACTTTACGGAATTATCTCCATGAGTTATTGCAATAAGTCAACGACTTATTCTCATAACTCAACGACTTATTCCAATAACTCGTTGACTAATTTCAATAACCCGTAAAGGTGGTGATAACATCGCCACAAACAGAACAGTTGCAGAACTATACACTCCCCTCCCTAAAGGGAGGGGCAAGGGGGAGGGTCTGTTGGCGGGTGGGTCTCTGGTGCACCAAAATGCCGTTGGTGCACCAACCAACAGCTTACAAGCCAAACGATTAAGACCAAAAGGTGCACTTAGTGCACTAGTTTTTTTGTTTCCCTTATTTAGGGAAGTAACGATACGATAAGCGAAAAAAACTCTATTTCGTTTTGCATTTTGCTCGCTTATTCGTACCTTTGCAGTCAAATAACAATATAACACATCATGCAAGACATACGCAACATTGCTATTATAGCCCATGTGGACCATGGTAAGACCACACTGGTAGACAAGATGATGCTGGCCGGCAACCTGTTCCGTGAGGGACAGAACCTCAGCAATCAGGTACTCGATGCTAACGACCTGGAGCGCGAGCGCGGCATCACCATCCTCTCGAAGAACGTCAGCATCAACTGGAAGGGCACGAAGATCAACATCATCGACACCCCGGGACACTCTGACTTCGGCGGCGAGGTGGAGCGCGTGCTGAACATGGCCGACGGCTGCCTGCTGCTCGTCGACGCCTTCGAAGGCCCCATGCCACAGACCCGCTTCGTGCTGCAGAAGGCTCTTCAGATTGGTCTCAAGCCCATCGTCGTGGTCAACAAGGTTGACAAGCCCAACTGCCGCCCCGAGGAGGTGTATGAGATGGTGTTCGACCTGATGTTCGCCCTCAATGCCACTGAGGACCAGCTCGACTTCCCCGTGGTCTACGGCTCGGCGAAGAACGGCTGGATGGGCGAGGACTGGCAGAAGCCCACACAGGACATCACCTATCTGTTAGACAAGATTGTTGAGGTCATCCCCGCACCGAAGGTCATCGAGGGCACCACGCAGATGCTCATCACCAGTCTGGACTACAGCAGCTACACCGGGCGCATCGCCGTGGGCCGTGTGCACCGTGGCTCGCTTAGAGACGGCCAACAGGTGACCATCGCCCACCGCGACGGCACCATGGAGAAGACCAAGGTGAAGGAGCTGCACACCTTCGACGGCATGGGCCACCACCGCACCGACAGTGTGGAGTGTGGCGACATCTGCGCCGTCATCGGACTGGAGAAGTTTGAGATTGGCGACACCATCTGCGACATGGAGCAGCCTGAGCCGCTGCCACCCATCGCCATCGACGAGCCAACGATGTCGATGCTCTTCACCATCAACGACTCGCCGTTCTTTGGCCGCGAGGGAAAGTTTGTCACCTCGCGCCACATCAGCGACCGCCTGCAGCGTGAGCTGGAGAAGAACCTCGCCCTGCGCGTGGAGCCATACGAGGACAGCACCGACAAGTGGGTCGTCTCAGGCCGCGGCGTGCTGCACCTGAGCGTGCTCATCGAGACCATGCGCCGCGAGGGCTACGAGCTGCAGGTGGGACAGCCGCAGGTGATATACAAGTGGCAGGATGAGAAAGGAGAAATGAGAAATGAGAAAGATGATAGCTTCAGCGTTAAGTGCGAGCCCATCGAGGAGCTGACCATCAATGTTCCTGAGGAGTTCGCCTCGAAGATGATTGACATGGTGACGCGCCGCAAGGGTGAGATGACCAGCATGGAGAGCCAGGGCGAAAGGACGAACATCGAGTTCGAGATTCCCTCGCGCGGCATCATCGGCCTGAGGACCAACGTCCTCACCGCCAGCCAGGGCGAGGCCATCATGGCCCACCGCTTCAAGGACTACCAGCCCTTCAAGGGTGAGATAGAGCGCCGCGTCAACGGCTCGATGATTGCCTTGGAGACCGGCACCGCCTATGCCTACGCCATCGACAAGCTGCAGGACCGCGGCAAGTTCTTCATCGACCCCGGTGAGGAGGTGTACTACGGTCAGGTGGTCGGCGAGCATGTGCACGACAACGACCTGGTCATCAACGTGTGCAAGGCCAAACAGCTCACCAACGTGCGAGCCTCGGGTACCGATGAAAAGGCACGAATCGTGCCAAAGGTCATCATGTCCTTGGAGGAGTGTCTGGAGTATATCAAGGAAGACGAGCTGGTGGAGGTCACGCCGAAGTCGATGCGCATGCGCAAGGCCATCCTCGACCACGACCAGCGCAAGAAAGCCAGTAGGAGTTAAATCACACATAAACATAAAGACTCATTACTTAAAAAACAAGAGAATCATGAAAAAGAAAAGTTTGAAAGTGGCAGCTCTCCTGCTCTGTGGAACCATGCTCGCCAGTTCATGCATCGGTTCGTTCAGCCTTTTCAACAACTACGAGAAGTGGCAGTGCAGCATGACCAGCAACAAGTTTGTCAACGGCATCGTAGGCTTCTTCCTGCAGCCCATCGTGGGCGGCGTGTGCCTCTTCGTCGACGCTGTTGTGCTGAACACCATTGAGTTCTGGAGTGGCGAGAATCCACTGGCTGCCGGCAAGGTGCAGAAAGTGGAGGGCAGCGACGGTGTGCTCTACACCATCACCACCCTGAAGGACGGCTATGAGGTGAAATCACCCGACGGCAAGGTGGTGCTCTTCCATCACGATGCTCAGACCGACAGCTGGACGATGACCCGCAATGGCGTCACCACCAACGTAGACCTGGCACTGGTGAAATAATGGCCGATGAAATCGAGGCTAATTGCGCTTCTGGGCATCCTGCTCCAGTTCACTAACAGTCATGCCCTCGCTACCCGCTCGGTCAGCGAGGGCTATGATTCTTTGTCGCGCATTGCCTCGGCACAGCTCTTAGAGAGCGGCCGTCACCACTTTGAACAGCGCGAGGCAGCCGAGGCGCTGGCATGCTTCGCCATCGTCAGCGAGCGCTATCAGGAACAGATGGGCGATGAGGAGGTGCAGCTGTGCATCAGGGCCATGAACAACTGTGCCTGTGTGTACAAGTATTTCTATTTCGACTACCTCCAGGCATACGAATATTTTGTTAAGGCCTACGACCTCTGCGAGAAACACAAATTCGATGAGTTCCTGCCTGTCATCATGGTTAACCTGGGCGACCTGCTCAACGACTACGGCACCAACTATGGGTCTGAGGCACTCTCCGACCAGGCGCGCCAAATCTTCAGCGAATGTATGGATTACGCCGTGGAGACAAAGAACTGGGAGCTGATGACCACTGCTTTCTTCAACCTCAGCAACCAGAACTACGACCTCGACCTCAGTCGTTACTCCGTCCTGTTCAACAGCGACATCCCCGCCAGCACGCCCGACCTGGCTTTTGCACGCCTGCAGTACGATGGAATCAGGGAAATTCAGCATCACAACTACGCCGCCGCACGCCATTATTTCGAGCAACAGCCCAGTGCGGTCAGCACCAAATGGGCACCTGAGCGCGACACCCTGGCCACGCTTCTGAACATTGCCTACACCTACGAGCAGGAGCACGACTATGACCACGCCATGGACTACCTCCTGCAGGCCCTCAACCTCTCTGACCGCCACGGCATCACCGACCACTCGGCCAGCATCTGCGACATGCTTGGAAAGCTCTACGCACAGCGGGGCGACAGCGCCATGGCCAGCCACTACCACATCCGCTACCTGGAGATGAAGGACGCGGCCAACGACAACCGCCTGGCCAGCATCGGCGAGCTGAACTATATCCGCGAGCTGCGCAAGGAGGAGCAGAAGGCACAGCTCATGGCCCAGCGTCACCAGCTACAGCAGTATGTCATTCTTGCCGCATCCATCGTCCTGCTGCTCATCATGGGCTTGGCCGTACTACTGTGGCGGAAGAACCGCCAGCTCACACTGCGCAACCGCAGCCTCTTTGAGAAGAACCAGCAGGTGATGGCCGCCGAGGCACACGAGCTGCAGCTGCGCAAGGAGTATGAGGAGAAGTACAGTCACAGCAAGCTGAGCAACGAACAGCGCCAGCGCTTAGACTACCGCATCCAAGACCTGATGAGCGCCCCCGACATCATCTGCCAGTCCGATTTCACCCTGGCCCGACTGGCCAAAATGGCCGATTCCAACACCACATACGTCTCGCAGGTCATCAACGAGCAGTACGGCATGACCTTCAGCAACCTGCTGGGCAGCTTCCGCGTGCGTGAGGCCTGCCGCCGCATGACCGACCACGAGCACTACGGCAATGTCACCATCGAAGCCATTGCCACCAGCGTAGGCTTCAAGTCGCGCACCGCTTTTTTCAATGCTTTCAAGCGCGAGACGGGGCTGACGCCCTCTGAATACCAGCGCATGGCCACCGCACAAAACCACTGATTTCATCGCTTGTTTGTTCAGATTTACAAATGTGGACAAACAAAAACAGCGCCTTTTTGCCCGTTTTACGCACATTTATTAACTTTGCAGGCCAAAAATAAAATAAATTAAAACATTTTCCACGCAAACTAACAAAAACATGAAGAAAAATCTACTCGTATCCCTGCTTGGTCTGGCAGCCCTCGTTGCCGTACCCGTTAATGCACAAGACGGCACAGTGAAGTTGAAAGGCATTGGCCATAACAACCGTTACGACGATGGCGAACAGATGAAGTCCACATGGATAGGCTCACTCTACGATGAGAACGGCAACTACACTGGCAAGACCGCCTTCATCGTTGACAACGGCATCTACGCCATGAATGTGCGCGAGAACTTCGTCAGCATGCCTACGAAGGAACCGGCCGTGAATATCGACGACATCCGCCAGGGCATGAGCGTGGACTACGAGAAAGCGCTTTGGGCTACCAACTTCAACCTGATGTATGGCAACAGCGGCGCCGCCTACATTGACGGGCAGCTGCTGACGGTCTACTCACGCGATGAGTCGTCGACCACCGACGAGGAACTCTTTGCCGTACGCACCTGGGATGCCACCACTGGCAACATGCTCACCAACCAGACGTACCCCAGGTCAGCCACGTTGGAATCGGCCGGAATCAGCGTCAACCCCGCGGATGGCAAGGTCTATGGTCTGTTCTACCTCACCGGACAGGACCTGCCCGCCGAGATTACCAGCGACCCTGAGTACTTTGTCGACCAGGATGCCGACATGACCGACGGCGATGCCGGCTATGCCATCTGCACCCTCGACCCAGAGACGATGACCGTCACGCCCATCACGCCGGGACTCTACTACTATAACTTCATCACCTTTGCCATCAACAGCGAGGGGCGTGCCTTCGCCCTGACCAGCGGCGGCACGAACAACAACGCCCTTGACGGCAATGGCCGCATGGTGGACATCGATGGCAACCTCAGCGGTGCACAGCTCTATGAGTTTGACCTCACCACGGGTCTGATGAAGACGAAGGCCGTGACCATGAAGGATGAAAACGGTGAGACCTACACCGCCTATGAGCCGCTGCTCGGCGCTACCGGCTACTGCTCGCAGTACCGTCGCCAGGCCGCCTGCTTTGCCAAGAGCGAACCTGACATGATGTACTGGGTGGGCTACGTCAACAGCGGCAAGGGCTATAACGACTGGGGGTCGTGGAGCTCGCTCAGCGACAAGGAGTGGCGCACCAACGGCAAGTACGACACCTGTCTCTACACTGTCGACATCAACACCGGCATGGCCACGCGTGTGGCAAAAATTCCCAACCGCTGGATTTTCTCCGCCCTCTGGGTTGACGGCGACGACCCCAGCGATGGTGTCTATCAGACGGCCATCACCGACGTGACACACACTGCCGAAGCTCCCGCTGCCGTCTACGACCTTCAGGGCCGCAAGCTGTCAAGCGACCAGCTGCCCAACGGCCTCTATATCGTCAACGGCAAGAAGAGGTTGGTCAAGTAGAAAATAACACAATAACAAACAATAATACTTATGAAAGTTTTTTTCAACAAGAGAAAGAGCAAGCTATTGCTCTTGACCCTCCTTACGCTCGCCGTGGGAGCAAGCCCAGCAAGGGCACAGAAAGCACTGCCGTACAACTATGGGTTTGAAAACAACGACCTGGCAGGGGAAGGTTGGACTACCCAAAGCATAGCTAGTAGTACTAAGGTTTACTCAGATGCCAAAATGAATGGCAGTTATGGATTTCAGTTTTATTACAATTCGAATCCTCCTCAGTACCTAATTTCTCCCGAACTAACAGGAACTGGTGATGGGGTAATTGTTGAGTTCTTTTATAAAAATGGAAGTAATTATACAGAAACGTTTAATGTCGGTTATTCTACTACTGCTAATGATGTTGTAAATTCATTCACGTGGCTCAACAGTGACATTTCGGCTCCATCTTCTTGGACTTTATATTCAAACAAATTTCCTTCTGGGACTAAGTACATTGCTATCAAATACACGGCAAACGACCAGTTCAAAATGTATCTTGATGATTTTAGTTTCTCAGCTCCCATTACTGGTCCTGCATTGACAGTTTTTAATGGCGAAACTGAAATTAGTTCGAATTGCAACTATGACTTCGGTCTTGTCCCAGCTGGTGCTACCAAAACCTTCACCCTTAGCAATCCAGGCACAGTGGCTGCTCCTGTTTCGGTTTCTCATACCGGCAGTTTTGACGCGGCACTTTCTGCTACATCTATTCCTGCAGGCGGTGAAGTGACACTCACCGTCACAATGCCAGATGTAACGGGCAGCGATGTCATTACGATTTCTTCTACCAGCGATGCCATCGATGATTTCGTGATTAACGTCTGCGGAACCATTCGCGATGCCAGTAAGATGTGGTGCAACTTCTCTGAAGGACTGCCAGAAGGCTGGACTAACAGCGGTAATTATACTATCAACACTTCAGGTGCTGGCGAAGGCACATCAAATGGTGGTTATGCTGGAGAAACTTCTTATAGTTACAAGTTATTGTATTCACCACTAGCAACGTTTGCAGAAGGAGAGAAACTATATTTGAAAGTCTCTGGCTACGGCGGAACTGCCAGTTGGAACTCTCTTACAATACGCTATTCTGCTGATGGAACGAACTGGACTGATGCCAAAGCCATAACCAACATAGCAAAAGGAACATGGACTGAAGTGGAGGTGACGGAGATTCCTGCAGGCAACTGGTATATTGGTTTCTATGGGCGATACGTATATTTCACCGACATCTACGGTGGCACAGAGTCTACGGCTCCCGTTATTGCTCTTTCTCAGCCAAGTTATGATTTCGGTCTCATTTCAACGAGTACTACCAGCGAGGCTATCACGATTACCAATACGGGTAAGTCTGCACTCACGGGGCTGAATATCACCTCTGACAATGCGAACTTCACAGCCAGTGTGGCTGACAATGCTACTACCATTGCAGCCAATGGCGGCACGGCTACGTTTACCGTGGCAATGGCCCCCAATGCCACCGGCGCTCAGACTGCAACCATTACCATCAAAAGCGATAATGCCGATGACCTAACCTTCACCGTTACTGGTGCAGTGGCAAAAGAAGGTACTCAGACAGCCATATTCAATGATGCCACATTAGCAGGATGGACTAAGGCAGGCAACACTAGTTACAGCAGCGACGAGAACGCCGCTTACTTCTATTACAGTTCAAATACCCTGACTTCGCCGAAATTGACCTTTGCAGCCGATGATTTCCTTGCTGTTAAGGCTAAGATGGCATCTAGCTACGGCTATGTCACGGTAAAAGGTTCGGCCGATGGTACTACCTTCACTGAAATCAAGAAGTTAGATAGCAGTGTACTGAACCAGACAGGCTACACAACCTGCATTGTAAGCGATATTCCTACCACATACAAGTACATCCAGCTGGACGGTTATTACTGCTACGTCAGTGAGGTCGCAGGTCTGACTTATGTCCCTGCATTGTCAGTTACCACTGGTGCCCCCGCAGTTGCTGTTTCCACTCCTGCCAGTTACGACTTTGGTGAGTGCAAGGCTGACGCAACAGTTACTTATAATTTCGCAAACACTGGTGCGGGCACCATCAACATCACGAATGTTGCCATTACTGGCGGCGGTGCTGCAGCTTATTCCACCAACTGGACAGCCAGCACTACAACTCCTTTCGCTCTCACGATTACCCGCGCATACGATATTAGCCGCTCTGCTGCCCAGGAGGCAGTAGTTACGGTGACCACATCAGACGGTGATTTTGTTATCAATGTGACTGGCACTGACTGGGCACCCATCACCACATTCCCGTGGTCAGAGGACTTTAACAGCATCTCCTCAGGCATTCCTAATGGATGGGATAACACAGAGGGTACGACGACCACTGATTCTTACAAGTGGAGCAGTTATACTTCTGGTTATGACGGAAAAGGACTTCGTTTCAATTCGTATAATAACAATACGGGCTACACTAACTTCCTGAAGACTCCCATCATGAACCTTCCTGCAGGCAAAGACATGCAGTTGAAGTTCTGGTACAAGAACCCTGCTGGTGGTGATTTCTCTGTTTACATTTCCAATGACGGTGGAGCAACTTACGAGACAGCACTAGCTACTGGTTTGACAAATGTATCTTCATGGACAGAGATGAACATCGGAATACCGAGTGCATTTACTGACAACGTAGTTATCGTATTCAAAGGAACATCCAACTATGGTAATGGTGATGCTTACATTTACTTAGACGAGGTGAATGTGCAGGAACAGGAGGATGGCGCCAACTTTGCTATCAGCGATAACGCTAAGTCTACAAAAGACTTTGGCCGTGTTAATCCTAATTCTGAACAGGAAGAGACCTATACCATCACCAACAGCGGAAATGAAGCCCTTGAGGTGAATTTCACCGATGCTACAGACTTCATCGTAGTTAAGGGTACTACAGAGCCATGGAATGACGGAAAGCTTATCGTTCCTGCTAAAAATGGTGATACTGACGGTACAGCATCATTTACCGTTAAGATGGTTACCGATGGTACATACGGAGACAAGAGTGGTGATGTCGTGCTCGACTTCACAGCTCTCAACGCTACCAGCCATACCATTTCTCTCAAAGGTACTGTGATTGATCCTTCCATTCTCTATGTTGACTTCGAGGACAACGCCTTCCCCGTGGGATGGCAGCAGGGTGCGGACTGGACTATCGCTACAGCCAGTGGCAACCACTATGCCGTTCAGAGCAACACCAAGACCGCCTCGGCACTCGTCACCACTCCGCTTAATGTGGCAGACGGCCAGAAGCTGAACTTCCAGGTTGCACGAAACGCCAGCGGCCAATATAACGTTACTTCGCTGAAACTGCGCTTCTCACAGGATGGCGGTGCCACTTGGAGTGACTATACAACCTATTATGATAGTAATGACACCTACTTCGGAAGCTCATTTACCACGAAGAGTATTGACGTGCCCACAGGCACCATTCTTGCAGAGTTCTTTGGCAGCAACATCAAGCTCGACATGATTGAGGGTCTTAACAATGCTACCAAGCCTGCCCTGGCCCTCACTGAGGGCACCGCTGCTGTGGCCAATGGCGACACGAAGGACTTTGGCAACCTAAGTACAGACGGCACTGCTACCTACACAATAAAGAATATTGGTAGTGCCACGCTGAAGGCTGATATTACTGGTACTGGTGTTACCGCTAATCCCGCCAGCGTTGAGATTGCTGCCGGCGAGACTGCAGACATCACCGTGACGATGGCATACGCTGAACCTTATGGCGAGAAGACCGGCAAAATTACTATAGATGCCGAAGACGATTGGATTGGTGACTTCGTCGTGAACTTTACTGCAAACCTTGTTGACCAGACCGACTTTGTACAGGACTTCGAGCAGAACAGCAAGCCTGCCGGCTGGTACAGCGACGGCAACTGGACCTACGCCGATGGTGTGGCCCGCATCTACACTGGCCTGGCCAAGCCCATGATTACCGAGAAGGTGGCTGCCGAGGCTGACAAGAACACGCTGAGCTTCGATGCCAAGATACAGGCTGGCGGCGGCGATCAGACGCTGAGCGTCTACACCTCAGCTGACCGCCAGACGTGGAGCGAGGCACAGACCTTCACGCTGACCAGCGAGATGCAGACCTTCACGCTCAGTGCACTGGCCGCTGGCGAGTACTACGTGAAGTTCGAGGCCCTGAACGCACAGGTGGACAACCTGAAGGGTCTGAAGAAGGTGGCACTGCCCGAGCACGACCTCTTCGTCACCGCCACTGAGCTGCCCACAGACCAGCACTTCGTTGAGACCGAGGTGACAGCCACAGCCACCGTCGCCAGCCTCATCGCCGATGAAACGGGCGTTTATGCCAAGCTGTTCGTTAACAACAGTGAGGTTGCCACATCCGAGACCGCCGATATTGCACTGAACGCCACAGCCACCCTCACGATGAGCTACACCCCCACAGAGATTGGCACATATACCACCCACGTGGTTGTCTATGATGGTAGCGACAAGGTGCTGTTCACATCAGAGAGTTCCACTTTCGAGGTGAAGGACTACCCCACCCTGAAACTCGATGAAACCGCCACTGAGGCGCCCTCCTTCGAGACTGGCACTTACAACGTCACCGTCAACCACCGCTTCGTGGCTGGCTGGAACACCATCTGCCTGCCGTTTGAAGTCAATGTGAGTGACATTGCCGAAGGTGCCGAGGCCTACAGCTTCGATGCCTTTGACGCGGAGACAAAGGAGCTGACCTTCAACAGAGTGACAACGCTCGATGCTACCACTCCTTACGTCATCTATGTGCCCCAGGCCATCGAGAAGCTGGAGTTCAAGAAGCAGGCACTCAACACCATCTATGCTAATGCTGGCAGCAGCATCCACGGTGGTGTGAGCTTCCAGGGCACCTACATCGCTGTTGGCAGCGACATGCTGGCTGGCTGCTATGGTCTGACCGCCTCTGGCAAGATTATGAAGGCCAGCGCCACGGCCACGATGAATGGTCTGCGCGGTTATTTCAAGGGTGTACCCGCAGGCGCACGCGCTACCTTCGTTGCTGACGGCACGCAGGGCATCCGCACCATCAGCATCGACACCACCGCTCCTGAGGGCACCTACGACCTGCAGGGCCGCCGTGTGGAGCAGCTCAGCCGTGGCGACCTCTACATCATCAACGGCAAGAAGGTCGTCATCCGATAGTGAGCACAACCGTCCAATGGTTTAGTAATCATTCACTCAAACAAAAAGCATTGACAACTATGAAGAAAGAATATATAGCTCCCACGTCGTCCTGCCACATGGTACAGCTGGGCAGCATGATTGCACAGAGCCGGTTCCAAAATGGTCAGCAGGATCCTCAGAAAGTCACCGTGACCGAGGAGGAGACCAACGAGTTCACCTCACGCCGCCGCCACAGTCAGTGGGACGACGAGGAAGAAGACTATGACTTTTAATTACAAACCATAACACACTTAGCACACCTATGAAAAAAACGCTCAAACTATTGCTGCTTGCAGTAATGATGATGATGGGTGGCAGCACCCTGGCTGCCACCACTGTGAAGTGGCTGGCCTCGTCAGGCAACAGTCTGTCATCACCTATTGCCGTCGACGACTACATCACCCTGACATGGTCTATGGGCGGTGGCGACTACAATCCCAAGTATCAAGATGGCTACGTGCACTTCTACTCACGCAACCGCGTGACGGTAGCCGGTGTCGATGGTATCACCATCACCAAGGTTGCCTTCACCTTCAAGGAGGGCGGCTCCACGCAGATGAACACCTGGATTAACAGCAAGACGGAAGGTCCCAACCTGACGAATGGCGTCTGGACTGGCGAGCAGAACTCCGTCATCTTCACCACGATGCGTGGCAGCAGCACAGCACGCGACATCTCTGCCGTTGAGGTGACCTACCTCAAGGCTGGCGAGACGGCCGAGGAGCAGTTTGCCGACATGAGCATCACCGGCAGCTCGCTGAACACCGCTGTCGACCTCGACAATGGTGGCTATTTCTCAGTGAACTATGCCAACATCGGCGATGCCCCCGCTGAGAACGCCGTACTCACCGTCTATGTGGACGGCAAGGCGAACACAACGAATGAGCTGGGCACTGTGGCCGTCGCCTACACGGGTACGGCTTACATGTACTACAACGCCAATACCATCGAGGCTGGCGAGTATGATGTCTACCTGACCATCGCCGCCGACAACGACGCAGCCGAGCCCAAGGGCATCAAGAAGACCGAGCCAGTGAAGGTGACCTTCACCAAGAAGGCTCCTGAGGCCACCTTCTCAGTGACGGCCCAGGATGTGACCGTGGCCTACGATGCTACGAGCTACGACGTCGTGGCCAAGGTGACCAACACCAGCACCGTCGATGCCAAGGACGTTGTGGTGTCACTCTATAATGCCGGTACGGTTGTGGCCACCGCCACCGTCGACGTGGCCGCTGGTGCCACCGTCGATGCTACGCTGACCGTCAACGGCGGCCCCTTCGATGCTGGCAGGACACAGTTGCAGCTGACGGTCGGAACAGCCACCAAGTGGATATGGGTGACCGTCGAGGAGGCTCCCATCGTGGCCAGCATCGACATGGAGCTGGTACAGTTTATGACCCTCTCCGAGATAAACCTGAAGGAGACGAACACCGTCAGCGTGTGGTATAAGAACAACAGCAACGTGGCTGTAGAGACGGCCACCGTCACACTGAAGGTGGGCGGCACCGTCGTGGAGACCAAGACCCTTGAGAACATCGCCGTGAACGCCACCGGTTCGGTCAACTTCACCGTGCCCACCACCGGCCTCACCGCCGGCACGAAGGCCACGCTGGAGGCTACCGTCACCGCCGAGGGCGACAACAACGCCGACAACAACACCATCACACGCGAGTACGATGTGGTCAGCGGCGAGCCCACCGAGGCTACCTTCGCCGTCACGGCTGAGGATGTCACCGTGGCCTACGACGCTACCTCGTACACCGTCACCGCACAGGTAGAGAACACCAGCACCGTCGATGCCACCGGCGTCGTCGTGCAGCTGCTCAGCGGCACCACCGTCATGGCCGAGACCACCGTCGATGTGGCTGCCGGACAGACCACAGAGGCCCAGCTGACCGTCAACGGCGGTCCCTTCGAGGCCGGCAAGCAGGAGATGCAGGTCATCGTTGCCAACAAGTATGGCAAGTGGGTGAACATCACCGTCGAGGAGGCTCCCGTGGTGCCTGTCTTCGACCTCGCCATCGTTGAGGTGATGGGCACCATCCAGCTGGGCGCCGAGACGAACAGCGTCCGCGTCACCGTCCAGAACAACGGCAACCAGGACATCACCGATGCCGCCGTCAGCGTGAAGTTCGGTAACACCGAGCTGGGCACCGGCACCGTCAGCGCCAAGGCCGGACAGACCGGCTGGTGCATGGTGAGCGTCAACACCGACGGCCTGACTGCCGGTGAGGCCCTGCTGACCGCCACCGTCAGCGTCGAGAACGACGCCACGCCCGATGACAACACCATGCAGGGCACGGTCACCGTCGAGGCCGCCGTCGTAGAGCTGACCTTCGAGGTCGCTGCTTCCGATGTCACCGTGGCTTACGATGCCACCACCTACACCGTCACCGCACAGGTGAAGAACACCAGCACCGCCGATGCCGAAGACGTCACCGTGCAGCTGCTCAGCGGCACCACCGTGCTGGCTGAGACCACCGTCGACGTGAAGGCCGGACAGACCGCTGAGGCCACGCTCACCGTCAACGGCGGACCCTTCGAGGCCGGCAAGCAGGAGATGCAGATTGTCGTGGCTGGCAAGTATGGCAAGTGGATCAATGTCACCGTCGAGGAAGAGCCGGTGCAGCAGGTGGTCAACCTGGCCGTCACCAGCATCAACGGCACCCTCTACCAGGATGTAGAGAGCAACTTCATCACCGTCTTTGTCGACAACCTCGGCACGGCCGACGTCACTGACGCCACCGTCACCATCACCGCCGGCACCACCGTGCTCGGCACCGCAACCGTCAGCGTCAAGGCTGGCAACAACGCCTTCTGCTCGGTGCCCGTCGATGCCAGCAGCCTGAGCACTGGCGACCTCGAAATCGTGGCAAAGGTAGAGGCTGAAGGCGACGTGGACACCACCGACAACGAGTTGTCGAAGACCATCAACGTCACCCTCGCTACGGGCATCACTGCCGTCAAGGCACTGCCCGCCGACGCACAGGTCTACACCATCGACGGCAAGAAGGCCACCAACATCCGCCGCGGACGCCTCTACATCGTCCGCTCGGCCGAAGGACGCTTGCAAGGCAAGAAGATGCTGTTGAAGTAAGCAGACTTTAGACTATAGATTTTGGACTGTAGACCGTAGAGTTTTTCTATGGTCTACAGTCTTTTTTGTGGGTTTTGCCTAAACCCAAATGGGTCATTAGGCTAAAAAGTAGGCCAAAAGTTTGGAGGTATCGGCAAAAAGCACTATTTTTGCAAAAACTTTCTATTTAGTATAACCTAAACAATACACGACTATGGCAAAGATTCCCACCCCACACATCGGTGCCCAGCAGGGCGAGATAGCCGAGACCGTCATCATGGCGGGCGACCCGCTGCGTGCAAAGTTCATGGCCGAGAAATTCCTCGATAGCCCCGTGCAGTTCAACAACATCCGTGGCATGCTTGGCTTCACCGGCTACCATGATGGCAAGCGTGTCAGCGTCATGGGCCACGGCATGGGCATGGCCTCCATCGGCATCTACAGCTACGAGCTGTTCAACTTCTACGACGTGAAGACCATCATCCGCGTGGGCTCCGCCGGCAGCATCAACATGGACCTGAACGTGGGCGACCTGTGCATCGCCATGGGTGCCTGCACCAACAGCAACTATGCCATGCAGTACGAGCTGGCCGGCACCTTCGCCCCCATCGCCGACTTCGACCTGCTGCGCGCCGCCGCCAATGCCGCCGACAAGCTGGGCTATCACTACAAGGTGGGCAACGTCATGTCCAGCGACACCTTCTACACCGAGAACGCCCACAACGACAAGTGGATTAACATGGGTGTGCTCGCCGTGGAGATGGAGGCCGCTGCCCTCTACATGAACGCTGCCCGCGCCGGCAAGCGCGCACTGACCATCCTCACCATCTCTGACCATATCCTCAAGGGAGAGGCAACGACGGCCGAGGAGCGACAGACCACCTTTACACACATGATGGACGTAGCCTTCTCACTGGTATGAAGATAGTGAACCTGTCGGAGCACAACTCCGTCCTCAACCACTTCATGGCTGAGATACGCGACAAGAGCTATCAGCGCAACCGCCTGCTCTTCCGCAACAACATCGTACGCATCGGTCAGGTCATGGCCTACGAGCTGTCGAAGACACTCGACTACCGTCCGAAGACCGTCACCACGCCCCTGGGAACGGCCGACACCGCCGTGGCGCGGCAGGAGGACCTCCTCCTGGCCACGGTGCTGCGTGCCGGACTGCCCTTCCACGAGGGGTTCCTTAGCATGTTCGACCATGCGCACAGCGCCTTCGTCTCAGCCTACCGCATGTACACCAACCGCGAGCACACCGAGGTGGGCATACACACTGAGTACATGGCGTCGCCCAGCGCCAAGGGCAAGACGCTCATCATCGTCGACCCCATGCTGGCTACTGGCGGCTCGATGGTGGCGGCCTATGAGGCACTGGTGGCAACAGGAAAGCCCGCCGCCATACACATCGCTTGTATCATCGGCACACCCGAGGGGGTGGACATGCTGCAGAAGAACGTCGCTGACGATGTCACCCTATGGTGTGCTGCCATCGACCCCGGCATGAACGAGCATAAGTACATCGTGCCTGGCTTCGGCGACTGTGGCGACCTGTGCTACGGCGAGAAGCTGTAGGGCAGCGGGGCTCAGAAAAGAAACAAATTGGCACTAATTATGGAAGATTCACCCATATTAGTGCCAGTTTGTTTCTTAATAGATAGAACTGACAGACGAATATCAGAAAAAGGTACGGAAAAGTGGGAAAATATTATTAAAATGTGATTGTTTGCTAAATATCTTAGCACAATGAGCTTTGTTTGGATAAAAATGAGTACCTTTGTAGCATTAACAACAGAATATCCATCATGGACAAAGACATTAAATGGTGTACCAATGACTGTCAGCCAACAATGGAGACGTATCTCAGAATTGCAGAACTACTTGATGTGAAACTGACAGAATTAGTAAGAACAAAGAAAAAACAAACGAAACTCCCATCTTTTTGAGTTCTTTGCGAGCAAAGCGGCAAAGCCAAGTTAGTGGGTAACTTATAATACACATAGTGGGTAACTCGGAATAGTTAAAGGGTTACTCACAAATAGATAAAATGGAAAAAAAGGATTATACGTTCATAGACTTGTTTGCAGGTGCTGGAGGCTTGTCGGAAGGATTTGTCAGAGCCGGGTTCTCTCCTATTGCCCATATTGAGATGGACAAATACGCCTGCGAGACCCTAAAGACAAGAGCTGCATATCACTACTTGGAAGAATGCGGTAAACTTGACATCTACAAGAAATACCTATTGGAAAAGAAAGAAGGAGAAAGTGGCCAAAAGTTATGGCACCAGGTTCCCTCTTCAATTATTGACAGTGTTATTCATGTCACTATTGGCCCGTCAACCATTGATGACATTTTCCACAGAGTTGACAATCTAAAAGGGGATAACTGCGTTGACCTAATTATAGGTGGCCCTCCTTGTCAAGCATATTCCATTGTTGGGAGGTCAAGGATGGGAAAGGATGTTGAGAAAGACCCTAGAAATGAGTTGTACAAATACTATGTCCAATTCCTTGAGAGGTATACTCCTAAGATGTTTGTATTTGAGAATGTTTTAGGTATTATTACGGCAAAGAATGGTGAACCACTAAAGGACTTAAAAGAACTTGTTGACGCTATTGGATATGAAATGCAAATGCACGTCCAAAATGCATCAGAACATGGAGTGCTACAGAAAAGGCAACGGGTAATTATTGTCGGCTGGCGCAAAGAGGACGTAAACACCAAGGGTCAAAAACACTTTTACCCTATACTGGAAAAAGAAAGTAATTCATATTGCGTAATGGAGGACTTGTTCTCTGATCTTCCAGAAAGAAAGGCTGGTGAAGGAAGTCTTACAGCCACAGTTCCTTATTCCAAAAAGTTGAGCGATATGCCATATCTCAAAGAATCTGCTATCCGTAATAGTAATTTTAACTTTACAACACAGCATATTGCCCGTCCACATAATGCTAATGATAGAGAAATATACTGTATGGCTATAAAGCAATGGAGAGAGAAAAGGAAACAGTTAGACTACTCCAAACTGCCTTCTCATTTGCAGACTCACAAAAACACCAAATCGTTCTTGGATAGATATTCAGTAGTTGACCCTGACGGATACAGCCATACTGTTGTCGCGCACATATCGAAAGATGGACACTATTACATCTATCCTACACCGAACCCAACGGTTGAGAATGTACGTTCAATAACAGTAAGAGAAGCTGCCAGACTACAATCATTTCCAGATGACTACTTCTTTGAAGGAAACAGAGGAGCAGTTTTTAAGCAGATTGGTAACGCAGTTCCTGTTGTATTAGCCTATAAAATAGCGAAAGAGATTCTAAAACAAATGTAAACTATGGATTATTCATTACTGCCTAAAACAGAAGCAGTTCCTGAAGCAGCCTCTATGATTGAGACCTTTAGGGCTATTGGATACAACCTTGAAACTGCGGTTGCTGACATCTTGGATAATTCCATATCAGCAGGCGCAAAGAACATATATATCGAAAGAATCTGGGATGGTGGGAAAACTATTATTACCATTAAGGATGATGGTTTAGGTATGAACAGCGAAGAGATTGTTGAAGCTATGCGCCCTGGAGCACAGAATCCGTTAGAATCCAGAGGTATTAATGATTTAGGTCGTTTTGGGTTAGGAATGAAAACGGCCTCCTTCTCTCAATGTAGGAAGCTGACAGTTATTAGCAAGAAAGCTGGCTATCACTCTGCCTATTGGACTTGGGATTTGGATTATGTTGCATTGACTCATAAGTGGGAGCTAATAAGGTGGGCGCCAGAAGAATATACAAATGCCCTAGATGAACAAGTATCTGGCACAATGATAATTTGGACAGATTTAGACAGAGTCATACCACCAGCAACATTAGTTTGTGACATTGTAGCCAAACAAAAATTCTCAGATGCATGGGCAAGGGTAAAATCCCATATTGCCATGACCTTCCATCGTTTCATAGAAAGTAATGATATTACTATATATTGGGGAGAGAATCCCATTGAAGCATGGAACCCCTTCTGCCCAAATGAGAAAAAGACCCAGATATTTCCTACAGAGAACTTATATTTTGGAAGTAATAAGGCAGAAGTGAAGGGGTACATCTTGCCACACAAGAACAACTTCAGTTCAGAGCAGAAGTATAAAGAAGCAGAGGGGATGAATGGTTATCCAGCTGCCCAAGGTTTCTATGTATATCGAGGTAAGAGGCTTCTGCTTGCCGGCAGTTGGCTTAACCTTTTTAGGAAAGAGGACCACTATAAACTTGTACGTATCAGCATTGACCTGCCAAACACGCTGGATTCAGAATGGCAAATTGACATTAAAAAATCTACCGCTATACCACCCCTGTCTTGTCGCGAACAACTCCGTTCTTATGCCCTTGATGTAAGAAACAAAGGAATGGAAGTCTACAGACATAGAGGGAAGATATTAAAGAAAAAGGCAGGAATTAACTTTCAGCCCCTTTGGTTAGAAAAGAAAAAAGGTAATAAATGGTCTTTTGTGGTTAATCGTGACAACCAATTGATAATGGATTTGCAAGAAGAAGCACAAACAAATCCTAAGCATGCTATTAGTATGTTATTACGCATAATAGAAGAGTCAATCCCCACACCGACTATCTTCATCAAACAATCCAGCGAGGAGAACTTGCAAAAAGAACCATTCTCTGATATGGACACAGCCATTATACAAGAGATGTTGCAGAAGATGTTCAACAATTTAAAAGCCTCTGGTCATACCAAAGAACAAGCAAAAGCTATTCTTAAAACAATAGAACCATTTAATAATTACGAAGACTTAATCGAGGAGTTATGAATATGGAATCTTATCAAAAAGCAATAGAAGTATGTCGAACCTTAATTGGTTTGAAAGAGTCTGTTACTGATAACGATATTGACACAGCGGTCAATAGTGTAGTTTTGATGTTTCCCACACTAAGCAAAGAGGTGCTCAAGACAAAACTAATGTCTATTTATAGTGTTCGTGTTGAACCTATGCAGATTTTAGAGGGACGTGAACGACGCAAACCTTGGCTTATGGCATTCAAAGCTTCTGAATGTTGTAAATGGTCTTTCTGGAATCGTTACAAATATTACCTTGAACATCAAAAAGGATTTGAGCCAGCAACAATTCAAGGTGTTGATGATATGACTGACAAGATACTTGACAGGTTCTTTAATCCTCAAAAAACAGATGTGATTATAAGCAAGAAAGGTCTCGTGGTCGGTCAGGTTCAATCAGGTAAGACAGCGAACTATACAGGGCTAGTTTGCAAAGCTGCTGATTCTGGTTTTAATCTGATAATTGTACTAGCGGGAACTTATAATAATCTACGTAGTCAGACCCAGTTGCGATTGGACGAGGGTTTCCTGGGCTTCGATACTCAGTTTGAGCGAGCCAGCGCAAAGGATACTACCAAAATAGGTGTTGGCTTAATTCCTGGATTTGATGATGCTATTGCTAACTCGTATACAACCAATTCTGAAAAAGGAGATTTCACCAGTCGTTCAGCCAATACTGCTGGCTTTAATTTTAACGCCCCACAACCAGCACTTCTTGTTGTAAAAAAGAATTCAACAGTATTAAACCGCCTTAATACTTGGCTGAATACGCATTCTGAGAACGGGAAAATAAGCAACAAGTCCCTTCTAATGATTGACGATGAGGCTGATAATGCATCTATCAATACAAATGCGTCAAATGATGACCCGACAACAATTAATAAGTATATTTGTTCTATTTTGAACAAGTTTAATCGAACTGCCTACGTTGGGTATACTGCTACTCCTTTTGCCAACATCTTCATTCCCCAAGATGATTCCAATCTGTTCCCAAGAGATTTTATCATCAACCTGCCATCCCCTTCAACATATATAGGACCCGATAAGGTATTTGGAACCTCATTAATACCAGACGACACGAATGATGAACTATTACCAATCGTTGTACCAATCAATGATTTTGCATCATTCGTTCCCAACAAGCATAAAAAAGATGATATTAAACCTACATTATCCGAGGTTCCTGAATCGTTACGACTTGCCATAAAATGTTTCATTGTGACATGTGCAATAAGAAATCTTCGTGGTCAAGACCACAAACATAATTCAATGCTCATACACGTTAGCAGATTCCAATCTTGGCAAAACCACATAAAGGACCTGGTTACACGTATCTTCAATTACTACAAACAGGAGATTGAAGCCGGTGATAGAATGGTGTTGGAAGAATTACGAAAAGTATTTGAAGAGGACAACGGAGCATACAAGTCTTACAAAACGACTACTCAAATGATATTGGATTCCAAATTCAAAGATATTGATGATTCATTGGAAATCCACACGTGGGAAGATGTGAAGTCTCAACTCTTTAAAGCTGTCCAGAAAATAACTGTCAAATCTATCAATGGTTCGTCAAAGGATGCGCTGACATATTACGATAACCAAGACGAGGGAATTTCTGTAATCGCTATTGGTGGAGATAAACTATCACGAGGCTTGACACTAGAAGGTCTGTCTGTCAGCTATTTCTTGCGAGCGTCAAAAATGTATGATACACTGATGCAGATGGGGCGCTGGTTTGGCTATCGTTCTGGCTATGTGGATTTATGTAGGTTGTTTACAAGTAGCGAACTGAATGAGTGGTATCGCCATATCACTTTGGCGAGCGAAGAACTTAGAGAAGAGTTTAGCTATCTATATGAGATTGGTGGAACTCCAGAAGATTACGCCCTTAGAGTAAGAAATCACCCAGGGGTTCTACAGATAACATCACTTGCAAAAATGCGATATGCTAGCACGATTGAAGTTTCTTGGGCTGGCAGATTAGTCGAAACATACCAGTTGCTAAAGGATAAGGCCAACAGGCACATTAATTTTGTGGCAGCTGACACATTATTGTGCAAACTCGGATTGTATACCCAAGCAGGAAACAACTATTTATGGAGAAATATTGACGTTGAAACAATACTGACTTTTTTCGAGAGTTACCGTTTACCATCTTCAATGGTCAAGGTCAATCTAAGAGCCATATCCGAATACATAAGACAGGTAAACAATTCGGGTGAATTATCTGATTGGAGTGTGGTCTTGATGAACAAACCTACGGGAGAAAAAACAAGAGAGTGCGATGGCTATTTATCAAATGGGCTTGGATTCAATTACTTTATGCGTATGCCATCAAGTGATGCCTCTGAGCACTATCTGTTAAGAAAAAACCATATTCTTGGTAATCCACGTGATGAATTTATCGATTTGGACGATGAGATTCTAAAAGAAGCATTGGATGAAACAAATAAAAAGTTAAAAGACAGGAAACAATCATATCCAAGCCCTAAACTTGTGAGGGAGAAATATCGTGATGTTAAACATCCTTTGCTGATAATATATCCCATAAAGCCATCAGCTGATTATGTAACAGCCAACAAAGATGGCAATGAACCTTATATGAGTTTTGCCATTTCGTTCCCGCATACCAATACGGGTGTAGCAATTTCATATTCTGTAAATCAACTGACAGACTTTGCAGATACTGAAGATATTTTTGAACAAGAAAACGATAATGTATATGAACAGAGTTGATACAATAAAGGAAGTTTGGCAGAAACTCGAGAGTGAATGTACAGAGGGACTTGTCAAAAGAGCACTTGACATTCCTTCTTATCTCAAGACATTCTGTACATACAGTTTCCCGGAAAAATACTGTGGGATAGCATTTTCTTTTCATCAGGACATCAAACTTGATATCACTAGTTTCCAAGATTTGTCCGAATTGAAAGTATCCTTATTCAATGATACATCTTTCCTTAAATCAAAAATACTTATTATACAGCTAAACAATAGAGAAAACCGTGTCAATGACATTTTTGCAACCATCTGTGCAAATATTGTTAACTCAATTATTGGGACCGCATCCGAAAAAGAGGGTATGCGGATAGTAATCACTCAAATGAGGAAGTGGAAAGAACTGTTCTCTAGAAGAAAAGACCAAAAGTTATCTGCGCAAGAACAACAAGGTCTATTTGGTGAGTTATTCTTCCTCGGAAAACTTTTATTGACATCTATAGACAAGGTCACCACAAATGGCTTTTGGGTAGGACCAGATCAAGCTCCAAAAGATTTCCAAAGTGACATGTGGGCAGTTGAGGTTAAGACGACATCTGCTAATATTCATTCCGGCATCTCAATCAATGGTGAACTGCAATTGGACGAAACAGAAGTTGAACACTTATTTCTATTCAATCTGGTTGTTGAAGTATTACAGCAAGATGGACAAACACTACCAGAACTGATTGCAGCTATCCGTCAATTGTTGAAAGGTGATAGTAGAGCCACCAGTGTCTTTGAGAGCAAGTTAATTCTTGTTGGCTATTTCGATTTCGATAAAGAATTCTATAATGATCGCCATTATCACATTCGGAAAGAACAATATTTTCAAGTTAAGGACGAGTTCCCAAGAATCAAGAAAGATGATCTGAAGATAGGAGTATCTGAAGTGAAATATCGTATCTCATTAGACTTCTCTAGTGAGAACAGGGTCATCGAAGAAAATGTCATTAATACCATTGAGACTTATGAAAGAAATAAATAAATTCTACAAATCCTTAATACAGGAGGTTTCCACCAGACAAATTGCAAATGAGGAGGGTGATAACCAAGAACAGACATTTACCCGTATGTGTCTGGAACTCTTAAGTGAAGCAGGTGAAACTGAGAATTCTGATGTTGCATTCTACGAAAGAGACTTGGGGACAAGAAACCAGCAGAAAATAAATGGTTATGCGATAGCTGACAATTACGAAACTGTGGACTTATTCATTTCCATATATGAGGGAACTGATGAGCCTGTTACAATATTAAAGAGGGACATAGATAACGCTGCAACACGAATAACCAATTATTTCAGGAATGCCATCTATTCTGATTTCGGAAACGAGATAGAAGAATCGTCTGCTATATTTGAATTTACGAACACTTTAGGGACATACAAGGAACTAAGGGATTCGCTCATCAGAATAAATGCTTTCATTTTGACAAATGGTGTGTACAAAGGTGACATTCCTCAAAGCAAGGAAATAAGTGGTTATAAGATTTATTACCGTATTGTTGATATTAACTATCTATACCAGATTTCCGAGCAGTCTCATGCCCCTATCATTATCAACTTTGAAGAGGAAGGGTGGAAAGTTCCTTGTCTGCATGCATCATCAAGTAACCCAGATTATGAGGCATACGTTTCTATACTTCCAGGGAAATGTTTATCGAGCTTGTATGAAAGATACGGAGGACGACTTCTGGAGCAAAATGTTCGTTCCTTCTTGCAATTCACAGGAAAGATTAATAAAGGCATTAGAGAAACGATAAAAGAACGGCCTCACATGTTCTTGGCATATAATAACGGTATCGCAGCTACTGCAGATGCGATGGAACTTGATGGCGATGGTAATATCCGGGTTATATCCAACTTGCAAATCGTAAACGGTGGACAAACAACAGCCTCTATCTATCATACCGAAAAGAAGGATAAGGCTGATATTTCGGACATATATGTACAAGTAAAATTCTCGATAGTAAAGAAGAAAGACGAATATGCCAATATCGTTTCAGATATCTCGAAATATGCAAACACCCAGAACAAGGTAAACAATGCTGACTTCTCTGCCAACAATCCGATACTTGTTGAGCTAGAGAAAGTTTCACGCTATGTGATGACTCCCGTTACACCAGAGCGTTCAATACAAACCTATTGGTTCTTTGAGCGTGCAAGGTCTCAATATAAGAACATTCGTCTAAAAGAGGGCTTCACCAAGTCAAGACAAAAGGCTTTCGACCTTAAATATCCCAAGAATCAAATGTTCACAAAGGTTGAATTGGCCAAGTACATCAACTGTTTTGAAGAGGTCTATGAGGGCAGTAAATTGGTAATTGGTCCACATATTGTAGTAAGAGGCTCTGAAAAGAACTATGCTCAGTTCGTTGCCAAGAACCTGCCTTCAAGTGCTAAGAAAATCAACAACATCTATTTTGAGGACACTATTGCAAAAGCCATTCTTTTCAAAGCAGCAGACGAACTTTATGGAACTAAGAGGAAAGGTAACAATATAGGCGAGCTGAAATCTGTGGTAGTTCCTTACACCATAGGTTTACTAAATCACATGGTTGCTGGAAGAATAAATTTGTATAAGATATGGAAGAACCAAAAGGTTTCGGAATCGTTAGCAAAAGTCCTATATTCTTTGATGACGCAGGTTAATCCATTCATCATGAATATTTCGCCTTCTAACAACTATCTCGAATGGGCTAAGAAAGAAGAGTGTTGGACTGCCGTCAGAGACAATAGTGAATGGAAGTGCGATTTGAAGTCAATAGAAGAAGACCTAATTAATCTAAATACAACTGTGACAAGAAAAGTAACAGTCAATACGGATACTGATGACAAGTATGACCATGACCTAAAAATTGTAAAATCTATTCCATACAAGCTATGGATTAAATTTGCAGAATGGGGAGCAGAGTCTGGCATGCTAAGTCTGAACCTTCAGTCAAAAGCCAAAGAGATAGCAAATGATTTGAAGTATAATCATAAATTGACATCTGCAACGGTTTCACGAGGTATGACTATTTTTGACAAGGTCTGTGAGGAGAATTATGAACTCTTGGAAGAGATAGACCGCTTGAAAGAGGAAGAACTTGAAGAGAAAGAACAAAAAGAGAAACAGCGCAATACTGTCAGGAATATTAATGTAAATGAGGTGGAAATCGATATAGAACTCATCAAAAGAATGGTCGAATGGGACAGAAAGAATCGTGTTTTAGAAGGTTGGAAGTTTAAGATCATGCATGATGTTGCAATAGGTCTGAAGCCTTTAACGGATAAACTAAAATGGGGATTCCGACTTAATCTCAAGACTTTGCTAAAAAGAGGATTTGACGAGTTATAATATTAATGTGTTAGAAATACTCAATGAAGAGAGCAACTAAGCGTTATAAAGATATATGGTAAGCGATATGTCAGAACAAGCATTACAACAATATCTCATCAAACAATACCCAAAAGAGGACGAGGGTTGCGAGTGGAAGGAATTCAAGAACCTGAAAAATGACATCAGCGGTCATGATAAAGACAATGCCAATAAAAAGCAAAAAATATGGAATATACAGATTTCAAAAGGCTTATAGACAGCCTACTGGTCAAGAATAAGGAAACGGAGTGGATAGAGTTCAAGGAGAACTTCCATTCCAAGGAAGAAATTGGGGAACGGATTTCTGCCCTTTCCAATAGCGCATTTCTTTGCAATATGCCATACGGTTATATGGCTTTCGGTATAAATGACGATACGCTAAAGGTTGTTGGGACCGACTTCTATGCAACACGGAAGAGGGTTGGCAATGAGGAACTGGAGTCATGGCTGTCAACCCGCCTTAATCCTCGTATTGATTTTGAGATTATCGATGATTTCGATTATGAGGACAAAGGGCATGTCTGCGTATTCAAGATTCCTGCTGCTACGAACCAGCCTGTTTCTTTTCTTCATGAGGAATATGTCAGAGTTGGCTCAACAACAAGGAAGTTGAGGGACTTTCCGCAGAAGGAAGCGAAAATATGGAAGGGTGGACAGAAGGCTTTAGAGAAAATCGTGGTTAAGGAAAAATTGACAGCGACACAAGTGCTGTCTTTGCTGAGTGCAGAGACGTATTTTGATATGATGAAACTACCTTTGCCTTCAGATACAATGGGTATCATAGACCGTATGCTTGCGGAAAAGATTGTGATTCAAGACGAGGTGGGATACAGCATCACAGAACTTGGTGCCCTATTGTTTGCCAAGCATTTGTCTGATTTTGATGATTTGAGAAGGAAGATGGTACGAGTCATTGTATATAAAGGAAAGAGCAAACTTGACATAGTCCGTGAGCAGTCCTTCGATGCAGGCTATGCCATCAGTTTCAAAACGATGGTGGAATGGATTAACAGTCAATTGCCTGCCAACGAGGAGATAGGACAGTCATTGCGCTCTACGGTTACTATGTATCCAGAGATTGCTGTCAGAGAGATTGTTGCCAACATGCTGGTACATCAGGATTTCAGCGAGAAAGGCTTCCCCATGGTAGAAATATATACTGACCGAATAGATGTATCCAACCCAGGACAGCCTATTATCAGTGTGGAGCGATTCATTGACGAATACAATTCACGTAACTCATCATTAGCAGACTTAATGCGTCGATTAGGTGTCTGTGAAGAATTAGGTAGTGGTCTTGACAAGGCTGTAGCGGCCATTGAGTTGTTCCAACTTCCACCACTTCGTTTTACGGTTCAAGAGGCCCGAACTACTGTTACCTTGTTTGCTTACCGCAAATATGCAGACCTTGACAGGCAAGAACGTATATACGCTTGCTATCAGCACGCTTGTCTGAAGTATGTCACTAATGACAAAATGACCAACCTCACACTTAGGGAACGTCTTGGAATAGACAAAAAGAACTACCCGATGGCATCACGTATTATAAAGGACACTTTGATTGCAGGAAAGATTAAGGAGGAGAAGACGGAGAACCAAAGCCGGAACAATAAAGGGTATGTGCCATTCTGGGCTTAGGGTATGTAACTGGTATGTAACTGGAGGCCAGTTTTTATACTTAACATACATTGAGGTCTCCCATAAATAAAGGGCATCTTGAATGTCTTCGGTATGTAACTAGTGTGTAACTCACATGTAACTGAACGGCCAGTAGTGAACTCAGAATTAACAAATGGTACAAATAAAAACACGCTCCAAAAATGCCATAGAGACTGCGGGCTATGGAAATTTGACTATTGCTGGATTAACAAACAAAAAGCAATTAACAAACCAGAATTAACAAGTTACCTATCTCTTTCTTATTCAAAGAATAGTTTACGTTGACGGTTACAATTTCTATTACAGCCATCGAGTGCATATCCATTTTTTATCTCACGCTCGCGCGTAAGGCAGAAAAGTGTTCCGGTGCTTGCACCTGTTCACTTTTTCTTATCATGCGCGCACGCGCGCGAGGAGTCGAGTTACGACAGCCAAGCATGGAGATAATTTCGCCAAGCATTGAGTTACGACAGCCAGGCATGGAGATAATTTCGCCAGGCATGGAGTTATGCTCATAACTCATGGAGATATTTTCGCCAAGAGCCGAGTTAAAACTTGTAGATTATGACATAATGTCAATAAAATGTTGTATCTTTGCCTGCGTAACGCCGGGCATGAACGCCGGTGATATACAGACCTTATTGAACCATGAACACCAAACGACTCTATATACTGCTCTGCCTGCTGACAGCGACATGCAGCCTGGCTGTGTCGCAACCTACCACCTTCAGCCACTTCACCACCACTGACGGACTGAGCGACAACAACGTGCTGTGTGCCCTCCGCGACCGCTACGGCTTCATGTGGATAGGCACGAGCAACGGCCTGAACTGCTTCGACGGGGTACAGAACACCGTGTTCCGCAACATGGTGGAAGAGAACGCGAGCTTCGAGAACAACACCATCACCGCTCTCTACGAGCATGAGGACGACATCTGGTTTGGCGGCTCCTTCGGTCTCTATGTCTACCACCGCCAGCGCCACAGCTTCAGCCGCTTCGACCGCCGCACGAAATATGGGGTGAGCATCAGCAGCACCGTCCACGACATCTGCGCCAGCGCCAACGGCATGGTGTGGATAGGCACACAGGGGCAGGGGCTGTTCATCTACGACCCGCGCACGGGACAGCTGCTACAGGACAGCCGCCACACCGCCTTCATCAGCGACATCTTCACCGACAGCGACGGTCAGGTCTATCTGGCCACGCTGCAAGGGCAGCTGCTGGTCTACAGCGCCAGTGGCGAGTATCTGCGTCAGCATGCCGTGCCCGACTACGTCGCCGACAAGCACAACCTGCACATGGCCCACATCGGCAAGCAGCTGTACATCGGTTGCGAGCGCGGTCTCTACGCCCTGGCACCCACCGACAGTCTGATGGTGCGCGTCGGCAGTGCAGGCAGCGGCATCCATGCCCTGGCAGCCAGTGGGGGCACGCTGCTCATCGGAACGGACAATGGGATAAGGAGTGTGGACCCCGCCTCAGGCGACGCCGGTGGCCCCTCGCCCACCCTCCGTAGTCCCGTCAACGCCCTGATGTACGACCGCGACAGCACGCTGTGGGTGCTGACACGCACCAGCGGCGTGTACTATGCCCCGTCACAACCCGCCAGTGTCAGCACCGTGCGTCTGCCTGCTGCCACGACGAAGGACCACTTCATCAAGAGTATATGCGAGGGGGCCGACGGCTGCCTGTGGATAGCATCGGGAAGCGGTCTGTTCCGCCATGACCCCCACACGCAGCAGACCAGCGCCTATGGTGGCGCCACCTACCAGCAGGACATCAACGCGCTGATGGCCGTGGGCAACGACCTGTGGATAGGCACGCAGCACAGTGGCATCATCGTGCTGAACACCACCACAGGACAGGAACGCCACTACCACTACTCGTCCGACCAGTCGTACACCGTGCCCACCAACGAGATTACCAGCATGTTGTGCACGCGGCGCGGCACCATCTATGTGGGCACCAGCTGGGGCCTGTGCCGCTATGAGCGGAGCACGGATAACTTCATGTGGTACTTCGGCATCGGCTCGCAGACCAACGTCACCAGCCTGGCAGAGGACAAGAACGGCTGCGTGTGGGTGGCCACCAGCAACCACGGCCTGTTCCGCCAGGTACAGCCCGACGGCGACTTCGCGAACTACACCTATCACCGCGACCAGGAGCTGTCCATAGGCAGCAACGACATCTCCACGGTGTTCTGCGACAGTCACGGCACCGTGTGGGCAGCCCCCGACGGCGGCGGTCTCTGCCGCTACGTACCCACGAGCGACGGCTTCGAGACCTTCGGCGCCACGGTGGCGGCACTGCAAAACCAGCAGGTGTACTTCATCGTCGAGGACCACCAGGGCTGTCTGTGGATAGGCACGGAGTATGGCATGGTGAAGCTGGGCACTGACCGCGATGCCAGCCGTGCACAGCAGCTGCGCTCCTTCGAGGCGACCACCCAGCACCAGAAGCCCCACAACAGCGCCATCATCACCCGTCAGGGCGAGCTCATCGTGGGCTACCAGGATGAGTTTGCCCGCTTCATGCCCCAGCACATCACCTTCGCCAAGGAGGAGACGCCCGTCTACATCACGGCCCTCACCCTGCCCTATCAGCTGGCCGACAACGCCAGCGGCGGTCAGACCGCCTTCTACTGGCCCTTCAAGGACGACGGCGTGACGCTGCCCTATGCTGACAACAGTTTCACGCTGCACTTCTCAGCACCCCAGTTCATCGCCCGCACCAGCGAGCGCCGCTTTGAATACATGCTGCAAGGCGTGGACAAGACATGGGTGAGCGGCACGAAGAACGCCGAGGCCACCTATATCAACGTGCCTCCCGGCACCTACACCTTCCTGCTGCGTCAGGCCGGCGCCGATGACGGCAGTGTGGCGCGGATGACCGTCACGGTGCTGCCTCCGTGGTACCGCACCACACTGGCATACATCGTCTACGGCCTGCTTATCGCCGCCCTGCTCATCATCGCCGTGCACCAATATAACCGCCGCATGCGCCGCCGCTACGACCGCCGCATGCAGGAGTATCAGGCAGAGCAGGAGAAGGCCAACTTCCAGTCGAAGATACGTTTCTTCATCGACCTGGTGCATGAGATTCGCACGCCGCTGACGCTAATGAGCCTGCCATTAGAGGAGATTGAAGGAATAATAAAGGCCTCCCCAAGCCCCTCCAAAGGAGGGGGTGTAGCCTCCCCAAGCCCCTCCCAAGGAGGGGATGTAGCCTCCCCAAGCCCCTCCAAGGGAGGGGATGTAGCCTCCCCAAGCCCCTCCAAAGGAGGGGGTGTCTATATAGACAATGGTAACTTGACATCCCCCCCTTCGGGGGGGCTTGGAGGGGCTTTCACATCCCCCCCTTCGGGGGGGCTTGAGGAGGCCTTCAACGCCATCCACCGGAACATGAACTACCTGCTGGGCATCACTAACGAGCTGCTCGACTTCCAGAAGGCGGACAGCGGAAACATGCAGCTCAACATGACCACCTGCGACGTGGGCCAGCTGCTCAGCGACGTCTGCAGCCAGTTCACCGAGGCAGCCAGACTCAGCGGCAAACGCTTGCAGCTGCAGCTGCCTGACCAGAGGGTGACGACCACACTGGACCAGGACAAGGTAAAGAAAGTGATGATGAACCTCGTGGGCAATGCCATGAAATATGCCCGGACGGAGATGATTGTCCGGTTAGAGCTGACAGACAACGACGCCATCCGCATCTCGGTCATCGACGACGGCCCCGGCGTGCCTGAACAAGAACGCGACAAGATTTTCGACCTGTACTACCAAATAGGCAACGACAGCGTGGCCGCCACCCTTGGCACCGGCTTAGGACTGTCGTATGCCAAGCGCATCGCCAAGGCCCACCAAGGCGACCTGTTGTATGAGGATGCGCCAGGCGGCGGCAGCTGCTTCCAGTTGGTGGTGGCCTCCCCAAGCCCCTCCAAAGGAGGGGATGTGGCCTCCCCAAGCCCCTCCCAAGGAGGGGATGTCTATATAGACAAAGCTAACCAAACATCCCCCCTTTCGGGGGGGCTTGGAGGGGCCCTGCCCCCTTCGGGGGGGCTTGGGGAGGCAAGAGGGGCCTTCCTCATCCTTTTTGTCGAAGACAACGAGGAGCTGCTGCAGATGACGGCCAACGCACTGAAGGCACGCTTCCGCATCGTGAAGGCCCACGACGGCGTGGAGGCTCTCGACGTGCTGCAATACAACGACGTGGACATCATCGTCAGCGACGTGATGATGCCCCGCATGGATGGCAATGAGCTGTGCCGCCGACTGAAGGACGACATCAACTACTCGCACATACCCATCATCCTGCTCACGGCCAAGACCAGCGTTGAAGCAAAGGTGGAAGGCATGCAGAGCGGCGCCGACGTGTACTTGGAGAAGCCCTTCTCAGCCAAGCAGCTGGTGCTGCAGATTACCAGTCTGCTGCGCATGCGACAGCTGTTCCACGAGCGCATGCGCCAGATAGGTGCCACCACCAGCCCCGCCAGCCAAGGGGAAACCAACAGCGAGGGCGCTACAGAGACGGCTTTCGGCCTCAACCAGCACGACCTGCTGTTCATGGAACGCCTGCAACAGATGGTGAGCGCGAACATGAGCGACGAGGAGTTCTCCATCGACCTGCTGGCTGAGCAGATGAACATGAGCCGCAGCAGCTTCTATCGCAAAATAAAGGCCCTCACCGACATGACGCCCATTGAGTATCTCAAGATGCGCCGTCTGGATCAGGCCGCTGTGCTGTTGCGACAAGGCATCCGCATCACCGAGGTGGCCAGCCGTGTGGGCTTCACCAGCAGTAGTTACTTTGCCAAGTGCTTCAAGGCACGCTTCGACTGTCTGCCGAAGGACTATGCTGAAAAGATGAAGAATGAACTCAATGCACGAGGTGCTTCCGACCATTCTGAATGACCACGCCCGTCTGCGGCTGTGTCAGCCGATGCCCCGACAGGCCGTAGAAGGCATCGCCATGATGGCGCGTGACGGAAGGGGTGCGGATGGCCGATGCCACACCTGAGTAGGTGACGCTGTTGAGGCTCATAGCCTTGTTCTCTAACGAGACGGTGGCAGGCACATACAGCTCCAGGCTCGACTTCAGCATCTTGCCGCTGACGACGGCCTGCACCTCCTCAGGCGAGAGTGCCGAGCGCCAAAAGAACAGCTCGCTGAGCGTGCGCTGCGTGTCGGTCATCTCGTCGCCCACCACCCACTGCGTCTTGCTGGATATGCGCTCCTGCAGCTGAGCAGCCTCCTCGCCGTCGAGATAGAGCAGCGTGCGTCCTTGGGCATAGTAGTGCGTCAGGGTGGCATAGTGCCAGCCATCGTCCTTCACCGTGCCGGTGGTGGCAATGGTCCTGTTGGTGGTAGTGGTATAGACCAGATGGCCGTCGGCATCGACGTCCACAAAGCCCTGACGGCCTCCCGTAGCCATGCGATAGGTGAACAGGCGTCCCTTCATGCTGCCCTTGAAGCGCACGGTGATGGTGAAGGGATGGACGGTGCCCTCGCCGCTGAAGGTGATGACCGAGCCGTCACTGAGCGTCATGGCCTGTGTCAGGTCGCGCACGGGCTGCGCCTTGCCTGCGGCGATGGCGTCAAAGAGCGACGGCGGCATGGCATAGAAGAACTCCTTGTGACCATTGGTGGTGGGATGGGCATTGTCCTGCTGATAGCCCGAGGCCCAGTGACCCTTCCCGTCGTCGATGGCACCGAGGGTGTTGACAGAGCTCACGTCCCACTCATGGATGAGCAGGTTCATCTGCTTGATGTAGCTGTAGTCTTCAAGCGTGAAGTCACCACGCGTGTAGTTGTTCATCACCACGGGCACCTTGCCGTCGGCCTTGATGCGCCGGATGATGGTTTGCATGTTGGTTGAGAACTGGTTGAGCGTCTGCTGCTTGTTGCCCGACTCGTGGATGCCCTCGTTGCCCATTGACAGGCCGACGATCACATAGCGCGCGTGGTCGCGCGTCATCTCATCATAGCGGTCCAGCAGGTTCTGCGTGTTGTTGCCGCCAATGCTGATGCCCGAGACATAGAAAGGGTTGGCCGACGTCTCACTGGCGTAGCGCTCCTTCAGCTGCTCGCCATAGAGGTAGGCATAGCCCTTGTTGCCGGTGGCACCCTGACCATTGCACACCGACGAGCCAAAGGCTGAGATGCGGTAGTCGTCGATGGGTGCGGTGAAGCTCCAGCGCTTGTCACTCATGCTGAAGGTGACCTGATAGCTGCCACCGTTGATGCGGATGTTGCCGGAGCGGTAGCCCTGGTCGGGACACTCGAAGAACACGAACTTGTCGCTGAAGAGGAAGACGCCGCTGTCGTCGAGCGTCACCTGTTGCGCATACTGCCCGCTGCTGGTCTGGCTGAGCTGGATGCCACCAGCGGGTACGATGTTACCTTTCAGGTACACATCCTGTGCCATGCCGTCCAGTGCGAACAGCAGGCCGAAAAGAAATGATAGTTTTGTTTTCATATATAAAAGCCTCCCCAAGCCCCTCCCAAGGAGGGGATGTTAAGTTAGTTTATGGTTCGTTTGTTCAGTTTGCGTTTACTTGTTAGCTTATACCCCCGCTTTAACCACATCGGCATCCCCCCTTCGGGGGGCTTGGGGGGCTTAGAATACTTCCAACTCATAGATGCGTGCTGCGGCATCGTAGCCCTGCGTCGGGGCGATGACGTAGAGCCGGACATAGCGGACGGCCGTCTCGCTGAACTGGCGGTTGACCAGGTTGTTGCGGTTGCCGTCAATCATGTCCAAGGTGCGCCACTCCTCAGTGTCGCTGTTGCGGCCCTGCAGCAGACAGGTGCGGGTTATCCAGGCGGCCTGCTCGCAGCCGGCGTTCAGCATGCGCCAGTGCTTGACGACGGTGGGCTGCCCCAGGTCGAACACCACATAGTTGGGGGCCGACTGCGCATCGCACCACTTCGTGTCGGGGTTGCCGTCCACCAGGTTCGTGGCCAGCTCGTCGGCGTTCACCTCGCCTGAAACGGCAATCATCTTGGCGTTCTTCAGCACACTCTTCTGGGTCGGCGTGGCGTCGGTCTGTGCAGTGGCTGCCGAAGCGCCGTCGACGGTGTCGCCACCCACCAGCGAAGCCATGAACAGCGGTGCCGCCGGCTTGAGGTCGGCCTCGTCGTTGGCCATGGTAGCGGCAAAGATGACCACATGCTCATCACGAGGCAGCACCACCTGGCGCACGCCCTTGGGCACGTCGAGACACACACGGAACATATAGGTGAACTCGTAAGGCTCATCGGCACCGGGTGAGTGGCGGTGGCTGCCGATGTAGGCCACCTGTCCGTCCTTCACGAATCCCACGGTCTGTCCGTCGTGCCCCCACTGGCCCACGAAGCCAGTGTAGTAAGGCACCGTGACCGTCTGGCTCGTCTTGCCCAGGGTGAAGGTGGCCTGACGGTCGTCCTGGTCGCTGGCCACGAGCAGGTACAGATGGCGGCAGTCGGCGGGCAGCTTCAGCGTGTCGCCCTGGCAGGCCAGGCCGTTGGCCTCGTCCTTCGGTGCGAAGACGAAGGGGATGCCACCCACGGTGATGCCGTCGTCGGGCAGCAGCTCGGCAGCATAGCTGTAGCCACCCTCGAAGTTAGCTTCGCCACGGAACTCATTGTAGCTGAAGCAGCGACGGTTCAGGGTCACGCCCGACGCCTTGTACAGGCTCAGTGGGGTGGCAGCAGCCTGTGCCACAGCAGCCGCATCGGGGGTCTTCAGCTTCAGCTTATAGGTCTTCACGCTATAGGGCTTGATGTCAACCACGAGCTGGCGCCCGCTGAAGACAGCCTTTCCAATGGTCTTCTCAGTGCCGTCAGCCTCAACAGCCTCGACAATGTCGGCGGCAAAGGTGAGGCGAGCCTGCTGCTGGGCCTTGCCGCCCATCTCATAGACGCGCACCACATACTCGCCGCTCGTCTCAGCCTGCTTCAGGGCACGCACCACGACGTTCTCGTTGTCGCTCTGCAGGAAGGAGAACGCAGTGCCCAGCGCGCCCTTGTGTCGCGTTGCTGCAAAGGTCTTCAGCCTGCTGTTCAGACGGTCGGCCTGCGCAACGGCCCAGGCTGGCTTCAGTGCTCCCTCGTGGCCCACCAGACTGTAGGTGAACACATGGTGGCCGAAGTCCTGGCGGGCCTGATAGACATAGCCCCTGCCGGGCTGCGGCGAGTAGAGCAGCGACAGGCGCAGGGTGTTGTCGTCGGGCTTGTCCCAGCCATAGCGCGAGTCGTTGAGCAGCGTCACGCCGTACTTACCCGTGCGGTCGGTCAGGTCGGTCCACTCATGGGCATACACCTCATGGCTGTTGTCGCGGTTGTTGCCCCGGCGCACACTGCCCAGACCGATGTCGTAGGTAGCCTCGCTGTTGCTCACGTTCAGGGTGAACTCCGCCTTCAGCAGCGCGTTGAGCGACTGCCAGTCAACCTCGTTCTCAAAGTCGATGCGGTCGGCCTGTGTCCCCTCGTAGAGGTGGATGCGCTGCACGATGGCCGAGGGGCCATACTTCTTGCGGATGACGAGCGTATGGCGCAGCGGGCCCTCCTCAATGCTCATCGTCACGCTGTCGTGCACTGCCACCGGCTTTTTGTCCAGTGTTGCCTTGTGTATCTCCCAGGCAGGCCAAGCCTCTGAGCGGCAGTCATTGAGCACCACCAGGCGCAGACTCTTGCCAGGGGCCACTATCTGTTGGCCGCCCTGCTTGTCGACGAGCGAGGTGATGTCGCCATATTCATTGACGGTCAAGGCGTAGCGTGTGCTCTCCATGCTGACCCCCTGGCCCTCAGCGGGAGTGAGGGCTGACGGGGTCTTTGCCTTCGCCGGAGTGATGCCATAGACGGCAAAGCCAGTGGCGGGCACGCTGGCCTCGAAGAGCAGCATGCGGCGCCCGTTGCGGGTGATGACCTGCGAGCGGACGCGCCGTCCGTCAGGACCTGTCACCTGATAGTCACGACTGTCGCGCAGCTCCACTTCGGCCACGGCCTCCACCTTTCGTGACTCATTATTATATACTACGACCGGCTGTCCACCCACGCGGGTGTCCATCATGCCGATGACCCCCGAGGCGCTGTGCGTCAGCACGTCGGAGAACTGCTTCAGTGCCAGCAGCTCGTCGTTCCATGAGAACTCGTAGGCCCTGGGGATGCTGGTGCCCGTGACATCATCGTGGAACTGGTGCCAGATGAAGCGGCGCCAGGTGTCGGTCAGGCGCTCTGAGGGATAGTCCGTGGTGCCCAACCAGTCGGCCATGACGGCGGTGCGCTCGGCGGCATCGCCAAGGTGCTCGTTCTGCCGGTTATACAGCTTCATGGCCGCCTGCGACGTGTAGCAGCCGTTGCCATGCAGGTCCATGGTCAGCTCGCCGTCGAAGACGGGCAGCTCGGGATGGCTCTCGTAGGGCAGGAAGTCCTTGTAGAGCTGGTCGCTGGTGGCGCTGATGACCTGCACGGGGCCATCGCCCTTGATGCCTTTCTCCACCGAGCGCACGGAGGCCACGGTGGGCGAGCCGCCAATGTCGCCAGTGCCATAGTAACGGTAGACGATGTTCAGCGGACTCTCAGCTATCTCCCGCTGCAGCAGGCGGCTCTTCGAGAGGTCCTCGTCGTTCCAGCGCTGACCGTAGCTGAAGCCATGGGCCATCATGATGCGACTGCCGTCGATGCCCTGCCACAGGCCGACGGTGAAGGGGTAGCGCTTGTCGCCCTCGTAGAACGGCTTGGTGCGCCAGGCCAGCTTCTGCGACGAGAAGCCGATGAGTCCGCAGTGGGCCATCAGCGTGGGCATGGTGTAGGGAAAGCCGAAGCAGTCAGGCAGGAAGATGTCGGTGCCCTCGCGTCCGAACTCCTGACGATAGAAGGTCTGGCCCAGCAGGACATTGCGCAGCCACGACTCAGGCGAGCAGACGATGGTCTCGCAGGCGTCCCATGAGCTGCCGGCCAGGTGCCAGCGCCCTTGCTTGACGTACTCCTTCATCAGCTCATACTGCTGTGGATAGTATTCCTTCATCCAGGCATACTTCACGCCGCCCTCGAAGTTGAACACGTAGTTAGGGTACTGCTTCAGCAGGAACAGGTTCTGGTCGAGGGTGTGGCGGATGTAGTCGCGTATGGTGGTCTGCACGTCCCAGTTCCACTGCGTGTCTAAGTGCGCATCGGAGACGAGGTAGGCCTTCATCGGCTTCTGCTGTGCCATGGCAGTCAGGCCCAGCATGGCTGTCATGGCTGCGGTGGCTATTCGCTTCATTCTCATAGTTGTGTGTTTTGATGATTCATGTTAGGTATGTTGCGATGGCATCGCAACTTAACGGAAGAAGTTTTTTTTTTACGTATGTGCAGCGCGGCGGCGGTCACCTGACGATGACCATCCGTCCGCCACTGATGTAGAGGCCGGGCCTCGGGGTGTCCCCCTGCACACGGCGGCCCTGCAGGTCGTAGAGGGTGTCACCGGGCGTGCCGGCGGCCGGTGTGTCAGTGGGTGGTGCGCCGACGGCGGTGTCCTCAGGCAGGGCGATGGCCACGCTGCTGACGCCGTCAGGAGCGGTGAAGTAGGCCCTGAAGGGCTTCACCACTGTCTGTGCACGAGCATAGACGAAGCTGTCGGCTCCGTCGTTGAGATGGCAGGCAGCAGCGGGGTGGTCGCTGACGGTGGTGCCCACGAACCGGTGGGTGGCGGTGCCCACGGCCATGGACGCACCGAGGGTGGTGCCGACGGTGACGTCGGTGGCAGTGAACGTCAGCGGCTCATCGCTGCTGGCCGTCAGCAGGTAGGGCTGACCGCCCTCCATGTGCTGCGTGGGTGCAAAGAGTGCCTCGTCAGCAGCCGTCAGCTGCGTGAAGGCCAATGCCTCGGCACCGTCGGGGATGTCGCTGACGGCAAAGGGCAGCACAATGGTCTCTGTGGTGCCTGCCGCCTGTGTGCGGGTGTAGGTAGCCCGTTCCGCCTGGAAGGTGTAGGGTGCTATGAAACTGTAGCCATCGGTCAGGTTGAGTTCCGCCGCTTTCTGGCCCACCACCACGTTCCTGTTCTCCAGACCGTCAGGGATGTCTGCTCCATCGGCTAAGATATAGAGGGTGTTCGGGTTGCCGTTGGGCCGCACCGCCGTCACGCTGCTGCCCATGCCGCTCATGTCGACGGCCACGGCAGCGGTCGGCGTGTTCACCGTGGTGGCGGGGGCCAAGCCCGCTATCGACTTGTTCTGCTGCCAATAGACGATGCCCGGACGTGTGGTGCCCATCTGCTTCAGGCCGCCGTCCTGGATGTCGCCCCCTTCAGCATAGAGGATGCTCATGTTATAGGTGGCATCCAGGTCGAGGTTGCTGAAGGCATAGTCGGCCTGTGCCGTCTTCTTCGGGTCGATGTGCATCTGCTGGTACATGCTGGCGGCACCGTAGAAGTAGCCGTTGTCAGCCAGCTTGAACAGCCACAGGCGCACGCGTCCGTCGAAAGGCTCATCGCCCTGGTTCATAATGGTCACCTTGCCCTGCATGCGGTTGCCATAGATGGCGCCGTTGGAACGGTTGGTGACGGTGTGCGACACATAGCGCAGGTGGTGGTTCGGCGTCAACCCCTCTTCGGTTATCTCGATGGTGCCCTGCCCCACGATGTGCTGTCCCTGTCCGTCGGTGGCAAGCCACACGTTCCAGGTGCCCGCCGAATCGGGGGTGAAGTTCAGTGCGATGTCAGCCTCGCCTCCCGGCTCCACGGCGATGGCGGTGCGGCCGCGGTCGTCACCCTTCTGCTGCGTGCGGCTGGCCAGCAGGTGAATCTCCTGGAACAGTTCGTCGTCGCCCTCGTTCCTGAAGACGGCGCTCACCGTCTGACTGTCGCCGCGCTTGTGGTTGCCGGGGAAGGTCAGGGCCGTCATGGCCAGCGTGCCTGCCAGGGGGCGTATCTCCATGCGTACCACATTGCCGTCAGCGTCAACGTCTACGAGGACGAAGTGCAGGTCGGGACTGACATGGGTGCGCCACTCACGGTCGGTAGACCGCTTGCTGATGGGCACCAGGTGATAGGTGCCCTGCGGCAGTCCGCGGACCACGAACTCATAGCCCACGTAAAAGCCCTGCCCCAGCTGCTGGGTGAAGTAGCTGCCCACGGGCTTCAGCTTTCCATCGTCGCCTACATACCCGATGCCCATGTTCCATGTGGCGGATACGCCCGACCAGTTGATGTAGTTGGCGAAGAAACGGTTGTTGCCCCGCACCTCCCAGTCGTTGACGGTCAGCTTGTAGCGCGACTGCGGCGTGTCACTCTCGTCGGCCTTCTGGCCGTCGGGACGGCGCATGCCTATGATGGCATCCTGCCCCATGTTGTAGCCACCGGGCGTAGGACTGGCCCCGATGCCGCTGTCGTCATCGGGGTCGAGGATGTCGATGCGGAAGTAGCCATTGTTCATGCCACCCCACCCCCAGTTGACGTGGAAGAGGCCGTCGAGGTCGTAGCCATCGAGCACGAAGGCATGGCCACCGCCACTGTTCTGTCCGCCGTAGGGCACGGGGTGACCACTGGCAATCTCGTTGTATATCAAGTCATTCCAGCTCTTGGCACTGTACTGGTCGCGCTTGGCCACGTGTGTGCCGTCGTCGAAGTCGAAGTAGTTCACCAGACCGTCGATGCCCTCCGAGTAGCCCGAGCTGGACGACTCGCCATAGTTCATCTTGCAGGTCATGCCCACCCAGAGCATCAGCTGTGCGATGGCCTGGCGCTGTGCCTCATTGGCAGTGCCATCGTAGTTGTCGAGGATGTTGTCCCAGTCGATGGCGGAGTGGATGGGGACGGTGCTGAGTGTCACCGTCTTCTCGCCCTGCGTGGTGTTGTAGGTCTGACGATAGCCGGGGATGGAGCGTTTCAGCTCGGCCGGCCAGCGGTAATAGGCCACGACCTGTGCCATGGCGGTGGCCACGCAGCCCGTGGCACTGTGACCGCCCTGGGTGCCGTCCTCGCGGTAGAAGTTCGGACAGAGCAGGTTGTAAGGGTCGCCCTGGTTCCATGTCGTGGTGAGAAGGGGGGCCACATTGTGACGGACGGAGGCTACAGGACGGGGGGTGGCAATCACATCGCCACATACTGAACCGGGGATGGCGAGAGGGCTGTTGGCCCTTCCTGACGGAAGGGCAGTGGTGGCCTTTAGCTGCTCCATCTGCTCGGTGTAGGTCTGTAGGAGCCAGCGGAGGCCGTCGGCGATGTGGTCCTCGTCGAAGGTGCCGCTGTCACAGTAGCCCAGGACGGGCGCTGTGCGGTCATCGCCAGACACGATGACAAAGCCACCGTTATCCTCGGCGTTAAACACATAGTAAGCCGCATCGGCCTGCCCCCCTTGACGCGGCGCCTTCATGGGTGCATGCGACGCGATGCGCATGCCACGCTGCCCCATGAAACGAGCGGCAACGCTGCGGGCCGTCTCACGACTGACAGGCAAGGCCAGCAGTCCCTGAGTGAAGCAAAGAAACAGGACAATGCCCACCAGGGCTTGCCGTGAGCGTAGCGGTACGCAGTTATTGAGTTTTTTCATGATACAAAACAGTTTTTCCTCTTTGGCGTATCATCCCCTTGAAGGGGCTTATCTCATTCGCTTGACGCATCCCCTTGAAGGGAGTTATCTCATTCGCTTGACGATGGTTCCGTCCGCACGGCGCACGATGTTCACGCCACTGCGCAGACTGCCCTGCCGACGTCCCTGGAGGTCGTAATACTGAACGGTAGACGAGGGCTGACCGGTGTAGGGCTGACTGATGCCATCGGTGACGACTCGCTCTATCTTCAGCGACGAGAGACGGTTGCCCCACGCGCCCATGCGCTGCATCTCACTGTCGGTCCATGAGTTACTGCTGCCCGTGAGGTCGGTGCCAGCGTAGGCCGTCAGCTGATAGCCTGGCTCCATACGGAAGGAAGCGATGTCCTTGTCGGTGATGCCGTGTGCCGAGAGCTCGCCCATGCAGTAGACGCCCTCGGGCAGGCTGACGGCATAGCCCCCGAAGCCATTCTCGCTATAGAGGGTGATGACGGCATCGTCGTCAGCAGGTCCGGGGAACACGCGGTTGATGGCCGAGGCCCAGCGGTTCAGGTTCCACGTCTCATCGTTGTAGACCCATACGAAGCCACCCACCACGCCCTGCTCGTCGCGCCATGTCTCCATCTGGCTGATGCTGACCGTCATGTCGCTCTGATAGTTGGTGCGCCCAGCATGCACGGGCAGTCCGCCTATCTGCCAATCGCGGGGATTGTTATAGGCGCCACCGTCATAGCACTGTATGAGCACGCGGTCGCAGGCACCCGGACGCTGAGCGTTGAGCTGAGTGACCAGCCCCTGCCAGAAGCTCTTCTGGGTATAGGGAGCCACGGTGGTGAGATAGCCCAGGTCGTACATCATGGTATGGAACGCCACTGCGGCGCCGACATCATAGCAGTGCTCATCGTCGTTGTTCACGGCGTCGATGCCGGGCAGCGCCTCCTTCAGGGCCTTGAAGTTACGGTAGAGGATGGACTGAGGCCCGGTGCCCTGTGCGGCAATGAGCGACTTGATGCGGTTGTACGACTCATTGCCCCATCCGCCTATACATATCTCTATACGGCTGATGCCCGTGGGCCATGTCTTCAGCGCCTTCACATCGTCGGCATAGTAGGGCTGCTCGTTGGCAAAGACATACTGACCGTTGCGGCAGATGGTCTCGCCGTCGGTGGTCAGCGTGCCGTCGCTCTCGACACTGACATTGAACAGGATGACACAGGTGAAGCCCGAGTTCTTGAGCTTTGTCACCGTCTGTGGACGCTCGCGGCGTATATGGCCACCCACATAGACGCTGCTCAGGCCCTGTGCCATGAGCTGGTCGGCGATGGCCAGCATGAGCAGCAATGCAGCAAATAGCTTCTTCATCATTCTTATCTCCTTATGACTTTAACCGTTGTCCCGTCAGCACGGCGGACGACGTTCAGGCCGCTGTGCAGACCATCGAGCCTGCGCCCCATGAGGTCATAGTAAACGCCGGTTGATGTGGGTTGTGCGGCATTGGACTGACTGATGGCGTTAGTGCCCTGCTCCTCAAGGGTGCGACTGCCGCTGGTGAGCAGCTCGGCGTGGATGGTCTCACGCAGCAGGTCGACGGTGATGCGGTAGGTGCCCTGCTTGGACACATGCCACTTGTCGTCGCTGCCGCCGCGGCGCACCTGCTCAGCCTCCAGGATGTCCTCGCCGTGCGTGTAGGGGTGCAGCTCACGCGGTCCCCAGGTCATCTGGCCCTCCAGCTTGAAGTAGCCCGGCTCTACGCCGCCGTAGTCGCCCAGCTCGCCCGTCCAGGTGAACAGGTAGGGGTTGTCGTGGTCGCGCAGGAAGGGCAGCATGTTGTCACGCTTCCACTCCGTGTCGTCGCTGCCGCCGGGGAAGGCGCTGCCAGCAATGAGCAGCTCGTTCCACGGCAAGAAGAGCTCGCCGGTGATACGCCGGCTCTTTGTGTCGACGAGGAAGTAGTAGGTGTCCTCCTGGAAGGGCACCACCCATCCGGGCTGCTCGGCATCGGAGGTGACGACGTAGGTCAGACCGAAGTTGATGAGATAGGAGTCGACCAGCTGCGGGCGCAGGAACTGCGTGGTGCCCTGCTGATAGACGTCAGTGGTCATCACCTTCAGCTCGCCGGCGTTCAGGGGCCCGGTGAAGCGGAAGAGGCCGTCAGGGCGCTTCTCCAGCTGCTGCGTGCCGCCGGGCACGGCCGAACCAGTGGCCCACAGGGCATCGTAGCCCTGGGCCCTGGCCGTCCTTGTCATCAAGAGGGCAAGGACTATCGTGATATAGAAAATGGTTCTTTTCATTGTTCGTGTGTTAATGACTAATGACCTTATGCGAGGTCTGGGTACCGTCGGGCCAGGTGATGCGCACCACATGAGGACCCATGGGACGGTCGATGGGACGGCCCTGCAGGTCGAAGTACTGCAGTGAGCGTTGAGGGGTGAGGGATGAGGAGCTGATGCCGTTGGTGGTGTGGCTCAGCGTCACGGTCAGCTGCTGTGCACACGAGGTTGTCGGCACATTGACGGTGACGGTCTTCGCCGTGGCGTCATAGCTCCAGTCGGTGGTTATCTCACCATTGACGGCGACCGTCAGCGGCTGCTCCTCGAGCAGGAACAACAGCTGGTAGGCACGCTCGGTGACCATGCCGTCGAAGGCACCCTGACGGGGAGCGATGACAACGGTGGTGGCCAAGCCCGTGCGCTGCTGGCTGATGGCGGTGGTGGTGTAGGCACCCGTGGCGTATTCCTGTGTGTCGCCGGCATCCTCATAGAGCTGTGTGCTGCCGCTGGTTCCCGGTGCCAGCTTCAGCAGCAGCTGCTGCGGGGCACTCTTCAGGTTCTGCACCTGCGGGTTGCACACGATGATGGCCCCGGCCTTGATAAAGTAAGGAATCTCCTCCTCGGTATAGCTGTCAGCCAGGATGCGGCCACCGCTGACCAGCCTGTTGCGGCACACGTCGTACCACTGTCCCTGTGGCAGCCACGTGCGGCGGAAAGCCATGCCGTCAGCCTCGGCGGCGGTGACGATGGGTGCGACGAGGATGTCGTCGCCAAACATATACTCACCCTCCTGCCGGTAGGCCTCGTTCTCCTCGGGCCACTCATAGTAGAGCGGTCGACAGATGCTGATGCCCGTGTCGTAAGCCTGACGTGCGGCGGTGTAGATGTAGGGCATGAGCTCATAGCGCAGGTTGACGCAGGCCAGCAGCTGCTCGAAGTTGGGCATCATCCAGATGCGCCGCTCGTTGCCCCACTGGTTGGCGCCGTGGGTGCGGAAGATGGGCGAGAAGACGCCAAACTGCATCCAGCGCAGCAGCAGCTCGGGGTTGGTGGTGGGTGTAATCTGCAAGTGTCCGCCCAGGTCGTGGCCCCAGTAGCCGAAGCACACGTTAGCGGCGGTGGCGGTGAAATAGGGCTGGAAGGCCAGCGAGCCAAAGGTACTATAGGTATCGCCTGAGAAGCCGATGGGATAGCGGTGCGAGCCCAGTCCGCCCCAGCGGTGGAAGATGAGCGGGCGGCGCTCCGGACGGTTCAGGCGCATATCGTTGAAGAACACATGGTTGCACCAGAAGGTCTCGCTCAGTCCACTGACGAAGTTGCTGGTGAGGTTCTGCTGCCAGTCAAGCCACCAGAAGTCGACACCCTGCTTCTCGCGCTCACGAATGATGTGGTCAAACATGGAGCGATAGAAGGTCGAGTCTTCCAGCTGCCAGGGCACGCGGTCGGTGTCCACGGGCATGCCCATGTCGGTGCGCACCTCATCGAAGTGGTCCTCATGTCTGCCCACGCCGTCGGCGGGATGCAGGTTCAGCGCCACCTTCAGGCCCTGCTGATGCATCCAGCGTATGAGTCCGTCAGGGTTGGGTATGAGCTGCTTGTTCCATGTCCAGCCCGTCCAGCCATCGAGATGCCAGTCCATGTCGAAAATCATCACGTCGAGGGGGATGTCGTTCTGCCTGATCTCGTTGGCCAGGTTGATGAAGTCCTGCTGTGAGTAGCGCTGATACTTGCTGTACCAGTAGCCCAGGGCATAGCGTGGCGGCAGCGGCTGTCGGCCCGCTATCTTGATATAGTCGCCGATGGCCTTCTTGTAGTCGTGCCCATAGCCCATGAAGTACCAGTCGTAGGCATTGGCATCGACGGGAGCGTCAAACCACTGGATGCCGTCCACCGTCTTGTCGAAGGCGAAGGTGGTGCTGCCGTCGCCACGCTTGGTCTTCGGCGACTCGTCGATGACGGCCCATCCGGCGCGGCTGATGATGCCGTCCTCGAGGTCCGGTCGCTGGTTGTCGCCACTGCCCGTGTCGAGTGTGCGCTTCGTGCCCTTCAGGTTCAGGGCATCCTCCTTGCCGGGGTACCACACCACGTCATGCCCTGCCACCGGCAGGGTGATGCTCAGGTTGGTGGGCGACTTCAGCGCGGGGTTGATGGCCGATCCCACCTTGTAGCGCAGGGTGAGTGCCTCCGTCTCAATGTACAGATAGCCGCCCTCCTCGCGGGTGGTGAACTGCGGTACGGGCAGGCGACGGTTGACCACGGTGAAGGTGGCACGGTCCTCGAACTGCTGGCGTGTGCTGAACTGTATGCGTATCATCTGCGGCGTGAGCACGGTGAAGCGTGCCCGTCCGCTGGTGACCACCGCCTCAGCAGCCGCCTCTGGCGACCACTCCTCGCCAACAGGAGCAGCCTCAGCGCCTGCCACCATGGGGGCCATGGTGAGCAGGCTGAGGCTGATAGACAGAAGGGTTCTTTTCATCATCATGTTGTTAGATGCAGTCCTCCTCCTCTTCCATTTCGTCGTCCCACACTTTTCTTCTGCGGCGCGACAGGCCGTTGCCGGCATTGCCCTCAGTAGGGTCGTAGTCGAGGGCATCCGTGCCATCAACGGTGGCACGCGGGCTACCTGTCATCAGGGCTGTGACTTCCAGTTGGACCACCCTCATAGCGGGGGCCTCGGTATATGCTTTCTTTGTCATAAGGCTATCGTGTCTTTTAGTGGGTTACTTCATCAGTTGCTTCTTACCGTTCACAATATAGAGACCCTTGGCGGGCTTTGCCACGCGCTGTCCACTGAGGTTGTAGACGCTGCCGTCCTCAACCACGGTGCCGTCGGCAGCAATGATGCCGGTGGTCTCGCCACCGTCCACCACGAATTTCATCACACGGGCTAAGCCACCTGTGGTGTTCTTGAAGTAAGCGCGGAAGCCCTTCAGCTTACCCTCGCCGTTGCTGGGCTGCAGCTTGTTGCCATCGGCCACGAAGAGGTCGTTCTCCGGAATCAGAGTGGGCTCGAAGATACCAGTGAACTCCAGGTCTTGGCCTGCTATAACACCCTTGGGGGCATAGGGAAGGAGTTCCACTCCGGTAAGCTCGATGCCGGTGATAGCCTTGGTGGGCTTCACCAAGTAAGGTACACCATTGACCATAGTCTCTGTTGAAAGAATGGAACGGAAGTTTATGGTCTCACCCGAATAGCTGTCTAAAACAGCAACAGTAGCGCCAGCACCGAAAACTGTCTCAATCTGGGCTGGTGTCAGTTCGAACGGAGCGCAGAAGGTGTTCCAGATGTTGGCCACGGTGGTGCGCTTCAGGGTCAGGTCAGCACCTGTCTGGGCCACGAAGCGGTTGGGGAAGTCCTCGTCCAGCACCAGTGCCACATCGTAGAGCACGGGGTGAGGAGTGGTGGCTGCAAAGTCCATACGCCATACGTTGTCAGCATCGAAGAGGGCAGCGAAGACGGTGCCGTCGGTGATGTTGGTAATCTCATTGTTGGCAGCACGGCCGTAGGTACCACTTGCACTATTCGAGGTCGACCAGCAGTTGTTGATGACCTGCTCGTATCCGCGTACGAAACCTTCGCATCCGTTGAGTGCACCCGTGTTGTAGCAGTTGGTCATGGTGAAGGCCTTGTGTGCCCAGCCGCTGAAAGCGCCGCCCTCAGCTGTCGAGTTGATGGCACCCGTGTTGTAGCAGTTCAGGAACTGTGCCCTGCTGTCGGCGTTGGCGTAATTGCAACCCAAGAATCCGCCGGCGTTCTTACTGGTAGCATTGACAGTAGCCTCGTTACCGCACTTCTCGATGATGAACGAGCCGCCATTGCCATAAGTTGCGCCGATGAAGGCAGCCACACCCTCTTTACCCGTGAATGAGCAGGTAGCGTCGATGGTCAGGTTCATGACATGCACGCCATTGGTAGCGCGGTTAATCAGGCCTACGCCCTGCTGGTCCCAGTTCATGATGAGGTTGGAAATCTTATGACGCTGTCCGTCGAATGTACCAGCATAATTGTGGTCTTGGTTACCGATGCCGGGGAATGCAGTGATACCTTCCATGTCGATGTCGGCCGTCAGCTTGGCATTGGCATTGTCGCCCTTGCCCTGGTTGACGAAGAATGCAAACCAGTTCAATTTCTGCTTGTCACTCAGAGGATAATAACTGTTATCCAGTGCAATGAACTCAGGGTTGGCGTCGTTGCAGACAATATCGTCGTGGCTGTTGGTACACAGACCCGACGCTGTGTCATATTTGTGATTCTCGCGGTTCTGTCCTTCAGTATTGGAATACTGGGCAGAACCCTTGGCAGTACCATCGCAATAGAGGTCGCCATTCTGATAAACGATAGCGGTTCCGAAGGGCAGGGGTGCTACATCGGCATCGGTGCCTAACTTCTGATACCATGCCATGCCGCTCTCGCTCTCATTGTTGATGATATAGGCCAGCTCGCCGCTTGCCACCTGGGCAGCCGTAGCATTCTTCTGCTCATTCTGAGAGGCGTTTCCGGCATTGACCACGTAGGTGTGCTTCACATTGCCAGTGTTGCGGGCTATAGAAACAGAACCACTGCTGTAGGTAAACGCTGAGGCATTGACGATACAGTTCTCAATAGCGATGTTGCTGCCACCGTTGGCATAGCCCAGCAGTCCGCCGTTACCCGTGGCGCTGGGAGTATTGATGCTGCCATAGAAGGCACAGTTCTTGATTTTACCATTGTCGTGCATATAGGCACCAATACCGCCGAAGGTGGCATCGCCGCCAGCAGTGCGGCTGAGAGCGACGTAGCTGACGCAGTTCTCTACCAGTGATGCACCGTGCGAACCGCCGAAGATACCGCCGGCGCAGTTGCCACCTTCATTACTGATGGTGCCGTCGGTCACCAGATTCATGATGTGTGCACCTGCGATGGTGCGGAAGAGGGCAGCGTTGTGTGCATTGGCGGCATAGCCCAGCGTCACCTTGTGGCCCTGTCCGTCGAAAGTGCCTTGATAGGCTACACCTTCGCCATCGCCGCCAATCATGTTAGTCTGGTCGCTGAAGTCGATGTCGGCGGTCAGTCTGCCATTGATGTTGCGTAGCGCTCCTGCCGATTTATGTCCGTTCACCCTTAGGGCAAACCAATTGAGCTGCTGCTTGGTGCCAATCTCATAATAGCCGTCGGTAGCTGGAGTCATAAACTCGAGGTTGAGTTCGTTACACAGATTCCCATTGATGTTATTGTCGCATAAGCCCCACTCGCCAAAGTGGTGATCATCGCGATTCGACTCATTGGTATTCGAGAAAGACAAATCTCCACCCTTAGACGTGCCGTCACAATAGAGGTCACCAACGGCATAGACCACATCAGTGCCAAAGGGCATGGGATAGGCATCGGTGCCAATTTTCTGATACCAGCTCACATTTTCACTGCTTTTGCCATTCAGTATGTAAGCCATCTCACCACTTGTCAGTCTTGCGTCGTCACTGGCTACCTTAAAGCAGTTGGTGACAGACGGGTTGTTACGAGCAAAGTCTTGGCTATTACCGTTCATCGTATATGCGCCATTAGGAGCAACGATGCAGTTGAGAAACTTGCTGTTTGTTCCATTTCCTGCCCAACCTACCAGACCGCCGTTACCTTCGGCATTACCAGTGCTGATTGAGCCATAGAAGGCGCAGTTCTGCAGGGTCACCTTACCTTCCATGTTAGCGAAGAAACCACCGCAGGTAGCATCACCGTTCGAGCCTGTATAGCTGACGGCTGTCTTCACCACCACATTCTCGATGAGGGTGCCATCGTTATCGGAGCGACCACCCAGACCGCCTACGCAGTTATTGCCTGCTGAGGTGGCGCTACCCTCTACGACGAGGTTCTTGATGGTGGCTGCGCTAATGTAAGCAAAGAGACCTGTACGACTTAAACCAGCATTCTCAATGGCAATCTTGATGGTATGGCCCTGTCCGTCGAATTCACCGCGGAAAGGGTATGTCTGCGAAACGCCGATGGAAGCCAAGCTGCTATTCTTGTAAGCAGTGTAGTCGATGTCGGCTGTCAGCTTGACTTTGTAGCTCACATTGTTGATGTTGTTGCGGTACATGAAAGCCAGCTTGTTCAGATCTTCGGCTGTACCGATGCTGATATAGCCGTCACTTCCTGCTGTCAGGACTTCATACACGCCCGGTTCCCATGAGAGAGTACCATTATTCGTGTTCAGCGTGATGGTGAAACACTGCCAGTCGGTATTTGTGGGATTCCATTTCCAATCGTTATCCGTTTGGTAGTTGTCGGTTCCTGAACCACTCATTGCAACGCCACCGCCTGACGATGAGCGGTAGCCATCCCATCCGCCTTTGGAATTACAAATTTTGAAGCCCTCGCCGCCATTTTTTAGGTAGCCAGTCCATACATAAACGCCAGGGTCGGTTTCAGTCATTCTTGTGGTTTGGCGAATAGAACCATCGCTAGACCATCCGATAGCTGTAGCATCACCTACCAAATAAAGTTCTTCCCCGGTTCCAGCCCATGCACTTCCTGCCATCGTGCTACATAGCGCGAGGAGGAACAGGTGTTTGAATAGTTTCTTCATGTCTTGATACTTGTTTTTAGTTATAAATTATGGAGTGTGTTGGCTCTGAAGTCACAATCACGATGCAAAGATAGCAACAATCTTCGCGCGCACATAAATAAATAAAGAATGTATAACCGTGTCTACGGTTGTATTTTGCTTCGACCACTGGCTTTCAGACAGTTAACGAGCCACGGCAGGCAGCGGTGTATAACACTTTTCAACCGCTGTTGGCCACGGTTCGACACGGTTTCGTTGGACAGATATTATTATCTGAGGGGGATTTCTTTCAACATGTAATTACCATATAATTGACCATGTAATTTATCATTAATGGATAATTCGTGGTTCATTCGTGGAAATTCGTGTTAAAAGTGAAGCAACTCGACAGATGCTCATAAAGTGCCGCTTTATTCTACCCTACACCATTCATAACAACAGTATTTGTACGCTTCGCGTCCTCTAAAAAACAAAAGAAAACAAAAGAAAACCAACAAAACCGGTTTTATTTTGTTTTTCTGGTTTTATTCTGTTTTCGTAAGACCGCTTTGCGGTAGAACACGAGGTGATGAACCATGTAGGCTACAAAGAAATACGAATCCCCCCTTCTGTCCCGAAGGAGGCTACTCTCAAGTAGCCCCCACGGAGCAGAAGGGGGGAAGCAGACGAAACAGTGGCTTATTTCACCAGCTGCTTCTTTCCGTTAACGATGTAGAGACCAGCCTTCATCTGGCCGTTCACCCTGCGACCCTGAAGGTCGTAGACGGTGTCAGCCTGGCGGTTGCCGGCCTCAACGCTGCTGATGGCGGTGGTGGTGTAGTCAGTGACGTAGAGCACGGGGTGACCACCCTTCTCAGCACTGAGGTACCAGATGCCCTCACCTGCAGCCTTGACGAGCTTCTCGAAGACGTTGCCGTTGGTGAAGTCCTCAGCGGGAGTGGCAGATAAGGCAGGTGAGGTGGACTCGTCACCGACGGTGTCGAAGCAGTTCGTGACCTGGATGTTGTTGCCGCGAGCAAAGCTCTTGCTGTTGTCGGCCTGCACCGCGCCCATGTTGTAGCAGTTGGTAACGACAGCGTCGTTGCCGAGCCATCCGCTGATGCCGCCACACTCGTTGTTGCCAGAGATGGTGCCTGCGTTATAGCAGTTGGTGAGCTTCAGCTTCAGCTGGCCGCTGGTGTTGCAGCCCACGATGCCGCCGGCGTTCTGGTTCCATGCGGTGACGTCGGCCTCGTTGCCCAGCTGTTCGAGGAACACCTCGCCATTGCCATCGACATGACCCACGAAGGCGCCCACATAGTGGTGACCCACGATGTAGCACGACTTGTCGAGGGTGAAGTTCTTGATGACTGCACCTGCAGTGGCCTCGTTGAAGAAGCCAGTGGGCTGCTCAGTGGCCTGGTTGTCGATGACGAGGTCGCTGATGATGTGCTTCTGTCCGTCGAAGGTGCCGGCATACTTGTGCTCAGGAGTGCCGATGCCGGGGAAGGTGAGGATGGACTTCATGTTGATGTCGGCGACGAGCTTGGCGTTGGCCTTGTCGTCCTTCTGTGTGGCGTAGGAAGCAAACCAGATGAGCTGCTTGGCAGTGGCGATGGCAAAGAAGCCGTCGGCAGCGGCCGTCATGTAGTCGGGCTGCAAAGCACCGCAGACCGTGCAGAAACCGTCCGTGAACTGGTGCGGGTCTTGTGAGCCACCTTCCTGATTAGAGTAGGTGATGGCCGAGCCAGGCTTCGGCGTGATGCCGTCGCACTGCTTTGCACCGTTGGCATAGACGATGGCTGTGCCGAAGAGCATGGGGTGAGCGTCGGTGCCGATGGCCTGATACCACACTACGTCGGTGCTCTTGTTACCATTCAAGATGTAGGTCAGCTTACCGTTGGTGAGCCATGCCTCTTCATAGCCGTCCAGCTGGGTGGCACTGATGCCGTTGTTATCGCTGTTCAGGTCGTAGCTGCTGACAAACTGGCTGCTGCCAATGCCACGGCCGAAGCTGTTCTGACCGTCCTGGCCCGCCACCTTACCAGTGGACCAGCAGTTCTCCACCTTGGCGCTGCTGTTGTTGCCAAACCATCCGCTGAAGACGGCACTCTCACGGCCGCCAGTGACGTTGCCTGTGTTGTAACAGTTCTTAATCTTGATGGCAATGCCGCCATAGTTGCAGCCCACGAAGGCAGCAGCATTGGGACCAGTGCCGGTGACATCGCACTCCACGCCGACATTCTCAATGACGAGGTCGCCCGAGCCATTGCAGCAACCGACAAGGCCGCCAGTGCAATCGCCGCTGTTGATGGTGCAGCTTGCGTCGAGGATGAGGTTCTTTATGGTGGCATTCGAGCAGACGCTGAAGAATCCCTGCTCCTTGGTGGTGCCCACAATAGACATGTTCTTCACACGATGGCCCTGGCCGTCGAAGGTGCCGTTGTAACGGTTGTTATCGTTGCCGATGGGCAGGAAGGTGTAGCCGCTGAGGTCGAGGTCCTGCGTCAGCTTGGCACTGGCATCGCGATGGCCGCTGAGCACATACTTGGCAAACCAGTTGTACTGGTACTTGTTGCCAATGAGGTAATAGCCGTCCTCCACGGTGAGGAAGTCGGGGTTCATAGCGGTGCAGACCGTGCAGATGCCCCACTCGTCGTACTGGTGGTCGTCGCGCACGGACTGTCCCTGGGTGTTGCTGTAGCTCATGCCATCCTTGGGCGTGCCGTCGCAGCTCAGGCTACCAGTGGCATAGACCACGGCGGTGCCTAAGGGCAAGGGCAGGGCGTCGGTGCCAATGGCCTGGAACCAGTGCGGAGTGGTGCTCTGGCTACCGTTGAGCAGGAAGCAGAGTTCGCCGCTCGTAGCCTGGGCCTCAGTGGCGGCCTTGGCACTCTTGATGTTGGTCAGACCGTCGATGCTGCCCAGGTAGTAGCAGCCCTCCACGTTGCCGTTGTTGCGGCAGATGACGTCGTTGTTGCTGCCTTTCTTCACGTTCAGGCCGGCAGCATCAACCAGACAGTTGCGGATAAAGTTATTATTGTTGTTGTTGTTGGTCCATCCCACGATGCCGCCGCAACCCTCGCGGTTGGGGGCGTTAATCTGGCCGAGGAAGGCGCAGTTCTCGATGGTGTTGGAACCGTTCACGTCCTCGAAGCTGCCGCAGATGCCGCCGTGGGTGGCATCGCCGCCCTCGGTGTCGCTGATGACGACATAGCTGACGCAGTTCTGAATCGTCGTACCGCTCTGCCACAGTCCGCCGACAAGGCCGGCGGCGAGCTTCGACGTGGTGGTGATGGTGCCGCGCACGACGAGGTTCTTAATCGTTGCGCCGTTGATGCGGCGGAAGGGAGCCACGCGCTCCTCGTTCAGCTCATATTTGACGGTGAGGGTGTGCCCCTGACCATCGAAGGTGCCGCGGAAGGGCTTGCCGCTGCCGTTGATGCCCACCATGGTGTTGCCCTCGACGGTGACGTCGGCGGTGAGCACGGCATTCAGCCTCTGGTCAGTGCCATCGTTGTGCAGTGTGCAGAACTCAGTCCAGTCCTGCGCCGTGGCAATCTGATAGACGCCGTCAACGGGTTCAATGGCCCATGCGCTGGTGCTTGACAGGCAGCTGAGTGCCAATGCAAGCAGTGAAGTAAGCTTTTTGTTCATAATGGTTATTGTTTAGTTGATAAAGGTATTTTAGTTCTTTACTTTCATGGTGACTGTCTGGCCGTGCTGCCAGGGTGAACACTGCACACGGCCGTTCTTCACATAGACGATGCGCAGGGTGCGGTCGGCAGCGGCCCTCTTGCCCTCGGCAGGAGCCACCGTCACGGTGAGCTGGCGTTTCTGCAGGGTGGCCTGCAGCAGCGACAGGCTGTAGTCGCCGGTGCGATAGCCGAAGCCGTCGCCGTCGTCCTCGTAGAGCTGGCCGACGGCCTTGCCGTCACCGTCGAGGCTGACGAGGAGCGTCAGCGAGTCGGTGCGCATCTCGGCGGTGCTCTGTGCCAGGTTAGCCAGGGGGATGACGGAGCCGGGGCGCTGGCTCAGGGTGGCCTGATAGGAAGCCCCCCCTGCACCCCCCGAGGGGGGCACTATAGTATTGAACGCCATGTCAACCCGTTCCCACTTCAGCGATGGAGCTATCGTAGCCCCCTCGGGGGCTGAGGGGGAGGCCGTGGCATGCGAGGGCACCACCATCAGGTCGCCCCCCAGCAGGAACGCCTTGTCCTCGGCACGCAGGCTGAGGTCCTTGGCATCGGCCATGAACAGGGGCCGCATGACCGGCATGCCGTTGACGGAGGCCTCGCGGAAGAGGGTGTAGATGTAGGGCATGAGCACATAGCGGCGGTTGATGGCGGTGCGGCAGGCATTGAGCACCTCGGGGGTGAAGGCCCACGGCTCCTGGTCGACGCTGCCCTTGATGCTATGGTTACGCACGAAGGGGAAGTAGACACCCATGGCGGTCCACTGCGCCAGCAGGTCGCCGGTGGCACTCTCACAGAAGCCGCCGATGTCGGGACCGCTGAAGGGCTGGCCTGAGAGACCGAGGGTGAGGCTCATGGGAATGCTGAGCTGCATCTGCGCCACGGACGACAGGTTGTCGCCCGTCCAGGTGGCCGCATAGCGCTGACCGCCGAGGAAGTTGCTTCGTGAGAGGATGAAGGGTCGCTTCTGTGGGTTGGCCAGCAGCAGGCCCTGACGGCTGGCACGCACCATCTGCATGCCGTAGACGTTGTGGTACCGCAAGTGAGTGTTGAAAGCTCCGTTCCCGTGCTGGTTGTCGAGGGGCATGGTGTTGCCGGGCAGCTCGAAGGCCGTCGGCTCGTTCATGTCGTTCCACACACCGTCGATGCCAGTGGCCATGTAGTCCTTGTAGAGCGTGGCCCACCACAGGCGGACGTCCTCGCGCATGAAGTCGGGGAAGTGGCAGAGTCCCGGCCACACCTTGCCCTCGAAGGGCTTGCCGTCGCGGTCCTTCACATAGTAGTCGCCCGCCATGCCCTGGTCGTCGACGAAGTAGCCCTTCTCGGCCTTCACGCCGGGGTCAATCATATAGACGGCCTTGAAGTTCTTCTGGTGCAGGTAGTCGTTCAGCCCCTTCGGGTCGGGGAACTCGCGGGGATTGAAGGTGAAGATGCGGTAGCCGTCCATGTAGTCGATGTCCATCCAGATGACGTCCGACGGGATGTTGAGCAGTCGCAGCGTGTCGGCTATCTCCTTGACGCGTGTGTCGGGCTGATAGCTGAAGCGGCACTGCTGGTAGCCCAGTGCCCACAGCGGGGGCAGCTCCATGTGTCCGGTGAGGTCAGCCAGCGCCTGCATCAGCGCCTTGGGACTGTCGTGCTCGATGACGACGACGCGGAAGGCCGGGCCGTCGCTTGCAAAGACGATGTCATCGTCGGTGGTGATGGTCTGCCGCCAGGTGTTGTCGGCAATGATGCCAAAGGCGGTGCCGTCCTGCCGGAGGCCCATCACCCAGGGATGGCTCTGGTAGAGGTGTGTGCCACCGTCGACGCTATAGGCCGGGGTGTCGACGTTCCACAGGCTGATGGTGCGTCCGTTGCGGCGCAGGGGGCCGGTCACCTCGCCCGTGCCGTAGAGGTCGACACCCTGCCCCACATGGATGGTGGCGATGTGCTTGCCGTCGCGCTCGCTGAACACTGGGCGCAACGAAGCCCCCCCGCTGGCTGCGCTCGAGCTTTGCTCGCTTGCTGCCAAAGGGACGCAAGAAGGGGAGGCCGCCGGCGTCAGCTCCTTGACGAAGATGGGCGAGGGCTGATGCTGCGTGGCGTCGTAGTCCTTGGGGATGTACACGGCCACGCCGTCGGCTGTGATAAAGGAAGCCTGAGCCATCGCCCCGAGGGCAATGGCCAGGCTACCTAACACCAAACTAACTTTTCTATACATAAACATTACTTATAAATCTTCCTTACGGTGCCATCGCTGCTGCGGACGATGTTGATGCCATGGCGCAGCTGCTGCTGACGGATGCCGCCCAGTGAGAAGACGGCCTCGTGGCTGGTGCTGGTGCTGACGACGCTGATGCCCTCAGTGTCGGCATTGACATACTGTCCGTCCTTGAGGATGACCACGCCATGGGTGGCGTCGAGCACGGGATGCTCGTCGGTGCCCAGCGTCTGGTAGAACACGGTCTGACCGGCACCCTGGTTGATGTCATAGCAGAGCTTGCCGCTCATGACGTCGTCGAACTGTGCCTGCTGCACCTGACGGCCGTCGACCTCGAAGCAGTTGGTGAAGCTGACACCACCGCCGTTGAAGCGTGCGAAGGTGCGGTCGCCGTCGATGGCCTCGGGAGCCACCAGACCGCTGTTGTAGCAGTTGATGACCTCAGCATGGTCGCCCAGCCAGCCGCTGATGGCGCCACACTCGCGCTGGCCCACCACCTCGCCGGTGTTGTAGCAGTTGACGATGCGGATGGTAGCCTCGCTACCGTCGTTCACGCCCAGGATGCCAGCGCCGTTGGGGCCAGTGGCACCCACGTTGACCATGGCCTCGTTGCCACAGTTCTCGATGGTGAGCAGGTTGCGGCCAAAGACGGTGCCGACGATGCCGGCCGACCAGCCGATGGAGTAGATTTCGCAGCTGCTGTCAACGATGACGTTCTTGATGGTGGCACCATTGACCAGACCGAAGAGGCCCTTGTTGCCCTCCTGCGACTCAATGAGCATATTCTTGATGCGATAGCCGTGGCCGTCGAAGGTGCCCATGAAGGGACGCTTCACGTCCTGGGTGATGGGGTTGCCCTCTTCGTTGGTCTCGCCGGTAGGCTCGTCGTAGCGACGGCCGATGCCCTCGAAGCTGATGCCCTTCAGGTCGATGTCGTTCGTCAGGTCGACGATGATGTTGCCGTCGATGGCTCCGGTGTTGATGCCGTCGGCCAGTGCCTTCAGCTGCTCGCCGGTGCGGATGAGGCGTGCGCCGCAGACGCTGCACACGTCGTCAGTGTACTGGTGCTCGTCGCGCTGCAGGTCACCCTGCGTGTTGGTGTAGCTCACACCGGGCTTCATGGTGCCGTTGCAGCTCAGCGAGCCGGTGGCGTAGACCATGGCGTGGTCGGCGAAGGGCACGGGGTAGGCATCGCTGCCCAGGTTCTGGCGCCAGGCCTCGCCGGCACCGCCGCTGTTCAGCTTGTAGGCCAGCTCGCCCGAGGCCAGTGCCGACTGCGGCACGATGGTAGCGGCGTCGTCAATCAGCTCGACGATGTTGTCGGTGTAGTAGCAGTTGCGGCGTGTGTCTACGTGGCGGGCAATGACGGTGCTGTTGCCAGTGAGGCTGAGCAGCGACGCTGCCACGTAGCAGTTCTCGATGACGGTCTCAACATTGCCATGGGCATAGCCGATGATGGCGGCCGAGCCCTCACTGTCAGGAGCATTCATGGAGCCAACGAAGCCGCAGTTGCGGAAGGTGGCTGTCTCGTGGGCCACGGCGAAGAAACCACCGTGGGTGGCATCGCCAGGATAGCTGCCGGTGATGTTGACGCCGACGATGATGTTCTCGTAGGTTGAGGTGCCACGGCTGACGAAGCCCAGACCGCCGATGAAGCGCTGTGTGCTCTCAATGGTGCCGTCGACAACGAGGTTGCGGATGGTAGCGTTGAGAACCACCTTGAACAGTGCCACGCCGTCGTAGGACACATTATAGTTGACGGTAATCTTGTGGCCCTGACCGTCGAAGATGCCCTCGAAGGCCATCGACTCGTCGTTCTCGTTGGTCGTGAAGGCGTTGCCGCCAATCATCACGTCCTTCTGGGTGTACTGCGTGAAGTCGATGTCGGCCGTCAGACGGGCGTTCACCTTCTTGTTGCCATGGTTTACCAGGGCGGCAAACCAGTTCAGGTCGCTGGCTGACGACAGCTCGTAGAAGCCGTCCACCAGCTGCTTGTAGTTCTTGTCCACGTCGCCACAGGCGCTGCAGATGCCTTCAACAAAGGCGTGGGGGTCGCGGTTGGACTCATTGGTGTTGGAGAAGGTCAGGTCGCCGCCCTTCGACGTACCGTCGCAGAACAGGTCACCGACGGCATAGACCACGCCGTGGCTCTTGAAGGGCACGGGGTGCATGTCCTCGCCGAGGCGCTGGAACCACACCACGTCGTCACTCTGGCTGCCGTTGAGCTGGTAGCAGATGGTGCCGCTGCTGAGGTCATACTCGTCCTCGCTGATGCTCGTGCCCTGGTTGCCGTAGGTGTCGAAGTTGTTCAAGCCCTTGCCACGGCCGTTGCGCCAGAGCGAGTTGCTGCCATCCATGCCGATGACGAAGCCGGCGTTGTAGCAGTTGGTGATGGTCGAGCCATTGTCGCCGACCCATCCACAGAGGGCTGCACTCTCGTTGGCGCCACTGATGCCGCCCGTGTTGAAGCAGTTCTTCATCACGATGCCGCAGGCGCTGCCCATGCTCACGCCGCAGATGCCGGCGGCGTTCTGGTTCACCGCACCCACGGCGCCCTCGTTGCCGCAGTTCTCGAAGGTGACGCTGCCGCCACCGTTGGTGCCACCGGCAATGCCGCCGACGAAGGCTTTACCACTGATGGTGCAGGTAAAGTCAACGATGACGTTCTTGATGTAGGCCCCGCCGTTGAGCACGCCGAACAGACCGACATACTCCTGCTCAGGCAGGTCGATGGTCATGTTCATGATGTAATGCTCCTGTCCGTCGAAGGTGCCACGGAAGGGACTGCTGACGGTACCGATGGGCTGGTGGGTGACACCGGTCATGTCGATGTCGGCGGTGAGCACGGCGCTGATGCCGCCGTTGCCGCTGGCCACCATGTTAGAAAAGTCCTCCAGGTCCTGGGCGTTGCCAATCTGGTAGACATCGCCTTGCTGGTCCAGGGCGTAGGCCCTGCTGGTGCCCATCAACACGCACAGCGCGACGATGAGCGCGGAAAGTAATTGTTTCTTCATCTTCTTAATCTTTTTAGTTATTAATATATTCAGCTTTTATGGTCTCTTTAAAGATGTCGACGGTGATGCGGTAGCGACCGTCCTTGGTCAGCGTCCACTTCGTGTCGTCGCCGCCGGTGCGCAGCATGCCGTCAGTGAGTATGTCGGCATCCTGGCGGTAGGGGTGCAGCGCCTTGGGGTGCCAGCGGTCCTGGCCCTGGAACTTGAAGCTGGCCGGCTCCTCCACCTCGGGGTGGCGCTTCAGCTCGCCCTCCCACGTCCAGACGTAGGGGTTGTCCAGGCTCTGCTTCATCAGCAGCATCTTGCCCTCGCACTTCCAGCCCACCTCGGTGGCGCCGCCGGCAATGAAGAGCTCGCCCCAGGGTACGACAATCTCGCCGCGTAGCACACGCACATGGGGGTTGACGGTGAAGCGGTAGTGGTCCTCGCCTACGGGCACCTGCCAGGCAGCCGCCGTGGCATCGGTGGTCTCCTTATAGCCTAAGCCCTTGTTGACGATGCAAGCATCCTTCAGCAGCGGCACTAAGTAGCGAGTGTCGCGGCCGGCCTTCTTGGTCGTCTGCAGGCGCAGCTCGCCAGCCAGCAGTGTCCCGGCATACTTGAAGCCGCCATCGGGGGTGGCCGTCAGCTGCTGCACGCCGCCTGGCACGGCCGAGCCGCTGATGAACAGCGTCTGCGCAGCGGCGGGGCTGAATGTCAAATGACAAATGACAAGTGATAAAACTATCAGAAGCTTTGTTTTCATAATGCTTAATGCTTAATTCTTAATTAATAATGCTTAGTAGACTCCGCAGGCACTCCCCTCCCCTTAAGGGGAGGGGCTGGGGGTGGGGTCTGGTTAGCGGTCGATACGCACGGTCACCTTCTTGTCGCAGGCGGTGATGGGCACATAGACGGTCGTCACGCGTGTCTGCTCGTTATAGTTCCATGTGCCGTTGGCCTGTGCCTGCCCGTTGACGCTGACACCCTTCGGCTTGTCGGTGCCAAGGAACTCGACGGTGTAGGCGCGCTGCTGGGGCATGCCCTCAAAGCGGCCCTGACGCGGCTCAATGGTCAGCTGGCTGCCCTGGTGGCTGAAGCGCGTGGTGGTGAAGGCGCCCTGCTTGTAGCCCTCGGTGTCGCCCTCGTCCTCATAGAGCTGGCAGCTGCCGTCGCCACCAGGCACTACCTTCACGATGAGGCGGTCAGGACGGGTGTTGAGGTTTAGCATCGGCGGGTTGTTCACGATGACAGCGCCGGCACGCATGAAGTAAGGTATCTCTGGCTGGCTGTAGCTGTCGGTGAAGATGGTGTTGCCATCAACCACCCGGTTGCGGCACACGTCGAACCACTTGCCTGCGGGCAGCCAGGTGCGGCGGCTGGCTTTGCCGGTGGCATCGCCGGGGGTGACGACGGGAGCCACCAGGATGTCGTCGCCAAACATGTACTCGTCCTCAAACATATAGGCATTGTTCTCCTCGGGCCACTCGTAGTACAGTGGGCGGCAGATGCTCACGCCCGTGTCGTAGGCCTGGCGGCAGGCGGTGTAGATGTAGGGCATGAGGGCATAGCGCAGACGGACGGTCTCTAACAGCAGGGGGAAGTTCTCATACTTCCAGATGCGGCGCTCGATGCCCTCCCAGTTGGTGGCATGGGTGCGGAAGATGGGTGTGAAGACGCCATACTGCATCCAGCGCAGGTAAATCTCAGGGTCGTTGGCACCCGTCTGCTGGTGTCCGCCCAGGTCGTGGCCCCAGTAGCCGAAGCACACATTGGAGGCGGTGGCGGTGAAGTAAGGCTGCCAGGCCAGCGTGCCGTAGGTGGTGAACGAGTCGCCAGAGAAGCCGATGGGATAGCGGTGCGAGCCCAGTCCGCCCCAGCGGTGGAAGATGAGGGGACGGTGGTTGGGACGGTTCAGGCGCATGTCGTTATAGAACACGTGGTTGCACCAGAAGGTCTCGCCCAGGCCCTCGACATACTTCGAGGTGAGGTTCTGCTGCCAGTCGAGCCACCAGAAGTCGACGCCCTGGCGCTCGCGGTCGCGGATGATGCGGTTGAACATCGTGTGGTAGAACTTTGGGTCGCTGAGGTTCCAGGGCACCACCTTCGTGTCCTTGGCCATGCCCATGTCGTCGCGCACCTCGGCAAAGTGGTCCTCATCGTCGTCCACACCGTCGGCGGGGTGCAGGTTCAGGGCCACCTTCAGCCCGTTGTGGTGCATCCAGTCAATGAGCCCCTCGGGGTCAGGTATGGCGGTGCGGTCCCAGGTCCAGCCCGTCCAGCCCTGCGTGTGCCAGTCCATGTCGAAAATCATCACGTCCATGGGTATCTGGTTGCGCTTCACGTCGTTGACAATCTCCATGAACTCGTCGCTGGTGTAGCGCTGGTACTTGCTGTACCAGTAGCCCAGGACATAAAGCGGGGGCATGGGCTGGCGCCCGGCAATCTTGATGTAGTCGCCCAGCGCCTTCTTGTACTGGTGGCCGTAGCCCATGAAGTACCAGTCGATGGCATCCTTGTCCACTGGCTCGGCAACCCACTCGATGCCGTCATAACGCTGGTCGAAGGCGAAGGTGGTGCTGCCGTCGCCGCGACGGGTGCGGGGCGACTCGTCGATGATGCTCCAGCCGGCACGCGAGAGCAGACCGTTCTCCATCTCCTGACGCTTGTTGTCGCCTATCTGGCCATCCAGCGTGCGCGTGGTGCCCTTCAGGTTCAGGGCGTCGTCCTTGCCGGGATACCATGTCACGGTGCGACCGCCCAGCTGGAACTGGATGGTGAGCACCTCGTCATTGGGAGCACCGCTGCTGATGGTGCCACCTATCTTATAAGAAAGGGTGACGGCGTCGGTCTTGATGGTCAGGCGGCCGTCGCGCTCCTCGGTGGTGAAACGGGGCACGGGCAGACGGCGGTTGACCACGGCGAAGGTGGCACGGTCCTCGAACAGGCCCTTGTCGCTGTACTGGATGCGAATCATCTCTGGCGTGAGCACCGTGAAGCGTGCATGGCCCGAGGTGACAATGGCCTCAGGAGCAGCCACGGGGTTCTCGGTCTGTGCACTGGCAGTGAGACCGAGCAGTAAGGTGAGAAGGCAGAATAATCGTTTCATAACATTGTTTAGGTGGTTTTTGTTGATGCAAAGTTAAGACGAAAGGCGCGCAAACGGAAATATGCAATTCAATGTATAAGGGATATTGGCAATATACAAAATGGAAGCCACTGTTTGTCAGCGACTTCCACCTCTTGGCCGTAGCCTTTTGTATAACGCAAATATTCGGCGCCTGAAGGGCTAAATCTCCATGATGTACTGCTCAAACTGGTCGTTCTCGACAGTGCTGCGGTTCTTGATGCGTGTCTTGTAGGTGTTCACCGTGTGCACAGAGTAGTCGAGGAACTTGGCAATGCGCTCGCTGTCGCTGATGCCCAGGCGGATGAGGGCGAAGATGCGCATCTCAGAGGTCAGCGACTGGTCGTTGGACGGCAGACGGCGGTCCTGCTCGCTGAACAGCTGGTTGTAGCGCTCCACGAAGTTGGGGAAGAGCTTGAGGAAGGTCTGGTCGAAGGCCTCGTACATGTTCTCGCGCTCGGCATCGAGGGTCGACTGCTTCATCATCGAGCGCAGGTCGTCATACTGTCGGGCGGTAATCTTACGGTCGATGGTGAGGAAGAGCTTCTCTAACTTCGCGATATACTCGGCATTGGTATAGAACGAGCGGCCGATATAGGCGTTCTTAATCTTGTCGTCCTCTATCAGCTGGAGGTTGGCATGCTGCAGCTGGTCTAACTGCGAGGCAATGGTCTCGCGTGCCTCAGAGAGCTTGCGGTTCTTGCGCTTGATGAACATATAGCTGCAGAGGATGACCACCAGCAGCACCACAAAGAGGATGGAGGCGGCGATGAGCCAGTTGCGCTGCGAGCGGAGGGCGTTGTAGCGGTCCTGCTCGATGATGGGCAGGATGTCGTTAATCTCCACCTTGCGCAGGCGCGTGTTATAGAAGTTGACGTCCTCCAAGGCCTGGTGCACATAGCGGCTGGCACGCTCATAGTCGCCACGCTTGTAGATGAGGCGGGCCAGGTGGTAGAGGGCGGTAATCTCGCGCGTGGCCGTCTCATTGTCGGCAATGGCCGACTGTGCGAAGTACTTGATGGCCTCCTCCTCGTCGCCCTTCCAGATGTAGGCCCAGGCCATCTCGGCCGCCGTCATGGCCAGCAGGTGCTTGTCGTCACCGCACAGCTTCAGGACGTTGCTCATCGACGCTATGGCCTCGTCGTAGCGGTGGTCGCGCATCTGCCGCGAGCCGGTATAGGCATTCCACAGCACCGACCCCTGGGGCAACAGCTGCAGCAGCGAGTCAGTGTAGGCATTGCTGCGGGTGATGTATTTCGTATAGAACGGCTCCTCGTGGATGTAGTCGGCCATGGAGCGCCACAGATGACTGTACTGGTCGTAATAGTCGAACAACAGCTCACCTTCGAGCGATGCACGGTCGATGGCGGTCAGCACGTCCTCAGCCTCGCTGAGGATGCCGGCCGAGATGAGGCAGAAGGCAACGGCAATCTGCGAGCGGGCAATGCGGTCGGCATGACCCTCGCCCTCAGCCAGCGTCAGGCTGTAGTAGGCATAGTGTTGGGCGGAGTCGAAGCAGTAGCTCTTATACTCATCGTAGAGCTGGTAGGTCAGGTCATAGCGCCCAGCTATGTCGACCTGTGCCAGCTTCGCCTTCAGCAGGTCGATGCGGTCCTTGCGCCCCTGCTCGTAGGTGGCGCGCTGGTCCAGGCTGGCATCTAAGCGGTCGAGCCACTCCTCCAAGGTCTGGGCCTGAGTCGTCAGGGGGAAGAAAAGCAATAGCAGTAAGGTAGTAGTTTTAATGTATCTCATGGGTAGTTTTTTCATTCCGTTGGTCTAAGGAGCGTCAAAGGTAAAGAAATTCAACAAAGAAAGCGAAGAATACAAAAAGAATTAGCAAAGATTAACAATAAGGGGCCTCTCAAACTGCGTTCGTGATATCCTGAAGGACCAGCCCCGCCAGCTATCCGCTCCATTGTCTCGTGGCCCAGCAGCAGTTTTAATCAACTGCAACGCAGTTTTCAGACCAAAAGAGACAAAAACATGTGTTAAGACACAAATATTCTTCAAAATGTTTGTTATATTAAACATTTTTATTTATCTTTGCACCCAATAAGATACAATTATGGGAAAGAATACATTTGGTAAAACGATGCCAAGGGCATTGAGCCAGAACCTGAAAATCATGGGCGAGCAAATCATGTTGGCCCGCAAGCGTAGGCATCTGTCTATGCAGGATATTGCAGACAGAGCTACGGTAACACGTCTGACTGTCTCTAAGGTAGAACATGGCGACCCGACGGTTTCCATGGGTATCTATGCGCGTGTACTCTTTGCGCTTAATCTGGAAAACGACATCACCCTGCTGGCTGCTGACGACGCTCTTGGCAGACAGCTTCAGGATGCAGAATTACTAAGACGATGAAGAGAATTATAGTTTACGCAGACTTTGACTTCCTAACCTCTCCCGAAGAGATTGGAACATTAGGCTACGAACATGTTCGTGGCAAAGACCATTTTGTCTTTGAGTATTCGCGCCAGTGGCTGAAACAGCATGGCGGCATTTTGCTGAGCGGTGACCTAATGAATGTTCCTTCGTTGCAGCATCCTCGTGGTAATGATAATGTATTCGGTTTCGTCAAGGATT
>CAMVKN010000002.1 GCA_947168045.1 uncultured Prevotellaceae bacterium
ACGAATGCTTTTCTCATATTCATGAATTTGAAGGCAAAAATACAATTTTTCTTTGAAATATCGTCATTTAATCGAAAATTATGCGTAACTTAGCGCACGATTTTAAGATAATAAATCTTGGAGTAATGGAAAAACATAATTTTGTAACGATTGCCGACCTCTCGAAAGAGAAGATTCTCTACATGATTGAGATGGCGCAAGAGTTTGAAAAACACCCCAACAGGGAAATACTGAAAGGCAAGGTCGTGGCCACGCTTTTCTTCGAACCGTCTACACGCACCCGTCTGAGTTTTGAAACTGCCGCCAACAGGCTTGGAGCCAGGGTCATCGGATTTGCCGACCCTAAGATTACCAGCGGAACGAAGGGCGAGACACTGAAGGACACTATCCTCATGGTGAGCAACTATGCCGATGTCATCGTGATGCGACACTTCATCGAGGGTGCTGCCCAATATGCCTCAGAGGTGGCCCCCATACCTATTGTCAATGCCGGCGACGGTGCCCACCAGCACCCTTCGCAATGCATGCTCGACCTCTACAGCATCTACAAGACACAGGGCACGCTGGAGAACCTGAACATCTACCTCGTCGGCGACCTGAAGTACGGGCGCACCGTCCACTCGCTCATCATGGCCATGCGTCACTTCAACCCTACCTTCCACTTCGTCGCCCCCCGCGAGCTGGCCATGCCCAAGGAGTACAAGCTCTACTGTGAGAGCCAGGGCATCAAGTACCAGGAGCACACCGCCTTCAACGAGAAGGTCATACAGGATGCCGACATCATCTACATGACACGTGTGCAGAAAGAGCGTTTCTCAGACCTGATGGAGTACGAGCGCGTGAAGAACGTCTACATCCTCAACAACGACATGCTCCGCCTGGCCAAGCCGAACATGAAGATTCTGCACCCCCTGCCCCGCGTCAACGAGATTTCACAGGACGTTGACGACAACCCACACGCCTACTACATCCAGCAGGCCGCCAACGGGCTCTTCGCCCGCGAGGCCATTTTCTGCGATGTGCTTGGCATCACCCTCGACCAGGTGAGGAATGACCAAACCATCATTTAGTGTCACCAAGCGCCATAGCGGCATCGCGGCATGACGTAACAACGACATGACGTGATGACGTGACAAAGGAACAACGAAACAAATAACCATGAACAAGAAAGAACGCCTCGTCGCCGCCATTGAACACGGCACCGTCATTGACCATATTCCTGCCGCCAAGACTTATCAGGTGGCAAACCTGCTTGGTCTCTTCGACATGAAGACACCAGTCACCATTGGCATCAACTACCCCTCGCAGAAGGTTGGCAACAAGGGCATCATCAAGGTCTCAGACAAGTTCTTCACCGACGATGAAATCTCACGTCTGTCCGTCGTGGCTCCCAACGTCATCCTCAACATCATCCGTGACTACGAGGTGGTGGAAAAGAAAACGGTGGAGACGCCCAGCGAGATACACGGCATCGTGAAATGCAACAACCCCAAGTGCATCACCAACAACGAACCCATGGCCACGCACTTCCACGTCGATGGCAATGTCCTCACCTGCCACTACTGTGAGCGCGAGCAGGACATCAACCGCGTCGAGCTGGTGTAGCAGCAGCCGACAGCCCCGCTGTGCCGGGCGGGAAAACCGCCGGGCGCTCAATTTGCATAAATCAACAAAACATCAGTGCGGGAACAATTCCCGCACTTTTTTTGCTGTGTGCGGAAACAAAGCATTACCTTTGTACCCGATTTCAATAGGTATAAGGATAATAATGAAAACATTGGACTACAGGCCGAAGATGTTGTCGGCCATCAGAAACTACAACAAGCAGACTTTTATGGCTGACCTCATGGCTGGCATCATCGTGGGCATCGTAGCCCTGCCGCTGGCCATCGCCTTTGCCATCGCCAGTGGTGTCAGCCCTGAGAAAGGCATCGTCACCGCCATCGTCGCCGGACTGGCCATCAGCGCCTTCGGCGGCAGCCGCGTACAGATAGGCGGTCCCACGGGTGCCTTCATCGTCATCGTCGCTGGCATCATCGGCCAGTACGGCATCGAGGGACTGACCATCGCCACGCTCATGGCCGGCGTGTTCCTCATCGGCTTCGGCCTGCTACGCCTGGGCACCATCATCAAGTACATCCCCTACCCCATCATCGTCGGTTTCACCAGCGGCATCGCCGTCACCATCTTCACAACACAGGTGAAGGACCTGCTGGGCATGCAGATTGACGGCAGCGTGCCGGGCGACTTCATTGCTCGCTGGGGCGTTTATTTCCAGAACCTGACACACATCGACCCCTGGAGCGCCGCCATCGGCATTGGCAGTGTGGTGCTGATAGGCACCTGGCCCATCATCGCCAACCGTTCCGTGAAGGGACATCACTCATCGGTCCTGAAGAAGGTGCCAGGCTCGCTGGTGGCCATCATCGTCATGACCATAGCGGCACTGCTGCTCAGAGAATACTATGACGTGACAACCATAGAAACCATCGGCGACCGCTTCAGCATCAAGGCAGAGATGCCAAGCATCGTCGTGCCGTCGCTCAGCTGGGAACAGGTGAAGGAGCTGGTGGCACCGGCCATGACCATCGCCATCCTGGGTGCCATCGAGAGTCTGCTGTCAGCCACCGTGGCCGACGGTGTCATCGGCGACCATCACAACTCGAACACCGAGCTGGTGGGCCAGGGCGTGGCCAACATCCTGTCGCCCATCTTTGGCGGCATCCCTGCCACTGGTGCCATCGCCCGCACGATGACCAACATCAACAACGGTGGACGCACCCCCATTGCCGGCATCATCCACGCCGTGGTGCTGCTGGTCATCTTCCTCTTCCTCATGCCCTTGGCACAGTACATCCCCATGGCGTGCCTCGCCGGCGTGCTCGTCGTGGTGAGCTACGGCATGAGCGGATGGCGCTCGTTCCGCGCCCTGCTGCGCAACCCGAAGAGTGACGTCACGGTGCTGGTGCTCACCTTCCTGCTCACCATCATCTTCGACCTGACCGTGGCCATCGAGGTGGGACTGCTCTGTGCCTGCCTGCTCTTCATGCGGCGCATGAGTGAGACCACCGACGTACGTGCCGTCTACGACGAGATTGACCTGAACGAGGATGCTGACATGGAGGCAGGCAACCTTGAGCATCTCACCATTCCAGAGGGCGTGGAAGTGTACGAGATCAACGGCCCCTACTTCTTCGGTGCCGGCAGCCGCTTCGAGGATCTCATGGCCCGCTATGGCGGACGGCCTCAGGTGCGCATCATCCGCATGCGCAAGGTGCCGTTCATCGACTCTACCGGCCTGCACAACCTGGAGAACATGTGTCGCATGAGCCAGCGTGAGGGCATCACGGTCATCCTCTCGGGTGTGGTGCCCAAAGTGGAAGCCGTGCTGCGCCGCAACGGGTTTACCGAGCTGCTGGGCCAGCAGAACATCTGTAACCATATAGACCTGGCACTCCAGCGTGCTCGTGAGCTGGGGTGCCAGGACTAAATAAGTGGTGAGAGGTGAGTGGTAAGTGGTGAGAGGTGAGAGGCACCCCTGAACTATACCATTACTTGTTCTTCACTATCTGTGCGGTGAACGATGCCTCGCTCACCACATGGTCGCCAACAAAGACGTAGCCGTGCATGGTGCTGATGCCATGGCGAAGCGGTGCCAGCATGTCGACCTTGAAGAGCAGCGTGTCGCCGGGCACCACCTTCTGGCGGAACTTCACACCGTCAATCTTGAGGAAGTAGGTACTCCAGCGCTCAGGCTCTTCCACGGCACTCAGCACCAAGAGTCCGCCCACCTGTGCCATGGCCTCAATCTGCAGCACGCCGGGCATGACAGGCTCCTGGGGGAAGTGTCCCTGGAAGAAGGGCTCGTTGGCCGTGATGTTCTTCACGCCGACGATGCTCATCGGTCCCACCTCGATGACCTTGTCGACCAGCTGCATGGGATAGCGGTGCGGCAGCAGCTCACGTATGCGGTTGACGTCCATCACCGGCGGCTCGTTGGGGTCATAGAAGGGTGCCTGTATCTCATGCTTGCGAATCTCCTTGCGCATCTCGCGGGCGAACTTGTTGTTGATGGTGTGTCCCGGACGGGTAGCCACGATGCGTCCCTTGATGGGGCGCCCGATGAGCGCCATGTCGCCGATGACGTCGAGCAGCTTGTGACGGGTGCACTCGTTCTCCCACACCAGGGGTTTATGCTGAACATAGCCCAGGTCTGAGGCGTTGCGATGCTCCACGTGCAGCATGTCGGCCAGCATGTCAAGGCGCTCCTGGGTGGTCTGCCGCTCGTAGATGACGATGGCATTGTCCAGGTCGCCGCCCTTGATGAGGTTGGCCTGCAGCAACGGCTCCAGGTCGCGCACGAAGACGAAGGTGCGTGCAGGTGCAATCTCAGCGGCATACTTGTGAATGTCGTCAAGCGTAGCAAACTGGCTGTTGATGAACTTCGACTCGAAGGAGCACATGGTGGTCAGCGAGAACTCGTCATCGGGCAGGATGGTGATGCACGAGCCGTTTTCCTCGTCCTTCACCTCAATCTTCTTGCGAATGACATAGTAGTCCTTGGGAGCGTTCTGCTCTTCGATGCCCACTTCTTCAATCTTCTCAACATACTTGATAGCCGACCCATCGAGGATGGGGAACTCAGGACCGCTCACCTGTATCAGACAGTTGTCGATGCCCAGCGCATAGAGCGCCGACAGTCCGTGTTCGACGGTGCTCACCCTGACGTCGCCCTTGCCCAGCACGGTGCCGCGCTGCGTGTCAACCACGTTTTCAGCCACTGCTTCGATGACAGGCATGCCCTCCAGGTCGATGCGCTGTATCTTGTAGCCATGATTCTCGGGTGCAGGGTTAAAGGTAACGGTGAGATTGAGTCCCGTATGAAGGCCCTTACCACAGAGTGTAAAGCTGCCTTTCAGCGTTTTCTGTTTCATCAGTTCGTTCTTTTTAGTAATAAGTGGTGCAAAGGTACTGAAAAGTTAGGAGTTAGGAGCGAGGAGTGAGGAGTTATCCGTCAGGCTTTAATCATTTTTAACCTTTTCGACGATAAAAAACTCGTAACTCCTAACTCCTAACTCCTAACTTTTCAGTACCTTTGCATGTCCAAAATCCCCTGAAACTATGTGTAAGAGCGACAGCATTGTCATCATTCCCACTTACAACGAAAAAGAGAACATCGAGAAAATCATCCGGGCCGTGTTCGGACTGGAGAAGTGTTTCCACATCCTTGTCATCGACGACGGCTCGCCTGATGGTACGGCTCAGATAGTGAAAGGCCTGATGGCAAGCGAGTTCGCTGAAAGGCTGTTCATCGTCGAGCGCAGTGGCAAGCAGGGCCTCGGCACTGCCTACATTGCAGGTTTCCGCTGGGCACTGGAACGCGACTACGGCTACATCTTCGAGATGGACGCCGACTTCAGCCACGACCCCAACGACCTGCCACGCCTCTATGCCGCATGCCACGACGAGGGCAACGACGTGGCCGTGGGCTCGCGCTATGTCAGCGGCGTGAATGTGGTGAACTGGCCCATGGGTCGGGTACTGATGAGCTACTATGCGTCAAAATATGTGCGCATCATCACGGGCATCAAGGTACGCGACACCACGGCAGGCTTCGTGTGCTACAAGCGCCGCGTGCTGGAGACCATCGAACTGGACAAGATACGTTTCAAAGGTTACGCATTCCAAATAGAAATGAAGTACACAGCTTACAAAATCGGATTCAAAGTAAAGGAAGTGCCGGTCATCTTCGTCAACCGACGCGAGGGAACGAGCAAGATGTCGGGCGGCATCTTCTCAGAGGCGTTCTTCGGCGTGATGCGCCTGCGCTGGGACGGCTGGCGACGGAAGTACCCCAAGATGCCCGCCGCAGCACTGCTGGCCATGCTGCTTTCGGTAGCCGGTGGGGCCATGGCTCAGCCCAACGTCACCACCAGCCCGCGCTATGCACGCGGTGCCACCATGGCCTTCGGACGCATGGGAGCCACCGCCAACGGGGCGACCATCAGCCAGCGCGGCTTCTGCTACGCCACACACCAGGCCCCCACCATCGATGACAACACCACGACAAAGACCATGTCGGCAGGCAGCGGCACCGTCTATGTGCTGGAGAACCTGGAACCCGCTACATTATATTATATGCGCGCGTACGCAAAAACGACCAACGGGCAGACGGGCTACGGCGACGTCATCAAGTTCTACACCCTGCCCAAAGGCGAGGTGACCTACTGGTACAACAACGGTGGCAGCGACGCTGAGAACACGCGCATCAACAACGCCGCCAAACAGGCTTGCCAGATTTTCAACGACCTGACCAGCATCAAGAAGAAGTTCGACATCGGCTACAGCGCCGGCACCCCCACTGCCGACTGTGGCTACAAGGACCAGCCGTGGATTAACATGGGCGCCAACTCCAGCTACCAGAGGACCGGCACGCTGATGCACGAGATGCAGCACGGCTTAGGCATGGTGCCCTACACCTCGCAGTGGAGCAAGAACATCCTGCGCGAGCGTCTCGACGGCGAAGGACGTGGCAGCGGCCACTGGCTGGGCGAGCGCGTCACCGCCTTCCTCGACTTCTGGGACAATACCAACGGTCAGCAGCTCAACGGCGACTACCAGCACATGTGGCCCTACGGCATCAATGGGGCACAGGAGGACAAGGGAACGCTGACGCTCTACTATGCCAACGCCATGCTGGGGCAGGCACTGGGCGAGGACGGCCTGGAGCACCGCTCGAACACCTTTGCCGAACCCTGCTGGGTGTTCAACCACGATGAGAACACGAAGTACTACCTGAAGAACGAGGCCGACGACCGCGGACGCTACTCGGCCTTCCTCGTGCCCAACGCTGGCGGCGCGCTGAAGTGGCGCGAGATGTCGGCTGCCGAGGCTGCTCAGAACGACAGCGCGGCGTGGTACATCACCTTCACCCCCCAGAACCAGTACTACCAGCTGCGCAACGCCGCCACAGGACAGTACATGACCTATCAGAGCACCTTCAAGACCCTGGCACGCACCACGCTGACGGCCAACGACAACTTCCACCTGATGAAGGGACGCGTCAACGTGGGCAGCACCGCAATGCGCGGCTACTGGCTCATACACCCGACGGGCAACCTTTCGCCTAACTGTCTCACTGCCAACGCCAACGGCTACACAGGGTCACAGGCCTTCGACATCAAGAACACGGCTACGCATCAGCGCTGGCTCATCCTCACTGCTGAGGAGGCCAAGGCGTTTGAGGCCGAGTCCATGACCTTCATCAAGCAGCAGAACACGCTGGCCCTGGAACCCATCAAAGCCTTGGCTGACGTGCCGCACACCACCACTGACGCCAATGCCGACCAGACCTTCCGCACCGCCCTGGCCAACATTGAGCAGCGCAACACTGAGGCAACGACATACGCTGAGAGCAACACGCTCGTAGACGAGGCCCTGGCCGCTGCCACTGCCTTCCTCAGCGTGGCCACCCCCACCGACACGAATCATCCCTTCGACCTCACCTTCATGGTGAAGAGTGCCGGCATGGACGAGACGACGGGATGGACTGGGTCGCCAGCGCCCACCCTCAACCACTCGTGTGCCGAGTTCTACCAGCAGAACTTTAACTTCCGCCAGACCATCGCCAACCTGCCCCTCGGCACCTACCGCGTGCTGATGCAGGGCTTCCAGCGCCCCGGCACCTATACCGCCGCCTACAACGACTGGGCAGCCGGCACCAACCGCGTCAACGCCACGCTCTATGCCAGCGACAAGACCCAGTTGCTGAACCACATTGCCGAAGGCGCACAGACCAAGAAGCTGGGCGGCTCGGAGAAGCTGGTGGGTGGAAGCTACTATGTGCCCGACAACATGGAGGCTGCCAGCATCTACTTCGCCAAGGGACTCTATGAGAACATGGTCACGAAGCAGATTACCACAACGTCGCTCACCTTCGGCGTGCGCTCCACCTCGATGCCCTCCAGCTACTGGTGCATCTTCGACAACTTCCGTCTGCAGTACTTCGGCTCACTCAACGAGGACCTGACCACCACCGCTATCGAACAGACACCGCTGGATGTCGACGCCAGCGAGAACGGCAGTGCCTACGACCTCAGCGGGCGCCGTCTCAACGGTTCGCAACAGCTCAGCAAGGGCGTCTATATCGTAAATGGAAGAAAGACTATAATCCGTTAACATCAAGATGCTGACACTGAAGATATTATTCTGGCTGTGCATATTCCTCGTAGCCTATACCTACGTCGGATATGGATTGGTCCTCTGGCTCCTGGTCTGGATTAAACGCATCTTCTGCAGGACCCTGATTCTGCTACCCCTGCGCAACGAAGACACGCTGCCCGATGTGACGCTGATGATTTGTGCCTACAACGAGGAGGACATCATCGCCGAGAAGATGGAAAACATCCGCCGGCTGAACTATCCTAGCAAGCACCTGTGCGTCATGTGGGTCACCGATGGCAGCACTGACCGCTCCAACGAGCTGCTGCAGGCCTATCCAGAGGTGACGCTTGTCTACAGTCCTGAGCGCCGGGGCAAGGCCGCTGCCATGCAGCACGGGCTGAGCCTGAACAAAGCCAGAATCGTTGTCTTCACCGATGCCAACACCATGCTCAACTCTGGTGCCATACGCGAGATTGTGAGCAAGATGAGGCTGCCTGGCGTCAGCTGCGTCTCAGGCGAGAAAAGAGTGGCGGCACGCCACGAGGGACAAACAGCAGCCGAAGGCGAGGGACTGTACTGGAAATACGAGAGTCTGCTGAAGCGTTGGGACAGCGAGCTGTACTCAGCCATGGGAGCAGCTGGCGAGCTCTTCGCCATCGACATGAACTACTACCGACAGGCTCCCAGCAATGCGTTACTTGACGACTTTATGATGTCGATGCTCATCGTCAAGGATGGGCGCCGCATTGCCTACACCCCCGATGCCTACGCCACTGAGTACGGCTCTGCCGACATGCAGGAGGAGTCAAAGCGCAAACGCCGCATCGCCGCTGGAGGCCTGCAGAGCGTATGGTGGCTGCGCTCGCTGATGAATCCCTTCACCCATCCGAAGGTGTTCTTCCAGTTCATCTCGCACCGCGTGCTGCGATGGACCATCACCCCCGTGGCACTCATGGCTCTCATCCCCCTCAACGTTGCCCTGGTGATGATGAAGGCCGGCACTGTCTATACCATCATCTGGATCTTACAGCTGCTGTTCTATGCTGCCGCCCTTGCCGGATGGTGGATGACAACGCACGGACGGAAGAGCCGACTGCTCTACATTCCTTATTACTTCCTGTTCATGAATGTCAACGTGTTCCTCGGCCTGCGTTACCTGATGACCCACCGGACCAGTGGAACATGGGAGAAAGCCAAACGAGCCTGACCTACGCGCGCGCGTATAAGAACAAGAACACGTCAGGTGCTTGCACCTGCTTGCACCTGACGTTTCAGGTGCTTGCACCTAAGTGCAACCAACACCCCTTTTTTGGTCCTCGTAACTATCTGATAATCAATATTGGTGCAAGTAGGTGCAAGCACCTGATGCAATTTGGCTTATACACGCGCACGCACGCGAGGCAAAAATCGGGTTATCACCACCAAAAATCGGGTTATCACCGCCAAGCATTGAGTTATCACCGCCAGGCATTGAGTTACGCTCGCCAGGCATGGAGATAATTTCGCCAGGCATGGAGATATTCTCACCAAGTGCCGCTTTTTTGCCAAATTCTCTCGGGAATTTACACCCAAAAACAGCCTTCCCTCCTCGCGTACTACTGTCAGATTCCGTCAGCAATTCAAAAACACAAGCGAAATAATCAAGAAAAAATTTGCACTGCATGAAAATAATGCTTACCTTTGCAAGGTGAAAGGAAAACATAAATAGATGAATCAGGACGAAAATGAATTATTGCTTCAGAAGTTAACCGACGTTAGCCACCGGCTTAATATGGCAAACGCTAAACTGGAAGAGGCAAACAAGAAGTTGAAAGAATACGAGGAGAAGGCTCAGAATGCTGAGAAAGCCAGCAAGATGAAGTCCCTTTTCCTTGCCAACATGTCCCATGAGATTCGTACTCCCCTGAACGCTATTGAAGGATTCTCAAGAGTGATGGTCGAAGCCGACTCCCTGCAGGAACGCATGAACTATATGGAGATTATCGAGAGCAACAACCGTCGCCTGCTGAGCCTGGTGAACGAGATTCTCGATTTGTCGAGGGTCGAGGCCGGAGAAATCAGCATCAAGAAAACAAACGTTGACCTCATCTCTGTGATGAAAGGTCTCAAGCAGCTCTTTAAGTTCCGCTGTCCAGACACCATTCAGCTGATATGGAACAAGCCCTCTGTGCAGGTGGTGATGAACACTGACGAGGACAAGCTCATGCAGGTGTTTTCCAATCTCATCTCCAACGCCTTGAAGCACACCACCAAAGGGTCTATCAAATATGGCTTTAACCTGGTCAACAACCAAGAGGACATCGAATTCTACGTCTCTGATACCGGCACAGGCATTGAGCCAGAGTTCCTCAGCCAGATTTTCAACCCCTACGCCTCCAAGGATGCCGAGCAGAACAAAGGCTATGGTCTGGGACTGGCCCTGTGCAAGATTATCGTAGAGAAGATGGGTGGCCGCATCGACGTGAAGTCATGCCTCAACGTCGGCACCACCTTCACCTTCACCCTTCCGTTCCACGGCACTGTCGGCGGCGTGCCCACCAAGGAGAGCACCAGCACCTCGTCACGGCTGATCCACACCCTGCGCGTCAGCACCCGAAACGACGCCCGCCATGTCAAGACCGTGCTGGTGGCCGAGGACGAGGAGAGCAACTACGAGCTGGTGCGCATCGTGCTACAGAAACGCTACAACCTGCTGCATGCCCACAACGGCATTGAAGCAGTGACAATGAACGAGGAAGAGCATCCCGACCTGATTCTGATGGACATACGCATGCCCGAGATGAACGGTCTGGACGCCACGCGCATCATCAAGGAGGTGAACCATGACACACCCATCATTGCGCTGAGCGCCTACGCCTACGACGAGAACATCCGAGAGGCGAAGGCCGCCGGATGCGATGAGTTCATGGCCAAGCCCTTCCGTGTGGAAGACCTCATAGAGACCATTGCGCGCTACATAGGAGACTAACCAAACATAACAATTGATTACCGTGGGAAAGCTGGCTATTTATAAATACCTGTCGTTCATGATGCTCGTCCTCACCGTCCTGGTGTCGGTGTTCGTCTTCATGGGCTTGTTTGGCGGCAATGCCAATCCTGCCACAGGCACAGCACTGGCACTGACCGTCTTCGCACTGCCACTGTTCATCATTGCCGACTTCATCCTGTTGCTCTTCTGGCTCATACGGCGCCGCTGGCACTGGGCTGCCATCCCTGCCGTCACCCTGCTGTGCTGCATACCCTACATCGGCACCATCTATCAACTGGGCTTGTTCCGCAGCAGCGGAGAAGACAAGCCGGGCATCAATGTGGCAACCTACAATGTGGCTGTGTTCGGACGCGAGATGAATGGCTACAAATCGGGCAACATCCTGAGCATCATGATGAACAACAAGGTTGACATCCTCTGCCTGCAGGAGTATCAGGAAGAGAGCGGCGACATGCGCAATTCCGAACGTTACCTGAAGCATTTCTCTGCCATGGCCAAAGGCCGCTCCGACATGGTCATCTTCAGCCAGTACCCCATCATCGAATCGCAAATCCTCGACTTCGGCAACACCAGCAACAGCGCCATGTGGGCTGACATCGACGTCAACGGGCATACCGTCCGAGTGTTCAACGTCCACCTACAGACTACGGGCGTCAACAGTGCCCTTCACCAGGCCGCCAAGCAGGAAAAGAAAGGACAGCTGGTAGAACGCAACGCACTGCTGCGTGCCATCTATGGCAACTATACGCGTGGCATGGCCATCCGTGCCGAACAGGCCAACGCCGTAGCGGCTGAGATTGAGAAGAGTCCACACCCCGTCATCCTGTGTGGCGACTTCAACGACGTTCCATACTCATACGTCTATCGGAAGATGAAGGGCGACCTTACCGATGGCTTCAAGGAAAGCGGCAAGGGCTTCATGTACACCATGAGTGAGGGCCGCAAGCGCGTGCGCATCGACTACATCTTCCACAGTGAGGAGATGGAAGGCTATGACTATCGCACGCTGAAAGTCACCTACAGCGACCACCTTCCTGTGCTGATGCGTATAGGCTGGTAGGAAAGCCGACAACCAGTACGACACAAAACAAAAGGGGGAACCTTCACAGGTTCCCCGCTCGGTTTCACTTGCAATAGTCTTGATGCAAATGAAGTGTTGAAAGATGGCATGTCATCACGACAGATCATCTTCAGAAATTAACCTTAATAATCTAATACCATGAAAAACACGTTGCAAATATACAAAAAAAATTCATTATTACCTATAAAATTACTCTAATAAGTCAAAAATTTAATAATTATTAAGAAAAATGTCCTCAAAAAAGGTTTGTTAATCAAAATATTTTACTAACTTTGCACCTTTAAAGGAAATGTGTAAACCCAAACTGGTCATCGTCGACTCTAACACGCTTGCAGCGATGGGACTGAAGCAATTACTTCAGTCGCTTGTGCCCGTAGTGGAGGTAGATCTTTTTGGCAGCATGGCTGAGCTGGAGGCAAACCACCCCGAACACTACTTCCATTTCTTCGTGGCCATGAACATTGTCCTTGAAAATCGCGACTTCTTCATTCAGAACCGGCGCAAGACCATTGTGCTGAGCACCGCAGGGGGCGACAATCAGCTGTCCGACTTCCACTGCCTGCCAGTGAACGTGCCGGAAAAGGAGCTGGTACACGCCCTGCTCAGGCTGGAGCAGCATGGGCACAAGGGAGGGCAGCACCTGCCCCCTCCGCCACGCAACAGCGAGCAGCGAGTGCTGAGCGACCGCGAGGCTGAGGTGATGGTGCTCATCGTTCAGGGCTACATCAACAAGGAGATAGCCGACCGCCTGAACATCGGCCTGGCTACGGTGGTGACCCACAGAAAGAACATCATGGAGAAGCTGGGCGTGAAGAGCGTCAGCGCCCTCACCATCTATGCCGTGACCCACGGCTACGTCGACATCAACAAAATTTAAGCCCCGTGGCTTTTTTCCACGAGGCTCATTCCTTTAGCACAAGTCCTTTAGGCTTGCGACTATTTCCAAGAAGCACCTTCCTTTAGCACGAACTGAACCTTTGCCTTGGCTGGCAGCTGGGGCTTGTCCCACTCACCGCCCAGGACCTGGATGGTGGTGGGCTGCTTCGTCTGCAACGCTGCCTCAACAGCCTGGCTGAGCGACAGGTACTGTCCCCTACCCTGGCTGTCGACGGTCATGTCGTAGTCCACACGATACTTTGTCAGCACGGGCACCTCCTGACACAGCGCATCAGCCAGCAGGCGGGCCACCACATGGGCACCATAGACATTGTAATGCGTGTTGTCCTGCCGCCCGTTGGGCACTGAAGGCTCCTCGCCCGGCTTAAACCACATGTGCAGACGCTTGGAGGCTTCGGTGCCAAGGCCCTGCTCCAAGTCGTGGGTAATCTGGTTGGCATCGACAAAGAGGCAGTTCATGCGCTGCGCCACGTCACGCGGGGCTACCCGGTAGAGCCCGTGGGTGTCAATGAGCGAGTCGCCCTCCACCATCTTCACGCCGTCCTGGAAGGTGGTGGTACGCAACTTCTCGTCATCATCATTCTCAGGCGCCTGCACAAAGAAATTGCGCCGCACCACACAGTTCATCAGAATGGGAATGCCCCCATGCTCGCGCGTCTCGCGCACATACTTCGCCAGGTTGTAGTCGAAGGTAGACCCGGGGTCTGTATGGCGGTCAGCCTTGGGCTTCTCATCGTTGTGGCCAAACTGGATGATGACATAGTCACCAGGCTTCATTCGCTCCAACACCTTGTCCCAGCGCCCCTCATTGATGAAGCTGAGCGACGAGCGCCCATTGACAGCGTGGTTGTCAACACGGATGAAGTCGGCATCGAAGTAGCACTGCAGGGCCATCCCCCACCCGCGCTCCTGCTTGCCATTGGAGATGTCCTTGTTGGCAGCAGTGGAGTCGCCGATGACGAAGATGGTGGTGACTTTGTCCACCCTGGCCGACGGCAACAGCATCAGCAGTGCCGCCAAAATGAGGAAGGTCTTGAACAGTTTCATTGGAGTGCGTTGATGAGTTCGTCGGTTGTGAGCAGGCGCTGTTCGCCCGTCTGCATGTCTTTCAGTGTCACCTTTCCCTGTGCTATCTCGCTTTCGCCGGCCAACACCACAAAGGGTATGTGCTTTGCATTGGCATACGACATCTGCTTCTTCATCTTTGACGCATCGGGGAATATCTCGGCACGGATGCCAGCCTGACGCACCTGCTGAATGATGGGCAGACAGTAGGCCGTCTCGTCCTGACCGAAGTTGATGAACAGCACCTTCGTGGTCTGAAGCGAGTCAGCGGGATAGAGGTTAAGCGCATCGAGCACGTCATAGATGCGGTCGACGCCGAAGCTGATGCCCACGCCCGAAAGCCCCGGCATGCCAAAAATACCCGTAAGGTTGTCATAGCGACCACCACCGCTGATGCTGCCCATGGGCGTGTCGAGCGCCTTCACCTCGAAGATGGCACCGGTGTAGTAGTTCAGTCCACGGGCCAGGGTGAGGTCTAACGAGATTTGAGATTTGAGACCTGAGATTTGAGATTTGAGTATAGAGAGGATAAACCTTATCTCCTCCACGCCCTTCAAGCCCACTTCGCTGTCCGCGAGCGTTTGGGCGATGGTATCAAGCTTCTCGTCGTTGGAACCTTCAAGCAGGATAATTGGCTGTAACTTACTGATTTGCCCATCAGTAAGCCCATCGTTTTTAAGTTCTTCATTAACAGCGTCAATACCTATCTTATCCAGCTTGTCAATGGCTACAGTGATGTCGACAATCTTGTCGGCAGCACCTATGACCTCAGCAATGCCGGTCAGAATCTTGCGGTTGTTAATCTTTATCTCTACTCGCACGCCCAAGCGCGTGAAAACGGTGTCGAGAATCTGCATCAGCTCCACCTCATTGAGGAGCGAGTCGCTGCCCACCACATCGCCATCAAACTGGAAGAACTCACGGTAGCGCCCCTTCTGCGGACGGTCGGCGCGCCAGACCGGCTGCACCTGATAGCGCTTGAACGGCAGCTGCAACTCATCGCGGTGCATCACCACATAACGGGCGAAGGGGACGGTAAGGTCATAGCGCAGCCCCTTCTCACAGAGCTTGGCAGCCAGGCGCAGGGCATTGCGCTCCAGCAGCTCCTGGTCACTCACCTTCTGCAGATAGTCGCCAGAGTTCAGCACCTTGAAGAGCAGCTTGTCGCCCTCTTCACCGTATTTACCCATCAGCGTCTGCAGGGTCTCCATTGCCGGCGTCTCAATCTGCTGAAAGCCGTACAGTTCGTACACCTCGCGGATGGTGTTCAAAATATAGTTGCGCTTGGCCATCTCCATGGGGCCAAAGTCGCGTGTACCTTTTACGATGCTTGGTTTCATTTCTTTCTTACGATGGTTTGTTCGCGGTCCGGTCCGATGCTGATAATGGAAATGGGGGTCTCCAGCTGCTGCTCCAGGAAGGCGACGTAGTCCTTGAAGGCCTGGGGGAACTGCTCCTCGCTGGTGAAGCGTGTCATGTCAGTCTTCCAGCCTGGAAGCTCGCGATAAACAGGTTCAATATTTTCTTCAATGTTATACGGGAAGTAGTTGATTTCCTTGCCGTTCTGATTATAGGCCACACAAGCCTTTATCGTATCGAAGCCATCTAGGACGTCGCTCTTCATCATGATGAGCTGGGTCACGCCGTTCACCATGATGCTGTAGCGCAGGGCCACCAGGTCAATCCATCCGCAGCGGCGCTCACGGCCAGTGACGGCTCCATACTCATGGCCCAGGTCGCGGATGGCCTTCCCCGTCTCGTCGAAGAGCTCCGTGGGGAACGGGCCTGCCCCCACACGGGTACAGTAGGCCTTCATGATGCCATAGACCTCGCCAATACGGTTAGGCCCGATGCCCAGTCCGGTACATGCGCCGGCACAGATGGTGTTGCTGGAGGTGACAAAGGGATAAGAGCCGAAGTCCACGTCGAGCATCGTGCCCTGGGCGCCCTCGCAGAGCACCGACTTGCCCTCGCGCAGCAGGCCGTTAATCTCGTGTTCGCTGTCTACGATGGGGAACTGGCGCAGGTACTCCACGCCCTCCAGCCACTTTTTCTCTACCTCAGTGATGTCATAGTCGAAATGGAGCGACTGCAGGATGGCCTCATGGCGAGCCTTGGCAGCGGCATACTTCTCGGCAAAGTTCTCCAGGATGTCGCCCACGCGCAAGCCCGTACGGCTGACCTTGTCAGTATAGGTAGGGCCGATGCCCTTGCCCGTTGTGCCCACCTTGTTCTTACCCTTCTGCGCCTCGTATGCAGCATCGAGCACCCGGTGGGTGGGCATGATGAGATGCGCCTTCTTGGAAATGTGCAGGCGTTCCTTCAACGGGTGTCCGCTCTGTTCCAGTGCCTTTGCCTCGTCCATAAAGAGGTCGGGGGCCAGCACCACGCCATTGCCGATAATGTTCACCTTGTTACCCTGGAAAATGCCAGAGGGGATGCTGCGAAGCACGTACTTCTGCCCCTCAAACTCCAGCGTGTGCCCAGCATTGGGTCCACCCTGGAAGCGTGCCACCACGTCATAGTGCGGGGTAAGCACATCAACGACTTTTCCTTTACCTTCATCGCCCCACTGCAGTCCCAGCAGAACGTCAACCTTTCCTGTGTTCATCATTGTTATCTGGTGTTTTATGCTTTTTAATCTTACGAGTGATGGCAGCCTGGCAGGTGGAGCAGATGCCGTAGATGTATAGCGAGAAGACATCCTGGCGGAAACGCTTCAGGTGCATGTTCTCAATAGCCTCGGTCACCTCGGGCGACTTCACCTCAGTGACCTTTCCACAGACGGTACACACCTGGTGGCAGTGGCTGTCGCCAGGGTACAAGGCTTCGTACATGGTGCTGCCCTGTATGCTGTGACGGATGACCAACCTGAGCGACATAAAGAGATGGAGCGTGTTGTAAAGCGTGGCACGCGACACGGGGAAATGCTCCTCGTCAGCCAGTTTCTGCCCAAGGTCGTCAAGCGTGAAATGCCCTTCGATGTCATATATCGCCTTCAGTATCGCATAGCGCTCCGGCGTCTTGCGATAGTTGTTCATCTCCAGGTAATTGTCGAGTATGCGTTCCGCTGTCAGCCGCACACTTTCTTTCTTTTCGCTATTTCTCATAAACCAAGGCACAAAATTACAAATAAAGATTGAAGTTGGCGTTAGCGGCATGTTAAAAATGGCTAAATCTGCAATTTCAGTGAAAGTTTTTTTGTTATATCGTAAAGAATGTGTAACTTTACACCCAAAATCTGAAACTAAGCATAAAACATTATAATCTTAAAACACAAAAGTAAATGAAAACATTTAGGAATTCAATGCTTGGAGCCGGTGCTGCAATGGTGCTGGCCTTCGCTGCATGCACAGGCGGCCAGCAGGCTGCAAAGTCAATCACGGCATCGGGACTGGACCCCGCCAAGTTTGACACCGTCGTCAACGGCGACACCGTGAAACTCTACACCCTGAAGAACCAGAACGGCCTGGAGGCTTGCATCACCAACTTCGGCGGTCGCGTCGTGTCACTGATGGTGCCCGACCGCGACGGCAAGCTCGTGGACGTGGTGCTGGGCTACGACAACATTGCCCAGTATGCTGACGCAGCCAACTTCGGCAGCGACTTCGGCGCATCCATCGGCCGCTATGCCAACCGCATCAAGAATGGCCGTATGAAGATTGGCGAGGACACCATCCAGCTGCCGCAGAACAACTTCGGCCACTGTCTGCACGGCGGCCCCACCGGATGGCAGTATAAGGTGTACAAGGCTGAGCAGACTGACAGCAACAGCGTGAAGCTTACCCTCGTCAGCCCTGACGGAGACAATAACTTCCCCGGAACGGTGACGGCTACCGTCGTCTACACCCTGACGGCCGACAACGCCCTCGACATCAAGATGGAGGCTGAGACCGACCAGCCCACCGTCGTGAACATGACCAACCACTCGTACTTCAACCTGAACGGCACACCTGAGGAGCCCGCCATGGACATGGTGCTCTACATCAACGCCGACACGTTCACACCGTCAGACTCCACCTATATGCCTACGGGCGAGATTCGCGACGTCACCGGTACGCCGATGGACTTCCGCACCCCGCACGCCATCCAGGACTCACTGCGCATGGACGACCAGCAGGTGAAGTATGGCAACGGCTTCGACCACAACTGGATTCTGAACACCAAGGGCGACGACACCCAGGTGTGTGCATCACTCTACTCGCCCAAGACGGGCATCATGCTGGAGGCCTTCACCAACGAGCCTGGCATCCAAGTCTACACTGGCAACTTCCAGGGCATCGGCGGCGAGGAGAACAAGGTGCGCAAGGGCGGCAAGAAGTACCCGCAGCGTCCCTCCGTATGCCTTGAGAGCCAGAAGTATCCCGACTCGCCCAACCATGCCGAGTGGCCCAGCCCCTATCTGAACCCTGGTGAAAAGTACTACAGCCACCTGGTGTTCAAGTTTTCAACGAAGTAATCGATAACCGTCGATTAACAATTAAGAGTTATGACGTATTCTGAAAAAGGATCGAAAGGCTACCTCATTGGCATAGTGATGGTAGCCGTTTTGGGTGGACTGCTCTTCGGCTACGATACAGCTGTCATCTCAGGTGCTGAGAAGGGCTTGCAAGCCTTCTTCAAGGAGGCCCAGGATTTTGAATACACCGACGGTTGGCATGGCTTCACCTCGGCCAGCGCCCTGATAGGCTGCATCATCGGCTCAGCCCTCAGCGGACTGCTGGCCACACGTCTGGGGCGTAAGAAGTCGCTCATCATTGCGGGCCTGCTGTTCTTCGTCTCCGCACTGGGCAGCATGACCCCCGAGTTTCTGTTCTTCGAGCACGGCAAGCCTACTTACTCGCTGCTCATCATGTTCAACGTCTACCGCATCATCGGCGGCATCGGCGTGGGACTGGCCTCGGCTATCTGTCCGATGTACATCGGCGAGGTGGCCCCCTCTAACATAAGAGGTATGCTGGTGAGCTGGAACCAGTTTGCCATCATCTTCGGTCAGCTGGTGGTTTACTTCGTCAACTTCTTCATCCTTGGCGACCATGTGCAGCCGCTGGTGGAGGAGATGGGTAAGGGCATCGCCGCCATCAACCCCGCTGCGCAGTGGACAGTGACAACGGGCTGGCGCTACATGTTTGGCTCTGAGGCAGTGCCTGCAGGACTCTTCGCCCTGCTCATCTGCTTCGTGCCCGAGACACCGCGCTATCTGGTCAGCATCGGCAAAGACGAGAAGGCACTGGGCATTCTGTCGCGCATCAACGGCAGCAGCCAGGCCACACAGATTTTGAAGGACATCAAGGACACGATGATTGTGAAGACCGAGAAGCTGATGACCTACGGTGTGATGTGCATCTTCATCGGCATCATGCTCTCAGTGTTCCAGCAGGCAGTAGGCATCAACGCCGTACTCTACTACGCACCGCGCATCTTTGGCGACATGGGCATGAAAGACCCAATGATGATTACCGTCCTGATGGGCATCATCAACATTCTGTTCACCCTGGTGGCCATCTTCACCGTCGAGAAGCTGGGGCGCAAGCCGCTGCTCATCTCCGGCTCGCTGGGCATGGCCGTCGGCGCATTGGGCGTAGCCATCACCTTCGGCAACCAGAGCCTTGCCACCGTGACAGCTATCAGCATCATGGTCTACTCGGCCTCGTTCATGTTCTCGTGGGGTCCCATCTGCTGGGTGCTCATCGCCGAGATATTCCCCAACACCATCCGTGGAGCTGCCGTGGCCATCGCCGTGGCTTTCCAGTGGATTTTCAACTTCATCGTCTCGTCTACCTTCGTGCCCATGTTCAATATGCACCTCACTGAGGGCGACGACTTTGGCCACTGGTTCACCTACGGTCTCTACGGCATCATCTGCGTCATTGCCGCCGTCTTCGTGTGGAAGCTGGTGCCTGAGACCAAGGGCAAGACGCTGGAGGACATGACCCAGATGTGGAAAAACAGAAACAAAAAATAATATCTTATTTACACTACAAAAATGAATCAACAAGGATTTGCATGGCTTGACTGGACGATTCTCATCGTCGGTATCTTAGCCATCGTATGGGCCGTCTACCGCTCCATACAGAAAGACAAAGCGAAGATGGCGGGTGCAGACTCGCAGGACTACCTGTTTGGCAAAGGTGAGCCGTGGTACATCATCGGTGCAGCCATCTTTGCCGCCAACATCGGCTCGGAACACCTCGTGGGCCTGGCTGGCACAGGTGCAAAGGATGGCGTGGGCATGGCTCACTGGGAGATGCAGGGCTGGATGATCCTCATCTTGGGCTGGCTCTTCGTGCCCTTCTATCAGTTGCTGAACAACAAGCTGGGCAAGATTATCACCATGCCCGACTTTCTGAAGTTCCGCTACACGAAGAAGACGGGTTCATGGCTCAGCATCATCACCCTCATTGCCTACGTGTTCACCAAGGTGTCGGTAACGGCTTTCACCGGTGGTATCTTCTTCGAGTTCCTGCTTGGCTTACCGTTCTGGTACGGTGCACTGGGCCTCATCTTCATCACGGCCATCTTCACCGTCTTTGGCGGCATGAAGGGTGTGATGACGCTATCAGCCATCCAGACACCTATTCTTATTATAGGCTCATTCCTCGTGCTCTTCCTGGGTCTGGCTTACTTAGGCGGCGGAAGCATTGCTGAAGGCTGGACCGCCATGATGGACAACGCACAGCAGATGCACGACGGCTTCGGCATCAACCACATGTTCCACTTCGGCGAGCCTAACGAGCAAGGCATTACCGACCCGCTATACAAGGAATATCCTGGCTATGTGGTCTTTATCGGTGCCTCCATCATCGGTTTCTGGTACTGGTGTACTGACCAGCACATCGTACAGCGTGTCCTTGGCCAGCGTAAGGGCGAAGACAACGCAGAGGTGATGAAGCGTGCCCGCCGCGGTACCATCGCCGCCGGTTTCTTCAAGATTCTCCCTTGCTTCATGTTCCTCATCCCTGGCATGATTGCCATCGCACTGAGCAACGGTTATGTGCACGACTTCACGCTGCTCGACCCGGCAACGCTTGACAAGGCGATTGCAGGTGCCGCCTCGCCTGAAGCACTTCAGGGCATCACCGACATGCTGAACGGAATCGACCCCAACCTGGTTAACAATCATGCCCTTCTGAGCGATCCCGACTGGATTGCCGCCCACACAGAAGCGCTGAACAAGCTGATGCTTGAGAATCCTGAGGCACCAAAGATTCTTCTGAACACCGATGCATCGTTTGCCGTCATGGTCAAGACCGTGCTGCCTATGGGTGTCAAAGGCATCGTAACCATCGGTTTCATCTGCGCACTCGTCGCCTCGCTGGCTGCTTTCTTCAACAGCTGTGCTACATTGTTCACCGAAGACTTCTACAAGCCCATGAAGCCCGGTAAGAGCGAAGCCCACTACGTGCTCGTCGGCCGTATTGCCACCATCGTCGTGGTGCTGCTCGGTCTGGCATGGATGCCCGTGATGATGTCAATGGACACGCTCTACTCATACCTCCAGAACATCCAGTCGCTGCTGGCACCTGCCATGGTGGCCGTGTTCACCCTTGGCATCTTCTCCAAGAAGATTACCCCGAAAGCAGGCGAATGGGGCCTCATTGGCGGTTTCATGGTTGGAATGTTGCGTCTTATCACTAACGTGATTACCAACAATGGCAGTGCTGCCATGACGGGTGGCTTCTGGGAGAACACCACATGGTTCTGGCAAACCAACTGGCTCGTATTCGAGATCTGGCTGCTCATCTTCATCATCCTCCTCATGGTCGTGGTGTCGTTCTTCACTCCCGCTCCCTCGAAAGAGCAAATCGAGGCCATCACCTTCAACAGCGACTATCGCAAGCAGATACGTGAGAGCTGGGGCATCTGGGACATCGTGGGCACACTGGGCGTCATCGCCCTCTGCGGTTGCTTCTATGCCTACTTCTTCTAAGACGCTATGGCCTACTACAGCGAACACTCCAAGGTATGGCTCTCGGTCGATGTCATCATCTTCGGCTTCGAACAGAACAAGCTGAAGGTGCTCATCGGGCGGCGCCAGATGGATCCCGGACGCGGCGAATGGAGCCTCTACGGAGGCTTCGTCGCCGCCAACGAGGGCATCGACGAGTGTGCAGCACGCACACTCTATGAACTGACCGGACTGAATCACCTCTTCATGCGTCAGGTGGGAGCCTTCGGCAGCGTTGACCGTGACCCCGGCGAGCGCGTCGTATCCATTGCCTACTATGCCCTCATCAACGTGAAGGACTATAACGAACAGCTGCAGAAGGAACATCACGTACAATGGGTGGACATGGACCAACTGCCCAAACTCTACTCAGACCATAACGAGATGATAGCTCAGGGACTGCGCAAGATGCGCCAGAAGATGCGCACCGAGCCCATCGGCTTCCGCCTGCTGCCCAAGCTCTTCACCCTCACGCAGCTGCAACGGCTCTATGAGGCGGTGAACGGACAGGAGATAGACAAGCGCAACTTCCGCAAGCGCATCAAGGAGATGGACTTCATCGAAAAGACCGAGCTCATCGACAAGGTGACATCCAAACGCGGCGCAGCCCTCTATCGCTTCAACAACAAGGTCTACAACGAAGACCCGAACTTTAAACTTTAAATGATTTGAGAATTGAGATTGGAGGTTTGAGATTTACATATAGTCTTAGCCTCCCCAGATGACAAAGTCTATCATCAAATCTCAATTCTCAAACCTCAAACCTCAAATCAAAATAATATGTTAGAAGAACTCAAACAGAAAGTATTCAAGGCCAACCTCGACCTGGTCAAACAGGGGCTGGTCATCTTCACCTGGGGCAACGTCTCAGGCATCGACCGTGAGAAAGGCCTTGTCGTCATCAAGCCCTCCGGCGTCAGCTACGACGAGATGAAGGCCGAGGACATGGTGGTCGTCGACCTCGAAACGGGCAAGGTGGTCGAGGGCGACCTCAACCCCAGCAGCGACACGCCTACACATCTTGTATTATATAAGGCGTTCCCCAACATCATGGGCGTCGTTCACACACACAGCACCTATGCCACGGCCTTCGCACAGGCCGGGCGCGACATTCCCAACATCGGTACCACGCACGCCGACTATTTCTACAAGGACATTCCCTGCACGCGCGACATGACCGAGCAGGAGGTGAAGGGGCAGTATGAGCTGGAGACGGGCAACGTCATCGTGGACGAGATTCTGAACATCCGCAAGATTAACCCCGACCACACGCCCGCCGTGCTGGTGAAGAACCACGGCCCGTTCTCATGGGGCACCTCGCCTGACAATGCCGTCTACAATGCCAAGGTCATGGAGCAGTGCGCCAAGATGGCCTTCGTCTCGTTCAGCGTCAACCCTAATACGACGATGAACCCGTTGCTGGTGGAGAAGCACTACATGCGCAAGCATGGACCCAACGCCTACTACGGCCAGAAAGGGCAACAGCACTAATTGTTAGAAATGCTTTTTCACTAATTGTGAGAAATAAAGACCACTAATTGGGAGAAATAGAGACCACTAATTAAGAAAAATGGTATGACAAGACAGGAATACAAGGACATATACGAAGTTGTTGGTATGGCGATGGAAGTCTACAACACACTTGGTAGGAGCCTTGACGAACATATCTATCAGGAAGCCTTTGCCATCGAGGCGAAGATGCGAGGGATAGATGTTGAGCGTGAAAGGAAGCTGAGCTTGTCGTATAAAGGCGTAGAACTGAAGAAAATGTAGTCATATTTCTCTCAATTCGTGAATCATATTTCTCACAATTAGTGAAACGAATCAACCCCAATTTGTGTAACAAAAATAAATCATTTACAACTATTAATTAACAACATTATTCTTATGAAAGCTTTTGAGAACTTAGAGATTTGGTGGGTGACTGGTGCACAGTTGCTCTATGGTGGTGATGCAGTAGTAGCAGTCGACGGACACTCAAAGGAGATGGTCGAGGGTCTGAACAAGAGCGGCAACATTCCCGTGAAGATTGTGTACAAGGGCACTGCCAACAGCTCGAAGGAGGTGGAGCAGGTGATGCTGGCTGCCAACAACGAGGAGAAGTGTATCGGCATCATCACATGGATGCACACCTTCTCGCCCGCCAAGATGTGGATCAAGGGCCTGCAGGCACTGAAGAAGCCCATGCTGCACTTCCACACACAGTATAACGCCGAGATACCCTGGGCCACGATGGACATGGACTTCATGAACCTGAACCAGAGTGCCCACGGCGACATCGAGTTCGGTCACATCTGCACCCGCATGCGCGTTCCCCGCAAGGTGGTCTGTGGCTACTGGAAGGACGAGCAGGCACAGAAGCAGATTGCTGTATGGGCTCGCGTGGCTGCCGGCGTGGCCGACGCTCACAACGTGCGCTGCCTGATGTTCGGCATGAACATGAACAATGTGGCCGTGACCGATGGCGACCGCGTGGAGTTTGAGCAGCGTCTGGGCTACCATGTGGACTACTACCCCGTCAGCTCACTGATGGACTACTTCAAGAAGGTGACCGACGCCGAGGCCGACGCCCTGGTTGAGGAGTACAAGAAGGAGTACACCATCAAGATTGACGAGAGTGGCGAGGAGGTCTACTGGCAGAAGGTGAAGAACGCCGCCAAGGCTGAGATTGCCCTGCGCCGCGTGCTGAAGGATGAGGGCGCCACTGCCTTCACCACCAACTTCGACGACCTGGGCGACGCCGACATCGACGCTCCCGACTTCTGCGGCTTCGACCAGATTCCCGGTCTGGCTTCGCAGCGCCTCATGGCTGAGGGTATTGGCTTCGGCGCCGAGGGCGACTGGAAGACCGCTTGCCTCTACCGCACGCTGTGGGTCATCTCGCAGGGCATGCCCACGGGCTGCTCGTTCCTCGAGGACTACACGCTGAACTTCGCCGGCGACCGCAGCAGCTGCCTGCAGAGCCACATGCTCGAGGTGTGCCCGCTCATCGCCGTCGACAAACCCAAGCTGGAGGTCCACTTCCTCGGCATCGGCATCCGCAAGCAGCAGACCGCACGTCTGGTGTTCACCAGCAAGGTGGGCCGCGGCATCAAGGCTACCGTCGTTGACCTGGGCAACCGTTTCCGCCTCATCTCACAGGAGGTGGAGTGCATCGAGCCCAAGCCCATGCCCAACCTGCCCGTGGCCAGCGCACTCTGGGTGCCCCAGCCCACATTCGAGATTGGTGCCGGCGCATGGATCCTGGCCGGTGGCACGCACCACAGCGCCTTCTCCTACGACATCACCGAGGAGTACTGGGAGGATTTCGCTGAGATGCTGGGCATCGAGTATGTCAAGATCAACAAGGAGACCAAGACCTACGAGTTCAAGCAGACCCTGCGCAACAACGAGGTCTACTTCATGCTGAACAAGGCCCTGAAGTAATGTGGAGCTGCGTCAGGCATTTGCTTAGCAAAGACGTCTGAAACGCTTACGAAAAGAGAGGGAGCATCCTGCATACGAGGATGCTCCCTTTTTTGGCTTGGCCCATGCCAAACAGCATCCAACGCCTTGCACTATCAGGAAACGCCGTCGTTTCTGATTGTAAACATCGTTGTTTTCGTATGTTCAAATAAAAAAAACAAATCTATGCTTTGCACAATAGAATAAAATGTTTACCTTTGCAACTGAATATCCGAGCATGCTGAAGATGCCGTGATGAGATAAACAGTTAAAAGACAAAAACTATCGTAATGAAAAAGTTATTTTTAACCATCTGTGTGGCTCTGCTCAGCGTGGGCGCACAGGCACAGGAGAAAGGCGACTTTGCCGTTGGTGTGCACACGGGTGCTACCATCACCAAGATTCAGATTGAAGATCTGGATGTTGAAGACAACACGACGCAGTGGGGCTTCGGCGCCTTCGGACAGTACAACCTCTCGAACCACTGGCGCGTGGAGCTGGAAGGTCTCTACCACCCCATGAAGGACCACGTGTCCGACTTCCTCGTAGGTCTGGACTTCCACTACCTCATCAACCTCACCAAAGACCATAATGTCAAGCTCTACCCTCTGCTTGGCTATGCATTGCAGTTCGTTCACTCTGAGACCTACACTGAAAAGAGCGACAGAGGAAGCATCACCGTTCAAGGCAGCGACGACACCGACGGCGGCATCCAGCTGGGCGCCGGCCTGCAGGTCAACTTCGCCGACAACTGGTTTGCCACTGGCGAATACCGCTGGCAGCCTGGCATCTTCGGCGACGGCCATGTCGTCATGGTTGGCGTAGGCTACAGATTCTGACCATTGTTCACAGAGGAAGAAAGAACATGAAAAATGCTTTTTTCATTGCTGCTCTTGCTGCAGCGGCCCTGCCCTCCATGGCTCAGCAGGTGAAATATTCAGTCAGCGGCACCGGCGCTGACAATGGCAAGAAGGTCTACCTGATTGACAAGCTGACCGACAAAGCCATCGACAGCACGGTGGTTGCCAATGGCCGGTTCGCTTTCAGCGGCACTGCCAGCAAGGATGCCTTCCTGGCTGTCAATGCCGAGAAAAAGAGCTGGATGACGGTGTTCTTCAACGACGGCACCCCCGTGACCGTCAACATCGGCGACAGCACCCTGAAAGGCTCGCCCACGAATGAGCGTCTGACGAAGTATGACGTTGAGATGGACATCCCCATGAGGACGCTGCGTGCAAAGATTGAAAAGATGGGCGAGGCTGAAATCAAAGCCCACGAGGAAGAGCTCATGGGCGAGATGAACAAGGCCTTGGCCGGACAGACTGCCTTTGCCAACCGCATCTTCAACGAGGAGCGCCAGTCGCTCATCCCACTGGCTTTTGCCGAGCTGTATTTCTATGACAACGGCGTGGAAGCATACGACAAGCTGGTGGCCGAGCGGGCACCCTTTGCCAGCCACCCCTATCTGAAGAAGACAAGGGACGAGATAGCCAGGATGCTGCAGCCCGAGGACAGCCCGAAGACGGCCTTCATCGGACAGCCGTACACCGACCTGGAGATGGCTGCCCCCGACGGCACGATGCACAAGGTGAGCGAGCTTGTTGGCGAGGGCCACTGGGTGCTCGTCGACTTTTGGGCTTCCTGGTGCGGCCCCTGCCGTGCTGAGATGCCCAACGTGGTGGAGGCTTACGGCAAGTACCACGACAAGGGCTTCGAGGTCGTAGGCATCTCCTTCGACCAGAAGAAGGAAGCGTGGGTCAAGGCCATCGAGCAGCTACAGATGCCCTGGATGCAGCTCTCCGACCTGAAGGGCTGGCGGTGTGCAGCCGCCCCGATATACAAGGTGGATGCCATCCCCGACAATATCCTTATCAGCCCTCAAGGCATCATCACCAACCGTGCCCTGCGCGGCAAGGCGCTGCTCAACCGTCTGGAGGCCATCTTCGGCGAATAAACCAGGCGATTTATTTGGTCACGTAAAAGAAAAGAACTATCTTTGCAGACAATAACCCTAAAACTAACAATAACAGAAAATGACAGCAAAACAGACTATCGAGGCCGGAAAGGCCATACTGGGAATTGAGTTTGGTTCCACACGCATCAAAGCCGTGCTCATTGACGAGCAGAACAAGCCCATAGCCCAAGGCTCACACGAGTGGGAGAACCAGCTCGTCGACGGGCTCTGGACCTACAGCACCGAGGCCATCTGGTATGGCCTGCAGGACTGCTATGCAGAACTGCGCAAGGACGTGCGCCAGCAGTACGACTGCGAGATTGAGACGCTGGCCGCCATCGGCTTCTCAGCCATGATGCACGGCTACATGGCCTTCAACGACCAACAGCAAATCCTGGTACCCTTCCGCACATGGCGTAACACCAACACGGGCAAGGCAGCTGCCCAGCTCAGCAAGCTCTTCAACTATAACATACCCCTGCGCTGGAGCATCAGCCACCTCTATGAGGCCATCCTTGACAACGAGGAACACGTCAGCGACATCAAGTATCTGACCACACTGGCAGGCTACGTGCACTGGCAGGTGACGGGCCAGTTCGTCCTCGGCGTGGGCGATGCCTCAGGCATGATTCCCGTAGACCCCGCCACGAAGACCTACGATGCCACCATGGTGAAGAAGTTCGACGAGCTAATTGCCCCGAAGGGCTTCTCATGGAAACTGCTCGACATACTGCCCAAGTCGCTGAACGCCGGCGATAACGCAGGCTTCCTCACCCCCGAGGGTGCCAAGCGTCTCGACGTGAGCGGCCATCTGAAGGCAGGCATCCCCGTCTGTCCTCCCGAGGGCGACGCCGGTACCGGCATGGTGGCCACCAACGCCGTGAAGCAGCGCACGGGCAACGTCTCTGCCGGCACTTCGTCGTTCTCGATGATTGTGCTGGAGAAGCCCCTGTCGAAGCCCTACGAGATGATTGACATGGTGACCACGCCTGACGGCAGCCTCGTGGCCATGGTGCACTGCAACAACTGCACCAGCGACATCAATGCCTGGGTGGGCCTGTTCAAGGAGTACCAGCAGCTGCTCGGCGTGCCTGTCGACATGAACGAGCTCTTTGGCAAGCTGTTCAACAAGGCCCTCGAGGGTGACACCGACTGCGGCGGGCTGATGTCATACAACTATGTCAGCGGCGAGCCTGTGACGGGACTCTCTGACGGACGTCCTCTCTTCGTCCGCTCAGCCAACGACAAGTTCAACCTGGCTAACTTTATGCGTGCACATCTCTACGGTGCCATTGGCGTGCTGAAGATTGGCAACGACATCCTGTTCAAGGACGAGATGATACGCGTGGACCGCATCACCGGCCACGGCGGCTACTTCAAGACTCCCGGCGTGGGACAGCGCATGCTGGCCGCAGCCCTCAACAGCCCCATCAGCGTGATGGAGACGGCAGGCGAAGGTGGCGCATGGGGCATTGCACTGCTGGCTGGCTTCATGGTCAACAATCCCGACCGGCTGAACCTGGCCGACTATCTGGAGAACGTCGTCTTTGCCGGCAACACGGGTGTGAGCATTGCTCCCACTGCCGAGGACGTGGCTGGATTCGAGCGCTACATAGAGAACTACAAGCGCTGTCTGCCCGTAGAGCAGTGCGCCGTAGACAATAAGGCATAAGCAGTGTGCAAAGGCTTAACTTATTGACAGAAAGACAATTGATTGGTGCACCAACGGCCACAGTTGGTGCACCAATTGTGTTGAATGGTGCACCGTCGGCAATAACTCAACGACTTATTGCGTTATTTGGTGCAAGCAGCCCCACCCCCTACCCCTCCCGCGGTGGGGAGGGGAGTATATAGACCTGCAACGGATAAACACAGAAAAGCCCCTCTCATTGCGGGAGGGAGCCTCACCCCCAGCCCCTCCCGCGGTGGGGAGGGGAGTATATAGACCTGCAACGGATAAACACAAAGAAAAAGCCCCTCTCATTGCGGGAGGGGCTTGAGGTGAGGTGTCTTCCGGGGTAGGTCCCCCCAGTAGGGGGGAGGGGTTTTAGGGATTCACCGTCGGCTCTCCGCTGGTGCCGCTGCCCTCGATGTACTCGCCCTTGGTCGTGCTCAGTACCAGCTCGCCGCTCTTGATGCGCTGTGCCAGCGACGACAGCCCCAGCTGTGCGGACTTCGTCAGCTCAATGCGGGCCATCAGTCCCGTGGGGCGGGCCTGTAGGCGCACGCAGCGCACGTTCACCCCGGCATCGAACTTCTCGACGCTGTCAGCGGGCTTCACCGACACGGCAGCCTTCAGGATGGCCAGGTCGTCCAGCTTCACTGGCTGGCCCATCAGCAGGTGCTGGCGGATGCAGCGCACGGCGTCCTTCAGCATGCCCGAGATTTCGCCCTTGGAGAACGACGACGTGTTCTCCGACATGTACTGTGCCAGCTCATCGATGCCGATGGGGTCAGCGTTCTCAACGCGGGCATAGACCTTGCCATAGCTCTCGCTGCCCGCCACCTTGTTCTTGTAGAAATTCAGTTTCAGCATAATCTTAACTGTTTTTGTTATTAGAAAATGGTAATACTCACGTGTCGGATTCGGTGTCGTTGTGGCGCCCCTTCTTCACCTCTTCCAACGATACAAAGGTACTAAAAATATTTCATTCCACCAAATATTTAAGCCTTTTATTTACAACAAAATAATATATTTTCTTTCGAGCGTTACTTTATGTAATTTCTGAGGTGAGTGGTGAGAGGTGAGAGGATGGCTCTTCCGCTTCATTTTTTGAGTGACTTAATCCAATAAACAGCGGTGTTTCTGACCGTAACCAATGCGTTTCTGACTGAAAACACCGCTGTTCCGGTATGTAAACGATGCGTTTCTGGGCCGAAGCGCTGCGTTTCCACGGAAAAATAAAGTCCCAACGATTGCTCATTGGGACTTTCGATGCATCAGGTGGTTGTTATTTGCGCTTGCGATAATGACCGGTGCTGATACGTTCAACCACATTGTATTCGCTAATGAAAGAGCCAACATAACGCTCTGCCGTGCGGTCAGGGATATGCAGCTGACGAGCAACCTGCAGGAAATCCTTTCTTGTGAACTCCTGTGCCAAGGCATTCAGGAAGGCAAGTTCCTGGGCAGACATCGGCTTACCCGAAGTGCTGAGTGGCGTCTCGCTGTGATGCAACAGTCGCTTGTAGACATAGACCGTATGGTTGATGAGACACGATGCGATGGTGATGGCTGTCTGGAAGTCGATGTCCGTGCATACCAGCGGTTCACACTTTTCTCCAAACCTTGGTTGTCTTGTCTCATGACGCAGCACGGTGAGCACCATGGCTATGCGATAGGTGGTGAGGCCCAGACGGAAGACAAAGGCATCGAGATCATCGCCATGGAGGCCTACTTGCTCATTATAGAGTGGCTCGAAGAACTGGTTGAAGCGCTTCTTCTGCTCTTCGTTGAGTGTGAACTTCAGGGGCTCTTTATCATAGGCTTTGAGGTCGTCATAGATGGCCTTGAAGCGCAGACCGAGCGGAGCCAGTTGCTCGTAGAGGGTTTCTTCGCAGTCTTCAAACACGTTGCGCCATCCACGACTCTTGCGTAGCAAGTAGAACACGAAACGGTTTGCCAGGCCGTTCTCTGTGTTCTGAGGCGAGAGCAATAGGGGCACCTGGCCGGGAGTACAGGTCAGCAAGATGGACAGTCGGGGCTTTGCCACATAGACGTGCTCGTTGTCCTTGCGACGGCTGTAGTCGATGGTCTCGTGGTGGAAAGCCTTGCGTAGTCCTGACGAGTAGTCGCCATAGTCCTGCTTGACGGCCTGTGTCAGCGTGTCTGCCTCGGTCTCAAAAATGGCACCCCAGCCCTCATTGGCCGCCAGGTCCTGATAGAAGGCCGTGGCTGAAGCATTGACCGAGATGAGGGGCGAGCGGTAGAGCGGTTCTTCGGGTTCAGTGGCGTTCACCTTCTCTTTTTTGCTCAGCGCGTCGTAGGCAGCCTTCTGTTTCAGGTACTCGCGGTACTCGCGCTCATAGTTGCTGCGAATCTCGCGTACAATAGGATCTACGAGAGCGAGACAAGCTGGCAGGACACCCTTGTCGGCAGCCGACGGAGCCACCATGAAGGTATAGAATGGTGGGAAGACCTGTCGGCGGTCGTAAATGCCACTGACGTTGTCGATGAACCCAGAAGTGAGGTTGAGTACACCAAGTATAAGCTTGTCTCTCCCTTCAGGCGAGTCCTGTTTTTGGGCAGCATCGCAAATAATGGGTGGCAGGTCGTTGATGTCCAGTTTGTCAGAGAAAGCGGGATTGACAACCGCCGAAGCATCAAGCATCTGCTCGTCTTCCAAAGAGGCAAAGTCCGCCATTTCCGCCACTCCGCCACCGCTTTGTGTGGCTGTTGCGGATGGTTGACAATCAAGAGTCCCAGTAGTACTAATATCATTATTATCAACAACATACACACTACTGCATGTACTTCCTTGGTTCATTGTGCTCTTCTCTACAGAGCCGTGGCGGAGTGGCGGAGTTGGCGGAGTTGAGGGGTAACGGCGCCCAATGGCCGAGAGGTCGACTCCGGCATCCTGTGCCATCTTGTAAAAAGTCTTGATGGTCACGCGACCGTCGCTCTTGGAGAGACACTCCTGCCACTTCTTTTCGCAGTCAGCTTCACGATACTTCGGACTCTGGCTGCACAGAAGATGGAAGAGGTCGCAACCATCCGGGCCAAGCCCATCAGCCAAGGCAAACCCCAGATGTAGATAGTCATCATACGACTCAGCGATGTTGGCACCCATTCGTAGCAGCTCGTCAGTAACGGCCCAAGCCTTGGCCTTCTCATCGTCAGTGGTGGGGTGAGCTACTATCCTCCCTGTCGTCTTGGGAGCATCTTCTTTCTTGACGGCATGGTCTGAGTTCATGTTACCAGCGTTGGCCCATGCCAGAGGATCAAAATTAACTAAATTATCCATAGTTATCATACATTTTTTACTTAGAAATACTCAATCAGTTCAGTTTTCAGATAGGCGTTCTCGTCGTGACACAGAAAACAAGCGCGCGAAACGTTAATACATTGTGCATCCACCTGTTTTTCAGTCAGTTGATAAGTTGCCATGAGATAGTTCCTGACTGCCGTAAACCACGTGCGGTGGTCGCAGCGACTGAGGTCGATGTGGATGAACCACTTCAGGCCATTGCCGCGAGGCGACCGGAACAGCAGCAGCGTGTCGAACGCTGGGTCGGCTATCAGCTTATCAAACATCTCTTCCGTGCGCTCATTCAGCTCGTCGAGGTCAATGGTCAAAACCCCAGAGTGCTTCACAAGGCACTGGTCGGAGCAATAAGTGAATTGCCCGCTGGGCGTGACGTAGTCGAAGTTGCTGCCCTTAAAGTGCCGCGCCTCGTCCTTGTCGGTGATGCTGCGCAGCTGCTCGGTCTCAGGCATCGCCCAACGCCCTCGTACATATTCATATACCCAGAACAGTGTCACGGGCACTGCCTCTGGTTGTTTGTTGGTGATGGGCTTACGGAAGAAGCTCATCTTCACCTCTGCTGGATTCCAATCCCCAGTGGTGTTGTTTTTCGTAATACCTTCCATACAATACTTCAATATTTGTATTTGAGGTTTACTCTCATCGCACCAACGGGCTTCGACATAGAGAAAAATTCATCTTACCCGCTGTTCCCCCTCGGCCCCGTGCTCAGGTTTGAATGCCGTGGGGTACTGAATTCTGATGCGAAGTTACTACCTTTTCCTGAGACGGGGAAGAACACTCATGGCAAGCAGGAAAAGAAAAGCGTTCCTTGCCACAAAAAGGAAAGGAACGCAGGAAAATGGTTCAGATTCGTTAACAGTTATACGTGACTATTGCTCTTCATCGATGATGAGTCCAAGTTTCTTCAGTCGGATGTAAGCTGCTGTGAGCGACACATTCATTTTGTTAGAAATAGGGCCTACTACATTTTGGAAGTTTTTGTCATAATGGTATCTCTTCTTAACTATCAAGGGAGAAACCAGCTCACTCTTGAACCATTTCTTCCAATAGATATCGTAAAGCATCCGTATCACCGGAGCGGGCATCAGCAGGCATGAGGCAAAACAATTGGCATGGTGTTCCATCCATTCCCTGTTTCTTGATACAATCGTCCGGTTGCCGTCTTCTGCTTTCTCAATTGTATCCTGATGGAAAATATTGTGGCCTATCTCATGCGACATAGAGAAGCGATCGACTGGGTCATCATACTCCAGACGGTTGGTGAGTGTTACGCTCTTCTGACCTATTGCAATACGCCCCAGTTTATTGCCAGTCTTCCCCCTTCTCACCGTCAATCCCATATCTTCGGCTAACAGGTATGGGTCTATTACACAGGGAGGCACCTTATCGGAAGGTCGACACTGACTAAGAAGGGAAACATAGTAGTCCACCTGGGGCTTGACCAGTTGTAAGGCTTTCTCCTCTATCTCAGCATCGCACAGTACAGGCGCGGCCACAAACAATTTCTTCTTGTCGAAAGAGGCATACTTATAGAAGGCGAATGACAACGAGTTGTCTATTCTACCCTGGTCATAGATAAGTATCTGCTCCGACATTTTAGCTTCCCCAACGAGCATTTTCTTCCACATAAGCTCATCTGGCACTTGATCACAACGAGAACGCGGCAGTACAAAATCATACTCAGTCACCCTATTCTGCGGATTCACTAAAACCAACCCTATGTGATGAATGGAGGCTTCATTCATCACATCGGCTGTGAACCTGTGGGTCGAAGCGATAAACAGCTTAGTGTTATCAAGTTGGCAAAACCTGCCGCTATACATTTCCACAATTTCTTCCGTCAATTTTTCTTCTACGCATTCGTAAATTATCTTCTGCGAAGGTTTCCTCTCGTCCATAAACCGTTGTGACATATACCGTTCCAACGACAACGTAACCGTTTTGCCATTATACACAGGACGTACACAAACCTTGGCATAGTCAGCCTTCATAGCCTCCTCGTCCAAGAACTCCTTCATCCTCTTTTCCAGCGTAAACTCTACTGTAGCAGATATTGGAGGAATATCTTTGGTTAACAAGTCCGAGACTTCCTTAATGTCTTTGCGAAGCACATGGCCAGAAAGAAGGGTGTCATTAAGATACTTACTCAATTCATCCTTGAACTTAAAGCTCTGAATGTTATGGAAGATTCTTGATTGAGTGTCCTTTTCAAGAAGTGCGTCCTTGCACTCTTCGACCAGCAAGCGTGCAAAGTCTTCATGGTTAATATCTTTCCTCAAAGTACCTTGCCGTTTGCTCTCCCATTCTACCAGATACCAGTAGCTTTTACCTTTCTTCGACACCCAAATACCCACGCCATTTTCTATTCGCCAAATCCAATTGTCGGCCTCCTGGGGATTGTTGAAATACTTTAGATTCTCTTTGTTAAACATATTGTGTTTTGTTGTCCTGAATAATTGCCTACAAAATTACTGCTTTTTCTCAACAAAAACAAGATTCTTTCTAAAAAAATATTCCTTTTCAACCAATTTTTGTAATTTCGCAATTCCGAAAGTTGTCCAAAACGGAGAACTTTCCTTGTTTTCCAACCGAATTTGTTTGCAAATGCATCTGGCCATGTTCGATGCTAAGATACATAACCTAAGGAAATTAAAAAAACATTGAACTGATTTGCATAATGCATCGCTTTTATTTCGCGCATAGCTTTCTCTATCTCCTCTGGACTGACCTCTTCGAAGTCGTCAGGCAGCGAGAATGGCAGTTTCATTTCTCGCTGCCATTCTTTTTTACCTGTTATTACAAGTTTTTCGGTCTTATAGGTTGCCATTCTCCATATTTTTGGTACCTTTGCACATGATATGAAACCGACTATCATTGAAGATAACATATTCGAATTTGAACTGTTTCAAGAAGAAGGCTCTGTGCTGATGGCGGCTGAGACCTCATGGAGAGGTATGGCTGATGAGTTGCAGGAACTACACTTCTTGAAAGGTGCCCAGTTTATTAACCAACTGAAACAAATAATCTACTATGGTGAATTCCATCCTGTAGAAGGTGCCCCCCATGTTTACAGTGCCATTAGTGAAACGAGTGATGATTTCGACAATCTTATCAATGCTGCACGCAAGGCTGTAGAACATGGCTATCGTGTCTTTATACTGCCTAATCCGAGGAATTGTCGAACTGCCGATTTCATATTTGAAAAGAAAGGTATTCTCGGACTCTATGATTTGAAAACCGTCTATGGAAAAGGTTCTGTAGGAACACAATTGCTTGATTCCATTGGACAGACGAATCGTGTGTTGCTGAATATGCTGACAGACTATAATGCGCGTTTGTTAGCTTCTGATATCAAAAGTTATTTTGAGTCAAACCGTGATGCTATTGAGGTGCTGATATTCAAGGGTAACAAGATCATCACCGTCAAGCGTGGGTTGGCTTGCAATCCCAGTTTCAACCGAATATTCAGAAAACTATATGAAAAATAAAAGCCACCATGAGAGGTGGCTTTTAAGTGGAGCAGGGGCGATAAGGTCTTACTCCCCGCACTCAGCGGCGTAGTCAGAACTGATGTTCTGACGCTGCAAAGATACGAATTAACGAGCAAACTACCAAATAAAACAAGATTTATTTTCACTTTTTCGGCAACAATAGAGTTAAAACTTTCACCGTTTTACTACTAAACATGTTTGCACATCATCCCCTGTGCCACAAAAAAAATCCATCACTCAGTTCTTTCTTTCATGTATTCTTCGTATCTTTGCATCTTGATTATGGAAACGTCAGAAAAGACGATAGAGTCACAGATTGCAGCTGTTCTGTCCGACATCCGGCAGAAGGGATATTCGCCCATCCGACCTTTCGCCATCGGTAAGGTCGAGGAGCGAATGATGCTGTTTGCCCAAACTAACACCATCACCCTTGCCAGCGACGAACTCTACATGAGTGCCAAGCAATTACAACATTGCATGAGAGCATCAAAAGCCATGAAAGGCTTGGTGGTTAGCGATGCCGAACTGATAGGCTTCCCCCAGAATCGTTTCCAGATGGATCTCTACTACGATGGTGAGTGCTTCATCTACACTGACGGACAGTCGAAGTTTATCATCCATCCGAACTATCAGATGAAGGTGAGCCGTGAGGTAGTGAAGTTGGTCAACTTCATCACTGCCACAAGGCGTATTGATAAGAAGGAGTTCAACGGAAAGCGCTATATCAAGATATAAGTAAAGCTGGCCAACACGTGACCAGCTGTGTGAGAGTGAAAGAAACCAAGCGGCAAGGTCGAATTGCTCATCATCACGCAGATGCCACCGTTCCGCACATCGTGGCTCTACTTGGCTTCGCCTTCCTCCTTCGCACCTCGGCAATTCAAGCAAGCTTGATTGCTCTCGGTTTGTCGTCGGTTGGCTTCGCCTTCCTCCTTCGCACCTCGACAATTCAAGCAAGCTTGATTGCTCTCGGTTTGTCGTCGGTTGGCTTCTCCTTTCACGCTGCAAAGATAGGCACTTTTTCTGAATCTTCCAACTTTTTCCGCAACTTTTTTCATTGAAACCGTTGTGGATTTGAAAAATCTTCGCCTAATGACCGATTTGGGTTTAATTATATGACGGCGGGCTCGTAAGAAAAAGGGGAACGGCCTCATGTAGCCATTCCCCCTCACGGTTATCAGTGTTGTCAGGCAGGACAAATCATGGTTTTGTACCTATAGTCTTACCGTCACATTCAGCATAAGTAACGCCCTTCACGCCAGCTGCACCGAAATACTTTTCCAGATTTCCATAGAGCAATACTTCCTTCCCATAGTACTGAGAATTGTCCTGAAGGTTGAGTCCGGTACGTACAGCATTGTTAGGCAGCTGCACGGGGACGCACTTGGCGACATCCGTCTCTGATGCGTTGTCGGCAATGAGCAGATTCGTCTTAACGCCACCCTGACCGTTGAAGTTTGCGCCTGATGCAAGCACCTGACCATCAACCCATCCGACGATGTAACCCTTGACATAGACGCCCTGCACAGTGTTGGATGTACCATTAGCAATGACAGCAGCGATGCTATACGGCTCACTATACGAACCAGTTCCGCTCACTTCACCGCCGCCTTGCTCGCCGCCACCTTGCTCGCCACCGCCTTGCTCAGCCTCAGTCTTACCGTTGAGGGAGTAGAGATAGCCTTCGTTCTGTGCGGTCTCGGGCGTGGTGTTATACATCGTCAGCTTGGCACAGACGATGACATCATCACCTACTTTCAGCACGTCGCCAGCTCCCTGTTCCCACTTCTTGTTGCCCAAGTAAAGCACACGATAGCAATAGAACTGGTTGTTGGAAGTTCCGTCGTCAGAAATATAGAATGTGGCATTGCCATAGGTACCATAGTCAAAGTTCTGAACATTACCATTCTTGTCAGTAGCAATGCTAGCCACCTTACCCTTGATGTAATAAGCCTGACTGCTGGTCTGCCCGGATGACAGTTTCTTAGCCTCAACGGTAGCTGCAACGGCATTGTAAGGATTATCCAGCGTACCATTGCCCTTAGCCTCGCCACTGGGCTCTGGGGTCTCGCCACCACCGTTGCGCTCGGTCTTTCCATTGAGTGAGTAGAGGTAGGCCTCGTTCTGCTGTGTTTCCGGCGTACCGTTGTAGTTGGTCAGCTTGCCGCAGACCACCACCTCGTCGCCAACCTTCAGCACATCGCCAGCACCTTGCTCCCACTTCTGGTTGCCTAAGTAGAGTGCACGGTAAACGTAGAATTGTCCGTTCTCATTGCCATCGTCAGAGATGTAGAATGTGGCGTTGCCATAGGTGCCATAGTCGTAGTTTTGCACATTGCCGTTTTTGTCCGTTGCAATGCTGACCACCTTACCCTTGATGTAATACGACTTGTCGCTCACAGCCTTGTCGGCCAGCTTCAGTGCCTCCTGATTAGCTGCTACTGCATTGAACGGGTCTTCCAGTGTGCCGGTGCCCTTGGCCTCGCCGCCGGGCTGCGGTGTGTCGCCACCCGTCACGCCATTGAGCGAGTAGAGGTAAGCCTTGCCCTGCACACTCTCAGGAGTGTTGCCACGGAAGTTAGTCACCTTGCCATAGATGATGACATCGTCGTTCTCCTTCAACAGGTCGCCGCTGGTGTACTTCTTGTTGCCCAGGTAGAGTGCACGGTAGATGGTGAAGGTGGTGCTGGCATTGGTGCCATCGTCGCTGATGGTGAAGGTGGCATTGCCATACTGTGTGCCATACTGCTCAGTGATGTTCACCACCTTGCCCTTGATATAGACGTCAGCAGACTCCTGCTCGCCCACCTGCTGCGCCAGCTGTATGGCAGCAGCTGCGTTGTAGGGACTTTCGAGCGTACCTTCGCCCTCAGGCTTCGATGCCACGCCTTCCTGCGGCTCGCCACCGCGGTTCACGCCGTTAAGCGAGTAGAGGAAGCCCTTGCTCTGGGCCGTCTCCACGGTGCCGTTGTAGTTAGTGATGATGCCGCAGACGACGACCTCGTCACCCACCTTGATCTGCTCATCGTTAGCCGTAAACTTCTTGTTGCCCAAGTAGAGCACACGGTAGGCATAGAACTGGTTGCCGGCCTTTCCGTCCTCCGAGATGTAGAACGTGCCGTTGCCATACTGAGTGGAGAATTCCTCCTTGATGCTAACCACCTTACCCTTGATGTACATGTAGTTCGGTGACTCCTCGCCCGATGCCAGCTTGTTGCCATAGTTCAGGGCAGCAATGGCATTGAAGGGGTCGTCGATTGTACCATCGCCGGTGGCACCCTCAATCTCAGTGTTGGTGCCAGGCACGTTGGTGCCTGTTCCGGGCTTGTCATACGGTTCGGGCACGTCTTCACAGGCGGTGAATGTCATGGCCGCAAGGCCGATGAACATAAGTTTGCAGAATAGTTTCTTCATGTTTATTGTCGTTTTTTTCGTTATTACGGTATTTTGTTATTTCGTCTTATCGGTTTTACTCAAGCACCTCAATGTCGCTTTCCTTGCGTATGAGTATCTGCCAGGTGTCGTTGTAGCGTGTGGCGATGCCGGTGATGTTGCACGTCTTGGGGCGCTTGTTCACCTCGTCATAGGGAAGCTTCATGGCAGCGAACTTGGCGTATGTGCTGGTGCGGATGACAAGCTTCGAGGCTGAAGCCTCGTTCAGCGAGCGGTTGACACAGCCGCCGATGAGCGACACCGTCTTGTCCACCGTAGTGTCAGGGGCGAAGGTACCCAGCCCTGCCACGGGTGTGAACGTCACGTTCTTCAGCTTGATGAGCTTGGCGCAGTTCTCGTCCTTGTCCCAGCTGAGCAGCTCGTCGGCAGTCAGCTCCACAGGCTTAATAGCGCTGGCATCGGGCTGTCCCACATATTTATAATGTTTCTGGAACAGCTCCTTGTTCATACGTCCGATGCTGGTGCCGTTGTAGGGCTGACCAATCTCGGGCTGCTTACGATAGCCACCAATGTAGAGGTCCTTCAGGTCAATCACTATCTCCTGCCCCTCAGCCAGGAAGCCGTGCATGCCGCTCTGGTTGACGGCCACGATGATGGCTCCCGTCTCGTCCTGCAGGGCAAACTGCTTGTAGATGTTCGAGCCCAGGTCGTTGCCGGTGACACGACCGCGAATCTTGACGTTCTCAGTAATCTGAACATTCTGGTCGGTCGAGGCAAACACGTTGGGATATTTGGCTTTCAGCTCGGCAATGGTGATGATACCGTCATCGCTGATGGCACTGTTGCCGTAGGGCGGCGTGTTCAGGGCGGGTTCGTCCCAGTCGCCCTGGCAGGCAGTGAGCGCTACGCTAAATAATAATGAAGAAAGAACAAAGAATAAACCTTTCGGTATTCTTGGCTTCCTGTTTATCATTGTTTCCATTGTAATGCTAATTATCATTGGTTATTTGTTAATTATTATTTAGGGCAAAGCCCGCTTAGAAGTAGTAGGTCACCATCAGCATGCCGTTGGTGCCATTTGCATAATACTTGTAAGGACTGTTCTGGAAGGAGTAGGTACGTATGGACTCGCCGTTCTCGTCAGTGTCGGTACGGCTCTGCTCGCGGCCGCCGGTGACGATGCTCATGTTGTTCAGAATGTTGGTCATCATCAGGTTGAAGCCAATGCGACGGCCGTGACTGAGATAGAACTGGCGACCGATGCTGGCGTCGAGCATGAAGCCGCCATGCCCCTTGGCCTGGTCGGGAATGGTGCTGTAGTCCTTTGCCGTTCCGTCGTTGTTCCACTTCAGGCGTCCCTCATAGCGAGTGACGGGTGTGTAGTAGAGGTAGATGCGGTCATAGTAGTTGCCAATGAGGTCGATGTACCATCCGTTGGCATGATAGGCCAGGTCGAGGCTGAAGGCTGAGAGCGGCGTGCAGCCCTCGCGCATGCCCTCGTTGTGCACGCGGTCGTAGTAGGTCTTGCCATCCTCGGACAGCATGTAGGCCACGTCGGCGTTGTTTACATATTTAGCTTCACTGATGGTACCTAACGCCTTGATGTTCAGCCAGTCATTAACCTTGTAGTTCAGGCCCAGCTCTACACCGTAGTACTCTTTCTCAATGCCTGACAGACTAACGTATGTAAAGCTTCTGCGGTCGTCCATGTAGTACATCGACTGCTCCGTCACGTCGCCCAGATGGCTGTAGTAGGCATTCAGGTTCAGCTTCAGTGCTGAGGTCTTCAGCTGATAGCCCACCTCTGCCGACAGCACCTTCTCGTTCTTCAAGTCCTTCACGAAGTCGTTGTTCACCTGTGCCGACTGGAAGGCGGTGCGTGCGGCGGGGGTCTTCAGCTCATAGCCGAGGCCTGCCATCACGGTGTGGCCCTTACCCAGGTTGTAGTGCACACCAGCCTTGGCGCCACCGTCGAGGAACTTAGCCGTCTTGCTGTTACCGTATGAGTTGTCCACCCACTGGTTCTTGTCCTCATCGAGGAAGTAAGCCAGACCATTACGCATCTTACCTTCGCGCTGCATGGTGGTGCCGGCCAGACGAGCGTTGACAAAGACGTGGGCACGGTTCAAGTCGGCTGTATATCCAGCCCAAAGCTGTGCCTTGTTCACGAAGACGTTGTAGTCATAGCCGAAGCGGTCGCCCTCCTTCACTTCCTTGTTGGGGTTCAGCAGGTCATACTGTGCCTCCTGTCCGCCCTCACCATAGTTCTTGATGACGTAGGTGTTGATGTTATGGAAAGAGGTGGCGCCCAGCAGGTCGTCCATCGTCTGGTAGTGCATGCCCTTGTTGGTTGACAGCTGCAGACCGCCATGCAGCTGCGACGTCATGGTGAGCTGCCGGTCAATATAGCTGCTGAGCGAGAGCGACAACTGGTCGTCGTGGTAGCGCTGCAGGTAGTACATGGCGTCGGAGCCTTGCACAGATGCCATCTTGTTGGCGTAGTACATGCGGTCCCACTGCAGCTGGCGATTCTCCTTGGCAGCCGACAGGTAGTCGTAGGCAGCCTGCCAGTTCTGCATGGCCGTCTCGTTACGGTCGCCGTCGAAGGGTGCGTAGACGTCGAAGTAATAGCTGGGCATGCCGCTGTAGTAGTCAGGTGCGGGGTTGGTGCTGTTGTTGTAGTTCAGACGGCTGCTGCTATACATGCTGTACTTGCCTAAGAGCGATGTGACGAGCTTTGTGTCCTGGTCGATGGTCCAGTCCCAGGTGAAGAGTGCGGCAGGAGCAAAGTCCTTGACAACACGCGAGTTGCGCTTCTTGCCGTCCTGATAGCCCCAGGCCGAGTTGTACAGGCGGTCGTTGGCAATCCAATACATCTCGTCGGTCGATGCTGCCTGTGTGCCACGCTCTGTGGGGTTACCCCATGTGACGAGCGAGATTGAGTGCTGGTCGTTAATCATCTTCTCGGCACCGAGGAAATAGCTCAGCGAGTTGTAGGTGGTGCCGTCAACGAAGCCGATGCCGTTACCCCAGCGATAGGTCAGGCTGCCAGTAAAGGCCCATCCGTTCTCCATCAGTCCCGTGTTGTAGGTATACATGGCACGCGTGTTGTAGTTGCGGTTGGCACCAGCCACGCTGGCCCGCTGCCCAGTGGCAAAGCTCGATGGCCGGAAGTTGTAGTTGTTGGCGCCACCCATGCCGCTCATGGCGAAGTTGTTGTCCTCGAAGGGAAGGGCGGCCTCCTGCGAGCGTGTCTGGTTGTTCAGTCCGCCAACGAAGGAGTAGCGGAACTCACCGCGCTCGGCATCGTTCACGGGATTGCCGTTGATGTAGATGTCGTTGTACTTAGACCCGAAGGCGCGGTATTTAAAGCGAGCCGGAGAAAAACGGTAGCCCACCTCGCTGGCATAGACGTTGCGATTGCTGGAGATGACGGTGACGTTCTGCGTCACATCGTCGTCCTCGCCCAGCTGTGCCTCTGTGAAGGTGAACGCCTGCTCGCTCTGTACGTCGATGGCCAGCGAGTCTACCTCCTGGGCCTGTAGGGCCGTGGTAGCACAAAGTGCCGTCGCCGCAAGTATCAGCTTTTTGTTCATAGCATGTTGTTTAATGATTAATAGATGTTATTTGGCGCAAAGATACTATAAAAAAACGAAACGGCAAAATGTTTTCACACAAAAAAAGAGGCAAGCCCAATGTTCTTGCCTCTTTTAGCTTTTCACTGACGTTTTGCTTATCTCCGCGAGCCACCAAAGCCGCCACGTGAGCCGCCACCGTGCGAGCCACCTGCAGAGCCTCCACCGAAGGAACCGCCACTACGCGAGCCACCTGCAGAGCCTCCACCGAAGGAACCGCCACTGCGCGAGCCGCCTACTGAGCCTCCACCGAAGGAACCGCCACTGCGCGAGCCGCCGACAGAACCACCGCCGAAGGAACCGCCACTGCGCGAGCCGCCTACTGAGCCTCCACCGAAGGAGCCACCACCGCGCGAGCCGCCTACAGAGCCACCACCGAAGGAACCGTCACTGCGTGTACTGCCACCGGTAGAACCACCGCGCCACGAACCTGTGGAACGACTGCCTCCGAAGCTGCCACCAGTGTTGAAGCCACCACGGTTGCCGTTGTCATAGCCTCCACCACGGTTGCCGTTGTCATAGCCGCCACCACGGTTGCTGTTGTCGAAGCCGCCGCCACGGTTGTTGTTGTCAAAGCCTCCGCCACGGTTGCCGTTGTCAAAGCCTCCGCCACGGTTGTTGTTGTCAAAGCCTCCGCCACGGTTGCTGTTGTCGAAGCCGCCGCCACGGTTATTGTTGTCGAAACCGCCGCCACGGTTATTGTTGTCAAAGCCTCCGCCACGGTTGCCGTTTCCAAAGCCGCCACGGTTGCCGTTGTCGAAGCCGCCGCCACGGTTACCGTTTCCGAAGCCGCCACGGTTGCCGCCAGTGATGTGGGTCGAGCTGGGATGTCCGCCTGAGCGATAGTCGCCACGATCCCATCCGCTGCGCATGCCGAAGTGGTTGTCGCGTGTGATATGTCCCGGGCGATAGAAGTCACGCCGTCCCTCATAGAAGCTACGGTTGTTATTCATGCGCCAGCTGTGACCGCCACGGTAGGTGGCATAGAAGTGGGGACGCCCGAAGTAGAAGTAGTCGCGATGCGGGTAGCGGGCATAGATGCCGAAGTGCCAGTAGCCACGCTCCCAGAACAACGGGCGGTAGAAATAGTGGGCTGCACGATACAGGTCCCACTGCCATGAGAACAGGATATAGCTCAGGTCGAGGTTACGGCGCTCCCAGTAGGGACCGAACACATCGTACTGACTGGTGACTCCCATCAGGTAGTCGAGGTTGATCTCGTATGCAGCCTCGTACTGAGCATCGGTCAGATTCAGCTCGTAGGCCATCTTGTCGGTGAGGAAGAGGGCCTCCTCACGAGCCTGCTCGTAAGACATGGCGCTGGCGTTCACTGCTATCGTCAGGAAGGCCATCAGGGTCAACATCATCTTCTTCATAGTGGTATGGTTTTAATGGTTTGACATGTTTTTTATTCTTTCTGATGCAAAAGTAGTGCCTTTTTCTGGTCCCCACAAAGGATTTTCCCTAATTTAGTGGGGAAAATCCCTACAAGTAAGAAAAATAATTTGTACCTTTGCACCGTTCTTAACAAACACACCCCGCACACGCGCAATCAATAATATATTAAAAGGCAAACATAACCAATAAATCATACTAATCATGTTCGAGAACCAACCTAAAGGACTTTTCGCGTTGGCTTTGGCCAACACTGGCGAGCGCTTCGGTTACTACACCATGCTTGCCGTCTTTGCACTCTTCCTCAGGGCGAACTACGGACTGTCGGCTGGCATGGCCGGCACCATCTACAGCTCGTTCCTGATGTTTGTTTACTTCTTCCCGCTCTTCGGCGGGATGCTGGCTGACAAGTTCGGCTTCGGGCGCATGGTCACCACGGGCATCATCATCATGTTCGTGGGCTATCTGCTGCTGTCCATCCCTCTGGGCGGCGACACCGTGGCGCTCGTCGTCATGCTGGCAGCCCTGCTGCTCATCGGCTTCGGCACAGGTCTTTTCAAGGGCAACCTGCAAGTAATGGTGGGCGACCTCTACAACGACCCGAAGTATGCTGACAAGCGCGATGCCGGCTTCTCTATCTTCTACATGGCCATCAACATCGGTGCGCTTTTCGCCCCCACGGCAGCCATTAAGATTAAAGAGTGGGCCGAGACATCGCTGGGCTATACGAGCAACGACGCCTACCACTTCTCGTTTGCCGTTGCCTGCGCCTCGCTTATCCTCTCCATCGCCATCTACTACATCTTCCGCAGCACCTTCCGCCATGTGGAGGGTGGCAAGAAGAAGGCCGACTCAGCCAAGGCCACTGCAGCCGCAGAGCCAGAACTGACGAAAGAAGAGACGAAACAGCGCATCGTGGCACTGTGCATGGTGTTCGCCGTGGTCATCTTCTTCTGGATGGCCTTCCACCAGAACGGCCTGTCACTGACCTACTTCGCCGACGAGTTCACCAGCCATACCGTCAGCGGCATGCAGAGCATGGCCTTCGACGTGTGGAACCTGGTGCTCATCATCCTCATCGTCTACGGTGGCTTTGCCGTGTTCCAGAGCAAGACGCAGAAGGGCCGTGGCATCGCTGCCGGTGTCATCATCGCCGCCGTGGCACTGCTGGTGTGGAAGTACACACGTCTGCAGGGTGAGCTGGGCATCACAGCGCCCATCTTCCAGCAGTTCAACCCCTTCTACGTGGTGGCCCTGACGCCCGTGTCAATGGCTATCTTCGGCTACCTCTCAGCCAAGGGGAAGGAGCCTTCAGCCCCCCGCAAGATTGCCTACGGCATGATTGTGGCCGCCGCTGCCTATGCCCTCATGGCCTTTGGCTCGATGGGCCTGCCCATGCCTGAGACGGAGATGGTGAACGGCGAGCCTGTGGCCAAGCACATGGCTGACGTAACGCCCAACCTGCTCATCGGCACTTACCTCATCCTGACCTTTGGCGAACTGTTGCTCTCGCCCATGGGCATCAGCTTCGTATCGAAGGTGGCACCGCCAAAGTACAAGGGCATGATGATGGGCGGCTGGTTTGTGGCCACCGCCATCGGCAACCAGCTCGTCGTCGTCGGCGGCCTGCTCTGGGGTGCCGTTCCCCTGTGGGTCTGCTGGAGCGTATTCCTCGTCATCTGCCTCATCGCCGCTGTGTTCATGTTTGCCATGATGAAACGGCTGGAGAAGGTCTGTTAGATTTGAGGTTTGAGAGTTGAGATTTGAGGTTTGAGAGTTGAGATTTGAAATTTATGAAGAAAGTCTTGCTTTTTGTACTGCTGTTCACAGGCATACAACTGACTATCAAATCTCAAATCTCAAACCTCAAATCTCAAATCATAGTAGAGCTGAACTGCGAGAATCTGTTCGACACCCGACATGACGAAGGCAAGGAGGACCTGGAGTTCACGCTTGAGGGCACTCGGCGCTGGAGCCGTACACGCTACTGGCGTAAGCTGAACGCCATTGGACAGGAACTGCTCTCTTGCAGCGATGAGCTGCCTGCACTGGTGGCACTCATCGAGATAGAAAACGACACGGTGTTGCACGACCTGACACGCCGCTCGCTGCTGCGCAATGCCGGCTACCACTATCTGATGACTTGCTCGCCTGATGTGCGCGGCATCGACGTAGGGCTGCTTTATCAACCCGCCCGCTTCCGCCCCATCTGCTATGACGAATTAGAGGTGCCTACCCTACCCGACATGCGCCCTACCCGCAACATCCTCTATGTAAAGGGTGAGACACAACGCGGCGACACCTTGCATATCTTTGTAGTTCACGCTCCCAGCCGCTATGGCGGAGAGTTGGAGACCCGCCCCCACCGACAGCAGGTCATCAGCACAATGAGAGAAACGCTCGACACGCTGCAGCTGCGGAATGTCATCGTGACGGGCGACTTTAACGACTATGCCGAAAGTGCATCCATCCAGGCACTTACCAGGCTGGGCCTGGTCAACGTCAGCAGTCAGGCCAAAGGTGCTGGCGGACGCGCGCACGGCACCTATCGATACCGCGGCGAGTGGCACTCGCTGGACCATATCCTTCTGTCGCCAGCTTTGGCTGAAAGGACGGACAGCATCTACATCAACGATGCCACCTTCCTCCTGGAGCCAGAAAACACCTACGGCGGCTGGAAGCCCCGCCGCACCTATAACGGCTACAAGTACCAACGGGGCTACAGTGACCACCTGCCATTAGTGCTCAGGCTGAAGCTTTGAAGCCAGAAGAAACCATAATGGCCACCATCCCGTAAGGAATAGTGACCATTATGCGTAGTTGCGAGGCGTAAGCTGCTATTTGCTCACCTCGTTCTCTTCTTGCATGTCGATGAACTGGCGCTTCGAGTCGTAGAACTCATACTGCAGGAATGCCAGCTTCTGACTGGGAACGACACGTATGCCCAGTCCGTACTTCATCTGCCACTGGCGCTTCATAGACCAGACACCCTGGTTGATGAAGGCAGCCACGTAGGGATGAACGTGCAGCGAGAAACGCTTGATGCCTATCTTGTTGACGAGACAGTCAATCTTGCTCTCTAATTGGTCGGTAAACAGGATGCTCGACTTGATTTTGCCCGTACCGTGGCAGGTGGGACAGCTTTCTTCCACAGCCACATCCATGGCTGGGCGCACACGCTGCCGGGTAATCTGCATCAGTCCGAACTTACTGAGGGGCAAGATGTTGTGCCGAGCGCGGTCTTTCTTCATGTTCTCACACATGCGCTCGTAGAGCATCTGCCGGTCCTCGGCCAGATTCATGTCGATGAAGTCAACGACGATGATGCCTCCCATGTCGCGCAGCCTGAGCTGGCGTGCCAGCTCGTCGGCGGCACCGAGGTTGGTCTCCAGTGCGTTGGCCTCCTGTCCGTTTTCTTTCTTTATTCGCGTTCCGCTGTTCACGTCCACCACGTGCATGGCCTCTGTGTGCTCGATGATGAGGTAGGCACCCCGCTTATAGTTGACGGTACGTCCGAAGCCTGACTTCAACTGCTTCGTGACGCTGAAATTGTCAAAGATGGGAACGTTGCCGTTGTAGAGCTTGACTATCTCGGTCTTCTCAGGTGCAATCATGCCGACATAGTCGCGTATCTGCTTGTGGATTTCGGCGTCGTTCACAAAGATTCCGTCATAGGTGGGGTTGAAGAGGTCGCGCAACAGTGCCACGGCGCGTGTCTCTTCCTCAAAGACGAGCTTTGGTGGTTGTGTGGCCTTCTGTACGGCCATGATGGTGTTCTCCCATCGGCTCAGCAGTGTCTTGAGTTCCTGGTCGAGCTCAGCAGCGCGCTTGCCCTCGGCCACGGTACGCACAATGACGCCAAAGTTCTTTGGCTTCATGCTCTGCACCAGCTGCTTCAGGCGTGAGCGTTCCTCGCCACGCTTGATCTTGCTCGATACTGACACCTTGTCGCCAAAGGGGATGAGCACCATGTAGCGCCCTGCGAAGCTCAGCTCACAGGTCAGGCGCGGCCCCTTGGTGTTGATGGGCTCCTTGACCACCTGTACCATCACCTCCTGACCCACCTTGACGTAGTTCTGAATGGTACCGTCCTTGGGCAGGTCGGGCTGGCGTGTGGCCTTCTGGATGGGATAGAGACGTTTGCGGTCGCTCTGTACCTGCTTGAGGTACTTCTCGAAAGAGCTAAACTGTAGTCCCATGTCAAGATAGTGCAGGAAGGCGTCTTTCTCGCTTCCCACATCGACAAAGCAAGCATTCAGTCCGGGCATGAGCTTCCGCACGCGGCCCAGATAGATGTTCCCCACGGCGAAAGAAGCCTCGCGCGGCTCATTCTGATATTCCACCAGGCTCTTGTCTTCAAGCAGCGCAATGGAAATCTCCTTGGGTTGCACATCAATGATTACTTCGCTTGTCATGTTCTCTCTTGAGCTTTACTTAGATTGAGTTAAAACAATAAGAAAAGGAGCCATGCCCGTGCAGCATAACACTGCGTTCAGGCTGCGCTCCTTTCATCTTCTGTTGTCCGCCTCAGCTTACTTGCTCTTGTGGCGGTTCTTGCGCAGACGCTTTTTGCGCTTGTGCGTGGCCATCTTGTGGCCCTTCTTTTTCTTTCCGTTAGGCATTGTTGAAATAATTTTATTGAATGAATATCTGTGTTAATTAATTCTCGCTGTTGCTCTGGCCCATCTTCTCAATGAAGCTCTTGCAGGGCTTGAAAGCCGGCAGATCGTGAGCCTCGATGACGAGAGTGGTGTTCTTTGAGATGTTACGAGCGGTCTTCTTTGCACGGTGCTTGACGATGAAGCTGCCGAAGCCACGCAGGTAAACGTTCTCTTTGTTTACGGCCAAACTGGTGCGTATCTCGTCCATGAAGGCCTCAATGGTTGTTGCCACATCAGGCTTTGCGACGCCTGTACGCTGGGCAATTGAGTTGACTATTTCTGCCTTTGTCATAGTGATTTTCTTTAATGTTTTTACAGTCGTTTTCTTTGGGACTGCAAAGATACTCATTTTCAGTGGGATATAAAAATTTTTTTGTTCCTTTTTTCAAAAAAACTTGTTTTTACTGCCTTTTGCTCATGCTTTTTCTTCAAAATAGCTTACCAACAGGCGCCTTGCCTCGTCGCCGTTGTTGACAATGTCGTTCACCACGTGCCCCTTTTCCAGAAGCACCACACGGGTAGAGATGTCGATGGTATGTTGCAGGTTATGACTGCTCAGCAGGATGGTAGCACCGGTCTGCTGGTTGTATTCGGTGAGCAGACGCTTGAGGATGTTCTGGCTGCTGGGGTCGAGGAAGTTGAAGGGCTCGTCGAGGATGACCAGCCTGGGCTGGCGGATGAGCGTGGCAATGATGCCCACCTTCTGCTTGTTACCTGCCGAGAGGTTGCGTATGAGTTTCTTCTGCCCCAGCACCTCGCCACCGGCAAAGTGCTCGAACTGCTTCAGACGCTCGTCCACTTCGGCTTGGGGCATGCCGCTGAGCTTGGCCAAGAAGGCGAAATACTCCTCAGGAGTGAGATAGTCGATGAGGAAACTCTCGTCAATATGTGCCGCGGTAGACTGTTTCCAGTCTTCTGACAGCGAGGGGTCGATGCCATCAATCAGCACCCGGCCGTTGTCGGCCTGCAGCAGGTCGAGCATCAGGCGGAAGAGTGTGGTCTTTCCGGCACCATTGTTTCCCACAAGGCCCAGCAGGTCGCCGTCGTTGATTTGCAGCGAGGGAATGTCACAGGCCGTCGTCTCACCGAAAGATTTCTTCAGGTTCTGTATCTCTATCATGGTCGTATGCTGTTAAAACGGCTGCAAATTTAAGAAAAAAAAACGAGACAACACAGCTGTCGCCATATAAATAAAATTAAAGAGCCATTATTTCTTTGACAGGGGGGTGATTTATAGGCAAATAAATTTGCGGAATGGAAGTTTTTTCGTACTTTTGCGGTGTAAACAGCAATGCTATGAATTATCCTATTGGTGTACAAGATTTCGAGACGCTACGCAAGGGCGGATTCGTTTATGTAGACAAGAGCGCTCTCATCTACAAGCTGACGCGCGGCCACATCTATTTTCTCGGCCGTCCACGGCGGTTCGGCAAGAGCCTGCTGGTGAGCACGCTGAAATACTACTTCCAGGGCAGGAAAGACCTATTCGAGGGACTGAAGATTGCGGAGCTGGAGAACGAGTGGCAGCAATACCCCGTGCTGCACTTCGACTTCAACAGCATCTCGCAGCCGGGTGCACTGCAGGAGTACATCGCACTGTCGTTAGAAAAATGGGAAAAGGAGTACCCCTCAGACCAAAAGCCACAGAGTCTGGCCCTGCGTTTCCGCTGGCTCTTAGAAGCAGCCCACCGGAAAACGGGTCGGCAGGTGGTGGTGCTCATCGACGAGTACGACAAGCCGCTGCTCGACCTCCTTGAGACGGGCAATCCTGACGACGAGAAGCTGCTGCAGCAGAACCGCGACTTCCTGAAGGACTTCTTCTCTGTGTTCAAGGCCGCCGACGAGCACCTGCGCTTCGTGCTGCTCACGGGCATCACCAAGTTTTCGCAGGTGTCGATGTTCAGCGGATTTAACCAGCCCGACGACATATCATATAGTAGCCGCTTCGACACACTTTTGGGTATCACCGAGGAAGAGCTGCACACGGTGTTTGCCGAATCCATAGAGGAGCTGGCCGACTACCAGGGCATCACCGTGGAGCAGGCCAAGGCATGGCTGAAGGACAGATACGACGGCTACCACTTCAGCGACCGGCTCACCGACATCTACAACCCCTTCAGCATTCTAAACGCCTTTGCAAACAACAGACTCGACAGCTACTGGTTCAGCTCAGGCACTCCCTCGCTTCTCATGCGCCTGCTGGCCAACACCAATGAGGACGTGATGAGATACACCGGACAGTATTTCGACAGGCAGACCTTTATCGACTACAAGGCCGACGCAGCCACGCCCCTGCCAATAATATTCCAGAGCGGATACCTCACCATCAAGGCCGTGGACAAGGAATTCAACACCTATCTGCTTGATTTCCCAAACCGCGAGGTACGTGAGGGCCTTGTCACGCTGCTGACAAGCAACTATGTGCAGCCAAAGGAGAACACGAAATCATGGGTGGTGAAGATGGTAAAAGCCCTACGTACCGCCGACCTCGACCAGGTGCGGCGCCTGTTCACCTCGTTCTTGGCCGATACGCCCTATAGCATGCGACCGAAGAAGGACCAGAAGGACCGCGAGCTGTACTTCCACTACACCTTCTACCTACTCATGCGCCTCATCTCCTGCTACACGGTTTACACGGAGAAGCAGCTCTCCGAAGGCCGTGCCGACTGCATCGTGGAGACGCCGCAGTATGTCTACATCTTCGAGTTCAAGCTCGACGGCACTGCTCAGGAGGCACTGGCACAGATTCATGACCGCGGCTACGTCCGCAGCTACGAGGCTGACCCGCGCCGGAAATTCCTTGTCGGTGTGTCTTTCAGTAGCAAGACAGGCACCACCGAGGAGTGGCAAGTGGAGAAACTGCCGACCTAAAGCATTTTTGGATAATCATTAATTCAACGTTCTGAAGTAAACAAATAGAACGCAGAGATAATGAGAACGTTGGTTATTACTAAGTTCGCATAGGAATGGCAAGCCATTATTTCTTTGGTTTAATGTTCAGCTTATAGATGGCCGAGAACATCAGATAGCGTGGTATACAGTTGTTCCAGGTCTCAGTCCTGCCCTGCGCGTTCACGCTATACTGCTTGCTGGAGAGTTGGTGCAGCAGGTCGAAGGCGGTCAGCTTCAGGGTGAGCTTATCTTTAAATAATGTACGCGCGAGCTGAGCGTTCCACACCAGGTCGTCGGTGTTCATCATGTCGCTGCTGTAGCCGCGCCGGCTATACATGCGTATGTCGGTGCCTAACGACAGCTTCACCCACGGTATGACGTAGCGCAACAGACCGCCATAGTTGTAGTCGAAGGCCGAGATGCGCTCGAAGTTCTGGCGCTTGCTCGTAGACGAGCGCCAGCTTATCTCGCCGCTAACGCCGATGGTGAGTTTGTCCTTCTGGTATTCCAGCCCCAGCTTGTCATGGAGGGTCCAGTTGTTGACGGTGCTCTTCAAGGATGCGGGCTGTTGCGACTGGGTCGCAACATACTGGATGTCAAAGTCGACGCTGTGCGTATAGCCGGCATCGAAGCGCTGCTGCAGGGTGAGCAGCTTCTTCTTGTCCAGGGGACGCTCGTAGCTGGTGCCCACGCTACAGTTCCAGTTGCCGTTGATGTTGTCGTTCTGGTAGGTGTAGGCACCCGTGGCCTGGTTGTAGGTGGTGCGTGTGCCCCAAGCGTTCTGTGTCAGGCTGACATCGGTCCAGAGACGGACAAAGCGGCGCGTGGAGTCGTTGTTGAAGGCAAAGGCAACGTTGAGCCTATGGTCGATGCGCGCCTTCAGGTCAGGGTTGTTTATCCAAGTGACAAGGGGGTTGGTGGTGTCGTCATTGGGGATGAGGCTGGTCAGTTCAGGGCGAGTGATGTTGGAATGATAGCTAAGGTTCTGCAGCCCGTGCTTGTTGCCCCAGCGATACCAGGTGAACAGAGGCGAGAAATTGGTATAGTTACGCCGGGCGACGGTGTCGATGCCATGACCGATGTAGTGAACACGCTCATCGCTGTTGCCAATGGGCAGTTGCAGCGACACATACTCATTGTCAGTCGAGTGACGGATGTCCAGTCCGCCTGAGTAGCCGTGGGTCATGTGCATCTGCGTGTCGCTGTTGTGAGCATCGAGCACCGTGGCAAGGGCATCGCGGCTGGAAGGCAGCCAACTGATTTGCTGACGGTCGTTCACAGCATCTTGCAGCCAGTCCAGGCGGTAGTTCAGATTGTGGCTCTTGTCCATGGTTTGTGTGTAAGTCACATAGGGCTGCACATACCATCTGTTGAGCAACTGCAGCGTATAGGTGGCCATTGCCTGATAGTTGTAGCTGTGGCCGTGGGCATCGGCGTAGTAGTGTCGCAGCTCGTCGCTGCCTGCCTGTGCATAGTAGGTATGTCCCAGGCTAAAGTTCTCAATAGGTTTCCGGTTTGCGTAGTTGGCAGAAAAGCTTAAGTGGAAAGCATCGCCCCAGTCAAACTTGTGGTAATAGTTCAGACTGCCTGTCAGGTTCAGCTGCCGATATTTGTTCAGCCCGTCGTTCAGCGTGCGGTTGATGAGCGTGCTACGCAGGGTGCTGTCCTGGCTGCCGGTGCTGCGGTCGCCATTCGAGTAGTTCATGTTGATGTAGCTCCACAGCGTGAAAGGCTTCTTCATCTGAAACCAGCTATTGGCCCGGAAGCTGAAGTCCTTCTGACGGTTCCACGACTCTGAGCCGCCCATGATGTTGCCGTCGGTGGCAAAGCGCTCCGTGGCCGTGCGGCTCCAGTTGTCGGCGTCGCTCCAGTTGAGCGTGGCGTCAAATTCCTCTTCCCAGTTCTTGTCTTTGTCCTCAGTCTCCAAATGCAGTCCCGTCTGTTTGGTCGACATCAGTCCCTGCGGCATGTCGCTGGGCCGCCAGTCACCTTCACTGCCGGGGGTGCGGTTCTCGTTCACGTTGTTCAGGTTGGCGAAGACCGATGCACGCGTGTGGTCATCGTAGTAGAGACCGAAGAAACGGGCCAGATAGCGCGAGTCGGTGCCGGCACCCGTCTCCACGTTGCCCAGGTAGCCGCGGTTGTACTCCCGTTTCAACTGCACATCCATCACATAGTCCTTCTGCGACACGTCATGGCCCACGAGCTGGCTCTCCTTCGTACTCTTGTCATAGACCTTCAGTTCCTTCACGGTATAATATGGCAGGTTATCGAGCATCACCTTGTTCTGTCCCTTGAAGAAGTCCTTGCCGTTCAGCGTCAGGTAGTCCACCTTCTTGCCATTGATGTAGATGTCGCCGTTCTCCTTCAGCTCGGCGCCCGGCATCTGTCGGATGAGTCCGTCGAGCATCGAGCCTTCAGGCAGGTTGAACGCCGAGGCGTTATATACCAGGGTGTCGCCACGATAGGCCAGCTTCACCTTGGTCCCCCTGACCACCACGCCTTCTATGCCCACCTCCTGATAGATGTCATCCTGTCGCTGTTTCTTCTTCATCAGCAGGCGCGGCAGCTCAAAGTAGCTGTTGCGGGCTATATGGCGCAACGCGTAGTTCATGGTGACATCCTCATAGCCGTCAGCCGTGGCCTTGACGATGAAGTCAGCCTGGCGCGCCGGCACCTTGAACTCATAGTAGCTTGAGGTGCTCCACGTCCAGCACGTCATCGTGTCGACGACGGCTGAGTCAGCGGCCTGCATCAGCGTGACAAATGCCTTCACCTTCGCCTTCGTGAACGAGTCGTAGACCTCGCCGTAAAGCTGTATTGTGCGTTCCTTCTTCTTCGGCTTTGCTTGCAAGGAATCAGTCTGAGCCGTCATGGCAAACGAGAGTATCAGACTTACAGTCAACAGAAACAATCTTTTCATGGCTGCAAAAGTACAAAAACCCATGGAAAGAGCCAAACAAAGAAAGGATTACTTTTTGTTTAGCGCTCAATTTTTTTTGTATTTGTAATCATGACGCAAACATGCTTCGTCTCGACAAAAAAAAGAAATGAATTTCTTTTGTGTTGCACTCCGCTTTATATAACTTTGCAACAGAAAAACGATTGTCACGACATATCCCAGGCTAAATCTGAAAACATATAAGCAATGAAAAAAAACATTTATCTTATCCTCCTGACGTGCCTGTTGCTAATGGCAGGCCAGCACGCATCGGCCCAGCAGCGCCGCCCCATTGACAACCGTCACCCGCTGTGGCTTGTACACATTGACGTGTGGAACTCAGCCGACCCGCAGAAAATCATCGACCTCATCCCACAGGACGTGAAGCCATTCGTCTGCATGAACCTGAGTCTCTCATGCCAGTATGACACGCTGACGAACATGTATCGCATGCCCCGCAATGCCGTGCGCACCTACAAGTCGTGGGCCACGGTGTGCCAGCAGAACGGCCTGTGGTTCACCTGCCAGCCTGCCAGCGGCGGACACACCCATATTCAGGACAACGACCTGGAGACCTTCGAGTATTTCTTCAAGACCTATCCCAACTTTCTGGGCTGGAACTATGCCGAGCAGTTCTGGGGCTTCGGCGACCCTGGCGATGAAGGCTCCATGACAACGTCCTCACGATGGGCCCTGTTTGCCAACCTGGTTGAGATGTCGCACCGCTACGGTGGCTTCCTCACCGTCAGCTGGTGTGGCGGTGTCTATCACTTCAACACCGACCCCATTGCCGAGTTGAAACTCGAGCCGCGCTTCCTGGAAGCCTGCAAGAAGTATCCCGAGGCCATCCTCTTCCTCTACAAATACACCCATGCCAGCAGCTTCTACAACAACGAGAGCGTCTGCTGGGGGCCCTTTGTCAGCGGTCTGACGACCAACTACGGCGTGCGCTACGACAACTGCGGATGGAACGACACCATGGCAAAAGTGGTAGGCAAGGACAAGTGCAAGTACCCCGGTGCCGCCGGCATCGCCACGGTGATGGAGCAGACCTGCGTCAACGGCGGTGCCGTGTGGGACGGTCCGGAGCTGATATGGACCGAAGACTTCCAGAACCTGAGCGACTCGCAGGTGGACGGCTATACGCGCCGCAACTGGGGCACGTTCCCCAACTTCAAGGGCATCTGGATTGACATGTGGCGCCGCATCACCGACGGCACGATGTACATCCCCTCACGGCAGGAGGTGGTGGAGAAGACCAAGGTGGTCATCGTCCACGACACCAATGACGACTTCCGCGTGTGGGACAACCTCTACAACGGGCTCTATCTCCAGCAGGACCCGGCCAACCAGAAGAAGGAAGGTGCATGGAACTATGGACAGTGGCAGAACAACCTGTGCTACTTCAAGTCAACAGGCCGCTACGGTGCCATCCCCATGGTGACGGGCCTCTATGATGATGCCGCCAAGGCCATCCCCGTGCAGGTGAAGAAGTCAGCGTACAAGAATCGCTGGGGCACTGAGGTTGATGAGAAATCGAAGAAGGTGACCGAGTTCAACAGCCTCTATCCCGAGGTGTCCAAGGGCGACCTCTACGTCAACCGCTACCGCAACCAGCTCGTCACCTACACACCTTACACCTACCTGAATGGGAAGAAGACGGCCGAGGGCGCCATCCCCCTGCAGTATAACACCTGCGACACGCTGAAGCTGACCTACGGCAAGCTGTCCAGCGGCATCATCCGCGAATACGCCGACCACATCGATTTCTACCTGAACAACTATCGCAACGACACCCTCACTCAGCAGACGGACAAGATTATCATCACCGGCGTGACCGCAGAGCCCACCTGCAAGCTGACCAAGCCAGCCACGGGGGCATCGAGCCATAACGCCAGCATCAGCAGCAAGGTGTATGATGCCGAGGGCCACACCTTCTCGCTCAACATCAGACACTTAGGTCCCGCCATCATCCGCGTCGACTGCTCCGGTGCTGCCACCGACCGTCTGACCGACGTGCTGCCTGCCGAGGCGCTGGAACAGCCCCTGCAACCCCAGCCCTACAATGGCCCCATCATCATCGAGGCAGAGAACATGGACCGCAAGAGCGCTAACTGCAAGCTGACCCATAGCGGATGGTGGGCACAGGAGCTTAACGACTTTGCGGGAATGGGCTTCATTGAGACCCAGGCCTCAACAGGCTGTGCCTTGCGCCATCAGCTAAAGCTGGCCGAGGGCGGCGACTATCGCATCATCGTGCGCTATTGCAACAGCAGCAAGGCTGGCAAAATGAAGGCCACGGTGAACGGAACGGCGCAGGACATGGACATCCAGAAGGTGGGCATGAGTGACTGGCAGGAGGCCATCGTCACGGCCACGCTGAAGGCGGGCACCAACACGCTGATACTGCAGAACACGAATGCCATCAAGATGTATATCGACCAGGTGACCTACGAACCCGTGGACACCAAGCCTGAGAAGTTTGCCGTCACCATCCGTCAGGCTGACAATGGCCGCGTCGTGGCCGATGTGGACTCAGCCGCCGCTGGCGAGACAGTCCACCTGACCATCATCCCCGACGAAGGCTACGGCCTCAAGTCGCTGAAGGTGGTCAACTCAGTCTATTTCACCCAGGGCAAGACCATCGCCTTTGACAAGGATGCCACCGACGTGACCTTCACGATGCATGACGACAACATGACCATCCAGCCGCTGTTCTACGACAAGAGTGGTGTCTACGAGCTGGACTTCACCAATGTGGCCAGTGGAACGCTGCCCGTAGGCTGGCGCACCACCGATGGCTCTGACGTGCGCAACTATCCCTCGCAGAACAGCAGCGGTCCACGCACCTTTGCCGGGCTGACGGGCTATCAGGGCAAGGCGCTCTACTGGCGCAACACCAGCGCCGAGTATGGCCGCCTGGCTGACTATCGGCTGACGCTGAACCCAGGCGACTACGAGCTGACCTTCGCCATGGCCGCATGGAAGGGAGCACCGACCTACCAGGTGAATATCCTGAAGAGCAACGGCACCGTCCTCAAGTCGTCGTCCACCTTTACTGCCGCTCCCAACATCAACGGCAACTCAGCGGGCAATATCTCGAGCGCCGTGCGCCGTACGCTGAACTTCGAGGTGCCAACCCAGGGTAACTACATCATCCAGTTCAAGGACAAGACCTCAGCTGGTGGTTTCCATGAGTTCCTGCTGGCCGAATGTCGGCTGAGAGACCTCAGCCTCTTCACTGGCATCAGCACCGTCGATGCCACCGCCACACTGCCGATGGGCATCTACAGCCCCTCAGGCATGCGCCGCCAGTCGCTGCAGCGCGGCATGAACATCATCGTTGGTGCCGACGGCAAGACCAGAAAGGTGATGGTGAAGTAAGCAGGCCACACATGGTGCGGTCAAGTGATTGCCAAGTCTCACGCGCGCGCACACAAGGAAAATTTGATTTAGGGTGTCAGGGTGACAGAACCCCTTTGTATAAAGGGGCTGCACCCTGTTTTTGAGGGTGACAAGGGTGACAGGAGGGTGACAGGCCGCAGTGTGTGTGTGACTGGTCTACTTATGAAATGATCTGCATGAGATACCGAACTATCCACATGAGATACCGAACTATCCACATGAGATACCGAATTATCTCCATGAGATACGGAATTATCTGCATGAGATACGGAATTATCTGCATGAGATACTGGAAAAAGTGATGGAGTTAGCCTCAAATTCTCTCGAGAATTTGAGGCTAACTCGGCTCCAGCCTCTTGCCACTAACGTCCTTCAGTCCGCCTGCGCTTTCTACAGCACCGTAAAGTGTGGTAAAAAAAACGTCAACAACGAGGTTAAGCAGAACCGAAAAGTTTGCTGTGCCCGCAAACACCTGTCACCCTCCTGTCACCCTTGTCACCCTCCAAAACAGGGTGCATCCCCAGTGTTTATCGGTATTCTGTCACCCTGACACCCTAAAACAAAAAAAAATCCATGTATGGAAACACTTCTGCAGCCACGACCAGATGAGTACTGCCTTCACCCACCTAAGTCTCAGGCGAACGACCTTCGAGCAGTTCATCATCTTTCTTTTTACCTTCCATGGCGTTTCTATTTATTGGTTCAACTATAAACACAGAAAATGCGCAGACATTGTCTACGCATCAGCAGGCCTACCACAGCCCCATCACTCCATAGAAACGTCTGCGCATAACGCGCATACGCTCTTGCCGAGTGATCATTATTTGGCTCGCTTTATCTTCGAGGTGGTAGTTCGCTGATGTAAGAGCCATACCTTGTTACAGGCACGCTGCAAAGATACAAACAAAAGATAGAACGGCCAAATTTTTTGGCAGGAAAACGCATTAGTACGCAAAAATTATCGTACCTTTGCATTCCGTTATGAGTGATTTCGCATTTGAGCTTGCAAAGCTGTTGGCTCTGGAAGGCTCTGACTTCATCAAGCAGTTGAAGTTGATTGCCTCTTTAAATGATTTCTGTCCGCTTGAAGGTGAGAACGACATTTTCACCGTAGGCGGAGAGAAGTGTGGTGACTACAGCAACTTGCTCAATGCAGCACGCAAAGCTGTCAGCCACGGGTATCGGGTTTATATCCTTCCCAATCCTAAAGGAACCCGTTCTGCAGATTTTATATTTGAACAAAAGGGTATCTACAAACTATATGACCTAAAGACAATCAGTGGCAGTTCATCGGTAGGCAATAGACTAAAAGAATCAATTGGTCAGACCAACAGGGTGCTGCTGAATATAAGGTGTCGTTATGACGCTCGCCTGATGGCGATGGAGATTAGACGCTTTTTCGAATATTCATTCGATGGAATAGAAGTTCTAATCTTCAAAGGAACCAAGTTAATATCAGTGACACGCCGCTTTGCACTACATCCGAAGTTTAAACAGCAGTTTAGGTGTGTATATGAAAGATAAAAGTCACCCGAAGGTGACTTTTAAATGGAGCAGGGTCGATAAGGGCTTACTCCCCGACTAAGCGGAATCCGGGATGGCCGAAGCCTCCCGCCCGTATAAGACGAGCACTCAGAAAATTCATTCTGACGCTGCAAAGATATGAAGAAAAGTTGGAACGGCCAAACTTTTAAGCCAGAATATTTTGCAGAATCACAAATAAATATGTATATTTGCACACAAATTGCAGGTTATGAATAAGGCTACAATGATAAACAGCATTAAGTCTATTGCCAGTAAGGCGCTGCCAAAAGGAAGCACCTTGCTGCTTTATGGCTCAAGGGCACGCGGCGACAATCGTCCCGACAGCGATTGGGACCTATTGATATTGCTTGACAAACCAAGTCTGACGTTTCGTGACTACGACTACGGTTACCCGTTCAGTGAGTTGGGCTGGGAAACGGGTGAGGAGATCAATGCGCAGGTCTATTCTAAACAGGAATGGGACGGCTATCGGTTTACTCCATTCTACAAGAATGTTGAACACGATAAGATAATATTGATATGAGCCTGACAAACGAAGAAAGGCAGACCTTGGTTCAGCATGAACTGCATAAAGCGCACGAAGCATACGAGGATATGGTCCTCTTGAAGGCTTCCAGGCGTTGGAGTGGTGCAGCAAATAGGCTGTATTATGCTGTGTTCCATGCTGTCAACGCCTTGTTTATCAGCGATGGCATAGAGGCTGGCCGTCATAAAACATCCCACTCACTTTTCAGCTTGCATTATGTCAAGACTGGCTTACTGCCAGTGGATTACGGCCGTCTCTACAACAACCTCCAAAGACTCCGCGAGAAAAGTGACTACAACTGCTTCTACGATGTGTCGGAGCAGGAAATTGAGGAAGGTATAATAATTGCCGCAGATTTTATTCAGGCAATAGAGCAGTTAATTAGCAGATAATAATATGATCCTGCTATTGTTTAAGCAGCAGTTTAGGTTTCTTTACTTTTCTGACTGACAGTCCGAAGCCTTCGGACTTTTTACCGATTACTAAAATAAAAGAGGTGAACACTGCTGATGAGTGTTCACCTCTTTTACTCGATTCATCCGATAGTTTAGTGTAAAATCAGACGAGTCCTCGGCCGTGGCAGTTCTTGAACTTCTTGCCGCTGCCGCAAGGACAGGGGTCGTTACGGCCGGGCAGCTTGTCCTTGATGATGGGGTTGCGCGGCTGCTGGGCACGTGTGTCATGCTGGGCAGCGGCACGCTGGTTCTGGTCCACCAGCTGCTCAGGCACGTCGCTGCTCTGCTTGTTCTCCGTATACTGCTGACGGTTGGTGTGCTGCTCGGGGGCAGCCTCCTGCACCTGCTGTGCCTGCACCTCTGGAATCTGTGCACGGGTGAGGATGGTGACCTGACGGTTGAACATGTCGTTGACCATGCTGTCAAACAGCTTGGCACTCTCCAGCTTGAAGATGAGCAACGGGTCCTTCTGCTCGTAGCTGGCGTTCTGCACTGAATGGCGCAGCTCGTCCAGTTCGCGCAGGTTCTCCTTCCAAGCATCGTCGATGATGTGGAGCAGCATCTGCTTCTCAAACTCCTTCACCACGCTCTTGCACTCCGTGTCGTAAGCCTCCTTCAGGTTACAAGCTATGTTGTAGACACGATGTCCGTCAGTGATGGGCACCAGGATGCGCTCATACATGTGGCCCTGCTCTTCCTGCACACGCTTGATGATGGGCCATGCCACCTCACAGATGTGGTCGCAGCGGCGGTTGAAGTGTGCCAGCACGGCCTGGAAGGCGTTCTCGACCATCTCGTCGCGGTGGCGACCGTCAAGGAACTGCTCCTCAGTGAAGGGCACCTCCATGCCGAAGAGGCGGATGAACTCCTCCTTGCAGCCCACATAGTCATTGCGCTCGATGATGGTGCTGACGCGGTCCCAGAAGGTGTTGGCGATGTCCATGCCGATGCGCTCACCCATCAGGGCGTGACGGCGCTTCTCGTAGATGACGGTACGCTGCTTGTTCATCACGTCGTCATATTCCAGCAGGCGCTTACGCACGCCGAAGTGGTTCTCCTCCACCTTCTTTTGTGCGCGCTCAATGCTGTTGCTAATCATCGAGCTCTCAATCATGTCACCCTCCTTGAAGCCCAGGCGGTCCATGACGCGGGCGATGCGCTCAGAAGCGAACAGGCGCATGAGCTTGTCTTCAAGCGACACGAAGAACACGCTGCTGCCCGGGTCGCCCTGACGTCCGGCACGACCACGCAGCTGGCGGTCCACACGGCGGCTCTCATGGCGCTCGGTGCCGATGATAGCCAGACCACCTGCCGCCTTCACCTCGGGCGACAGCTTGATGTCGGTACCACGACCGGCCATGTTGGTGGCAATGGTCACGGCACCACGGCCCTGTGAGTCTTGCTGACCGGCCAGCGCCACGATGTCAGCCTCTTTCTGGTGCAGCTTGGCGTTCAGCACCTGGTGTGCGATGGGCTCACGCTGTCCCGTCTCTGGATTGACGTACATGGAGAGCATGCGCGAGAGCAGCTCACTGATTTCCACTGAGGTAGTACCTATCAGCGTCGGGCGCCCGGCATTGCGCATCTTCACCACCTCGGCAATGACGGCACGATACTTCTCACGCTGTGTCTTGTACACGCGGTCGTCCATATCATCGCGGATGACAGGCTTGTTGGTGGGAATCTCCACCACGTCGAGCTTATAGATGTCCCAGAACTCGCCAGCCTCGGTGATGGCGGTACCCGTCATGCCGGCCAGCTTGTGGTACATACGGAAGTAGTTCTGCAGGGTGATGGTGGCAAAGGTCTGGGTGGCGGCCTCCACCTTCACGTGCTCCTTGGCCTCCACGGCCTGGTGCAGTCCGTCGCTCCAACGGCGGCCCTCCATGATACGGCCGGTCTGCTCGTCGACGATTTTCACCTCGCCGTCAATGACCACATACTCGTCGTCGCGGTTGAACATGCAGTATGCCTTGAGCAGCTGCTGCAGGGTGTGCACGCGCTCGCTCTGCACGGCGTAGTGGGCCATCAGCTCGTCTTTCTTGTTCACGCGTTCCTCGTCGGTGAGGTTTGTCTCAGCTTCGAGGGCTGACAGCTGTGCGGTGATGTCAGGCAGGACGAAAAGCTCGGGGTCGTTCACCTGCTTGGCCAGCCAAGCGGTACCCTTGTCGGTGAGGTCACACGAGTTGAGTTTCTCGTCGACGACGAAGTAGAGCGGCTCCACAGCCTCCGGCATGCGGCGGTTGTTGTTCTCCATATACATCTCCTCGGTCTTCAGCATGCCGGCCTTGATGCCTTCCTCTGAGAGATACTTGATGAGGGGCTTGTTCTTTGGCAGGGCCTTGTGCGAGCGGTAGAGCGAGAGGAAGCCCTCCTCCAGCATCTTCTTGTCATCGTTCTGCATTCCGGCGGTGATTTTCTGCTTGGCATCAGCCAGGTACTGTGTAGCCAGCTGGCGCTGCACGCCGACAATCTTTTCCACCAAGGGCTGGAACTCCTCAAACATCTGCACGTCGCCCTTAGGCACGGGACCACTGATAATCAGCGGCGTACGGGCATCGTCAATGAGCACTGAGTCCACCTCGTCGACGATGGCATAGTTGTGCGCACGCTGCACCAGGTCGGCAGGCGATGTGGCCATGTTATCACGCAGGTAGTCGAAGCCAAACTCGTTGTTGGTGCCGAAGGTGATGTCAGCCTGATAGGCCCTGCGGCGCTCAGGCGAGTTGGGACGGTGCTTGTCGATGCAGTCCACGCTGAGGCCGTGGAACATATAGAGGGGTCCCATCCACTCAGAGTCACGCTTGGCCAGATAGTCGTTGACGGTCACCACGTGCACGCCATTGCCTGTCAGGGCATTGAGGAACACGGGGAGCGTGGCCACGAGGGTCTTACCCTCACCGGTGGCCATCTCGGCAATCTTGCCCTGATGCAGCACGACGCCGCCAAAGAGCTGCACGTCGTAGTGCACCATCTCCCACTTCAGGTCGTTGCCACCAGCTGTCCAGTGGTTATGGTAGATGGCCTTGTCGCCATCAATGGTGATAAAGTCTTTTCGGGGGTCGGCGGCCAGGTCGCGGTCGAAGTCAGTGGCGGTGACGATGGTCTCCTCGTTCTGGGCGAAACGGCGGGCCGTCTCCTTGACGATGGCATAGACCTCGGGCATCACCTCGTTGAGGGCCTGCTCATAAACCTCCAGGGCCTCCTTCTCCAGCTTGTCCACCTTGGCAAAGATGTCGGCACGCTCGTCGAGCGGCGTTCCCTCAATGGTGGCCTTCAGCTTTTCTATCTCGGCCTTCTGCTCCTTGGCAGCTCCCTGCACGTAGGAGCGTATCTCCTGAGTGCGGGCACGCAGTGCATCGTTGTCCAGCTGCTCCACCTTGGGTGTCTGGGCCTTCACCTTCTCCACGAAGGGCTGTATGAGTTTCATGTCACGCGACGACTTGTCGCCAAAGAGTGACTTTAGGATGTTACTGAAATTCATCTTTATTATTATCGTTATTTTGTTATTTCGTTATGATGGCATGACGTTATTTCGCCAATAGAATGATTAGCGGGTGCAAAGGTACGCATTTTTTCGCTGAAACGCGCAAAAAAAGTCAAAATAATGGCTCAGACGAACAGGCATTGGGTGCACGGATGCGAATGGCACGCGCAATGGTTGATGCGATGCGGTCAATGGTGACTGCCTCGCCCATGCGCTCAGCCGGTGTTCCGGCACCATAGAAGATGATGGGAAACTGCATGAACGATGCCACCGACACCTGACTCTGCTGGGTGTCTTCGTTCAGTACGCGCCAGCCGGGAGCCGCCTCGATGATGATGTCGCCAGAGCGCTGCGGATAGAAGGCGTTGCGGGTCTTCTCCGTCTGCGGGCTCTGCGATGCGATGAGCTGCAGCGATGTGTAGACATTGCGCACGCCCTGCATCATGGCTACCAGCTCCTGTGCGCGGGTCGTGGCCTCGCCGAGGCTGATTTTCCTGGTTTCCAGAAGTTTGTGATTGAGGAAAATCTGGTTCTGATAGGTCGACTCCACATAGGCGTCCTGCCCCCAGATGCCACCTAAGTACATGTTCAGCAGATGAGCCGTGCGCGTCATGTTGAGCGTACCGGTAGGAATGTGGAAAGAGTCGTAGTCGGCAGGTTCCACATCGCTGTAGCCGGTGCTGGTGATGACATAGAGCACGTTCTCAGCGCCGAACCGACTGTCAGTGAAGGCCATCAGGCGGGCCAGCTCGCGGTCTAAGCGCAAGTAGGTGTCTTGCAGCTCCATCTGACAATCTGTCACACGCTGGTGTCCGAAGGTGCCAGCATAGTAGGTCAGGCAGAGCAGGTCTGTCACCATGTCGGTACCCATGCCGGTGCTGACAATGCAGTGGCCGGCCATGTCGGTGACATCAGCATTGACCAGTGCGCTCTCCTTGTAGCTGTCAAAGCGGTAGTCGCCAGTGAACTTATGGCGGAAGGGCTTGTTGTTATCAGTGTTCAGATAGTAGTTATAGGTACCCGTCACATCATAGAGGGGCTCCCACACGGCACCTGAAATCTTTCGCCCTGGCGCATTCGACTTGTTGAACGAGCTGACCCACGTAGGCAGCAGCTTGGTGTAGTAAGTCGTTGTGCACCAGTCGCCATAGACGTTGTCAATCCACAGGGCGCAGTCAGCCGAGTGGCCGGCTGAGAGGACGGCGGCCTCACGATAGGGAGCAATGGCATAGACCAGGGCCTTGCCACCCGTGGCCACCTTCAGCTCGTCGCCCAGCGTTGAGGTGAGGATGCCGTCGGGCGAGGTCATCTCGTGCGTCAGCAGGCCGGCAAAGCGTTTGTCGTCGACGCAGCCTACGGGGCGCAGCGTCTCGCGGTTGAGCCACTGGTTGCCCACGATGCCATGATAGTAGGGCGAGGTGCCCGTCACCAAGGCAGCGATGGCCGAGGCGCGGTCGACATGGGCAAAGGGGTAAGAGGCATTGACATAGACCCTGCCGCCACTGAGCAGCCGCTTCAGCCCCACATCGGAATAGAGAGGGGTGAAGGCTTCCAGATAGTCAGTACGCAGCTGGTCGATGGTGATGCTCACCACCAGCCGGGGTACGTTGGGCGCCTGGTGCGACTGTGCGGTGCCATCAACGGTAAAGCCGAGAATGGCCAGCAGCGTGATATAGAGATGTCTATTTGTCATGTCGTCTATGAATCATATATCTTAACAGCAAACATAGTGCCACACATTCCATGCCCTCGGCATAGTCCTGCCAGAAGGAGCCGATGAAGAAGGCGACAAGGCAGCAGAAACTGATGTTGAACCAGCGTGTGCGGCGACGCATGAGCACCAGGGGCAGGAAGAAGAGCGCCAGGGGGTTGAGCACCAGAATCTGTAGGTTGCTGCTGGTGGCTGGATGCTCCGAGAAGAACATCAGCAGCAGGATGAGTCCTGTCAGACCCGTCAGCAGCATCAGCAGGCCGTCCCACCACACCATGATGCGCTGTCGGCGCCACTCCAAGGCGAAGATGGCAACGCTCACCAATAATAATAATAATGTACACGCGAGGGGCGACAGCGGGAACGCGCTCTTCACAGGCTGTTGCGCAAGGGGCACCAGCACCACATGGCGCAGCACCAGGGGACGCGTTTCACCCTGCCGTTCCACGGTGGCATGGTCGAAGTCGTAGCACAAGTTGGCCGGCAGGAACTGCTGCTCGCGCTGCGTAGCCGTCCTGTCAGCCGTAAGCCCCAGCAGCAGGTCGTTGCCGAAGGCCGCCCAGGGATGCTGCTCGGTGCAGTGGTGTATCATCTCGCGGAACGATGGCTGGTAGTCAGGACGTGCGGCATAGCTGACAGTGCCCTCCAGACATTTCTCCACAATGTTGCGGGGCCGCGTGCTGCAGTTGTCGAAGAAGAAGTTGTAACGGTAGACGGGATAGAGCCGCAGGTTGTCGTCCAGGGCTTTCAGCAGGCGCTGCTTCTCGCCTGGTGTAAGGTTCAGTATCTGCTCCTCCACCCTGCAGCCCCACTTGGCGTAGTAGTCAACCCAGGCCTGAAAATACGCAGTACGCTCCAGGCAGTAGTCTGTATGTCCCATGATGAAGCGCCACACGAAATGGGGCTTCTTGAAGTCGAACACACCATAGTTATACACCCAGCTGCGGTCGCTGCTCAAGTCGTGCACATGCAATGCTGAGTGCCCATAGAGGCTATACACCTCGTCGTGTGGCGAACAGGTAACGAGACCTATCTCGATGCTGTCCATGTCGGCCGTCATCGTTGGCTGCGCCCATGCCTGCACGGATGTAAACCACACCGCTGCCAGCATGCACAGCCCCCGAAAAAAGCAATTCATCTGTTTCACGCTGCAAAATTACGCTCTTTTTTCCATTTAAGGCACTTTCCGCCCGTTATTTTTATATAAAACCATCGCTCGTATGGCTAAAACATCCTAAAAATTTTGTATTTCCAGCACTTCTTAGTAACTTTGCACGCTGTAACGAAAGAAAAAATGAAAAAAAGCATATTCTGCGGCTTTATGGTCGCAAGCATCTTGACGGCCAGCACCATGCGTGCGCAGAGCAACACACAGAGCAGCACCATGTCGCCCTATAGCCAGTATGGCCTGGGCATCCTTGCCGACCAGTCGCAAGGTTTCAACCGTGGCATGAACGGTACAGGACTGGCCTTGCGCAGCGGCACACTGGTGAACACGCTCAACCCCGCTTCTTACTCAGCCATTGACTCGCTGACGATGCTCTTCGATGCCGGACTGTCAGCCCAGCACACCAACTTCAAGGAGGGCAACACCAGCGTCAACACGCGCAAGGGCACCTTCGACTATGCCGTGGGCCTGTTCCGCATGCGGCGCCACCTGGGCGTCAGCTTCGGTCTGCTGCCCTTCAGCGACGTGGGCTACAACTACACCACCAGTACCTATCTGAGCACCACCATTGGGCGCATCACTGAGACCTACAGCGGCAAGGGTGGCCTGCACCAAGCCTTCGTGGGGGCTGGCTGGAACCCCGTGAAGCCGCTCTCGGTGGGTGTCAACGTCGGATACCTGTGGGGCAACTACACCCGCAGCGCCACCTCGTCGGCCACGGTGACGGTGAACTCGCTGTCGAAGACCTACAAGGCCAGCGTGAGCAGCTACACCCTGAACGTGGGCATGCAGTGGCAACAGCCCATCGGCCGCCAGGACCGTCTGACCCTGGGAGCCACATGGGGTGTGGGTCATAAGCTGAACGCAGACCCAATCTGCGAGATTATCACCCTGAACACCGCAACGGTGGTGAGCGACACTACCATCTTTACCATCAAGAACGGCCTGGAGCTGCCCACCACCATTGGTGCGGGTCTGGCTTGGGAGCACCAGCAGCGGCTCACCGTAGCGGCCGACTTCAGTCTGCAGAAGTGGGGAGGCATCAGCTTTCCTGACTACGACGAGGAGCAGAAGACCTATCAGCTGCGCAGCGGACTGCTGAAGGACCGCACACGCCTGAGCATCGGCATGGACTATGTGCCGCAGCCACTGAGCCGCCGCAGCTACCTGAAGCGGGTGCACTACAAGCTGGGAGCGGCCTACGCTACACCTTATTATAAAATCAACGGACAAGACGGTCCCAAGGAGATGAGCCTCAGTGCCGGTCTGGGCCTGCCCCTGCAGAACGCGTGGAACAACCGCTCGGTGCTGAACGTCAGCGCACAGTGGATTCACAGCTCGGCCAAAGACCTCATCACTGACAACACTTTCCGCATCAGCGTTGGACTGACCTTCAATGAGAAGTGGTTTGACAAGTTCAGGATTGAATGATGCGGGCTATGCCCTAAATGAGAAATGATAAATGAGGAATGAGCAATGCAGCGCCCGCTGTGGCGTAAAGATGAGGCTTGGTAGGCTGGTCGGCTTATCACTCATCATTTTTCATTTGTCATTTAGCTTGGCGTGCAGCGAGGCGCAGGAGCACATAGCGAAAGCCGTTAATCCCGAGGACTCCGTCTCGATGATGACCACCTACGGCGTCAACACGCTCATCAGCGACTCCGGCGTCATCAAGTACCGCATCGTCACCGAGCGGTGGGACGTGAACACCACACGCCAGCCCTCACGATGGGAGTTCATGAAGGGCATCTTCTTTGAACAGTTCGACGAGCAGTTCCACGTGCAGGCCTACATCCAGGCCGACACCGCCTGGTACTACGACCAGAAACGTCTGTGGAAGCTGCGCGGCCGCGTTAACATCCGCAATGTCAAGGGACTGGTCTATACCAGCGAGGAGCTGTACTGGGACGGCATGGCACACGAGTTCTACTCCACGGTGTTCTCGCGTGTGGTCACCCCCGAGCGCACCATGGAGGGCACCTATTTCCGCAGTGACGAGAAGATGGACCACTACATGGTGACGAACAGTGTGGGGTCATTCCAGGCCGCCGACATTGAGGGCGATGACAACAACAGCAGCGCCACCTCAGGCGACAGCATAGAGGAGCCGCTACGTCCCGCTCCCGAGAAACACCGAAGGGACTAAGCCCACAAACCGAATACCATGACCTCACTCATCATAGGACTACTCATCACGATGCTCTTCTCTGCCTTCTTCTCAGGCATGGAAATAGCCTTCGTGTCGAGCAACAGACTGCTGGCCGAGGTGGCACGCGAGAAGAACGGACCGGCACAGAAGGCCATCAGCCTGTTCTACCGCCACCCCAACAACTTCATCTCCACGATGCTGGTGGGCAACAACATCGCCCTGGTCATCTATGGCATCCTCTTCGCACAAATCTTTGACCAGACACTCTTCAGCAGCCTCGACGACGCCTCGCGCGTCACTGCCGACACCCTGCTGTCGACCCTCGTCGTGCTCTTCACCGGCGAGTTTCTGCCCAAGACCATCTTCAAGGCCAATCCCAACGCCATGCTCAACTTCTTTGCACTGCCCGCGGCAGCATGCTATTTCCTGCTCTGGCCCATCGCCCGCTTTGCCACCATGCTGTCAAAGCTATTGCTGCGCATGGTGGGCATCAAGATGGACAGCGAGGGCGACGACAAGGAGTTCACCAAGGTAGACCTCGACTACCTGGTGCAGAGTAGCATCGACAACGCTGGCAACGAAGAGATTGAGGAGGAGGTGAAGTTCTTCCAGAACGCCCTCGACTTCTCTGAGACGAAGGTGCGCGACTGCATGGTGCCACGCACGGAGATTGACGCCGTGGAAGACACGGCCACCATCGAGCAACTCAGGCAGCACTTCATTGAGAGCGGTCACTCGAAGATTGTCATCTACCACGAGGACATCGACCACATCATCGGCTACATCCACTCGCAGGAAATGTTCCGGCTGTATAGTAGAGAGAATTCAGAGTTTAGAGAGGACAGTGGAGAGGGCACCAACTCTCAAATCTCAAACCTCAAATCTCAACTCAAAATCCGTCCCATGACCTTCGTCCCTGAGACGATGCTGGCCAGCAAGATGATGCAGACGCTGCTGCAACAGAAGAAGTCGCTCGGCGTCGTCATCGACGAGTTCGGCGGCACCAGCGGTCTCATCTCATTGGAGGACATCGTCGAAGAGATATTCGGCGACATCGAAGACGAGCACGACTCAGTGAACTATGTGGCCAAGCAGACTGACAAGGACGAGTACCTGCTGTCAGCCCGACTGGAGATAGCGAAGGTGAACGAGCTGTTCGACATCGGCCTGCCCGAGAGCGACGAATACATGACCGTCGGCGGATACATCCTGCACGAGTACCAAAGTTTCCCAAAGCTCAACGAGGTGGTGCGCATCGGGCGGTTTGAGTTTAGAATAGTGAAGAATACGGCCACAAAAATCGAGCTTGTAAAGCTAAAAGTCAACGAAAGCGACATTTTTTCCTAAAAAAATGCCGTTGTTTCACGCAAAATGTGTACCTTTGTCGGCTGAAATTGAAAAAGCATCAAAAACAAAAAACAAAACAATAAAAAAATTAAACATTTAAATGGCAGCAATTGGTAAAATCAGAAGCTGGGGCCCTTGGCTGGTGGGTATCATCGGCCTGGCTCTGTTTGGCTTCATTGCAACGGACTTTACAAGACAGTGCGAGACCTCAAGCAATCAGGCTCGCCAATTAGTTGGAAAAGTGATGGGCGAGAAATTGTCCATCCAAGACCTTCAGCAGCGCTCGGAAGAGTACAAGAACTTCTTCAAGGCCATGGGATATGACGCCAACGAAGAGGTGCTCCGTGAGTATGGCTGGGACGACTTCGTGACTTTCACCATCCTGGGCGAGGAGGCTGAAAAGCTGGGCCTGGGCGTTACCGACGAAGAGCTGAAGGCCGTGCTGGCACAGCCCCAGCTCCCTGGCATTCCCCGCCAGTTCCTCATGCCCGACTTCTTCAACGAGGCCGGCGAGTTTGACTACAACAACGTGGCACAAATCTATAGCTTCATGCAGCAGCAGGCCCCCGAGCAGTTCAACGACTTCAAGAACTACTGGGAGATGATTGAGAAGATGCTGCGCCAGGAGCTCCTCGGCCGCAAGTACCTCTCGCTGCTCCAGGCTTGCATGCTCAGTAACGAGCCTTCGGCCAAGCTGGCCTTCGACGGCCGCAACAACGAGGCCGAGGTGGTCATCGCAGCCCTGCCCTACTCGTCCATCAACGACAACGAGGTGCAGGTGACCGATGCCGACCTGAAGGCTAAGTACGACGAGCTGAAGGAGATGTTCAAGACCAACAAGGAGACCCGCAACATCAAGTATGTGGTGTGCAACATCGTTCCTTCAGAAGCCGACATCAACAACCTCACCCAGTCGCTCGAAGAGGCTACTCAGCAGTTCGAGGAGGGCAAAATGAGCATCAGCGACATCGTGTCGATGCACCGTTCAACCCTCAGCTACACTGAGAACATGCCTTACAACGCCAAGGGCCTGCGCAGCATCTCGGCTTCACTGCTCGACACCCTGAACACCATGAAGGACAGCACCACCACCGCTCCCTTCCGCTACAGCACCGTTGAGGCTGGCAAGCCCATCGAGCACATGGCCATTGCCCGTCTGAACCGCCGCTATCAGGACGTCGACTCCATCGGCTACAAGTACATGACCGTGCTGGGCACCGACCTGGCCGACGCCGAGAAGCGCGCCGACAGCGTCATCGCCGTCATCAACAGCGGCGTCAGCATTGACAGCGTGGCCAACAGCATGAGCCGTGCCATCCAGACCGCATGGGTCAGCGCCGACACCTATCAGGGCAAGAACATCATCGATGCTGACACACGCGCCATCCTCGGCGCCGTGCGCCCGGCCCAGGTGAACGATGTGAAGCGTGTGACACGCTCACGCGACATCATGGTGTTCCAGGTTACTGAGCGCCGCACCAGCACGCTCTATGACGTAGCCATCGTCAGCAACGAGATTCGCCAGTCAACTGAGACTGAGGACAAGACCTACAACGACTTCAGCCAGTATGTCAGTTCATGTTCCAACGCTGACGACCTGGAGAAGAAGGCTCCTCAGGCCGGCTACCAGGTGCAGGAGCAGCTCAACCTGCTCAGCACTGACTATGTCATCGGTGGCAACGCCGCCCTGCCCAACACCCGCGAGGCTGTGAAGTGGGCCTTCGCCAAGGCTCAAGAGGGCAGCATCTCAGAAATCTTCCGAGATGCAGCCGAGGGACGCCTCATGGTGGTCACCGTCACGAAGGTCAATCCTGCTGGCTACTTCGACCTCAAGAGCGCCGAGCCGACCCTGCGTGCCGAGGTGCTGAAGGACAAGAAGGCCGAGAAGCTGATGCAGCAGCTCTCAGGTGTCACCACCGTCGAGCAGGCCGAGCAGAAGGGTGCACAGGTTGACACCCTGCACAGCGTGGGCTTCCCCATGCGCGTGCCTGTGCTGCACCAGTCGGAGCGCGGACTCAGTGGCGCCATCGCTGCCACCGCCGCCGGACAGACAGTGAAGAAGCCCTTCAAGGGCGACAACGGTGTCTACATCTTCAAGGTGCTCAGCCGCGAGGCTAACGCCGACGAGACCTTCGAGCGCCGTACCGAGGAGGCCAACATGATGCGCCGCCTGCTCAGCTTCATCACGCCCGGACAGATTAACAACCCCGGATTCCTCATGCACGACCTCGTGATGCCGCAGCAGCGTGGCTACCTGACCAACTTCATGGAGGTGCTGGCTGAGAAGGCCGAACTGCTGGACAACCGCTACATGTTCTAAGCAATCAAGAACGTGAGACCATCATAAAATGGGGAGTCAGCCAAGCGCTGACTCCCCATTTCCTTTGTGTTTCTTTTTATTTCCCCATTCGCTCGGCACACACCGCCGCCAGCCCGCAGCGCTCACAGTGCGGCTTGCGCGAGGTGCACACATAGCGCCCGTGCAACAGCAGCCAGTGGTGAGCCTTGGGGATGTCAGCCTCGGGTATGTGCCTCACCAACTGCTGCTCCACCTTCAGCGGCGTAGTGGCCGACTTCGGCACCAGTCCCAGCCGGTGGCTCACCCTGAAGACATGGGTGTCGACAGCCATGGCAGCACGCCCAAAGGCCACGGCCTGCATCACGTTGGCCGTCTTACGCCCTACGCCGGGCAGTCGCAGCAGTGCCTCCATGTCGCTGGGCACCACACCCTGGTACTGCTCGGTGAGCATGCGCGACAGCTCCACCAGATGGCGTGCCTTGGCATTGGGATAGCTCACGCTCTTCACATACTCATACACCTCGTCGGCCTCGGCAGCCCCCATCGACGCAGCGTCGGGGAAGCGGCGGAACAACTCAGGCGTCACCATGTTCACACGCTTGTCGGTGCACTGGGCGCTCAGCACCACGGCCACCAGCAGTTGGAACTCGCTCTGGAACTCCAGCTCAGTGTCGACCACGGGCATCTCACGCCGGAAATAGTCCAGCACCTGTTGGTATCGCTCTTCTCTTCTCATAGCAGGTGCAAAGATACATTTTTTTCACGACAACAGTGTTTTTATCATCGAAGAAAACGACATCTTTTTAAGATTTTTATTACCTTTGCACCCAAATAGACACAATCATGGACACAAACAGAATACTCACTTTCCTCCGCCAGGTCATGGCCAACAACAACCGCGAATGGTTTCAAGCCCATAAGGGCGACTACGACGCCGCGCGGGCCGAGTTTGAGCGTGGCGTAGGCCAGGCCCTGCAGCGCATCGTCAGCTTCGACCCCGAGGTGGGCACGCAGACAGTAAAGGACTGCACCTACCGTTTCTACCGCGACACGCGTTTCTCAGCTGACAAGTCGCCCTACAAGAACCACTTTGGCGCCTATATCAACGCGCGCGGCAAGAAGGCACTGCGCGGCGGCTACTACATCCACCTGGAGCCAGGCAGCTGCATGCTGGCCGTGGGCAACTACTGGCTGCCCACCAACATCCTCACCGCCTGCCGCAACGAGCTGATGGCCAACGAGGAACAGTGGCTCAGCTGTGTGGAGACGCCCGCCTTCAAAAAGCTGTTCGGCGCTCCCGACGATGCCTCATGGGAGAGTCCGCAAGGATTCGGCTTGGCCAAGCTGAAGACCTGCCCCGCCGGCTTCCCCCGCGACTATGCCCACGTGGGCTACCTGCGCCTGAAAGACTACTGCGCATGGCACCGTGTGCCTGACGACTTCTTTGAAGGCGACGGCTGGCTCGACCGCATGGAGCACATCTTCCGCACGGCCAAGCCCATGATGGACTTTATGAACGCCGTTATCGACGACTACGAATAGGCTTATGAAACAGAAACGAACTACACTACTGCTGCTGATGCTGCTGGCTACCCTCACAACGATGGCTGGCGGTGTGTACAACGTGCGTGACTATGGCGCAAAGGGAGACGGCCAGACGCTCGACTCTCCCGCCATCAATGCGGCCATCGACGCGGCCGTGGCCGACGGCGGCGGACAGGTGCTGCTGCCCGCTGGCACCTACCTGTGTGGCAGCATACGTCTGAAGAGCAACATCGACCTGCACTTAGCCTCCGGATGCACCATCCTGGCAGCACCGGCGTCGATGAAAGCCTACGACGAGAGTGAGTCATTCGGCGGATTCCCCGAGTACCAGGACGGTGGGCACACCTACTTCCACAACTCGCTCATCTGGGCCGAAGGCCAGCACAACATCGCCATCACCGGCCACGGCATGATTGATGGCAAGGGACTGACGAAGAAGGACACCGAGAAGGCCGGACAGGTGCAGGGAGGCAGCATAGGTACCGGCGACAAGTCCATCGCCCTGAAGCTCTGCCGGCAGGTCACCATCCGCGACATCACCATCTATCGTGGCGGCCACTTTGCCATCATCATGACTGGATGTGACCTGAGCACCATCGACAACGTGACCATCGACACCAACCGCGACGGCTTCGACATCGACTGCTGCAAGTATATGACCATCACCAACTGCCGCATCAACACCCCCAGCGACGACGCCCTGGTGCTGAAATCGAGCTATGCGCTGAAGAAGCCGGTGCTCTGCGAGCATATCGCCGTGAGCAACTGCAACATCACGGGCTACAAGTGTGGCACGCTGCTTGACGGCACCTACGTGCCCGAGCCAGTGGGATGGGTGTGCGGACGCTTCAAGCTCGGCACCGAGTCAAACGGGGGCTACCGCAACATAGCGCTCACCAACTGCACCTTCGCCTACTCATCGGGCCTGGCCTTCGAGGAGGTGGACCAGGGGCGCATGGAGAACATCGTCGTGTCGAACATCACCATGAGCCATGTTCACCACTACCCCATCTACATCACCACGGGCTGCCGCAACCGCGGACCGAAGGAGGTGACGCGCCGCAGCTCGGCACGCGACATACAAATCAGCAACGTGGTGGCTGACGACTGCGACTCGCTGTGCTCCATCATCGTCACCGGCATGGCCGACGAACCGCTATGCAACGTGTGGCTGGAGAACATCCGTCTGCAGTTCAAGGGCGGTGGCACGGCCGACCTGGTCAACAAGGAGTATCGCGAGCAGGGCACAAACTATCCTGAGCCGAAGTTTGCCGGATGGACGCCTGCCTACGGTCTCTATGCCCGCCACGTCAAGGGCCTGCACGTCAGCGATGTGACCTTCAGCTATGAGCGTCCCGAGCACCGGCCAGCCATCGTGCTTGACGATGTCCACGGCGCCACCCTGCAACACATCGACGCACAGTTAGAGCCAGGCATTGACAAGGTCGTCACCTTCCGCTGCTCCGACATCGTCAACCCTTGACTTGAATGACCCTGGGCATAGCCCATTTATCCTACTCACGCGCGCGAGGAAATCGACGCCGGATTCTGACCAAGTCGCGACTTTTTTTCATAACTCAATGCCTGGTTATCATAAGTCGACCAAATAACAAAAAAAAGATATAAAAAAAGAGAACAACATGCACGGTTTCTTCTTTTTTTTTGTAATTTTGTGCCCAAATTTGCACATAGGAATGGAAAATATAAGGAACTTCTGCATCATCGCCCACATTGACCACGGCAAGTCGACACTCGCTGACCGTCTGCTGGAACGTACCAAGACCATCCAGGTAACGGAGGGTCAGATGCTCGACGACATGGACCTGGAACGTGAGCGAGGCATCACCATCAAGAGCCATGCCATACAGATGGAGTATGAGCGGGACGGGCAGAAGTATATATTGAACCTCATCGACACACCGGGACACGTGGACTTCAGCTATGAGGTGTCACGCTCCATCGCTGCCTGCGAGGGTGCCCTCCTGGTGGTCGACGCCACGCAGGGCGTGCAGGCACAGACCATCTCGAACCTCTATATGGCCATCGACAACAACCTGGAAATCATCCCCGTCATCAACAAAATTGACATGCCCAGCGCCATGCCCGACGAGGTGGAGGACGAGATTGTAGACCTGATAGGCTGCGACCCGGAGGACATCATACGCGCCAGCGGAAAGACCGGCGAGGGCGTTGACGCCATCCTCGACGCCGTGGTGGACCGCATCCCCCACCCCGTCGGCGATGAGTCGGCACCGTTGCAGGCACTCATCTTCGACTCGGTGTTCAACTCGTTCCGAGGCATCATCGCCTACTTCAAGATTACCAACGGCATCATCCGCAAGGGCGACAAGGTGAAATTCTTCAACACGGGCATGGAGTACGACGCCGACGAGGTTGGGGTGCTGAAGATGGACATGATTCCCCGCCAGGAGCTGCGCACGGGCGACGTGGGCTACATCATCAGCGGCATCAAGGACTCGAAGGAGGTGAAGGTGGGCGACACCATCACCCATGTGGCACGCCCCTGCGACAAGGCCATCGAGGGATTCCAGGAGGTAAAGCCCATGGTGTTCGCCGGTGTCTACCCTATCGACCCGACAGACTACGAGAACCTGCGCGCCTCATTGGAGAAGCTGCAGCTGAACGACGCCTCGCTGACCTTCCAGCCCGAGAGCTCGGTGGCACTGGGTTTCGGCTTCCGCTGCGGATTCCTCGGACTGCTGCACATGGAGATTGTGCAGGAGCGCCTGGACCGCGAGTTCGACATGGACGTCATCACCACCGTGCCCAACGTCAGCTACATGTGCTACACCAAGCAGGGCGAGGTGAAGGAGGTGCACAACCCCAGCGGGCTGCCCGACCAGACGATGATTGACCACATTGAGGAGCCGTACATCAGGGCCAGCATCATCACTGCGTCGGCTTACATCGGACCCATCATGACGCTCTGCCTGGACAAGCGCGGCGAGCTCATCGACCAGCAGTACGTCAGCGGCGGGCGCATAGAGCTGCATTTCATGCTGCCGCTGGGCGAGATTGTCATCGACTTCTACGACAAGCTGAAGTCCATCTCGAAGGGCTATGCGTCGTTTGACTACCACATCGACTCGTTCCGCCCCTCAAAGCTGGTGAAGCTCGACATCCTGCTCAACGGCGAGCCCGTGGACGCCCTGTCGACGCTGACACACCAGGACAACGCCGTGAGCTTCGGGCGCCGCATGTGCGAGAAGCTGAAGGAGCTGATACCACGCCAGCAGTTCGACATCGCCATCCAGGCCGCCATCGGGGCCAAGATTATAGCGCGCGAAACGGTGAAACAGGTAAGAAAGGACGTGCTGGCCAAGTGCTACGGTGGCGACGTCACAAGAAAGCGCAAACTGCTTGAGAAACAGAAGCGTGGAAAGAAACGCATGAAGCAGATAGGCAATGTGGAGGTGCCGCAGAAAGCCTTCCTCGCCGTATTAAAATTAGACTAATCAAGCCTTAAAACAAACCACAAGAACAATGGCAAACCTAAGTTTAACTCCCCGAGACGTGGCCCGTGAGCTGGCCCGACGCTACAGCACAATGACGCATGACGAGCTGGACGTGCTGGAGAGCATCCTGATTCCGCGCAAGTATGCAAAGAACGAAATCATCCTGCGCGAAGGCGAGACCTGTGAGAACATCTACTGGGTGGTCAAAGGTCTGGTGAGGCAGTATTACTACAAGAACAAGAAAGAGCTGACCGAATACATGGCTACCGAGAACAGCATCGTGATGTGCATCGAGAGCCTGTTCAAGGAGGAGCCCTCGCTGCTGACCATTCAGGCGCTGGAGCCCTCCATCATCTACTCCATCCCGAAGGCTGAGCTGGAGGCTGCCGCCATCAAGTGCGTCAACATCCAGATGCTCTACCGTAAGATTCTGGAGGAGTCGCTCATCATCAGCCAGCACCATGCCGACATGCTGCGCTTCGAGACGGCCCAGGACCGCTATGCCAAGCTGGTGAAGCGCTCACCCCAGCTGGTGCTGCGTGCACCACTGGTCTATATTGCCAGCTACCTGCAGATGACGCCCGAGACGCTCTCGCGTGTCCGCACGGCAGCCTTGCTGAACGGTTAAAGCATCTTGTACGACGCTATGGATGTCTTGTCGCGCTATGGCTCAAAGATAGCCCTGCTGGCCCTCTGGCTCGTCCTGGGCATCACACTACCAGCCGTATGCAATGCGCAGCAGAAGCATGCCTTGATGATTGGCATATCCAACTACTACACGAATGGATACAAGGTGTGGGACAACATTCATGGTGCCGAGGACATTGCCCTCTTGACCCCCGTATTGAAAGAGAAAGGCTTTGCGGTGCAGTCGCTGACGAATGAAGACGCAACCTATGAGGGCATTGTCCATGCGCTTGCCAACATCATCGGCAGCTGCAAACAGGGCGATGTCGTTTATCTGTGTAGAATCCATGCTGCCTCATAATGCAGATCCTATAAAAGCCATCACGCCATGATATACGGTATTGCATTTTTCATCCTCATTATTCTTGTCGCCCTGATTCAGTTGCAGAAGAGCGGCCAGGCGGAGGTCGTTCCCCAGCCAACGACCGAAGCTGCGGAGAGGAGCGAGGCAACCGCGAGGGCTACGGCAAATGCAAAGGAACAAGCGCAGACCGAGGGAGCCCCGATGGCGGAGACGAAAGGGACAAAAGCCATGGAACAGAAAGAGAACATGGAGAAGAAAGAACAAGACAGGGAGGTGAACACCCGGTCGAGGGACGCGTTCCTTGAGACCCTGACGAAGATTGGGTGCCAGTACGAGATTGAGGAAGAAGACGAGCGAATCAACTTTGCCTTCCAAGGCGAGCACTTCATAGCGGACGCCTCAAACCAGCGGTGCTATGTGCAGCTGTGGGACGTCTTCTGGGGACAGGTGGAGTTGTACGACATTGATGAGTTCTCGCGTCTGCGCAAGGCCATCAACACGGCCAACATCAACTGCGACGTCATGACCATCTACACCATCAACGAGGCAGGCAACAACGTGGACGTGCATTGCAAGAAGAGCCTGCTGTTCCTTCCTGAGATACCTAACATCGAGGCCTACCTGCATGCTGAGCTAAGCAGTTTCTTCCGTGCCCACCACATCGTCGGCAACGAGATGGCCAAGATGAGGGAAGAGGAGAAGGAAGCGGCGAAATAAAAAAAGTAGGGTAAAAGTTTGCATGGATAGAAAAAAAGTTGTACCTTTGCACGCTGAAACAACGTTTAACAACACTTTAAAACAACAATGAAAAAAGGAATCCATCCCGAAAACTATCGCCCCGTCGTGTTCCGTGACATGTCCAACGGCGATATGTTCCTTACGAAGTCTACCGCAAAGACCAATGACACCGTAGAGTTCGAAGGCGAGACTTACCCAGTGGTAAAAGTAGAAATCTCCAGCACCTCTCACCCGTTCTATACTGGTAAGAGCAAGCTCGTCGACACGGCAGGACGCGTCGATAAGTTCATGAGCCGCTACGGTAAGGCTGCGAAGAAGTAAGATATTTTTTACACACACCACATGACTTATTGAAGGTGCGTCCAAGGTAGTTGCATATGCCTTGTGCGCACCTTTTTACATACACTAACCGAAACATGAAGCTAACGACCCTGAGGGCTTTGCTGCCCCTGGCTTTGCTGGCGACCATGGTGTCCTGCCACGACACTGACGATGATCTCAACCAGCCTTCAAACGTTGCCGCCAATGCCAACGCCAACCCCACTACTGCCGAGCCTGCTCTGCAGCGATTAGAGTTCCCCCACGTCAAGGGCGGCAACAGCGTGGTGCTCATCCACTCCACCAACGACTCGTGGGGCATCAACTACAGCGTAGAGTGGGACTGTGACAAGAAGTCACAGCGGTGGAGCGCCTACCAGCTGAACAGCACGACGCTGAAGAAAAGCACCAACCGCTACTATTCCGATACCAACCAATATCCCTCTGACCCTCTGCTGCCCAACAACCAGTACCTCAGCCAAGACTGCTTCTGGAACACGGGCTTCGACCATGGTCACATCTGCCCGTCGGCTGACCGGCTCTACTCGTCGGAAGCCAACTACCAGACCTTCTTCCTCACCAACATGCAGCCACAGTTCAAGGCGTTCAACGCTGATAACAACAACAGTCCGTGGTACAAGCTGGAGAGCCAGGTGCGCTCATGGGCCAACGCCACCTCCACTGAGATGCTCTATGTGGTGAAGGGTGGCACCATTGAGGACAACCAGATACTGACGAACAACGACGGCAGTCCCCGTCTGCTGAAGGGCGAGATGCGCATACCGAAGTATTTCTTCGTGGCCCTGCTGCTGCAGAACAAGGATGGCTACAAGGCTGTGGGCTTCTGGATGGAGCATCTTGACAGGTACACCGCACCAGTGTCACTCGGCAGCTGTGCCGTGAACATCAGCGAGCTGGAAGCGAAGACTGGCATCGACTTCTTCTGCAACCTGCCAGACGATGTGGAGAACTACATTGAGACACTACCCCTAGAGAACGTTAAGCGTGCATGGGGACTGTAAGAGGTGAGAGATGAGAGGTGAGAGGTGAGAGATAAGAGATGAGATTAACTATAATAGCATAAAACCAATAAAAACAACCACAATGAAAACAGTTTATGATTTCACTGTCAAGGACAGAAAAGGCAAGGACGTGTCGCTGAAGGAGTATGCCAACGAGGTGCTGCTCATCGTCAACACGGCAACGAAGTGCGGCTTCACACCGCAGTACGACGAGCTGGAGAAACTCTACGAGAAGTACCGCTCGCAACACTTCGTCATCCTCGACTTCCCCTGTAACCAGTTCGGCCAGCAGGCTCCCGGCACCGACGAGAGCATCCACGAGTTCTGCAAGCTGAACTTCGGCACCGAGTTCCCCCGCTTCAAGAAGGTGAAGGTGAACGGCCCTGATGCCGACCCGCTGTTCAAGTTCCTGCAGGAGCAGAAGGGATTCGCCGGCTGGGACATGGAGCACCCCATCGCACACATCCTTGACGACATGCTGTCGAAGGAAGACCCCGAGTACAAGGAGAAGGCCGACATCAAGTGGAACTTCACCAAGTTCCTCATTGACAAGCAAGGCCGTGTGGTGGCACGCTTCGAGCCTACATGCGCCACCAGCGAGATTGAAAAACAAATTGAAGAACTGCTGAAATAATTGATAATAGATAATTATCCATTATCATGATGAGGACAAAATGCTTAATCATCGGCAGCGGGCCCGCAGGCTATACCGCTGCCATTTATGCCTCCAGGGCAAACCTCAGTCCGATTGAATACTGCGGACTTCAGCCCGGCGGACAGCTGACGCAGACCACTGAGGTGGAGAACTTCCCCGGCTATCCCGAGGGTGTGGACGGTAACCAGATGATGATGGACCTGCGACAGCAGGCCGAGCGTTTCGGCACCGACATCCGCGACGGTGAGATTGTCGAGGTGGACTTCTCGCAGCGTCCCTACCGTGTGAAGGACGACGCCGGCCAGGAGCTGCTCTGCGACACCGTCATCATCGCCACGGGTGCCTCAGCCAAGTACTTAGGTCTGCCCGACGAGCAGGAATACATGGGACGTGGAGTGTCGGCCTGCGCCACCTGCGACGGTTTCTTCTACCGCAAGAAGACCGTGGCCGTGGTGGGCGGCGGCGACACGGCCTGCGAGGACGCCCTCTACCTGTCAGGACTCTGCAAGAAGGTCTACATGATTGTCCGCAAGCCCTTCCTGCGCGCGTCGAAGGTGATGCAGCAGCGGGTGATGGAGCGTGAGAACATAGAGATTCTGTTCGAGCACAACACCGTGGGCCTATACGGCCAGGACGGTGTGGAGGGTGCCCACTTAGTGAAACGCAAGGGTGAGGCTGACGAACAGCAGGTAGACATCGCCATCGACGGTTTCTTCCTCGCCATCGGCCACAAGCCCAACACCGACATCTTCAAGCAGTGGCTCGACACCGACGAGGTGGGCTACCTGAAGAAGATTGACGGCACGCCGCGTACGAAGGTGCCCGGTGTCTTCGTTGCCGGCGACTGTGCCGACCCCGTCTACCGCCAGGCCATCAGTGCTGCCGGCACCGGCTGCCAGGCCGCCATCGAGGCCGAGCGGTTCCTTGCTCTTTAGTGGAGAGTTTAGAGTGTAGAGTTTGCTACCGCTAAACTTAGTGTAAAGTGTAGCGTTTAGAGTGTAGAGTTTGCTACCGCTATACTTAGTGTAAAGTGTAGAGTGTAGAATGTAGAGTTTGCTACCGCCCTATTTCATCAGGAAATACAACGGCGGTAGCAAACTCTACACTCTAAACTCTACACTAAGAAACTAAAAGACTGCCTTGAAGCTCATGTCGAGGCCCTTGACGCTGTGGGTCAAGGCACCGACGGAGATGAAGTCTACGCCCTGTTCGGCATAGTCGCGGATGGTATCGTAGGTGATGCCACCTGACGACTCGGTCTCAAAGCGGTGGTTGATGATGTCAACGGCTTTCTTCGTATCAGGCACCGAGAAGTTATCGAGCATGATGCGGTTGACGCCACCGTGGTCGAGCACCTGCTGCAGCTCGTCGAAGTTGCGCACCTCAATCTCAATCTTCAGGTCCAGCCCCTTCTCCTTCAGATAGGCGTGACAACGGTCAATGGCATTGGTGATGCCACCGGCGAAGTCCACATGGTTGTCCTTCAGCAGAATCATGTCAAAGAGTCCGATGCGGTGGTTGCAGCCTCCGCCAATCTTCACAGCCTGCTTCTCCAGCATGCGCATGCCCGGCGTGGTCTTGCGGGTGTCGAGCACGCGTGTTCCTGTTCCCTTCAGGCGTTCCACATAACGGTGTGTCATGGTGGCTATGCCGCTCATGCGCTGCATGATGTTCAGCATCAGTCGCTCCGTCTGCAGCAGCGAGCGCACCTTGCCCGTGACCACCATGGCCACGTCACCCTTCTTCACGGGTGTGCCGTCGCCCATGAGCACCTCCACCTGCATCGTGGGGTCGAAGCGGCGGAACACCTCCTTGGCCACTTCGATGCCGGCCAGGATGCCGTCCTCCTTGATGAGCAGGCGGCTCTTTCCCATGGCATCCTCGGGGATGCAGCACAGGGTGGTGTGGTCACCATCGCCGATGTCCTCGGCAAACGACAGATCAATGAGTCTGTCGACTAATTCATCTACACTCAACATAATTTACAAATCTCAATTCTCAAATCTCAAATCACTCAAAGTAGATGCCGAAGCCAATGCGGAAGCCGAAGCCACTGTAGTCGCTATGGTTCTTGAAGCTCTGGTTGTAGTACACCTCAGGCTCGATGGTGACGGTGCGGTTGAGGAAGAAGGCATAGCCCACGTTGATGTTTGGCATCAGGTCGTCATAGTCGTGCCATTTGTGCACATAGTTGGCCCCGAGGCCCACATAGAGTCCGTTCTGCTCGATGTAGTAGCGCAGCCCTGCACCAGCCACGAGCGCATTGCTCGAGGTCTTGCGCCAGTCATATTCAGCCTGTGCGGTCACCATCCAGTTGTCCTGGAACAGATAGCCGGCCTTGGCAGCGATGTCCAGCTTCCACTTCTCGCAGTCGTTGAAGTTGAGGTCAAGGCCTGAGAGGCTTGAGGCCACATAGAACTTGCCCTCGCCGAAGGGAGGACGGTCCTGGTAAGTCTGGTTGTTGGTCTGTGCGTTGGCTGCCATTGCGCAGAAGGCACAGAGCAGCGAGAGGATTGTTTTTTTCATAATGATTCTTATTTATTGATGTTGATATTTTCTGTACCACAGGCAGAACCACACTGCGGAGACGGCCAGGGTGATGCCGGCGACAATCCAGTTCCACTGGCTGTCGAGGGTGAACAGCTGCTGGGTGATGAGGAAGGTGGTGCACACCACGGTCATAAACAGTGCGGGAATGAGGGTGATAACATAGGGTTTCTTCTGCTGTACCAGGAAGACGGTGATGGCCCAGAGCATGAAGACGGAGAGCGTCTGGTTGCTCCATCCGAACCAGCTCCAAATCTTGTTGAAGCCTTCCTTGTCGCCCATCTGCCAGATGAGCAAGGCCATGACGGCGGCAAAGAGAGGGATGCTGATGTAGAGGCGCTTGCGTATGCTGCGCTGCTCCATCTTGACAAAGTCGGCAATAATCAGTCGGCACGAGCGCAGGGCCGTGTCGCCACTGGTAATGGGTGCCGCCACAACGCCCAACAGGGCGAGGATGCCACCGAAGGTGAGCAGCCAGTCCTTGCTGATGAGGGTGACGATGGTGGGAGCGTCCTTTACAGGACCTGTAATGACATTGTTTTCCATGATGCCCCCGTTCGCAATGGCCATGTAACCAGGCATCGACTGGTCGTAGAAGAAGTACATGGCCACGGTGGCCCATATCAGTGCCACGATGCCTTCAGTAATCATGGCACCGTAGAAGATGGGTCGGCCCTGCCGCTCGTTCTTCATGCAACGCGCCATGAGGGGGCTCTGGGTGGCATGGAAGCCGCTGATGGCTCCACAGGCGATGGTGATGAACAGGCACGGGAAGACGCTTCTAGCATCGAAGGCATCAACGGACAACCCCTCCCAAAGCTCGGGGATGTTGGGCATCTTCACAAAGAGCATCACCATCAGGGAGGCTGCCATGAACAGCAGCGAGAAGGCGAAGAGGGGATAAATCTTGCCGATAATCTTGTCAATAGGCATCAGCGTGGCAATGAGGTAGTAGATAAAGATGATGACAATCCAGAAGGTGTACTGCCCCAGGTTGTCGCTCACCACTGCCGGCTCCCACATGTCGCCCAGAATCTTCGCCGGGCTGAACACAAAGACGGCGCCCACCATCATCAGCAGGAACACTGAGAAGACGAGCATCACCTGCTTCGTGGTCTTGCCTAAGTAGAATCCTATCAGCTCCGGCTGGTTGGCTCCGCCGTGGCGCACGCTGAGCATGCCACTCAGGTAGTCGTGCGTGGCGCCGGCAAAGATGCAGCCGAGCACAATCCACAGATAGGCCACCGGACCGAACATGGCACCCATGATGGCTCCGAAGATAGGCCCCGTTCCAGCAATGTTGAGAAACTGAATCATGAAGATTTTCCATCCCGGCAGCACCATGAAGTCCACGCCGTCAGCCTTGGCCACGGCAGGCGTGGGGCGGTCGTCAGGTCCGAACACGCGCTCGACAAAGCGTCCATAGATGAAATAGCCCAGTACAAGAGCCACGAGGCTCAGCGTAAAAGTAATCATTTTCTAAAAAGTAATTTTTAAAGACGATTTTTTCAGTGCAAAGGTAGTAAATATTGCCGAATAACAAAAAATATTAAGATTTATTTTGTACCTTTGCACCCAAAACGTCACAATCACGATGAGAAACATCTGCCTTTCGCTGCTTCTTTTCCTCTCCGCGGCCCTTGTCAGGGCGCAGCACACCCCTACCCTGCCCTGGGACGACACGCCCAGCCCGAAGCATGAGGTGCGTGCGGTATGGCTGACCGTTGTCAATGGCCTGGACTGGCCGCGCACCACTGACCAGGCGGCCCAGCGGCGCGACCTCATTCAGACCCTCGACCGTCTGCAACAGTCCGGCATCAACACCGTGCTGGTGCAGGCCCGCGTGCGTGCCACCACCATCTACCCCTCCAGTCTTGAGCCGTGGGAGGGTGGCTTCAGCGGTACGCCCGGCAAGGCACCTGGCTACGACCCCCTGCAGCTGTGCATCGACGAGTGCCACAAGCGGGGCATGGAGTGCCACGCCTGGGTGGTGACCATCCCCATAGGCAAGTGGAACAAGATTGGCGCACAGCAGATGCGCAAGAAGCACCCGCAGTTAGTGAAGCGCATCGGCGACGATGCCTTCATGGACCCTGAGAACCCGCAGACGGCCACCTATCTGGCCGGCGTCTGCCGTGAGATAGTGAGCCGCTACGACGTCGATGGCATCCACCTGGACTACATCCGCTACCCTGAGCAGTGGAAGATAAAGGTATCGCGCGCGCAAGGGCGTCGCAACATCACCGCCATCGCCAGGGCCATCCACGATGCGGTGAAGCAAGAGAAGCCTTGGGTGAAGATGTCGTGCTCGCCCATCGGCAAGTACGCCGACCTGACGCGCTACCGTGCCGGTGGCTGGAACGCCCGCGACGCCGTGTGCCAGGAGGCACAGGAGTGGATGCGACTGGGGCTGATGGACCAGCTCTACCCGATGATGTACTTCCAGGGCAACAACTTCTACCCCTTCGCCATCGACTGGCAGGAGAAGTCCTACGGTCGCACGGTGGTGTCGGGGCTGGGCATCTATTTCCTCGACCCGCGCGAAGGGAGGGAGTGGAGCCTGGACCAGGTGGAGCGCCAGCTCAGCGTCACGCGCCAGGTGGGTCTGGGACACTGCTACTTCCGCTCGAAGTTCTTCACCGACAACATCAAGGGTATCTACGACGCCGGGGCACGCTTCGACGCCACGCCGGCCTTGGTGCCGCCCATGACGTGGGAGCACCAGCCCGCGCCCACGGCGCCCACCAGCATTGCACTCGACGGCCATACGCTCAGCTGGAGCGGTGCCACCGACCCCAGCCGTGCGCCCTATCTGCTCTACAATGTCTATGCCTCGCATGACTACCCCGTCGACATCAGCCGCGCTGAGAACCTGATGGCAACGCGCCGCACGGCCACGCAGCTCCTTGTCCCCCGGGGTGCTGGAATGAACTATGCCGTCACGGCCATGAACCGCTACGGTGTGGAGAGCCCCGCCGCACAGCTGCTGCTGAACGCCGGTCCGGAGTATCAGGCAGCGCTCATCGCCAAGAGCAACGGCCGACCCATCGCCCTGCCTGAGAAGGGGCAGACGCTGGATGCCGACTTCGTCATCGTCGAGACACTGAGCGGACTGCCAGTCAGCATCATGCCCTACACTGACAGGCTCGATGTGTCAACCCTGCCCGATGGCATCTACCAGCTGCGCTCCTTAGGCAACAAGGGCCGCAACCACCGCATCGGGTTCTTCGCGAAGAAAAGTCCGGAGGTATTTTAGAGGTGAGGGGTGAGAGGTGAGAGGTGAGAGAATAGTTCTTCCGCTTCATTTTACGCACAAATCAGGGCGTGCAAACTATCCTCTCACCTCTCACCTCTCACCACTCACCTCTAAAAGCCACCTCACTAATACTTAATAAAACGAAAAAAATGCGCCCAAACCTACGCGTATATAATAATAATGTGTAACTTTGCACGTTTTTACGATGAAAGCTTAAGGACATTCAAATAAATCAACAACTACAAACAAGAACAATGAAAAAAACATTAGTGTTCGCACTGTCAGCAGCCGCAGTGGTGCTGACATCATGCTCGGGAAAGCTCGGTGCTCTCTCGGCAGACAACTTTACCGTAACGCCTAACCCCTTAGAGTCGCAGGCCGGCCAGGTGGCCGCCACCATCAACGGCGTCTTCCCTGAGAACTACATGAAGAAGAAGGCCGTGGTCACCGTCACGCCCGAGCTGCGCTTCCAGACCGCCAATGGCCTGCAGGCCGTGAAGGGCCAGCCCGCCACGTTCCAGGGCGAGAAGGTGCGCGGCAACGACCAGACCATCTCCTACCGCGTGGGTGGCCGCTATGCCATGAAGAGCGCCTTCAACTACGTGCCCGACATGGAGAAGAGCGAGCTGTTCCTGACCTTCGACGCCCGCGTGGGCAACAAGACCGTGAAGGTGCCCGAGGTGAAGGTGGCCGACGGCGTCATCGCCACCAGCGAGCTCTACAAGCGCACACTGGCCTCGGCACAGCCCGCCCGTGCCCTCGACGGCTTCCAGCGCATCATCAACCAGAAGCAGGAGGCCAACGTGCAGTTCCTCATCGGCCAGGCCAGCCTGCGCCGCTCTGAGCTGCAGAACAACAGCGTGCAGGAGTTTGTGCGCCTGCTGGGTGAGATTGCAGCCGACCAGGAGAAACTGGTGCTCGACGGCATCGAGGTGTCGGCCTACGCATCGCCCGATGGTGGCTACAACATCAATGAGCGTCTGGCCGGACAGCGCCAGGACGTGGCCGCCAACTATGTCAGACAGCAGATGAAGAAGGCCAAGACCGACGCTCCCCTCGACACGAAGTACACCGCTGAGGACTGGGAGGGCTTCCAGCAGCTGGTCAGCGCCTCGAACATCCAGGACAAGGACGTCATCCTGCGCGTTCTCTCCATGTATCAGGACCCTGAGGAGCGCGAGCAGCAGATTAAGAACATCAGCAGCGCCTTCCGCGAGCTGGCCGACGGCATCCTGCCCCAGCTGCGCCGCGCCCGCATGACCATCAACTACGACGTGGTGGGCCGCGACGACCAGCAAATCAAGGACCAGCTCACTGCCGACGCACGCGAGCTGAGCGTTGAGGAGCTGCTCTATGCCGCCACTCTCTACGACGGCGACCTGGCCAAGGCTGAGAACGCCTACAAGAAGGCTGCCGAGCTCTATCCCAACGATGCACGCGCTTTCAACAACGTTGCACTGATTGAGTTTGAGAAGGGTAACTACGCCGAGGCAGCCCAGTGGCTGCAGAAGGCTGCCGCCAAGGGTAGCGTGCTGCCCGAGACCAACGCCAACCTGGGTCTGCTGGCCCTGCAGCAGGGCAACGTGCAGCAGGCTGAGCAGCTCATCGCCAAGGCTACCGGTGCCAACGGCCTGAACGAGGTGATGGGCAACCTCCACCTGGCACAGGGTCTCTACGCACAGGCTGAGCAGGACTTCGGCAAGCTGCCCACCAACTCTGCCGCCCTGGCACAGATTCTCAACAAGAACTACCAGGCTGCCGCCCAGACGCTGGCTGGCATCAAGAACGCCGATGCCACCACCGACTACCTGAAGGCCATCCTCAACGCCCGCACCGGCAACAACAGCGCCGCCGCACAGGCACTGGCCACGGCCGTGGCCAAGGACCCCTCGCTGGCTGCCTATGCCGCCAAGGACTTAGAGCTGAAGAATGTTCAGAAGTAAATACATCATCCTCGCAGTCATTCTGCTTGCAGCATCATCGTGCAGCAAGCAGAATGACCGTTTCCGTTTGGAAGCACAGTTCAAGAACCTCAACCAGGGTGAGTTCTATATCTACAACGTCTACACCGGCGAGAAGGACACAGTGGCCGTCAACGACGGACGCTTCATCTATGACCGCCCGCTCACTGACACGTTGACCCTGGCCATCCTCTTTCCCAACTACAGTGAGATTCCCGTCTTTGCCACCCCCGGTGGCGAGGTGAAGATGGAGGGCGATGCCACACACCTGCGCGAAACGGAGCTGACGGGCACACCTGACAACGACCTGATGACGGCTTTCCGCCTGAAGACCAACGAGATGACACCGCCGGAAGCAGAGAAAGAGGCTGAGCAGTTCATCAACGACCATCCCGAATCGCCGGCCAGCCTCTATCTGCTGCACAAATACTTCCTACAGTCGATGGAGCCTGACTATGCCAAGTGTCACACACTGTGCGAGAAGCTGCGCACCCACCAGCCCAACAACCCTAATGTGGCCCGTCTGTTGACCCAGACAGAGACGCTGAAGAACTATGTCTCCAGCGGCAAGCTGCCCCACTTTCAGACCATCAGCACCGATGGCGACACGGTGACGGAGGCCACGATGAAGGGCGACGTGAACGTCATCATGGCGTGGGCTACGTGGAGCTACGACTCACAGTCACCCATGCGCACGCTGAGCACGCTGCGGAAGAAGCACGGCCAGCGTCTGAAGGTGCTCAGCATCTGTCTCGACGCCGCCCCGTCGGAGGGCAAGGGTGTGCTTGAGCGTGACAGCATCCAGTGGCCCAACGTCTGCGACAGCCTGATGTGGCAGTCGCCCGTACTGACACAGCTCGGCATCGCTACCATTCCGGCAAACATCGTCACCGACAAGCAGGGCACCATTGTGGCCCGCAACCTTAGCAGCAACGACCTGCAGAAAAAAGTCAAGGAGATGCTTGGTGAATAACGCCAAAATATGTTGCACTACTTGCACTACTTGCACCGCACGGGCATCTGAGACCCAAAAAGTGCCTACTTTTTGCAATATCTCATGGAGATAATTCCATAAAGTGCCGCTTTATGACAGCCAGGCATGGAGATAATTCAGCCAGGCATGGAGATAATTCCGTAAAGTGCCGCTTTATTGCAAAAAAGTGGCCCTTTTTTTGTTCTTTGCCAAGCGCTCAGGTGCAAGTAGTGCAACTATTTTCCGAATAAGTAAAGTACGGTTTGGTGCAAGTAATTTCTCAACAAAGGTTAAAAGACGACTGTTTAGTGCAAGTAATTTCTCAACGAAGGTTAAACGGTGCAAGTAATTTCTCAACAAAGGTTAACGCGGGCTATTGATAGACGTAACCGTCCATTCGTGTCGGATGTGGACTGGTGCTAATGATGGTAAATACACTTATAGGGTAGCAAAAGCAGCTGGCTTAGCATCTTTTTCATCGTTTTTATTTGGAAGTATCGAAATAAATGCTTATTTTTGCAGCAAAATCATTTTCGCGACAGCTATGAGTACACAGGCGATGACACAAGTGATAGCCGAATACTTCAAGACGCAACCCGTCCTGAAGGCATGGCTGTTTGGTTCTTTCGCACGAGGTGAGGAAACGCCTGACAGCGACATCGACATTCTCGTTGAGTATGACAAGGATGCTCGCATATCGCTGCTTACCATCTCGCACATGATGGGTGAGTTGGAGCGCAGCACGGGCCGCCGTGTAGACCTGATAGAGGAAGACTGTCTGCTTCCCTTCGCCATTGAGAGTGCCAACCGTGACAAACGACTTATCTATGAGAGAAGAAGTTAGGGACATAGAGCGGCTGCGACATATTCTTGAAGCGGCCAATGTGCTTATCGACTACAAGGAGCACCACACGCTGGAAGAAGCCCAAGCCGACCCTATTGTATATTATGGATTGGTGAAGCATGTGGAGATCATAGGTGAGGCCGTGTACAAACTGACACTTGAGTATAGAGCGAACCATACAGAGGTAAACTGGGACGACATTGAGCGCATGCGCCATGTCCTGGTTCACGGTTATTATAAGATTCGCCCAATTCAGCTTTGGGAAACCATTGCTGTTGACATACCTGCATTGAAGCCAACCATAGCACGGCTGATAGAAGAAATACAAGCCGAGCCCTAAACCAGTTGCGACATCCGTGGTGAAACGAAAAAGGCTGTGTCAGTTGACACAGCCTTTACGCTTTAGTCCTCCTCCGGGGTGATGAGCTTGTAGCCCTTGCCGTGGATGTTGATGATCTCAATCTGCGGGTCGTCCTTGAGGTGCTTGCGCAGCTTGGTGATGTACACGTCCATGGAGCGGGCGTTGAAGTAGTTGTCGTCAATCCAGATGGTCTTCAGGGCGAAGTCACGCTGCAGAATCTCGTTGGCATGCGAGCAGAGCAGGGCCAGCAGCTCGTTCTCCTTCGTGGTCAGCTTGGTCTGCTTCTCGCCGATGCTGAGCAGCTGCTTCTGTGTGTCGAAGGTGAAGTTGCCGATGTGGTAGAGCGTTGACTCCTTGTTCTTCTTGCCCCTGACGCGGCGCAGGATGGCCTCAATGCGGAACACGAGCTCCTCCATGGAGAAGGGCTTGGTGATGTAGTCGTCGGCACCGAGCTTGAATCCCTCAAGGATGTCCTCCTTCAGTGTCTTGGCGGTCAGGAAGATGATGGGCACCTCCGGGTTGGCGGCGCGAATCTCCTGGGCCAGGGTGAAGCCGTCCTTCTTGGGCATCATCACGTCGAGGACGCAGATGTCGAACTTAGTCTTGAGGAAGGCACGGTAGCCAGCCTCACCATCAGCACACAACTCGGCCTCGTAGCCCTTAGCGGCCAGATACTCTCTCAACAACATGCCGAGGTTCTCGTCGTCCTCGCACAGCAAAATCTTCAGGTTCTCGTCCATAGTTTTTTTGGGGTTTTTGCCCCCTAAGTTAGGGGGATGGGGGGTGAACAATGCTCTTTCCCCATGTTAATACTATTATTTATTTAATCACATGCTATATAATGGAGGTCGTCCCCCACCCTCTCGCTCGGCTTCACCGCTGTGGGCTTCCCTGAGCTTTGGGGGGATTATTCTTCCCTCAGCATCGGCAGGGTGATGGTGAACTTCGTTCCCTTGCCCACCTCGCTCTCGCAGCGGATGTCGCCGTCGTGCAGGTTGATGATTTTCTTGACATAGGCCAGGCCGAGGCCGAAGCCCTTCACGTCGTGCACGTTGCCAGTATGTACGCGGTAGAACTTGTCAAAGATTTTCTTCACGTTCTCGCGCTTGATGCCCAGTCCGTTGTCGGCAATGCTGAAGCAGAGCTTGTCGCCCTCATTCCACGTACGCAGGTGGATGTCGACGGGCTCGTCGGGCTTGCGATACTTCACGGCGTTGTCCATGAGGTTGGTGATGGCATTCTGGAAATGCACCTCGTCGACGTAGATGGCCGACTCCACAGCCTCAATCTCAGTGTAAATCTTTCCGCCGGTGTGCTCCACACGCAGCGAGAAGGTGCTGGCTATCTGCTCCAGCAGCTCGTTCAGGTCCAGCTCCTTTTTCTTGAACGACACCGACTTACGGTCGAACATCGACATCTGCAGCACCTTCTCCACCAGGAAGCGCAGTCGCTTCGACTCGTCGTTGATGATGCCTCCGAGGTGTTTCTGCATGGCCGGTCCCTTGGGCACGCTGTCGTCGTTGAGCATCTGTGCTGCCAGCGAGATGCTGCTGATGGGGGTCTTCAGCTCGTGCGTCATGTTGTTGATGAAGTCGTTCTTAATCTCCGTATAGCGCTTCTGCCTGAAGATGATGAAGATGGTGAAGATGAACGTGACCAACAACACAATGGTGAAGATGATGGCGGGAATCATGAAGCGCACCGACGAGTAGATGTATTTGTTCATCTCGGGAAAGTGGATGGTCACCACGCCCATCTTCGATGCTGGGTCGTTGTAGAAGAGCTTCTGCGTGTAGGTCTTGTCCATGCCCTGCTCAGTGAAGTCAGGACAGCGGTATACCTCGCGCCCGTCGGCCGTCGACACGGTGAAGTGGTAGGCCAGGTTGATGCCGTTGTTCTGCAGCTCCTGCTTGATGTCATGGTCCAGCAGCAGGAAGTTGACGCGCTCTTTCAGGGGCTTGTCGCTGGCAGTATATAAGATATTGTACACGACCTCGTCGAGCAGTGCCTTCTGGTAGACATAGCGCGTGCGCACTATCTCCTGCATCGACTTGGCAGCCTCTGAGAGCGACGAGTTGTCAGTCTTCATGATGATGGCCTTCGGAATGGTGGGGGGCTTGGTGGCAAAGGTCTTCAGTTCGAAGGCGGAATAGACGGTGCCGTCGTCAGCCGAGACGGCAAACTCGTGCTGCTCCTGAATCTTGCCGTTGATGCCGTCGACGATGACCGAGTCCTGTGTGTAGGCACGGCGCTCCACGTCGCTGACGTCCTTCTCCAGATAGCGCAGCGTCTCGTTCAGCTCCAGGTTACGCGACGCCTGATAGAGGCTGCGCGTCACGCTCTCGTCGAACTGTTCCTGCTTCATCTTCGCCATCTCCTCAATGTAGGAGAGCTGCACATAGAGCAGTCCGAGGAACGAGAAGCCCATCACGATGGCTATGGTCCATATCGTTGATTTCTTCATTGGTGTCTCCTTTTTCTTTGCTTTTTTTGACGAGTGCAAAGATAAGGCGTTTTACGATAGCAAAGAAATTTTTCGTTAATTATTTCCGTTAAATTTAACGATATTAACAAAAACAAGCAGACTTAGTTACAAATATTAAAGCTACAGCCTCTCCCCCAACCCCTCCCGCGGGGGGGAGGGGAGTATATAGACCTGCAACGGATGAGGCTCCCCTTCCCACCCAACTGGGGGTAGGGCTGCGCCGTCATCTATTGCAGGTCTATCTACTCCTCCCCCAAGGGGGAGGTCGGAAGAGGGACTCCTGTTCGTTGCAAGTCTATCTACTCCTCCCCCAGGGGGGAGGTCGGGAGAGGGGCTTCTTACTCTTCCTTGAAGAAATTACCCTTCTTCATGGGCATTGCGGCAGCCAGGCAGGCATTGAAGCGCATGCGGCTCTTCCGCTCGCATGCGAACATTGCCGATGTGCCCTCGGCATCCTCGGCAAACTTCAAGTGGTCGTCAATAGCCATGCTGTGCGCCATCGACTCCACGTCGAGGTTGTCGGTGCCTATCAGTGCCACCGTCCATCCCTGTTCCTTCTGCTTCTCAATGAACTGACGCACCATCTTCAGCGTCCACTCGCGCGAGGCATTCTCCTCGCCGTCGGTAATGACGGTCACCAGCACGCTGTCGCCCTTGTCCGCCTGGGCGTTGACCTTCGACATGGCCATGCCCATGGCATCGTAGAGCGGCGTGCAGCCACAAGGCTGGTAGTCCGTCCATGCCAGGTCCTTGGTCTGACTGGCCGGCGTGTTGTCATAGTGCCACTTCGTGTGCTCGCTGTCGAAGGTGACCAGACTGACACGCTGTTCCTTCTCCGGATACTGCTGCTGCATCAGTCGCACCGTCTGCAGCGTCTCGTTCATGCCCGAGAAGGCCTGCTTCTGAATGACACCCATCGATCCGCTCTCGTCCACAATAATCAGGTTGAATACTTTCTGCTTCATAGTCGTTGTTGTTTAAATGGTGAATAAATTTGTTGTCTGTTTTATTAGTTAAAAGAAGATTTTCAGCAAAAAATTAGGCAGAATGGAAAAAAAATCTTATCTTCGCAGAAATTTACATAACGCAAGCATTACCATGGCCAGACAATACCTCAGCGACAAACAGATAGTGGATGGATTCAGACAAGGCAACAGCCGCATCATCCGCGACTATTTCTACGACTACTGCCGCACGGCCTACGCCGTCTATGACCAGCGCTACGAGCTGAGCAAGAAGCAGAACATGGACTTCATGTCGCTGGCTCACCAGTATGCGCTCTATCTGATGGAGCACCAGTGGCAACCGTTGGACGACAAGCCCGACGAGGTAAGCCTGCGCACATGGGTGGTGGGCGGCTTCCGCTTCACCGTGCTCGACGCCCTGAAGTGGTACCAGCGCGAATACGGCAGCATCAGCTATGAGGACTATCTGCGCACCTTCGACACCTCACGCGACCTCAGGCTGCAGTTCAACCGAACCATTCAGGACCTGTGCGCCCTCCAGCTGGACCGCCAGGAGCGCATCCTGGTCAACATGCTGCTGGTGCAGGGCTACAAGATAAAGGAGGTGGCCCAGCTGACGGGTGTCACGCCCTCGGCGGTGACGCAGCGCTTCAACCACATCAAGCAGCGTGTCATCATCCCCTATTTCAGACAGCACTTCGACCTGGACTTCGAGGACAGCGAGCTGCTCGACGACGCCGACCTGATGATGCTCTCGCGCGAGGAGACCGCAGGCTACGCTCGTCGCAGCCGCTTCAACCTGTGCTATGGCAGCATGCCCACCATGCGCCCCATGCCCACCGACGATTCACAACCCCAAGAACCTACCACTATGGAACAGAAGAGACGCACCACCCCAACGTTCATCACCCATCTGGAGCCCAACGAGATTTTTGTCTTCGGCAGCAACCTGCGCGGCATGCACGGCGGCGGCGCTGCCTACGTGGCCTATTGCCGCTTCGGCGCCATCATGGGTCAGGGCACTGGCCTGCAGGGCCAGAGCTACGCCATACCCACCATGCAGGGCGGCGTAGACACCATCCGCCCCTACGTCGACGAGTTCATCAGCTTCGCCAAAGACCACCCCGAGCTGACGTTCCTCGTCACACGCATCGGCTGCGGCATCGCCGGCTTCACCGACGCCGACATCGCCCCACTCTTCAGCCAGGCACACGACGTTCCAAACATCGTCCTGCCCGAAGGCTGGTAACAGGCTTTAGAACATCATCCCGTCTGAGGGCTGACAACAGCCTTTTTCAGCCAAAACCTAAAAATATAGCAGGCGAACTGAAAATATTGCACAAAAAATTTGCAGATGTGCAGAAATAGAAGTACCTTTGCACAAAATTTTCCAAAATGTGCAATGAATACGAGCAATAGCTTCAACGACTATATTCGCCAAGCCATCGTCAATAACTGGAACCAAAACGCACTGACTGACTATCAGGGCGCTACGTTGCAGTTTCACGACGTAGCACGTAAGATTGGCAAGATTCACATTCTCTTTGAAAACTGCAACATCCAGAAAGGTGACAAGATTGCCATCTGCGGACGCAACTCGGCCCACTGGGCAGTGACGTTCCTGGCCACGCTGACCTACGGCGCAGTGGCAGTACCCATCCTGCACGAGTTCAATGCTGAACAGGTACACAACATTGTCAATCACAGCGGCGCTCGCCTGCTCTTCGTGGGCGACTATATGGCGAAGGAGATAACGCCGAAGGAGATGCCGCACTTGGAGGGCATTGTCAACCTGCCCGACTTCTCGCTGATGGTCTCGCGTACCGAACAGCTCACCTACGCGCGCGAACATTTGAATATGATGTTCGGCTCAAAGTACCCAAGGGCGTTCACCAAGGACGACGTGGTGTTCCACAACGACCAGCCCGAAGAGCTGGCACTCATCAACTACACCAGCGGCACCACGGGCTTCTCAAAAGGTGTGATGCTGCCCTACCGCGCCATCTGGGGCAACATCGACTTCTGTCTCAGACGGTTAGGCAGCCATGTGAAGCCCGGGTCGGCCATGCTCGACATCCTGCCCATGGCACACATGTACGGCCTGAGCATCGAGTTCCTCTTCGGTTTCTGCAACGGCTGCCACCTGTTCTTCCTCAACCGTCTGCCCTCGCCCACCCTCATCGCACAGGCATTCCAGGAGGTGAAGCCACGGCTCATCGTGGCCGTCCCGCTCATCATTGAGAAGATTGTGCGCAAGCGGATAATGCCCGTCATGCAGACACCACGCATGAAGCTGCTCATGGCCATGCCCGTGGTCAGGGACAAGGTGAAGGAGAAGGTGCTCGAGCAGGTGATGCAGGCCTTCGGCGGCGAGGCTTACGAGGTCATCGTCGGCGGCGCTCCGCTGTCAAAGGAGGTAGAGCAGTGCCTGATGAGCATCGGCTTCCCTGTCACCGTCGGCTATGGCACGACGGAGACGGCCCCGCTCATCAGCTATCGCGACTGGACGGAGTTTGCCGCCGGCTCGTGCGGATGCCCCGTCGACGGCATGGAGGTGCGCATCGACAGCGCCGACCCGCAGTATGTGGCTGGCGAGATACTCACACGCGGCAGAAACCTCATGCTGGGCTACTACAACAACGAGGAGGCCACTCGACAGGCCATCGACAAGGACGGATGGTACCACACCGGCGACCTGGCAACGATGGATGCCGACGGCAACATCTACATCCGCGGACGCATCAAGAACATGCTCCTGGGCGCCAACGGACAGAACGTCTATCCAGAGGAGATTGAGGACAAGCTCAGCTCCATGCCCATGGTCAGCGAGTGCATCATCGTGCAGCGCGACCAGAAGCTGGTGGCACTGGTATACCCCGACCAGGATGAGCTGATGAACTTCAGCACCGAGGAGCTGCAGGGCATCATGGAGCAGAACAGACAAGAGCTAAACCAGACGCTGCCGGCCTACAGCCGACTGTCAGCCATACAGCTGCAGGCCGAGGAGTTTCAGAAGACACCGAAAAAAAGCATTAAGAGATACCTTTACTCATAACTATGAAAGAGATTCCAAGCTATAACGCACTCATTGAGCAGAGCATCATCGACCACTGGGACATGGATGCCCTGACCGACTATAAGGGCCAGACGCTGCAATACCACGATGTAGCCCGCAAGATAGAGAAGGTGCACATCCTGTTCGAGAACAGCGGCGTGGTGAAAGGCGACAAGATTGCCCTCTGCGGCCGCAACAGCAGCCAGTGGACCGTGGCCTTCCTCGCCACCATTACCTACGGCGCCATCGCCGTGCCCATCCTGCACGAGTTTACGGCCGACCAGATTCACAACATCGTGAACCACAGCGACGCCAAGCTGCTCTTTGCCGGCGACCACGTCTGCGGCAGCATCGACCCGGCACAGATGCCACACTTGGAGGGCATCGTGCGCAACAGCGACTACTCGCTGCTGCTCTCACGCACAGACAAGCTGACCTACGCCCGGGAACACCTGAACGAGCTGTATGGCAAGAAGTTCCCCAAGTATTTCAGGAAGGAGCACGTGCACTACTACCACGAGCAGAGCCCCGACGAGATGGCGCTCATCAACTACACCAGCGGCACGACGGGCTTCTCGAAAGGAGTGATGATTCCCTACCGCGCCTTGTGGTCGAACTATGACTTCGCCTGCCAGGCCATGGGCGACAACCTGAAGACGGGCAGCAGCGTCATCTCCATCCTGCCCATGGCCCACATGTATGGCATGGCCTTTGAGTTCAGCTATGAGTTCATACGCGGCTGCCATGTCTACTACCTCAACCGTGTGCCCTCGCCCGCCATCATCGCACAGGCCTTTGCCGACATCAAGCCCGGCATCATCATCGCCGTGCCACTGGTCATCGAGAAAATCATCCGCAAGAAAGTGTTCCCCAAGATACAGACACCACGCATGCGCCTGCTGCTGCAGATGCCCGTCATTGCCCAGAAGGTGCGCGAGCGTATCTGCGAGGAGGTGAAGAAAGCCTTCGGCGGCAACTTCTTCGAAATCATCATCGGCGGCGCGGCCTTCAACCAGGAGGTGGAGTCGTTCCTGCAGCAGATAGGATTCCCCTATACCGTTGGCTACGGCGCCACGGAGTGCGCACCCATCATCTGCTATGAGGACTGGCGACTCTTCGTGCCCGGCTCATGCGGCAAGGCTGCTAAGAACATGGAGGTGCGCATCGACTCGCCCGACCCAGAGAACATCCCCGGCGAGATACTGACACGCGGACTGAACGTCATGCTGGGCTACTATAAGAACGAGGAGGCCACGCGCGAGACCATCGACAGCGAGGGCTGGTACCACACCGGCGACCTGGGCACCATGGACGAGGACGGCAATGTCTACATCAACGGACGCTCGAAGAACATGCTGCTCGGAGCTAACGGACAGAACATCTACCCCGAGGAGATTGAGGACAAGCTGAACTCAATGACGCTCGTCGTGGAGAGCATCGTGGTGCAACGCGAACAGAAGCTCGTGGCACTGGTGCACCCCGACCTCGACGAGGCCCGACAGATGGGATTCACCAAAGAGGACCTGCAGGGCATCATGGAGCAGAACCGCAACGGTCTGAACCAGATGCTGCCGGCATACGAGAAAATCAGTGAGATAGAAATCTACGAGGAGGAGTTTGCCAAGACACCGAAGAAGAGCATCAAACGCTACCTGTATAGTTAGGAATTAGGAGTTAGGAGTTGATGGGAAGAAGCAAGAAGCCATTACCATTGTTAGAGAACGTGACCATCGAGGCCGTCGCTGCTGAGGGCAAATGCCTGTTTCACTGGAACGACCTCGTGGTGTTTGTGCCCTGGTGTGTGCCGGGCGATGTGTGCGACGTACAACTGCGTCGGAAGAAGCACTCCTTTGCTGAGGGAGAGGTAGTTAAATTACTGAAACCCAGCGAGAAGAGGGTCAATCCTTTTTGCAAGCATTTCGGTGTCTGCGGCGGCTGCAAGTGGCAGAACATGCCGTATGAGGAGCAGCTGAAGTTCAAGCAGCAGCAGGTGTACGACCAGCTCAGCCGCATCGGAAAAGTGGAGCTGCCCGAGTTCAGACCCATCCTCGGGTCGGTGAAGACACAGGAGTATCGCAACAAGCTCGACTTTGGCTGCGCCAACAAACGCTACCTGACAAAGGAAGAGATGGAATGTCTCCCCCCTGCCCCCTCCCAAGGAGGTGGAGCCAAGGATGTGCCTGCCATCGGCTTCCACATCACTGGCGCCTTCGACAAGATACTGCCCATTGAGAAGTGCTGGCTCATGGACGACCTGCACAACCAGATTCGCAACGAGATTTATACATACGCCACCAGCCACGGCATCACCTTCTTCGACCTCAGGCAGCAGGTGGGCCTGCTGCGCGACGTCATCATACGCAACTCGCACTCGGGCGAGTGGATGGTCAACATACAGTTTCATTTAGAAGCCTCCCCCACCCCCTCAAAAGGAGGGGAGGACAACCGTTGGGAAAGCGAGGACGGGAAAAAAGCGATGGCATTGCTACAGCATGTGGCTGACAACTTCCCGCAGGTCACCTCGCTGATGTATCTTGACAACCAGAAATGCAACGACACCATCGGCGACCAGGACGTCCTGGTGTTCAAGGGCAATGACCATATCTTTGAGCTGATGGAGGACCTGAAGTTCAAGGTGGGACCGAAGTCATTCTACCAGACAAACACTGACCAGGCCTACCACCTCTACAGCGTCGTCCGCGAGCTGGCCTTCACCCAAACTGACAACTCCCCCCTCCCTTTGGGAGGGGCTGGGGGTGGGCTTCCCCTTGTCTACGACCTCTACACCGGCACTGGCACCATTGCCAACTTCGTGGCACGCCAGGCCCGGCAGGTCATCGGCATTGAGTATGTGCCCGAGGCCATTGAGGATGCCAAAATCAACTCAGCCATCAACGGCATCGGCAACACCTTGTTCTATGCCGGCGACATGAAGGACATCCTCACCGACGCGTTCATCAGCGAGCATGGCCGGCCCGATGTCATCATCACCGACCCGCCACGCGCAGGCATGCACCCTGACGTGGTGAAGACCATCCTCAAGGCCGCACCACAGCGCATCGTCTACGTCAGCTGCAACCCCGCCACACAGGCACGTGACCTACACGATATGGATGCCGACTACCGCGTGGTAGCCGTGCAGCCCGTCGACATGTTCCCACACACGCCGCATGTGGAGAACGTGGTACTGTTGCTCAGAAGGTAAGCTGCCGATACACCTTCCACTCGGTATCGGCATTAAGCACGATGGTTGCTGAGGCGGAAGCCTCGGAGAACAGCCGCCCGCTGTATTCTGTCATCATGCGGTTCTTCATGGGGATGTCGGTCAGCTGTTTCTCAGCTATGACGTTATCCTTGCTATCAAAGGCCGTAATGGTCATACTCAGCGTGCCTTCCTCATTGCGCAGGAAGGTATAGGCCCCTAATGACAACGGAGCGGAATAGCCCTGCACATTATAGTTGATGCTCTGCTTGGAGTTGGTGGTGCCACCCATGCCCGTGACAGCATTGAACACGCCCGACTCGCCCTCGTAGTACAGTCGAATCTTCGTCACTTCTGCAGGAATGGCATCGGTGATGGTGAGGCGCACCATCGACACGGCACGCTCGAGCGTGATGTCGTGGGTGCCCTGTTCCTCGGTCACCTGCAGGTCACCATAGTAATAGAAGGTGTCGGAATAGCCAGAACCCGTATTAGTGAACTGAATGTTACTGGGATTGCTCACCGTAGGATTGCCTAACTGGCAGCTGTGGGCCAGCACTAAGAGCTGATAGGTGCCGGGCGAAAGGGTCAGCGCTGCCTGCCCATAGTTACTTTCACCTTTCTTCTGGGTGATGCCCTTCACCTTCTCGCCGTTCTGGTAGATGACGAACTGTATGGTGCTACAATAGTCGGTCAGACTCACGCCGGCGCGCGTATCGAAGGGCACGATATTATAGAGTGAAGCCCGAATGATGACATTGCCGTCGGCAGCCTTCGTCTCATCGGTGGTACTCTCCTCGTCGAGCACCACTTTCTCACAGCCTGCAAATGCGAAAAGGGCAATGAATGTCATTGCCAATAGTCTTAGGTTCCTCATGTTTCAAAGTGTTATTGGTTATACTTTGTCTGACTTCTTCTTTCCGTCACGACCCTTGTCTTTTCGTCCGCGCCCGTGTCCGCCACGGTGACGCCCACCGCTGCGACGACGTCCGCCGCCGCTCTTGCCTGCCGGTGCAGCCTTGTATTCAGGACCCTCGCCCATGCCCTCGGGCAGCGCCAGCTTCTCCACCTCCTTGCCTAAGAACTGCTCTATCTGGCGGAAGCGCTGCACGTCGCGGTCGTTGACAAAGGTGATGGCCTGTCCGTCGCGGTCGGCACGCGCCGTGCGCCCTATGCGGTGCACATAGTCCTCGGCATCGTGAGGCACGTCGAAGTTGATGACAATGCGAATGTCGTCGATGTCAATGCCACGGGCTACGATGTCGGTAGCCACCAGCACATCGACCATGCCCGCCTTGAAACGATACATCACGTCGTCGCGCTCGGCCTGGCTCAGGTCGCTGTGCATCGGCGCACAGTTTATCTTCAGGCGGCGCAGCTGTCGGTCAATGTCCTTCACGCGGTCCTTCTTGCCACAGAAGATGATGACACGCTTCAGGTCGCCGTTCTTAAACAGGTGGTCTATGATTTTCAGCTTCTGCGGGTCATAGCATACATAGGCCTGCTGCAGAATCTTGTCAGCCGGACGGCTCACCTTCAGCTTCACTTCAACGGGATTATGCAACAGACTGACGGCCAGCTCCCTGACCTTCGACGGCATGGTAGCTGAGAACATCACCTTCTGGCAGTCCTGCGGCAGCAGCTTGGTTATCTGCATGATGTCATCGACAAATCCCATGTCGAGCATGCGGTCGGCTTCGTCGAGCACGAAGAAGCTGGTGCGTGCCAGGTTCAGGTTGCCCACCTTCAGGTGGCTCAGCAGGCGTCCCGGCGTGGCAATGACCACGGGCGCACCGCCGCGCAGGCTCTTCAGCTCCTGGTCGAAGCGGCCACCGTCATTGCCACCATAGACGGCAATGCTGCTCACCTTAGGCATATAGTAGGCGAATCCCTCCATGGCCTGGTCTATCTGCTGTGCCAGCTCGCGCGTGGGTGCCATGACGATGCAGTTGATGGCATCCTCAGGATAGTTGCCGTCGTCAATCATCGACAGGATGGGCAACAGATAGGCGGCCGTCTTGCCGGTGCCCGTCTGGGCCACACCCAGCACGTCGTGGCCGTCAAGAATCTGGGGTATACACTTCTCCTGGATAGGAGTCATCTCCTCGAAGTGCATGTCATAGAGTGCATCGAGGATGTTGTCGTTCAGATATGTCTCTTCAAATGTCATTTACTACTTAACGTTCATGAAAACAGAAATATTGTACTCTCACGCATTTATTTCTTCAGCGTATAGCCCGACACGCTACAGTCATCCATAGGGCGGTCGTTCATCCTAACACGGTTATTCTGCTTTCACCATCCAGTCCTCAATGGTGCGTGAAGTAGACGAGAAGCTGACGCCCACCTTCACGATGCGACGGTCGCCAGCCTGATAAGGGATGGCATAGCCACGGGTATCAATCTGACTAAGGGCATCCTGGGCAGCGCCATCCACCTTGAATTCAAACACATAGAGCGTCGTTGGCATCTTCACCAACATGTCAATGCGGCCAGAGATACACTTCACCTGGGTGCGGGCGTAGAGATTCAGCATCGAGAAGATGAGATAGAACGTGTACTCATAGAACCCTTCACGTGTGGCGGTGTCTTCCAGTTTCTTCTTAAAGTCTTCCACGTAGGGCAACGAGGCCAGATACGACTTCATCTCTTGGAGTGCCTGCTCGATGTCGTCTACCCTCAGCGCCTTCCACAGACGGACGGCAAACCCCTGCGCATCCCTGGAGTTCAGTCCCAGATAGCGTGGGATGAGTCCCCTGATCAGCCCTGTGCGCACCTCTTTGTTCGGCAAAGCCAGGGTGTACATCTCCGTTGTTGCATCGTAGTCCTTGATGGTGAGATAACCAGCCTGATAGAGCAGTGGCAGCGCGTCTTCCAAAGCGTCTGTCGGCTGGTCGAAGGCGATGGCATCCGCTTCAATGCTGTCCATCGTGGTGATGTCGGTCTGGAAGCGTTCCAACTGATGAATGAGGAACGTGGGCGTGCCGCTCTCAAACCAATAGGAGGCGATGTCTTTCAAAAGGAATGCCTTCATCAAACTGAAAGGATTGTAGATGTCGGCGGAATTTCGGCTAAACTTATATCCGTCGTACATAGTCTTCAATTTGGCGTGCATTTCATCAGGCTGGCATCCATAGGCTTTTGCCATTATTTTGATATCCTCTTGCATAACTGTGGTCAGTTCCTCTTCTGTAATGCCACAGATGGCAGAGAATTCTGGCGTCATAGAGATGTTCGTCAGGTTGTTGATGGTAGAGAAGATGCTGAGTTGCGAAAACTTGGTGATGCCTGTGATGAAGCAGAACCGAATATACTCATCGCCAGCCTTCAGCTGTTGGTAGAACTCCTGCATGATGGCCCGCACCTCTTTCAGCTGCTCGTCCTCGTGCAAGTGCTCCAGCAGCGGTGCATCATACTCATCAATGATGACCACCACCCGCCTGCCGGTCTTCTTCCATGCCCGCTCTATGATGCCCGCCAGCTTCATGCCTGGCGTGGTTTCCGCAGGGTTCGAGCCATATTCCTCCTCGTATTTCTGCATCTGGCGGTTCAGTTCAGCTGCATAGAGGCTGACGGCCTTGTACTTCAGTCGGCTGATGTCGAAATGGAGCACCGGGTATTTTATCCACTCCTTTTCGAGTTGCATCACCTTCAGACCCTCGAACAGTTTTTTGTCACCATCGAAGAACGAGTGGAACGTTGATGTGAGCAGTGATTTGCCGAAGCGGCGCGGGCGGCTGAGGAATATGAATTTCGACGTGTTTTGCAGCTGCCACATCAAATCAGTCTTGTCAACATAGACGTATCCTCCCTGGATGATTTCCGAGAAGGTCTGAATGCCTACTGGGTATCTTCTTTCCATCTGTCCTGTTTTTTATGCTTATGGATTTTAGTTGCAAAGATAGCGTTTTTTCACGAAAGCGCCAAAGAATTCAGGGGCTAAGACACAAATTATTCAATGAACCTGCAAGTTTTAGTTCATTTTTGTTTAATCCATTAGTAGAAGAAGGTTATTGAAGTAAACGATTTTATGCCAAAAAAGCTCATCCCAATAACCTTTTCCTGCTGTGTAGCGCCGCAGGTCACCTCCGCTTAAACCAGCTGAATGACCTTATCTCACCATCATGGTTATATAGAGGTTGCGTTAAAATCTTGATATTGGAATTACATCTATCTTATACCCGTCTTTTTCTATGGTGCGCTCATCGTTGTTGGTAACAATGACAAGATTGTTGCAGTTCAGTTCTCCAGCACATTCTGTAAGGCTGTTCACCTCGCGCTTTTCTGTCTTGGGGCTGCTCATATCATAGCACACTTGTACCAGACGTTCTATATGTGGCCCATTTCGTAAAACGAAATCAACCCCCTTGTCGTTGCGCGAGCGATAATAGAATATGGTCTTGTCGGTATCGTATCCTCGCCGTATCAGCTCTATGAACACCTGGTTCTCCAACAGACGCCCCAAGTTCTCACTCAGAGCGAATGCTTTGGCAGCCACAAAGCCGTTGTCCACCACATAAACTTTCCGTGGAGCCTTCTTCATCAGCTTCAGTTTGTTGCTATAACGGGGCAGATAATAGAAAAGGTATGGCTCATGCAGATAGTCCATATATTTTTGGGTGGTGTTGACACTGGAGAATCCCAGTTCCCCCGTCAGCTCACTGGCTGTTATAGGATTACAGAAGTTAGAAACCAGATACATGGCTAAATTGTTCAAGTCGGTGATGTTTCGGACATGATGACGTTTGGCCACATCCTTCCAGATGATGGAGTCAAACAGCGTATCGAGATAGCTGCGTGTCAGTTGGCGCGATGCCACAACCTCTGGATATCCACCGTTTCGCATATAGTCATCCGTCAGCACTGAGACTTCCGTTTGCTGCTCTGGTTTTAGCGCCTTGAGATCAATTTTGTTCCAGTCGAAAAATTCCTCAAGACTGAATGGCAGCATCTCCACCTGAAGATATTTGCCCGTCAACACCGTCGCCATCTCACTACTGAGCATTTTGGCATTACTGCCCGTAATGACAAGGTTCTTTCCAAGTCGGTAAAGTTCGCTGACCCACAAATCCCATGCATCAAGGTTCTGAACCTCGTCAAGAAGGATATATTCGTAGTCAGGATAAACATCATCCAACATCCTCATGACAAGGTTCGCATCCCAAGAGTCCAACAGCGGCTGACTGTCGAAGTTCAGGTAGGCGAAATTCTTATTCCGCAACATCAGCAGCGCCTGAGTAGATTTGCCAACACGCCGAGGTCCTGTTATCAATTTGATCAGGTGACTGCTCAGCAACATGTCAGCATCGTAGCTATTCCGGCGTGTCAGGTAAGGACGCGAAAGCAGTTCGTCGCGCTCCTTTCGTTGATTCAGAATGATTGTCTTCATACTCTTATATCCTTTTTGCGCCGGTAAAATTACTGCTTTTTATTCAATCCCGCAAGCTTATTGCATAAAATTTGCACTTTTTTATGCAGTGAAGACAATTTTGGTGAATATTGATGGATGATATCGGAGCTGTTTAGCTCCGCCATTGAGAGAAAAATTCAAATGATTCCGCAGATTTCTTTCGTTAATACAGCAGCCCGAACATCCATAATGGAATACGGTTCCGGTGGCCGACCTCGGTATTGTCAACAGCCAGATAGCTGTCTGGAATATCCTTTATCTGGTCGAAGTTCTTGCCTTTCCCGCCAACTTCGAACAAATGCTTCCTATCGACAATGAAATCGCCTGCCTTCGGATAGCGCACATCATGCCCCTGAGACAATTGATTGAAAAAGAAGGTCTCACGAAGAGTGCCTGTGTCAACTTTGGGTGTCAGGGCAAACATCATGGTGGGGTTGTTGATGTAAATCTTATCTGGGCGCGACAGGTTATCCGGACTTTTCGCATCGTCGCTCAACAGCTGAAGCAAGCCTCCACGCTGAAGTGCATAGAGCATTTTCAGTCCCTGATTGCGGTCGGTCTCCAACTCCTTATAAAGCTCGTTCATTTTTGGCAGCAGGGGAACCCTCTCTGCAAGAATCATCAGCAGTTTCTTCGTCTTGCGTATCGTTGGCATTGTGATATCCTCTACGTTGGGGTAATCCACCTCCATCACCTGATTGGCCACGCTCTGCAGCCTTTGGTAATAGCCGTGATGCACCGTCTTGTAGAACGGATAATAGCCCACCTCAAGATACTTCTTGAAATGCTCCAGTACTTTTGTTTTTCCACATACTTCCATCGCTATGCCCACATGCTCTTCAAGCAGTTGTTCCAGGGTGACAGGCGGCATTTGCAATATACCTTCATATTCTAGGAACTCCCGTAACGATAGTCCTCGCATTTCATACATGGTCAAGCGACGGGAGAGATCCCCTTCGCTACTTTCCATCTGAAGCATTGATGAGCCGGTATAAGCTATATGAAGTCCAGGATAGTCGTCGCTGATATTTTTAAGCAGCGTCTGCCAATGCTTGTAGTAATGTATCTCGTCGATAAACAGGTGTGTCCCGCCATGTGTGTAATGGTAGTCCACCACATCGATGATATCATGGGTGCTGAACCACAGATTGTCAAGCGACACATAAAGCGCCTTGTCCAGTTCCTTTCCCCTGAACGCCTCCTTGATGTGCTGCAGAAGCAGGGTCGATTTGCCACACCCTTTCGGGCCTTTGATGCCTATCAGCGTGTCGTTCCAGTCTATCTGCTTATAAAGATAGCGAAAAAAGGACATGGGCGTTGCTGCCAACCGACGCTGGAAAATCTTGATGAGATAACTGATTTGTTCTTCCATTATCATCATTATTATTGTTGTCGGCTGCAAAGATACTAAAATGTTTCTAAACATCAAAATTTATGCAAATAAAATGTTTACAAACACTACAATTACCAAAAATATCATATATGTAAATATTAAAACAATAGTAGAAACAGTTGCTCAATTCGTTCTTATTTCTGCCGCAGTTGTTTCTTACTGCAAATTCGGTCGCACTATTCGACCGTTTTTGCAGTGCAAAGATACGAAAAATCCTTAGAACGCCCAAACAAAACGCTCAAAAATTGACAACAGGATTCTCAAAAACCTTTCGTTGATTCAGAATGATTGTCTTCATACTTATATCCTTTTTGCGCCGGTAAAATTACTGTTTTTTATTCAATCCCGCAAGCTTATTGCATAAAATTTGTACTTTTTTATGCAGTGAAGACAATTTTGGTGAATATTGATGGATGATAAAGTCCATTGGTTCAAATTGGTTCAAATTGCGTATGGCGGGAAAAAAACGGTAATTGCTCCTGCTCTGCTGGCTGGCACGGCAAGAACGATATAGGGAAACAAAAAAAAATGGTGCACTAAGTGCACCTATGGCCTCTAAAAAACTGACTTGCATGTCGTTGGCTGGTGCACCAACAACTCAGATCGAGCACCAGATGGTGCACCAACAGCCCCACCCCCGACCCCTCCCGCGGGGGGGAGGGGAGTAGATAGTTCTGCCGCGACGGTCAGCCCTCGGCACTTTACGGAATTATCTCCATGAGATAAAAAAATCCCACGCCGTGGGACTTTTTTATCTCATTGACTTATTCCAATGACTCATTGACTTATTACAATAAGTCGGCCCCTGGCTGAATTATCTCGTTGACTTATTGCAATAACTCAATGGGTTATTTCCGTAAAGTGCCGACTTATTGGCAAATTCTCTCGAGAATTTACACCTAAAAAGCTGGTGTGCCAACGCTTTGAGCTGGTTGACATAGGTGCACGATGGAGTAGCGTAAGTACACCAGCCAACGGCCTGCAAGTCAACCTATTAATCCCCATGGGTGCACTTAGTGCACTATTTTAACGGTTTCCCTTATTACCTTATTATTCTTAATTTAGAGGTGAGAGGTGAGAGGTGAGAGGGATGAAGAAGATACTTTCACTTGCGCTGCTGGCCACTTTCGCGTCTTGCGCGCGCGTAGAAGAGCAAAATATTGGGGCTGCAAGGATTCACTCCCTTGCAGCCCCAGTATTCTTTGTGTCTAGCTGTGGTCAGCTGACGGTTACTTCACGATGACCTTCTTGCCGTTCATCATGTAGATGCCACGGGTGGGCTGGGCTACCTGACGACCAGAGAGGTCGAAGATCTTGGTGGCGGCAGGAGCAGCCTCGACGCTCTGGATGCCTGTCACGGTCTCGTCAAAGGCGATAGTGGCCTCAGTAGCTACGCCCTGAACCTTCTCAAGGTTGATGTAGGCCTGGTTAGCACCCACGCCATTGCCCAAGGAGATCTTGCCATTGTTCAGCACCAGATAGTCGGCGTCACCAAGTGCCTCGAAGGTTCCAATGAGACCGTTGTTCTCAACAGGTTGGCTAACGGTAGCGGCAGTAGTCTGATAGAAATAGACACGGTTCTCAGGGAAGGCGCCGTCGCCATTGGCGAAGCCCTTCAGCGGGCAGTAGATATAGGGCTTTCCTGCTTCCATCAGGCCTTTGAACATCTTCAGCTCAATGCCCTTGTCGTTCTTACCGGCAATCTCATAGATATAGGCACCTGAGACGGCAGCCTGGTAAGGCAGGCAGACAGTGCCATACACACCATCGGTAAGACCCGTCAGGCGGAAGTTGCCCTCACCATTCTTATCGGCCCAGCGGCCGGTGGTAGCGGTCTGGAAGTTAGTGGCATAGACATTGCCAAGGATGAACTTGTCGCCACCATCAATGCTCAGCTCAGTGACATGATAGATGTCGAACATCTTGTCAACGCGAAGGTTCTCCAGGTCAATGACGCAGCTGTTGAGAGCGTTCCAGAGCGAGAGCCACATGGCATAAGGACCACCCTTGTAGTCGTCGCCCTGCACCGTATTGCCGCTGAGGTCCTTGATGGCGATGTTGCCGGCGCCAGCGTTCTCACGGCTCTGGGCTGCCGTGATGACCAGATACTGATACTGTGAGAGGTCGATGCCGTTCTCCCACTTGAAACCGCAACGCTTGGTGAAGGTCATGGTCTCAGGATCCCATGTAGCGCCCTCGTCGATGGTCGTGAAGTCATTCAGGTCGAGCACCAAAGCATCAGTGGCGGTGCGATTGGGCTTTGCAATGGGATTCTCAACGCTCTTCTCCTTCAGCGTGCAGAAGTTCCAATATACAGGGTCTTCTCCCTTGGGAGCCGGGTTCACGCCACAGAAATAGCCACCCAGGGCCTTGTTCTTCAAGGTGAAGCCCTTGCCAGCGGTGTACGCCACTTCCCATACGCCACCATATTTAACGTCAGTACCCAGCTGGTCTCGATTGCCGAGGACGAAACATCCATCAAAGCCATTGGGGGCACCAGAATTCAGGAAAATTGCACTGTGATCCCACAGGGAAATGCTGCTGCCGTCGGCCTTTACGGCTTCCAATGTGTAGCAGTTTTTCACCGACTCGTCGGCATCGTCCTTCAGGCTGTGCAGCTTCCAGTAGTAAGCGGAATTCGAAGCAGAGAAGGCAACCTGATACCCATCATAAGCCAGGTTCTGGGCATTCGCGTTGAAGATTGCCTTGCCCTCCCCCAGATTACAGATGGCGAAGAGGTTGTCGCCGATGGCTTCAATGCTTGTGAACTCCTGATCAGGCTCAAGCGTCTTCACTTCGTCGGCAAACGCTGATGCTCCCATACCGAGAAGCATCAGACAAGAAAGTAGAATTTTTCTCATGTTAAAATAATGTTTTAATTGTTTTTAAAAAGACGTACAAAGGTACTGCTTTTCTCCCTCAGCAACATGCATTTTTGTATCATTTACTTGCAATAAAGTATCACGGGCCCTTTTTTCGCTTGCGGAAGCTGGAATTCATAATTCTTACTCGGCGAAGCCCACACCTCTTAATTCTTAAATCTTAATTCTATATTCTAAAGTTTTTGCTCATTTGGCGTAATTATTCGGAAATTACTTTTGGGTTACAAGTTTTTTTTGTACCTTTGCGCCGATTTAAAAAACTAAGCAAAAGATGAAGAAGATACTTTCACTTGCACTGCTGGCCATGACGGCCGCTGGCGTACAGGCTCAGGAAGCTGAGCAGAAGGCGGACAACAAGCCTGTCTTCACCACCATCAAGGAGAACCCTATCACGTCGATGAAAGACCAGAACCGCAGCGGCACCTGCTGGGACTACTCCACGCTGTCGTTCTTCGAGGCTGAGATTCTGAAGGCCACTGGCAAGACCTACGACCTGTGCGAGAGCTTCGTGGCCAACAAGACCTATATGGAGCGCGCCATCCAGGTGGTCCGCTACCACGGCGACTGCCAGTTTTCACAGGGTGGCTCGGCTGAAGACGTGCTGGCCACGCTGAAGACCCACGGCATCTGCCCCGAGGACGCCATGCCCTTCCCCGGCTCGCTGTATGGCGACTCACTGAACAACTTCAACGAGTTCTTCTCGCTGCTGGAGCCCTACGTGGCCGCCATTGCCAAGAGCTCGCAGAAAAAGATTAGCAACCAGTGGAAGGTGGGCCTGCAGGGCATCCTCGACGCCTATCTGGGCCAGTGCCCCGAGAAGTTCATGTACGAGGGCAAGGAGTACACCCCGAAGACCTTTGTGCAGTCGCTGGGCATCAACCTCGACGACTATGTCAGCATCACCAGCTACACGCATCACCCCTTCTACACCGCCTTCGCCGTTGAGGTGCAGGACAACTGGCGCTTCCCGCTGAGCTACAACCTGCCGATGGACGAGATGATGCAGGTCATCGACAACGCCGTGGCGCAGGGCTACACCGTGGCCTGGGGTGGCGATGTCAGTGAGGAGGGCTTCACCCGTCAGGGTCTGGCCTACGCCATCGACGGCGAGGCTGCCAAGAGCCTGGCCGGCAGCGACATGGCCCGCTGGCTGAAGCTGACGGCCGCCAAGCGCAAGAACGTCATCGACTCATTAGGCTGCAAGGTGCCCGAGGTGGTGCCCACACAGGAGATGCGCCAGGAGCGCTTCGACAACTGGGAGCTGACCGACGACCATGGCATGCTCATCTACGGCGTGGCCAAGGACCAGTTTGGCAAGGAGTACTACATGGTGAAGAACTCATGGGGTGAGACCGGCGACTACAAGGGCGTGTGGTACATGACCAAGAACTTCATCGCCGCCAACACGATGGACTTCCTCGTCAACAAGAACGCCATTCCCAAGGCTATCCGTAAGAAGTTAGGACTGTAAGGAGCCTTTTAGATGGCATCGACCATCAGCCGAATGTCGGTGTCGGTGATGCCATGCTGTAACAAGAGTTCATGTTCACTGCTGTGCATGAACTCTTTTTCTATGTCAACGCCTTCATCGCCCTGCGAGCTGACAAACTGTCGGAACATGCTGATGGCCGTAACGATGTTGCCCGAGAGCCACAGACAATAGCCATAGTTCAGCATGTCGGCAGGCAGGGGCTTGTCGGTAGCCAGCAGCTGGCAGTAGCGCTTGTCGGCCTGCTCATACTTGCCACACAGGGTGAGCGCCCATGCCATGACGCGCCCCACGGACAGGTCGTCGGGGTAGTTGTAGTCAAGCTTGAAGAGCATCTTCAGGGCCTCTTCGGAGCGCTGCATGTGGATGAGACAGACGGCGGCTGCCAGCTGGTATGCCTTGTGCTCAGGCTGCTGTTGCAGAAGGGTGCTGTAGGCTTGGTAGGCCTCCTCGTAGTCCTGGCTGTCGAAGAGCGTCCGTGCCAGTGCTGCTCGGGCGCGCTCATTGCCCGGCTGCAGGTCGAGTGCCATGCGATAGCAGGCCATGGGCGACAGCAGCGTGGTCTGCGGCGCATGCTGCAGCGCCGTGCCCAGCATCATGTAATACTGGAAGTTATGACGCTCCGCCTCAGGGACGGCCGCCAGGACGCTGACGGCGCTGGCATAGCGACGACGCTTCAGCAGGAAACGGGCCACGCTGAGCGCCTGGGGGGCCAGCTCGGGCCGGGCAAGTAGCGGATGAGCAAAGAACACAATGTTGTCAAAGGGGTTGAGGAACTCGCTGCGCGCACTGAACAAGCGGTAGAAGCGGTAGACGCTCTGCAGGTAGAGACGGCGCATGAAGGGCGGCTGGTGCTGCTGCTCGTCTGGCACCTCGCCCCCCAGGGGCATGGCGGTGGCCTCACCCTCTTCTATGAGCTTGAGCATGCCCTGCGGCAGCCGTGTGAGCACCTGGTTGAAGGCCAGCACGAAGCTGTACTTGTCGCTGTCGCAGAAGGCGCCAAGGCGGGTGATGGCCTTGAGGAACTTCTTGCCCCGTGTGTTGTTCCAGATGGTGCTGATGTCAGGATGCTGCGAGTAGAACGGCACGAACCAGTTGCTGACTTGCTGGAAGAAGGGGAAGCGCTTCATCTGTGAGAAGCCGCCGAAGTAGATGTCGGCCCCCTGCCGCTGCATGTCGACCATGCGCTGCATGCTCTTCTCCATGCGCTCCATGTTCTGCTCGGCCGCCTCGGGATGGAGGATGTCGTCGAGACTGTCCTCGTCCATCTCCACCAGTCCCTGTCGCGTGACCTTGATGTTGCTGCCACTCATAATGTCGGGCAGTATCTCCTTCTGTATGGTGTGCGTATCGGCATCGGCCTCAGTACAGTAGATGAGCTGCATCTGCAGCTCGGCCAGGTCCAGGCGCGTCTGCTCATCGCTGCACAGGTCGCGCACCTGCTCTTCCATCTCAGTGTAGAGCTGCCACACGCCGTCGGGGCAGAATGACAGGGTAGCCACCCACCCCACCAGGGCGCGCTGTCGCACCTGCTCGTCGGTACTCTGGCGATAGACCTGTGCCAGGACACGGAACTTCTGTGGGCAGAACGACTGGAGGGCCGACAGCATGACCGCGCTGACGACTAACTGCTGGTCGACGGACGAGAGTGTGGGCGCGAGGAGCATGTCAAGGAACACATCGGCCAGCTGCGGGCGCCACTGTCGCGAAGTGACGATATAGTCGAAGAGGTCGTTCATCAGCTGCCAGTGCTCCTGGTGCAACTGCTGCGACGACGATGGCTGTGCGGTGCCCAGGTCGCCGTTCTTCTGCAACTGCAGCATGGTGACCTGCGCCACAAAGTCCTCCATGGCGGCACGGACGGACGTCATCGACCAGTCTTTCCTGATTTTGCGGGGACGCAGGTGCAGGGCCTTGAGAAAGGGACTCTCCGAGAGTTGCCAGTTGGTGATGATGGTGGCAGTGAGCACATACATTCGGCGCAGCAGTTGCCGATAGACCTCACCACGCTGTGGGTCGTCGAAGCCCCGCTTCCAGTAGTCGGCCATCAGCCGATAGTCATCGCTCATGCTGATGAGCTGGTCCATATCGCTCTGGCGTGGATGAGCAAGCAGATAGTTCTCAAGGCCATTGATGGCCTTGCCTAACTGGCCGTTCAGCACCAGCCCAAGTATCTCGTTCAGTTGTTCGTTCTGCTTCAAAGCTTTGTTCTTTTATAGTTGTTTTTTTGAGGTGAGTGGTAAGAGGTGAGAGAATAGTTTTTCCGTTTCATTCTCATCTCTCATTTCTCATCTCTCATCTCTCATCTCTCATCTCTCATCTCAATAGAGTCCACCACCTCGGGTCGCACCCCGCAGTAGCTGGCAATGAGTGTGCGGTAGTGCTGAAGGCCACGGGCCGCAATGCTGTCGGTGGCGGCATTGACGAGGGCCACGAGACGCTCCACCTGATGACGCCGGGCAGTGTCGGCCATGACATCCTGGCGGAAGGCGAGCACGCCGAAGCCCGTCCCCGACTTGTAGAGCACGGGGTGGCCGTCGAGGCGGGCCTCAGTGGCCTGCGGCTCAGGCAGCAGCATGGCGTCCATGGTGCCATTCTTCAGCATGGCAAGACGCACCAAGACATCGTTCACCTGTATGCGGAACACGCGCTCGGGCTGCAGGCCGGCACTGTCGACAAGATGGGCTGCCAGCTTGTCGGTAGCCGAATAGCGTGTCATGGCCACCATCTTGTCGTCAAGCTGCGACAGGAGGGTGAGGCGCGCCGCCTTGTTGGTCAGCAGCTGCCAGCTGAGCGACGTCCGGGCCACCTGTTGCAGCGGCGTGCCATGACTGCTGAGCCAGGCCATGCGCTCGCTGTCGGTGGTGAGGCCATGGACGGTGCCACCCGCAACGGCGGTGTCCTGGTCCATCTGTGCCGTGAAGGGCACGAGCTGCACGCTGAGGCCTTCGTCCTGGAACCCCCCCTCGTGCTGGGCTACATAGAGCGGAAGACAGTCGAGGGTGGGTGTAACGGCGATGCGCAGGCTGCCCTCCTGCAACGGTGTGTCACCGCCAAGGGGCTGACTGCCATCAGTGCCCGACTGGCTGCAAGCACAGGCGAGCAGCACCATGAAGAGACAAGTAAAGATGCTGGTTTTCATCTGTCAGGGTCTATTTTGATATCAGCCGAACAACGCACGCAGGGCCTCCTCGACCTTGCGCACAGGGTGCAGCTCAATGTTGGGTTTCTTCTTACTGAAGGCGCGCATGTTATGACGGGGGATGATGATGTGGGTGAAGCCCAGCTTCTCAGCCTCCTGCACACGCTGCTCAATGCGGCTGACGGGACGTACCTCGCCACTGAGGCCCACCTCACCACACATGCACCAGCCCGCCTCGATGGGGGTATCGACATTGCTTGAGAGGACGGCGGCAATGATGCTCAGGTCAAGGCCCATGTCGGTGGAGCGCAGTCCGCCGGCAATGTTGATGAACACGTCCTTCTGAATGAGCTTGAAGCCGACGCGCTTCTCCAACACGGCCAAGAGCATGTTCAGGCGTCGCTGGTCGAAGCCGGTGGCCTGGCGCTGCGGCGTGCCGTAGGCTGCCGTCGACACCAGGGCCTGCGACTCCATGAGGAAGGGCCGCACCCCCTCGATGGCGGCACTGATGGCCACGCCTGAGAGACCCTCGTGCTCTTCAGAGAGCAGCAGCTCGGAGGGATTGCTAACGGGGCGCAGACCGTCCTGGGCCATCTCATAGATGCCCAGCTCGGAGGTGCTGCCGAAACGGTTCTTGATGGAACGCAGGATGCGATAGGTGTAGTGCTGGTCGCCCTCGAACTGTATGACGGTGTCGACGATGTGCTCCAGAATCTTCGGCCCGGCCAGGGTGCCCTCCTTGGTGATGTGCCCAATGAGGATGACGGGCACGCCGCTGGTCTTGGCAAAGCGGAGGAGTGCGCTGGCACACTCGCGCACCTGTGCGATGCTGCCGGCCGACGACTCCACATCCTCGGTGGCAATGGTCTGGATGGAGTCGATGACGACCATGTCGGGCTGCACGTCTTGTATGTGTGAGAAGATGGCCTCCAGCTGTGTCTCGCAGAGGATGAGGGGACCGCCCTCGTCGCCTGCCTTGCGTGGCAGGATGCGCTCGGCACGCATCTTCAGCTGATAGGCACTCTCCTCGCCGCTGACATACAGGATACGCATGTTGTCGAGACGTAGGATGGTCTGCAGCAGCAGCGTGGACTTGCCGATGCCTGGCTCGCCACCCAAGAGGACGATGCTGCCGGGCACCAGACCACCGCCCAAAACGCGGTCCAGCTCGCCATCGCGCATGGAGATGCGGCGCTCGTCCTCGCTGGCTATCTCGTGCAGGCGCATGGGACGCACCGTGCGAAGCGAATGGCCCACGGTGGCTGCCGCCGAGGTGCTGCCCGCACGCCCGTTGCGGGCCGTGTACTGGGGAGTGGCTGCCACCTTAATTTCCTGAAACGTGTTCCACTGGCCACAGGCAGGGCACTTGCCTATCCACTTGGGCGACTCCTGTCCACAGTTGGAGCACACGTATGCAGTCTTGTCCTTTGCCATCTTGTTTAATGCTTAATTCTTAATGCTTAATGCTTAATTATGAATATCAGAGGTGAGAGGTAAGAGGCTTGATGCAAGATAGTCGATGATGTCACTGGCCACCTCGGCCTTTGGTTTCTTGTCATAGTCGCGGCGGCCATTGCCATCGATGATGGCTATCTGGTTCTCGTCGGAACGGAAGCAGGTGCCCTCATTGCGCAGCGAGTTGAGCACGATGAAGTCCAGGTTTTTCTTCTTCAGCTTCTTCTCGGCGTTCTGCTGCTCGTCGTTGGTCTCCAAGGCGAAACCCACGAGCATCTGCCCGGGCTGCTTCATCTGTCCGAGCGTGGCGGCAATGTCGGGGTTGGGCACCAGGTGGATGTCCACGTCGCCGGTGCGCTTCATCTTCTGGTCGGCCACCTGCGCCGGTCTGTAGTCGGCCACGGCAGCACAGAGGATGGCGGCATCAGCCTGTGGGAAGGCACTGACGGCGGCATCGCGCATCTGCAGGCAGCTCTCTACGTCAATCCTTTTAATAAGGTGAGCGCATGCGGGCGCGAGCTGGGTGGACACAGGGCCGGCGATGAGCGTCACATCGGCGCCTCGCTTGGCACATTCCTCGGCCAGGGCAAAGCCCATCTTGCCACTGCTGTAGTTGCCAATGAAGCGCACAGGGTCAATCTTCTCGTAGGTGGGACCGGCAGTGATGAGGATGTGCCTGCCTTTCAGTGTAGAGTGTAGAGTGTAGAGTGTAGAGTTTGCTTCCGCCATGCCTTCACCTGACTTGCAGTTTGCTTCCGCCATGCCTTCACCTGACTTGCAGTTTGCTGCCACATCCATGCCTTCAGCTGAAACGTTGGGGACAGCGGTAGCAAACTCTACACTATCCACTCTACACTCTAAACTATTATCGAGGTAATCCACAATCTTCTCCGGCTCCTCCATGCGTCCCTTGCCCTCCAGTCCGCTGGCCAGGAAGCCACTCTGTGGCTCAATGATGTGGTTGCCGAAGGAGCGCAGACGCTCCAGGTTCTGCTGCGTCGTGGGGTGCGCATACATATCGAGGTCCATGGCCGGTGCGATGAACACCGGGGCCTTCATAGACAGATAGGTTGTGATGAGCATATTGTCAGCCACCCCCGTGGCCATCTTGCCCAAGGTGGCAGCGGTGCAGGGGGCGATGAGCATGGCATCGGCCCACAGGCCCAGGGCCACATGACTGTGCCACGTGCCGTCGCGCTGGGAGAAGAAGTCGCTGATGACGGGCTTCTGCGTCAGCGCCGACAGTGTGATGGGGGTGATGAACTCCTTGCCTGCGGGAGTGATGACCACCTGTACCTCGGCACCACGCCTGACCAGCCCGCGGATAATGAGACATGCCTTGTAGGCCGCTATCGAGCCGGTGATGCCCAGCACGATTTTCTTTCCTTTCAACATGGTTTCGGATTTAGTCACAATGAGTGTGCAAAATTACGAAAGAAAAACGAGCCGCCCAAATTTTCTTTGATAATAATTGTTTTTTTCTACTAACGGGAAAAAAAGTAGTAAAGGGCTGCGGCGGTATGCTTTTTTTTTTGTACTTTTGCATCCGCATCAATATTATGGCGCAAAGATGAAACTCATCATCATGACACGAGCCACGTTCTTCGTGGAAGAAGACAAGATTCTGACTACCCTCTTTGAGGAAGGCATGGACAACATGCACCTGTACAAACCGCAGTCAGAGCCTGTCTACTCCGAGCGCCTGCTCACCCTTCTGCCCGAGGAATACTACCACTGCATAACCGTGCACGAGCATTTCTACCTGCGCGAGGAGTACGGTCTGCGCGGCATCCACATGGAGCACCCCACCGACACGCTGCCCTACGGATACCGTGGGCACGTCAGCCGCACGTGCACGACCCTGGACGAGCTGCGCGAGGCGAAAAAGAACAGCAAATACGTTTTTCTGAAGTCAATCTTCGACAGTCATAGCAACCCTTCCGACCGCCAGTCGTTCACCATGGAGGAACTGACGGCTGCATCGCGCAAGGGCCTCATCGACAGACATGTCTATGCCTTAGGGGGCATCTGCCTGGACAACATCCGACAGGTGGCCGACCTGGGCTTTGGCGGCGTGGTGGTGTGCGGCGACCTGTGGAACCGCTTCAACATTCACCAGGGTCAGGACTACAAGGAACTCATAGCCCATTTCAAGAAACTACAAAAAGCAGTATCTTAATATAAATATGATGACTCAAAACTACATGGTATTCTCAGGCACCGCCACGAGATACCTGGCAGAGAAAATCTGCCAAAGCCTGGGCTGTCCGCTGGGCAAGCTGCAAATCACCAAGTTCAGCGACGGCGAATTTGCCGTGAGCTATGAGGAAAGCATCCGTGGACAGGACATCTTCCTTGTGCAGAGCACCTTCCCCAACAGCGACAACCTGATGGAGCTGCTGTTGATGATTGACGCCGCCAAACGCGCATCGGCCCGCACCATCAATGCCGTCATTCCCTACTTCGGATGGGCACGTCAGGACCGTAAGGACAAGCCACGCGTGAGCATCGGAGCCAAGCTGGTGGCCGACCTGCTGAGCGTGGCCGGCGTGAACCGCGTCATCACCATGGACCTGCACGCCGACCAGATACAGGGGTTCTTCGACGTTCCCGTCGACCATCTGTATGCCTCGGGTGTCATTCTGCCCTACCTGCAGAGCCTGAAGCTGGAAGACCTCGTGGTGGCATCGCCCGACGTAGGCGGGTCAAAGCGTGCCAACACCTATGCCAAGTACCTGGGCTGCCCGCTGGTGCTGTGCAACAAGACACGCGCCAGGGCCAATGTGGTGGCCACGATGCAAATCATCGGCGAGGTGGAAGGCAAGAACGTGGTCATCATCGACGACATGGTTGACACGGCCGGCACCATCACGAAGGCTGCTGACCTGATGATGTCGGCAGGAGCAAAGAGCGTGCGCGCCTGCGCCAGCCACTGCGTGATGAGCGGACCGGCCAGCGAGCGTGTGCAGGAGTCGGCCCTCTCAGAGATTGTGTTCACTGACAGCATCCCCTACACACAGCGCTGTGCGAAGGTGAAGCAAATCTCAGTGGCCGACATGTTTGCTGAGACCATACGCCGCGTCATCAACAATGAGAGCATCAGCGACCAATATCTGGTATAACCCTATGAAAGGTTTGAAGACCGCTGCAGGGCTGGCCCTGGCTGCCATGCTCCTGACAGGCTGCAAGAAGGAAGTGCCCACCGTGACATTCCAGGTGGAAGGCAAGACCGTGGGACTGCCCGACGGCGAACAACTCTATCTGGTCAACTCAGAGGGCGAATCGCTCGACACCCTTGTCGTGAAGGACGGTAAGTTCACCTACACGGGGCCGGCTGACAGCGTGCGTTTCATGACGCTCATACAGGCCAGCAACCAGATGAACAGCATGAACTTCTTCACCGAGCCGGGCATCATCAGTGTCACCATCGACCAAGCCCCCGGCAAGGGCAGCGTGAGTGGCACCGTAGCCAACAACGCTTTGCAGGAGCTGATGGAGGCTACCTATCCCTACTACGACAAGATTAACGAGATTGAGACCATCATCTACAGTGACACCACCCTGACCAGCGAGGCGGAATGGGCACTGTCGGAACGCTACATGCAGCTGTACGGCGAGATAGAGAAGAGGCACATAGAGGCAGCCCAGAAGAACACGGACAATGAGCTGGGCTACATGCTGGTGGTGAACTACATCGACGAGCAACTGAACAGCGACCTGCTGCGCGAGCTGATAGCGAAGATGCCCGACAGCTATCGTCAGCGCCAGCCCGTGGTGAGGCTGCTGCAGTCCATCAGCAACATTGAGGCCACCGCCGAGGGACACGTCATGCCCGACTTCACACTGGCCACGCCAGAGGGTGAGCAGCTGAACGTAATGAGTCTGGTAAAGGGCAGCAAGATGACCGTCATCGACTTCTGGGCCTCATGGTGCGAGCCCTGCCGGAAAGAGATGCCCATGCTGCGGCAGCTCATGCAGGACTACCAGCCCAAAGGTCTGTCCGTCGTAGGAATCTCGCTCGACAATGACTCCGCTGCATGGCGGAAGGCCATTGTAGACCTGAAGATGGGGTGGCCACAGCTGTCAGACCTGAAGGGAAAGGGCAGCACCCCTGCCAAGGCCTTCCGTGTCAACAACATACCTTATACCGTCGTGGTTGACAGCTTGGGCACCATTCTGAAGAAAGGACTAAGGGGCGAAGAGCTGAAAGAGTATGTTGCAGCCTCGCTGCCCTGACTCTTTCTTACGCGCGTACAATATTTATTATAAGACAGAAACAAACAGAATCTCACACTAACACCAACAGGATGATGAGTGTGAGATTCTGCTTGTGTGACGTTGGTTACACTTAAACGTGATTGTCACGCGGGAACACCACGCTTGGCTTGAAGGTCTTGGCTTCCTCAAAGTCCATCAGTGCGTATGAGATGATGATGACGGTGTCGCCCACCTGTACCTTCCTTGCTGCGGCACCGTTCAGGCAGACACAGCCACTGCCGCGCTCGCCCTTGATAATGTATGTCTCAAAGCGCTCGCCGTTGTTGTTGTCAACCACCTGCACCTTCTCGCCGGCAATCATGTTGGCGGCATCCATCAGGTCCTCATCAATGGTTATGCTGCCCATGTAGTTCAGGTTGGCTTCCGTCACCTGGACGCAGTGCAGCTTCGACTTCAAAACCTCTATCATCATTTGCGTGTGGAGTTAGGAGTTTGGAGCTTGGTACTTGACATGGTCGATAAGGCGGATAGGCGTCTTGCCACAGTAGACGGTGATGCAGCCCACGACGTAGGGTGAGTCGCTCCACTGTGCCACATCCTGCAAGGTGTTGCCATCGACGATTGAGAAATACTCCACCTGAAGACCTTCGACGGCGTTGATGGTGCTGACCACATAGTCGTGGGTCTCGGCGGGTGTGTGGTTGGCAGCGAAGGCAATGCTCTCCTTCAGCGTCTTATAGATGGCTGGGGCGATGGCACGCTCTTCAGGTGCCAGCAGGGTGTTACGGCTCGACATGGCCAGGCCGTCAGCCTCGCGCACCACAGGACATTCCACTATCTGCACGCCCAGCTGCAGGTGGCGCACCATGGCCTTCACCACGGCAATCTGCTGCCAGTCCTTCTCGCCAAAGTAGGCCCGGTCAGGGCGCACGATATAGAACAAGCGGCTCACCACCTGGCACACACCGTTGAAATGGCCTGGCCGGTGGGCACCCTCCATGACGGTGGAGACAGGAGGATACTCAAACTGACGACGGTCAGGCGTTGGGTACATCTCTTCAACCGACGGAGCCAACACATAGTCGGCACCACACTCCTCCACCAGACGGCTGTCAGCCTCAAGGGTTCTCGGATAGCGCGTCAGGTCGTCCTTGTCGTTGAACTGTGTGGGGTTGAGAAACACCGACACCACCGTCACATCGTTATCCTTGACACTACAGCGCACCAACGAGGCATGCCCTTGGTGCAGCGCACCCATGGTGGGCACCAGGCCCACGCTGTGTCCTGCCTTACGCTCATCAAACAGCGCATTCTGCAGGTCAACAATCTTTGTAAATACCTTCATCGCTTTCTTTTTCTTTACACATTTGCCTTCCGCCAACTTTTCACAAGGCATGGCTTCGGCTAAGCGCGTGCAAAATAACAACAATTTTTGCAAACAAGGAAAAAAAAGGCTAAAAATAAACCTATAAAATGTCACTTTTTCCTAAAAAAGTGCTTTTCCCACACTTTTTTTTCGTTTTTATACAAAAAAAACTGTACCTTTGCATGGAATTTCTGATTAACATGAACAAATTAGATGGCTAAAAAGAAAATCCTATTCATCAACCAGGAGATTACACCCTATGTAGCAGAAAGCAAATTGTCACTAATGGGACGCGAATTGCCAAGAGCCATGCAGGAGCTGGGGCACGAGATACGTACCTTCATGCCGAAGTGGGGCACCATCAATGAACGTCGCGGACAGCTGCATGAGGTGCAGCGTCTGTCGGGTATGAACCTGATCATCAATGATACCGACCATCCCCTCATCATCAAGGTCGCATCCATCCAGTCAGCTCGCGTCGCTGTCTATTTCATCGACAACGACGACTACTTCTCCAAACGGCGCATGATGACCGATGAGAGCGGCGAGGACTACCCCGACAACGGCGAACGCGCCATCTTCTTCGCCAGGGGCGTGCTGGAGACAGTGAAGAAGCTCAGGTGGGTGCCCGATGTGATACACTGCCAGGGCTGGATGAGTGCCGTAGTGCCCTTCTACGTGAAGACGGCCTACGCCGACGAGCCATCGTTTGCTGATGCCAAAGTGGTGACATCGCTCTTTACACAGACACTGAACACCGAGCTGGGCGACAAGTTCAAGCAGTGTCTGGCCTTCCGCGATGCGAAGCCCGAGCTGCTGTCGGGCTATAACGACAACTTCGGCATCGTGGAGCTGGGGAAGCTCGCCATCGACTACAGCGACGGCATCATCTTCGCCAACGATGACATCAACGGGGAACTGACGCAGCATGCCCAAGGCAGGAACATCCCCATTCTGCCTTATACGGAGGACTTCGCCGATGCCTACGAGGAGTTCTATGAAACCATATAACAACCATGTCACTACATACACGTTATTACAAGCTTCAGACAATGGCTGCCGCAGCGTTTGCGCTGGTAGCCATTTCTTCATGTGAGGAGGACAGCCTGAACATCGGGCAGACACTGACCAAGGACAGCGACAAGCTGGAGGTTAGCACTGAGACCTTCCACGCCACCACACGCACCATCATGGCTGACTCGGTGCTCTCACTGGCTGCCGACTGCTATCTGGGCACCGTCAGGGACCCACAGACGGGGGCAGACGTCACCAGCGAATTCACTACACAGTTCAACATCCTGGAGACAACCTACCTGCTGGATGAGAACACCATCGTCAACACCTACGATGGCCGCATCTGCGCCGACTCCTGCGACGTCATCCTCTACATCAACTCACCCTTCCGCAGTGCCGACACGCTCACCGCCATGAAGATGAGGGTGTGCGAGATGGCACGGCCGCTGGAAGAGGGCATACGCTACTACTCCAACTTCAACCCCTTCCAGGAGGGCCTCGTCAAGCAGGGGGGCATCAACAAGTCACACGTGTTCACCTACTCTAACCGGGGTGAGAAGGACTCTGTACGCTCCGCCAGCAGCTACCAGAACAGCATACGCATCCCCCTGAACGAGCCTTACACCAGCAGCGACGGCACCGTCTATAACAACTACGGCACCTACCTCATGCGCCAGTATTACGACCATCCCGAGTACTTCCGCAACTCCTACACCTTTGCCCACAACGTCTGTGCAGGCTTCGCATTCCAGATGACCGACGGTCTGGGCTTCCACGCCAAGGTCAGCGACATCGGCCTGCGTGTCACCTACACGTCGAATTACTCTGGCAACCCTGTCCGCTACAAGATGGTGTTGGCAGGCACGCGCGAGGTGCTGCAGACGACCTACGTCACCAACGACCTCGAGGCGCTGCAGGCCATGGCCAACGAGACGGCCTACACCTACCTGAAATCACCGGCAGGACTCTATACCGAGGTGACGCTGCCTGTCACCGACATCAAGCGTGGCCACGAGGGCGACTCGCTGCTGGCTGCCAAGATGACCTTGCAGCGACTGAACAACCAGTCGAGCGACGACCGGCTGATGCCACCGCCAAGCACCCTCCTGTTAGTACAGAAGGACAGCCTCAATGCGTTCTTCGAGAAGGGGAGCAAGCCCGACAACATCATGACTTATCTCACGGGCTACAACAACCCCGACCCGAAGACCACCACCTACTACAGCAACACCAACACTTACACCTTCCAGAACCTCTCGGCCCTCATCACCGCACTGTGGAATATGCGTGAACAGGGATTGAAGAGCGACCCGCAGTGGGAGCAACACCACCCCAACTGGAACAAGATGTTGCTGGTGCCTGTCACCTATACCACTTCGCCGTCGACGAACACCGTCACCAGTGTCCACCATGATATGTCGCTCACCAGCACCCGCCTGGTGGGTGGTCCCAACAACGCCCACGACCCCATCAACATCGATGTGGTCTATGCCAAGTTCCAGTAAGCACATGGCCGACGGTTACATAGAGAAACGCCAAGAGGACTACGAGTCACGGCGCGAGGCATGGCTTAGGCGCAAGCGCCACCTGCCTCCGCTAAAAGGTCCGCACATCCAGCGCCCAGACTATGATAATTCATAGGGTCTCCGGCATAAGGCTCAATGGATAATAGGCTGACCTCACATCTCAATTCTCAAATCTCAATTCCCACATCTCAATTCTCAAATCATCATGTCCAATCTGAGATTCCAGGTCGTAGAAGAAGCGTTCAAGAAACGCCCGTTAGAAATAAAGACTCCCGCTCAGCGTCCGTCGGAGTATTTCGGCAAGTACGTCTTTACCCGCGAGAAGATGTTCAAGTATCTGTCGCGCGATGTTTACGAGAAGCTCGTCGACGTCATCGACAACGGCGCACGCCTGGACCGTTCCATTGCTGACGCGGTGGCTGCCGGCATGAAGCAGTGGGCCATGGAGATGGGCGTCACCCACTACACACACTGGTTCCAGCCTCTCACCGAGGGTACCGCCGAGAAGCACGATGCCTTTGTTGAGCACGACGGCAAGGGTGGCATGATGGAGTCGTTCAGCGGCAAGCTGCTCGTACAGCAGGAGCCCGACGCCAGCTCCTTCCCCAGCGGCGGCATACGCAACACCTTCGAGGCTCGTGGCTACAGCGCCTGGGACCCCACCAGCCCGGTGTTCATCATTGACGACACACTGTGTATTCCTACCATATTTATTGCTTACACTGGCGAGGCCCTCGACTACAAGGCCCCGCTGCTGCGTGCACTCCATGCCGTCGGCAAGGCGGCAACCGACGTCTGCCAGCTGTTCTACGATGACGTCACCAAGGTGCAGGTCAACCTGGGCTGGGAACAGGAGTACTTCCTCGTCGATGAAGGTCTCTATTCAGCACGCCCGGACCTGCTGATGACCGGTCGCACGCTGATGGGCCACGAGAGCGCGAAGAACCAGCAGATGGACGACCACTACTTCGGCACCATCCCCGACCGCGTCCAGGCGTTCATGAAGGACCTCGAGATACAGGCCCTTGAGCTGGCCATCCCCGTCAAGACACGCCATAACGAGGTGGCCCCCAACCAGTTTGAGCTCGCTCCCATCTACGAGGAGTGCAACCTGGCCGTCGACCACAACATGCTGCTCATGTCGCTGATGAAGAAGGTGGCGCGCAACCACGGCTTCCGCGTGTTGCTGCACGAGAAGCCCTTCGACGGCATCAACGGCAGCGGCAAGCACAACAACTGGAGCCTGTCTGCTGACAACGGTGTGCTGCTGCATGCACCAGGCAAGACGCCCGACGAGAACTTACGCTTCGTGGTGTTCATCGTCGAGACGCTCATGGCCGTCTACCGCCACAACGGACTGCTCAAGGCCAGCATCATGTCGGCCACCAACGCACACCGCTTAGGTGGCAACGAGGCACCGCCAGCCATCATCAGCTCGTTCCTCGGCACACAGCTTACTGAGTTGCTCGACCACATCGAGCAGTCAGACAACGACGAGTTGTTCAACCTGCAGGGCAAGCAGGGCATGGAGATTGACATCCCACAGATTCCCGACCTCATCGTCGACAATACCGACCGCAACCGCACGTCGCCCTTTGCCTTCACCGGCAACCGCTTCGAGTTCCGCGCTCCCGGCTCCAGCGTCAACTGCGCCTCAGCCATGATTGCCCTCAACGCCTCCATGGCCGAAGCCCTCACATCGTTCAAGGAGCGTGTCGACGCCAAGATGGCCGACTATTCGCAGACACCTGGTCTCACGCCTCAAGCCATCAAGTTCCAAGCCATCCTTGAGGTGCTCAAGGACGACATCAAGACCTGTAAACCCATCCGCTTCGATGGCAACGGCTACAGCGACGAATGGGTGAAGGAAGCCGAGCGGCGCGGGCTTGACGTGGAGAAGTCGTGCCCCGTCATCTTCGAGCACTACCTCGACGAGTCTAGCGTCAGCATGTTTGAAAGCACCAAGGTGATGAACCGCAAGGAACTGCTGGCCCGCAACGAGGTGAAGTGGGAGATGTACGTCAAGACCGTACAGATAGAGGCGCGTGTGCTGGGCGACCTGGCCATGAACCACATCATCCCCGTGTCCACGCACTACCAGAGCCAGCTCATCAAGAACGTGCAGGGCATGAAGAGCGTGTTTAGCGAAGAGAAGGCTACACGGCTGAGCGCCCGTAACATGAAGCTCATCGAAGAGATAGCCGAGCGCACTGAGCGCATCGAGCGTCTGGCCGACGAGCTCACCGAGGCCAGGCGCGTGGCCAACCGCATCCACGACATTCACCACAGGGCCATCGCCTACCACGACACCGTCTGTCCGCACATGCAGGCCATCCGCTACGAGATTGACCACCTGGAAATGATTGTCGAGGACGGTCTGTGGACATTGCCCAAGTATCGCGAGTTGCTGTTCATACGCTAAGCCGCGCTTTGCCAATTCATAAATTTGCTTAATATTTGGCGCTTTTTCTTGGCTTTTCAGCAAAAAATGTGTAATTTCGAGCCGTTTTAGCGAAACCCTACGCTTATTTACCTAACAACTATAAACAACAAACCATGAAAGTCTATCAGACAAACGAGATTAAGAACATCGCGCTCATCGGCAGTGCGGGTAGCGGCAAGACTACTCTTGCCGAGTCAATGGTCTACGAGGCAGGCATCACCAAGCGCCGTGGCACCGTGGAGGGAAAGAACACCATGAGCGACTACTTCCCCGTGGAGCAGGAGTATGGCTACTCGGTATTCTCTACCGTGTTCCATACTGAGTGGAACAACAAGAAACTGAACATCATCGACTGCCCGGGCAGCGATGACTTCGTCGGCGGAGCCATCACGGCACTCAACGTCACCGACCAGGCCCTCATCCTCGTCAATGGACAGTATGGCCCCGAGGTAGGCACGATGAACGCCTTCCGTACCACCGACAAGCTGAACAAGCCCGTCATCTTCCTCGTCAACCAGCTCGACCGCGACAACTGCGACTACGACCAGATTCTGCACCAGCTGCACGAGGTCTACGGTCCCAACTGCGTGCCTGTGCAATACCCGGTGGCCTGTGGCCCCAACTTCAACACCATCATCGACGTGCTCATCATGAAGAAGCTGTCGTGGAAACCCGAGGGTGGCGCACCCATCATTGAGGACATTCCCGCTGACCAGCTCGAGAAGGCCAAGGAGATGAAGGCCGCCCTGGTGGAGGCCGCTGCCGCTGGCGACGACGCACTGATGGAGAAATTCTTCGAGACCGAAGACCTCAGCGAGGACGAGATGCGCGAGGGCATCCGCAAGGGTCTTGTCACACGCAGCATCTTCCCCGTGTTCTGCGTCTGCGGAGGCAAGGACATGGGCGTGCGCCGACTGATGGAGTTCTTAGGCAATGTGGTGCCCTTCGTCAGCGAGATGCCGAAGGTGAAGAACGCCGCTGGACAGGACATCACCCCCGACGCTGCAGGCCCCACCTCGCTCTATTTCTTCAAGACCGGCATCGAGCCGCACATCGGTGAGGTGAGCTACTTCAAGGTGATGAGCGGTACCGTCAAGAGCGGCGACGACCTGACCAACGCCGACCGTGGCTCGAAGGAGCGCATCGGCACCCTCTATGCCTGCGCCGGTGCCAACCGCATTCAGGTAGACCAGCTCGTGGCCGGCGACATCGGCTGCACCGTGAAGCTGAAGGATGTCAAGACGGGCAACACCCTGAACGGCAAGGACAATGCCGACTGGAAGTTCGACTTCATCAAGTATCCTAACTCGAAGTTCTCACGCGCCATCAAGGCCGTCAACGAGAGCGAGACGGAGAAGATGATGGCAGCCCTGAACAAGATGCGCCAGGAAGACCCGACATGGGTGGTGGAGCAGTCGAAGGAGCTGCGCCAGATCATCGTCCATGGCCAGGGCGAGTTCCACCTGCGCACGCTGAAGTGGCGCATGGAGAACAACGAGAAGATTCAGGTGGAGTACATCGAGCCGAAGATTCCCTATCGCGAGACCATCTCGAAGATGGCACGTGCCGACTACCGTCACAAGAAGCAGTCAGGCGGCAGCGGACAGTTCGGCGAGGTACACCTCATCATCGAGCCCTACACCGAGGGCATGGAGGATCCCACAAGCTTCATGATTAACGGCCAGGAGTTCAAGATGAACATCAAGGGCAAGGAAGAGATTGACCTGGAATGGGGCGGCAAGCTCGTCTTCATCAACAGCGTCGTCGGTGGTGCCATCGACCTGCGCTTCATGCCCGCCATCCTGAAGGGCATCATGCAGCGCATGGAGCAGGGCCCGCTCACAGGCTCCTACGCCCGCGACGTGCGCGTCATTGTCTACGATGGCAAGATGCACCCCGTCGACTCTAACGAGCTCTCGTTCATGCTCGCCGCACGCAATGCCTTCTCGGCTGCCTTCCGCGAGGCTGGTCCTAAGGTGCTCGAACCTATCTATGACCTTGAGGTGCTCGTGCCCGCCGACTACATGGGCGACGTGATGAGCGACCTGCAGGGACGCCGTGCCATCATCATGGGCATGGACAGCGAGGCCGGCTACCAGAAGCTGAACGCCAAGATTCCTCTCAAGGAGCTGGCCAGCTACAGCATCGCCCTGTCGTCCATCACTGGCGGACGTGCATCGTTCCAGACCAAGTTCGCCAGCTACGAGCTCGTGCCCAACGATATCCAGCAGGCACTGATCAAGGCTCACGAGGAAGAGATGAAGGACGAGGACTAATCCCCTACCCCATCACAAACATTCAAGCGGGCATCAGGCGTTACGCCTGGTGCCCGCTTTTAGTGATACTTGGTACGATTCGTAGGTACGGTGGTACGGAGGTACGAGATTACTCCAGCTCGTAGCGCCGGCCGGTCTGCTTAATCAGCTCGCGGGCAAAGCGCTGCGAATAGCCAGGACGCTGCACGGTGGCACCCAGGCCGTGGGGCGTGCGCACGAAGCGGCCATTGGCATCGACGGGCTTTCTCGTCATGTCGTTGTAGCGCACGATGAGGAAGGTGGCCAGCTGCTTCCAGCGGTCCAGCATCTGCTCGGCTTTCTCCGACGTGTACTTCGTGAGGTAGTCCACCCTGGCACCACGCTCCATCGTCAGCGCACGGTCCTCCACCTCCTTCTGCAGGCGGAAGTAGCTCTCGTCGAGCGAGTCGCGCACCTGCTTCAGGTCAGGAAACATCAGCGAGTAGCGCGGGTACACCATGTTCGACACCCAGTTCTGCACCCAGAAGGCATTGTCCATTGAGAACGTCAGGTCGTCAGCGCCCGGCGTGTCGTAGGGGCGGGGCGACGTGGTGGCGCAGCAGTACACCGGTGTGAAGGGCACCATGTTGCCATCGTCGTTGGCAAACCAGAAGCAGCCACCCACCTCGCGGGGCAGCCACGAGCGCATCTGGCTGACATAGACGAAGCCTGCTTGCTGTGTGCTGACGGGGCGCTCGTTGAAGTATTTCTTTCCGTCCACCTCGAAATAAAGCGGCGTGGGCCTATAGGGCATCTCCCAGATGCCACCGCCGATATCATGAAGCTGAGAGTTTATACACTCTCCACTGATGGAGAACGGCGTGCCCTCAAAGTGGTCGCGCATGGCGGCCTCCACATCGGCCACGCTGAGCTGGCGGTTGGGCTTCACCCACAGCGGCATCACCTCAGCATTGGCATCACGGCCCTCAGCCCAGGGAATATAGCGGTCCATGCCGTCAGCATAGCGGTTGAAGAACTGCCATACGCGAGCATCACAGATGCGGCGGCCCGAGAAGTCGGGAGCAGCGTATGCGGCATTGTAGGAGAAGTCCTCATCGCGCTTACCGTCATACCAGCCCATGAGGCGGGCATAGCTCACCACGTTCTTCGACCACAGAACCGTCTCCTGTCCCCGTACCTCTTTCTTTGCAGGCATGAAGGTGGTGATGCGGCTCTGGTTGGCATGTCCGCAAATCATGTCGTCGGGTATGCGCATGGCCACCCACACGGAGCGGCCCAGCTGCTTGCGCACTGAGGGCTTCAAGCCCGCCTTGATGGAGTCTGGCACGAAAGCTCCCATCATCTCCATAATCCATGCCTCGTTGGGGTCACAGATGGTAAACGTCTCGCCCTCAGAGCAATAGCCATACTGCTCAACAAGGGTGGTCATCACGTTGATGGCCTCGCGTGCCGTCTTTGCACGCTGCAGCGTGATGTAGATGAGCGACCCATAGTCAATGACACCCGTTGTGTCGACCATCTCCTCACGACCGCCAAAGGTCGTCTCGCCGATGGTCAGCTGCCACTCATTGATGTTGCCGATGACATTGTAGGTCTCCTCAGCTTCGGCTATCTCGCCCAGGTACTTGTTGGTATCCCATTCGTACACCTTGCGCATCGTGCCCTTGGGGTGCTTGGCAGCGGGATAGTGCACCAGCCCCTGGAACATGCCATAGCTGTCGGCACTGTAGGAACAGATGACTGAGCCATCCTTTGACGCCTTCTTGCCCACGATAAAGTTAGTACACGCCATAGCGCCGACGGCGGCCACGGTCATCACGAATAATAAAAACTGTCGTTTCATAAATTCTTTGGTTTGTTCAGTATCTTGGGGACAAAGGTACGAAGAAGCGAGCGAAAAGCAAAAGAAAAATCCTTTTTTTCTTTTCTTTTCCGAGCGAAAGTACCTTCGGCGTAAGCCAAAGGTACGAAGAAGCAACGAAAAGTACCTTCGGCGTAAGCCAAAGGTACTAAGCGCGCGAAGGTAACGCGCCACTACCTGACGACATACTTACGGCCGTCAATGATGTAGATGCCCTTCCGTCCCGTCAGACGGCCGTCGGCGCTACGATGTGGCTGTGCCACCTGCTGCCCGCTGAGGCTGTAGCAACGGCTGGTGCGGGTGGTGGTGACATCGTCAATGGCCGTGAGGTCAGCCCCTGGCGTGAGGTGAGCTGAACGCAGCCTGACCGTGCTGTTCCAGTCGACCTTCAGGGCGTTCAGATGCACGAAGTCGTCCACACGCGGATGGTGGTCAGTGTCGTTCATGGTCCGCAGCTCATCCAGTGGCAAGACGATGGCCTGCAGCTGTGCATCCCAATAGGGGTCGCTGTCATTGAACGACACGACAATCTGCTTCCAGGGGCCGTGGGCAACGAGACGGTTGGCCAGGATGCGCAGCCCGTTGCCATTGCCACGCAGCACCAGGCTCTCATACTGGCTAAGGTCGGCGTAATGGTTCTCCTCTACCCCCACGAAGCCGGCAATGGCACCACCGCCGCCGACATCGACACCCATCTGCCAGCTGACACCCACGGGGACATCAAGGGGCTGGGCATCAGCACCAGTGCCGTCCCACTCGTGGAACATGGACGCGGTGAGCGGCGTCCAGTCTTCAGGTGCCTCAAAGTCGTCAACATTGACAAAGCTGAGGATGCTGTTCAGCACGCACTCGGTACGGACGGGGAAATACTGTGTGAGCAACCGGTTGCGCTCAGCCATGTAATGGTTGTCTACGGTGTAGAGCTGCCCCGCCGACTGCCAGCGGTGCACGTCGCGGCGATAGTCGCCCCAACGGGCGGCCTCGGCATAGATGGCCGACTGTATGTTGTGATAGAGGCTGTCCCAGACCTCCACCACCGACTGCTGTCCGAGCAGGCCGTCGTCGGCAAGCACCTCCTTGGCCCGTCTGACATAGCGGCGTGCAAACCACGTGTTCTGTATCAGCTGGTTGAAGATGCCCGTAGGAAATCCGCCACGGTTATGTGTGCCGAGCACGTTCTCATTGGGATTCTCAAGGATAATCTCGCTGTCCCAGCACAGGAAGCGAAAGCCCTCGCTGTCAGCGCCGCGCCGACGGATGGCATACCAGTTGTGATGGTCCCAGTCAGTGTTGCCACCATACTGGTTGAGGAGCATATAGTCGATGAAGGCATCCACGTCGAGCAGGGTGTCGAGCCGCTGGTAGGCCTCGTCGGGAGCATCATCAGCCAGCCCGCCAACCACGCTGACGGCATCGAGCATGTCGTCCCAGGCGTTGAGGTCGCCTTCGCTGGCTTCAATGTGGTTGCCGCCGTCCTCTTCAATCTTCACCACGTCGATGTCAGCTTTCTTGCCGCCGATGTGGTCCTTGCCAAACTGGTCGTCAACGCGCTCGGCAATATTGTAAAGCCCCCAGTACATGCCATTGATGAACAGGTTGACATAGAGGGCATTCACACTGGTGTGCCCCATCTTGCGCTGCATGCGGCGTGCCCACACATCGCGGGTGTACTGTGCCTTGGTGCGGTTGCCCTCGGCCCAGTGTTGCCAGGCATTGCCAAAGTGGCAGCGCAGCACCAGCTGGTCGAACTTCGACGGCTCGTCGTCGCCAAACAGCGGATAGTTCAGCGCACTGGCACCATACTCCTTCTTGAACACCAGGCGGAAGGAGTGTTTGGGGTTCTTCTCAGCCAGACGCCCGTGACCACCATGGAGGCGCAGGCCACAGGTGGTGGTGAAGTCCAGGGAGGCCAGCTGAGGGTTCAGCGCCTCAGGGGCGCCTATCAGCTCAATGCTGACGGGACGTGTCCAGCCGTGGCCGGTGGCATCGCCGACAGGAGGGCCGGTGAAGATGTAGATGCCGCCGCGGTCGGGGTCGTTCTCATGGCTGAAGAGGTTGTCCTTGTCAGTGACGATGGACAGCACGGGCAGCGACTGCAGTCCCTCTACGATGTGAGGGCGTAGTGTGGCATCACCCGTCATCTCCGGGTCCATGCCATAGTCAGCCTTGGCCGTTCCGCTGATGGTGGTATAGCTCCCCCACGTGTCAGGATAGCCCACAGGATGGTCGCTCTGCCGCAGCACATCGTCTACAAAGAGATAGGTGGCCGTGGCAACCGGCGTGACGCGTTCAGCACCGCTGGTGGCAGCCGCCCGCACGATGGCTGTATGGCTGACGCTGAGTGGCTGCGTGTAGGGTGTGCTCTGCGCGGTAGGCTCGCTGCCGTCGAGGGTGTAGCGGATGACAGCATCGGCAGGCAGTGCGGGCTGGTCGCCGGCACTGGCTATGTGTAGCGTAAAGGGCTGGTCGCAGAATCCGTGTGCGCGACTGAACTGCAGTTGCTGTGCGGCAGCGGCCACGGGCAACAGCAGGGCAAACAGTGAGGTGGCTATGTGTCTCATTGGCATAAAGGCTTCGTTTCGTTAAGGAAAGCGGGCAAACATGCCTCGCAGCATATTTGCCCGCAACAGGTTAAGATAGATATGGGATGTATTACTTCTTCACAACCTTCTCAGTGCGCACGGTGCCGTCGCTCATGTACTTCTTCACCAGAACGACTCCCTGGCGTGCCGTGTTGACGCGCTGGCCGTTGAGGTCATAGAGTTCGATGGCGCGTACCTTTGCCGGCTGTGCCACGGTGGCGTCAATGCCGTCGAGCCATGCCTGACCGTAGTCGAAGTTTGCGACAGGAGCCGTCAGCAGGACGCGGACCTCATTGAAGAAGGTGTGCGAATTAGGACCGGCGTTCATGCCGATGGTAAGCTGTCCGTCAGTGACGAGGATGTCCTCAATCTTGATTGACTTAGCAGCGTCGCTAACGAAGGGGAAGCTCTGGCCGATGCCAGGAATGTACATCTCCTCGCCGCTCTCCTTGGTCTCAATCAGCGGGCTCAGATACTCCTCGCCGATGGTGTTGGTGACGTATGTGTAGCTATCCTCGAACACGCCGGCATCGCCGTTGTTACGCTCGCCGACAGCGAAGTTGACGGTGTAGACACCTACGGGCAGGTCAGTGACGGTCTGCTCCACGCGGTAGCTGGCACCCCATGTCTGGAACATGGCGTCCTGGGCAATCTCGGAAGTGCCCTGCCATGCGCCCCAGCCAGGAGTCAGTCCGGGACGGTTGTAGCCTTCAGGCGTGACCCAACCGGGCACAGACTCGTCGGTGAAATCGACGCCATCGCTCAGTTTATAGGTGTTAGGATTCTTCACGAAGACAGTCATGTCATAGGTCGGGGCAGTCTCCTCACCGGTTTCTTCGTTGACGACGGGTGTAAACATGTTGTTGCCAGCTTCCTTCAGCTTGCCATAGACAATGGTCTTAAGGCTGCGCTTGATGTTGTCAGCCAGCTGGTCGTCGTCGGTCAGGGCGTTCTTGGCGGCCACCACCAGGGCATCGTCCTCAGCCACGCCGAGCGACTTCAGTGCCTCAGCACCCAGGCGCAGGCGCTCCACGAGCACGGCCACGCCAGTGCCCTTGCCCTGGTTGGCATTCTCAGGAGCCGAGGGACCCTCAGTGAAGAGCAGCGATGTGATGTTGGCAATAGCTTTCAGCTCGTCGGCAGCAGTCTTCAGCAGTGCGTCATCCTTCAGCAGGTCGAAGGTGTACTCCAGGTGCCAGTCGTGCACTTCCTCGCCGGTCTCCTCGTTGATGGTGCCGGGCTCGGCATAGTCAACCCACTGAGAAGAAGCGTTGTACTTGGCCAGGATAGCCTTCAGCTGTGCGAAGAGCTCCGTCTTGGTGAACTTGGTAGCCTTGGCGGGGTCGCCGTCGGGCATCTCGTTCTGGCGCTGCACGTCGATGGCCTTCTTGACCTGCGTGTCATACTCGTCACAGTTGGTATGGTGAGCATCCATGGCAGCACGCAGGGCGTCGAGATCCTCAGCGGCGCTGACATACTTCGAGGGAGCGGTGTAGCCACTCATCTCCGACTCATACTTCTCAATGGCAGCGTTCAGGGCGTCGAAGACAGGACCATCGTAGCGCTCGTCAGTGTTGGCGTCGCGAGTGCCCTTAGCCCTCTTCAGTGCATCCTCCAGCATCATGGTCTCTGCCAGACCCATGTGGTTCGGGGTGTACTTCATGCTGACGTTGGCCAGCAGGTTCTCCATGTAGCCGGGGGCACTGTTCTCGTCGCCGGCGCTCTCCCATCTCAGGATGTAGTTGCCATCGGCCTCAGGTGTGAACTTGATGTCAACAACGGTTGAGCCGCTGACAGCACCAGTACCACCATTCACGTCGGGTGTGTTGTTAATGATCTGTACCAGCACAGCCTCATCGGACTCGTTCAGGATGCGGAAACGTGTCTTGGTGCCATTGGATTTCCACATGGCAGTGTTGAAATGAATCTTGTACTCCCTGCCGGCCTTGAGCGTCAACGCATGGTCCTCAGTGGTACCGTATTCCACATAGCCCTCACGATAGTAGAAGCCCTTGGTGAAGTCGCCACCACCGAAATCGAACATACGTGAACCGCTACTATAAGAGGTTCCTGACGGGCGCTCCTCAGTGCCGAAGAGTGCGAAGAATCCTTCAGGTATGCCACCAGCAGCGCAGTTGGCGAAATAAGACTCAGGAATGAGGTCCTCAGGTACGTCGTTGGGGTCGTACTCCACCTTGCCAATGCTCATGACGAGCGTGGTGTCGCCGAAGATGGTGTCGTCGAGGCGGAACTCAGGATAGATCTTGGTGATGTTCAGCGAATACTCACCAGGTGTGAACGCACCCTCGTGCGTCAGCACGATGTCGGTGGCAAAGCCCGTAGCAGGCTGCTTGCCAAGCGTCTGGTTGTCGATAGTTGCCACGAGTGCCTCGCAGTCAACGACCTTGTCGAAATGCAGCTTGAACTCCTTGATGTCAACAGGCAGGTTGAACGAGCCGTTCTCGGGGTCGCCAACCAGCAGCGTAGGAGTGAGGAAGTCGTAGGGATAGCCATCGTTATCCTCAATCTCGTTGTTGTAGGTAGCCTCTTCGTCAACGAAGCTGTTCACGTCGCCGCTGGGGCCACTGGTATAGATGAGGTGGTAGGCCTCGTCGGTGGGGTTGGTGAAGCTCACCAGCACCTGGTCGTTGTCCTCGACAGCCTCCTCAAGGAAGATGTAGAAGCGTCCGTCAGCAAAGCCCTCGACGGAGTACAGTGCTACGGCCTTGCCGTTCACCTTCACCGTGGCGCAGTCCATGGGGAACATCAGACGGGGCTTGCCAGCCTTCTTCACCAGCTCAGGCATGTTGGTATCGAAGCCGAAGTCGACCTGCACGACGTCGTTGCTGAACTCAGCCGTGGTGCCATACTTGTAGACCTCGAAGTTAATGTTGTCGAAATAGAAGGTGTTGGCATTGTCACGGTCCTTGTTCAGGTCGAAGGCAATGCTGCGCAGCTTGTTGGCCTTGGCGGCATCGATGGTGCCCTCAGCCTTCACTGTGGTCCAGTCAGAAGCGAAGTCGACAGCCGGGATGATGCTACCATCAAACCACTCACGGGGTGCCTGATGGCAGCCGCCGCCAATGCCGCTGATGGGGTTGTCAGCCTTCACGTCCATGGTGAAGCGCCACTGTGTGCCCTCGGGCAGGTCCTCACCGAACTTCACGAAGAACTGTGTTGCCCAGTCCTGGGTGGCACCAGCCATGCTCTCGATGACGATGCCACGCGACCCGTTGACACCGGCACCGTCGACGATGGTCACGTCGTAGACGCCCGGGTCAGCCACGGCATTGATGGCCTGTGCAAACGAAGAGACGTCGTCGCCCTCCAGGTTGCCATTGGTGATGATGCTGGTCCAGCCTACCTGCTTGGCCTTACCCTGGCGCTCCACCTCCATGCTGAGCACGGTGACGGTTTGTCCCCAGGCACCACTCTTAATAGAATGTAGGTGGGCATAGCCCTTGTCAGCCACCATCTGCTTCAGGTCGACGGTGTAGACAGTCACGCCCTCTTCCTCGTCAGCCACGCTGCTGAAATACTTGGAGCACCAGCCGCCACGCGTGTTGTCAATGAGGTGCGATTCGCTCTCGGTGGCATTGTACTGCCCCTCATCAATGTCACGGTTAAAGAGGAAACGGGGTGTACCCTCGGAAACCACGACAATCAGCTTTGAATAGAGCGACAGGTCAGCATAGTTGATGACTTTTGTATCGCCATAAGGCAGGTCGGTGGAGGTTTCAACGACCCAGGCACAATCGGCCTTGCCTGTTGGGCTGGCGTTCACCCAGCCGTCCCATGAGCAGAAGGGCACCTCCTGCAAGGAAATGCGCTCGCCTGCACTCATGGTGGTCACGCCCAGCATCACCAATGCCAGGGTGAGTAACATGCGGAAAGTTTTTTTCATGTGCATAAATGTGTTAGTTAATAAATAATATGGTCAATTATCTTTATTCCGTCTCAATGACCCTGCAAAGATACGCACGTTCATGCAAAATGGCTTTATTGTATGTTTCATTGTGTTTTTTATTTGTTTAAAAAAGGCCGTGGCAGTCATTTCCCGAAAGAAATGGCCGCCACGGCGAATCAGTGTTTTTTATAGAAAGGTTTATTTAATCATCACTTTCTTGCCATTCATGATGTAGAGGCCCTTGGCAGGCTGAGCCACGCGGCGGCCCTGCAGGTCATAGTAGGCACCGTTCTCCTTCGTCGTGGTGACGGTCTGGATGCCAGTAACGGTGTTGTCAATCACGGCGTCGATGTAGTAGAGATGGCAACCGTTGGTATTGTGCACCACCACGTCAACCACCTTAGCAGTCTCATCGCTGCTGGTGATGGTCCAGGTGTTCTCAGCGAAGGTGGTGGGAGTGAAGGGGTTGCCAAAGTTCTCACCATTGATCTTCAGCTGGATGCCGCGAGCCTCGGCGGGCTTGTGCGACTCAGCAGCGATGACGAGCTCAGAACCGACCTTCACACTCTTGATGGTGAAGCAGTCCTTGTCCTTGCCACCCAGCCAGAGGTATGAGGGGCCTTCGTAGGTACCCAGAGAGGTTGAAGGATAGTTCACGGCAATGGCCAGCGAACGGCCTTTGCCATAAGTATCATTGAACACCAGACCCTTCAGCTCAGCGATAGCCTCGCCATTGGCAGTGGGCTCAGCCTCGCCACCGACATACCAGAAGCAGTTGTTCTTTGAGGCGTCATAGGTATCACACTTGTTGGCCTTCTCATGGTCTGACCAGAATGCATCGTTCATCGTGCACTTCGTCTTGCCCTCATTTTCAGGATCGTCTTCCACCGTCACCTTGGCGGCCTCGGCCTTCAGGTTGCTAATGGTTGCATCGCTCCATGCGGTGAAGTCCCAAGTGTGCTTAGGAGCCTCGGGTGCCTTGTAGAGGTACATGCCAGTGACAATGACACCAGCGTCCCAGCCCTGCTTCTTGATGCTATGCAGACGTGCGAAGCCATAGTCTGCCACGATGGCAGCGACGTCGAGGGTGTAGACACCATTCTCAGCGGTGAGATACTTTTCAGTTGACCACAAGAAATCATTATTGGGGTTGATGTCAAGCATCTTCGAATCTTCCTTAGTAGCTGCCTGCTGACCATCCTTCACGAGGCGGTTCAGGCAGAAGCGAGGCTTAACATCTCCAACAGTGGTGACATATAACTTTGAATACGGAGTCAGGTCGGCCCAGTTCAGCTCGCCTACACTTCCATCACCATAAGGCAGGTCGCTGACCTTGAACAGCTCGTATGAACAACCTACATCCTGCGGATTGCCGGGCTCCTCCACGCTTGCATATTTCTTGAACATGCCGGCAGTGAGGTTGCTGTAGTTCTCCTGAAGTGTTAATCCCTCAACGGCAGCGTCAACAGCGGCCTTGGCAGCATTGAGCGAAGCCGCATCGGTGGCAGCAGCCAGGGCAGCCTCAGCATCAGTAATAGCCTTCTGCAGAGCATTCCAGCTGGCCTCGGTCTTGGCAAAGCTGTTCCGCAGCTTGGCAGCGTTGATAGCGTTTTTCAGTTCAGTCTTGAAATTAGCCAGCGGGTCGCCCGGCTTCACAATCTTAATAGAAGTGATGGTTGCTGCTTTAGTGCCACCCTGCCAACCACCAGGAACTTTAATGGACTGCAGGCATACAAAATCACATGCAGCGCCTCCGTTCAGAAATTTCAGGTCGCTGATGGGGACAGTCAACTTGCCATCTTCACCAATCGTAGGCTTGATTTCATAGATGGGGCCTTCATTTACAAGGCGATTGCACATCAGACGGATAACAGCACCAGGAGTTCCTTCGAAGCGGAGCTCAGAATAGTCAGTGATGTTGGCATAATTCAAATAGGGAACGCCGCCACTCAAGTCGCCCCAGATGACACCTCCAAGGGCAACTTCTTCACCAATCACCACTCCACCATTTTGCACTACGCCATTGTCGGTAGCAGTGGCGCTAACCTCAGACCAATTGTGGTAGAATGAAGCATCGAAATCGATGATTTCGTCGTCCTGAGCACTTGCACTCAAGCCTCCCGCGAGAAGCAGGAAGGCTGTGCAGAACAATTTAGTAAAATTTTTCATAGGTCAAAACTTTTAGTTAATATTACGGTTGATTGTCGTTCATCTATTTTGCGTGCAAAATTATCTAATATATATGTGAATGGATAAATGATACGTTTCATTACCTTTGCTAAATGTTGCATGAAACAAAAATGATAAAATAATAAACAAATAAAAAAAGACAGAGAAGCCCCCCAGCCTCACCCCCAACCCCTCTCCGAAAGGAGAGGGGAGGATATAGACCTGCAACGGATGACGGCGCAGCAATGGGGGCTGCGCCGTCATTCACGGTTTGGCCGACTTTTAGAGTAGATTCAATAAGGAAAACGAAAAAAATAGTGCACCAAGTGCACCTTTGGCACTTATTCGGCTGACTTGCAAGTCATTGGCTGGTGCACCATCGCCACTCCATCGTGCACCTATGCCAACCAGCTCAAAGCGCTGGCACACCAGCTTTTTAGGTGTAAATTCTCGAGAGAATTTGCCAATAAGTCGGCACTTTATGGGAAAAAACCATTGAGTTATTGCAATAAGTCAACGAGATAATTCAGCCAGGAGCCGAGTTATTGTAATAAGTCAATGAGTCATTGGAATAAGTCATTGAGTTATTGGAATAAGTCATTGAGATAAAAAAGTCCCACGGCGTGGGATTTTTTTATCTCATGGAGATAATTCCG
>CAMVKN010000003.1 GCA_947168045.1 uncultured Prevotellaceae bacterium
CCGCCTGCGCGACGCCATCTTCAGCCGCCAGCGCTACTGGGGCGAGCCCTTCCCCGTGTACTACAAGGACGACATGCCCTACATGATTCCGAAGGAGTGCCTGCCCCTGCAGCTGCCCGACATCGACGAATACAAGCCCACCGAGACGGGCGAGCCGCCACTGGGCCGCGCCAAGAAATGGGCCTGGGACACGAAGACCGACACGGTGGTCGATGTGTCCTGCATCGACAACAAGAGCGTCTTCCCACTGGAGCTGAACACCATGCCGGGCTTCGCCGGCTCGTCGGCCTACTACCTGCGCTATGAGGACCCGCACAACGACAAGGCCCTCGTCAGCAAGGACAACAACGAATACTGGCGCAACGTCGACCTCTATGTGGGTGGCTCGGAGCACGCCACCGGCCACCTCATCTATAGCCGCTTCTGGAACAAGTTCCTCTACGACTCAGGCTATGCCTGCGAGGAGGAGCCCTTCAAGAAGCTCATCAACCAGGGCATGATTCAGGGCCGCTCGAACTTCGTCTATCGCATCAACAACGAGGGACCCGACAAGGGCAAGTTCGTCAGCCTGGCTCTGAAGGACCAGTACGACGTGACACCCATCCACGTCGACGTGAACATCGTGCAGAACGACGTGCTCGACCTCGACGCCTTCCGCAACTGGCTGCCCGAATACAAGAACGCTGAGTTCATCCTTGAAGACGGCAAGTACATCTGCGGCTGGGCCATTGAGAAGATGTCGAAGTCGATGTTCAACGTGGTGAACCCCGACATGATTGTCGAGAAGTACGGTGCTGACACGCTGCGCATCTTCGAGATGTTCCTCGGCCCCGTGGAGCAGTCGAAGCCCTGGGACACCAACAGCATCGGAGGCAGCCACCGTTTCCTCAACCGCTTCTGGAACCTTGTCGCACCCTGCTGCAACAGTGACGAGGCAAAGCAGACAGCCGCCACACCCGAGGAGCTGAAGTCGCTGCACAAGCTCATCAAGAAGGTGACGCAGGACATCGAGAACTTCAGCTACAACACCGCCATCTCTGCCTTTATGATATGCACCAACGAGCTGACAGCCCTGAAGTGCACCAACAAGGAGGTGATGACGACGCTCGTGACGCTCATCGCACCCTTCGCACCCCACATCGCCGAGGAGCTGTGGGAGCAGCTCGGCGGCCAGGGCAGCGTCTGCGATGCCCCGTGGCCCACGTGGAACGAGGATTACCTGGTGGAGAACCAGGTGACGATGGCCGTGGCCTTCAACGGCAAGGTGCGCTTCGAGGTGCAGCTCGCCGCTGACGCTGCCAACGATGTCATCGAACAGACCGTCCGGCAGGATGAGCGCACGGCGAAGTACACTGACGGCATGCAAATCATGAAGGTTATCATCGTCCCTAAGCGTATGGTGAACATTGTCCTTCGCCCCCTCAGTTAGGGCACTTAGACGAATGAATAAAGAACTGCTGTTGAAGGAGGTTGGGGATTATGTGGGCATAACCCTCGGCCTCCTCTTGTATACGGTTGGGTTCACGGTCTTCCTCATGCCCAACGAGATTGTCACGGGAGGCGTGTCGGGCATCGGTGCCATCGTCTACTATGCCTCACACTTCCCCATCAGCTACACCTATTTCCTCATCAACGGACTGCTGCTCATCGTGGGACTGAAGATTCTGGGGTGGCGCTTCCTGGTGAAGACCATCTATGCCATCCTCATGCTGACGCTCATGCTGGGCATCGCACAGGAGGTCATACCGCTGGATGCCAACGGCAACTACGTGAAGATTCTGGGCGAGGGACAGGAGTTCATGTCGCTCATCATCGGATGTATCCTCACGGGAACGGCGCTGGCCGTCGTCTTCCTGAACAACGGCTCGACGGGCGGCACCGACATCATAGCGGCATCGGTCAACAAGTTCCACAACGTGTCGTTAGGAACGGTGCTCATCTTCGTCGACCTCATCATCATCGGCTCCTGTCTCTTCATACCGCAGTTCGGCGACACCCTGCAGCGCCTGAACATGGTGGTGTTCGGATTCTGCACCATGGTCATCGAGAACTTCATGCTCGACTATGTGATGAACCGCCGGCGACAGTCGGTGCAGTTCTTCATCTTCTCAAGCAAATGGCAAGAGATAGCCAATGCCATCGGCACAAAGCTCGACCACGGCGTGACCATCCTCGACGGCCACGGATGGTACACCGGCGAGGACCGCAAGGTGCTGTGCATCCTGGCCAAGAAGAGTGAGAGCACCATGATTTTCCGCCTGATAAAGATGATTGACTCGCAGGCCTTCGTCTCGCAGAGTGCCGTCATCGGTGTCTTTGGTGAGGGCTTCGACCAGATAAAGGTGAAAGTAAAGCAGCCCACCCCCGACCCCTCCCCAAGGGAGGGGAGATAATATAGTTTTGGAACTATCTATCATTCACAAATCATCAATGTGAAAGCAATGGACAAAACAACAAACAGTATAACAAATCAAACTACTCCCCCCTCCCTTGGGGAGGGGACGGGGGTGGGCCGCATTGTCTTTGCCACGAACAACGCGCACAAGCTGCAAGAGGTGCGCCACATCCTTGGCGACAGCTTCAAGGTGCTGTCGCTGAAGGACATCGGCTGTGAGGCCGACATCCCCGAGACAGGAACCACCTTGGAGGAGAACGCCCGACAAAAGGCAGAATACATCTGGCAACACTACCACTGCAACGTCTTCGCCGACGACACAGGACTGGAGGTGGAGGCCCTCGGCGGCGCACCCGGCATCTACAGCGCCCGCTACGCCAGCATGGAAAGTGCGCCCGACGGTTCCCCCGTCGGGAAAACCCACGACAGCGAGGCCAACATGGCACGCCTGTTGCGCGAATTAGGAAATAATAACATCCGCCGTGCAAGATTTCGCACCGTCATTGCGTTAATAATAAAAAGAGATGTGTGCCCCTGCGGCTGCACCAGCATCAGGGAGGACCACCTCTTCGAGGGCATCGTCGACGGAGAAATCACCCACGAGCGTAGCGGCAGCGAGGGTTTCGGCTACGACCCCATCTTCCGGCCCGACGGCTACGACCGCACCTTTGCAGAGCTGGGACCTGACATCAAGGACACCATCAGCCACCGTGCACGCGCCACACAGAAACTTTGCGCGTTCCTTCGGAACGCTAAATGAAAAATGAAAGTGTGCCCGACAGTTACCCCGTCGGAAAAAAACGATAAATGACAAAAAATGACACTTATGAACAACTTTTTTTCCTCCAAGTATAACCGTCGAATGATATTGATAAGCTTATCATTTGTCATCTTTCATTTATCATTTAGCGCAGCGCAGGCACAGACAGGCACATGGAAGGCATATATCTCCTACTACGAGCCGCAGCAGATAGTGAAGGCTGGGGCAAACACCCTCTTCGTGCGGGCCTCCAACGGACTCTACAGCTACAACCTCACTGACCAGAGCATCACCACCTACGACAAGGTGCAGCAGCTGAACGACACCTACATCACGCACATCGCATGGAACCAGCAGGTGCAACGCCTCATCATCGTCTACCAGAACTCGAACATCGACCTGATAGACCTCAAGGGCAACGTGACAAACATCAGCGCACTCTATACCAAGTCGATGACACAGGACAAGACCGTCAACGCCATCTACATCAACGACCGCTTCGCCTATCTGTCTACGGGCTTCGGCGTGGTGAAGGTGAACATGGAGCGGGCTGAGATAGCCGAGTCGTATATCATCGACCACCAGGTGCTGGGCACCATCATTGACGACGGCTGCCTCGTGACACTTTGCAGCGACGGCTATTACCTCGCACCGCTGACCAGCAACCTCATTGACAAGCACAACTGGAGCCCGACAAACGCCTACGGCAAAAACGCCTTCGCAGCCGACACGACCGACTGGGACAACTACATCAGCATCGTGGAGACGCTGCAGCCCGGCGGACCTAAGTACAACCACTTCGGCTTCATGCGCTTCAAGGACAACGTCCTCTACACCACTGGCTGCGGAACAGAATTAGACCAACGCCCCGCTACACCACAGATTCTGCACAACGGCGAATGGACGACACTGCAGGATGACATGACAGGCGTGCCCGGCACCGAGAAATCCAACTGGATGTTTATCAATGCCAACTCCATCGACGTGGACCCCAACGATGCCAAGCACATCTTTATAGGCTGCCGCACCGGACTCTTTGAGTACTACGACGGCAAGCTGCAGAAATACTACAACAAGGACAACAGCATCCTCAAAACCGCCACGACCAGCAACAGATACGTCATCATCTACAGTGTCTGCTACGACAGCGACGGCACGCTGTGGCTGCTACAGAGCGAGGTAGCAGACAACTCCATCATCAGCATCTCAAAGGACGGACAGTGGACATCGCACCGCCATGAACAGCTGATGGACAATGGGTTGAGTCTCAAAAAACTCACCTCACTCATTCAGGACAGCCGCGGCCTCATCTGGTTCGTCAATGCCCACTATGGCAAGCCCTCCTTCTACTGCTACGACATCAAGACCGACTCGCTGGTACACGCCATCGTTGAATTTGTCAACCAGGACGGTACCACCTACACCAGCTATAACCCTCACACCATCGTGGAAGACCGCGACGGCAACATCTGGATAGGAACGCAGAAGGGACCCTTCATGATTGAGTCGGAACGCATCGGCACGGACATCGACTATGTCACACAGGTGAAGGTGCCGCGCAACGACGGCACCAACTATGCTGACTATCTGCTGGCCGACGTGAACATCGACTGCATGGCCATCGATGGCGGCAACCGCAAGTGGTTTGGCACACGCGGCGCTGGCGTCTACCTCATCAGCGATGACAACATGGAGCAGGTGCAGCACTTCACCTCGAGCAACAGTCCGCTGCTGTCAAACAACGTGGAGTCCATCGCCATCAACGACAAGACGGGCGAGGTGTTCTTCGGCACCGACCAGGGGCTGTGCTCCTACATGGGCGATGCCACCGAGGCTGTCGATGAGATGGTGAAGGACGATGTGTATGCCTATCCCAACCCCGTGGTGTCGGGCTACGACGGCATGATTACCGTCGTGGGACTGTCACGGGGTGCCGACGTGAAGATACTCTCGGCCGGCGGACAGCTCGTGGCACAGGGACGCAGCAACGGCGGCACCTTCACCTGGGACGGGCGCGACCGCCAGGGACGGCGCGTGGCCTCAGGCGTCTATATGGTTGCCACGGCCACCAGCGACGGCAAGAAGGGGGTGGTGTGCAAGATTGCTATCATCAAATAAAAATTCATCACACATGCCCCGTAGCCTGTCCTATGCCCGTCTCAGCCTGGCAGTCCTCCTGCTACTGCTGCCCACAGCCGTCAGGCCGCAGGTGAGCATCGGCGGACACCGCACGCCCTTCGACAGCCTGACGGCTGTATGGCTGGCAACGGTACCGGAACAGGTCTTTGGACAGGACAGCACGCTCAGCATCACACTGGCACCCACCTGCAGGATGATGACCATCGGGCAGGACACCATCACGCCTGCCGCCACGGGGCATCACCGCTTCCTCAACATCTGCGCCGACAGCACCTACAGCGCCACACTGACCGACAACCAGGGCAACACCGTCTGCGGACATGTCATGTTCACCTTCATGCCTGTCGTCGTGCTTGAGGGCGACTTCGGCTACAACTACACCGACGGCACGCTGCTCATAGCCAACCCCCAACAGGGCAAGGACAACACCTATCATGTACAGGTGAAGTGGCGCGGCGGCACCACCAACGCTGCCAACAAGCACAAGCGCAACTACAAGGTGAAGCTGGATGGCGATGCGTCGCTACTCGGCCTGCGCTCAGACAACAGCTGGATGCTCGATGCGGGCCAGCCTGATGTCTTCCGCATGCGCAACCGCATTGCCATGGACCTGTGGAACGACATAGCGCGGCAGCCCTACTACCACAAGCAGGAAAAGAAGGCACGCAACGGCGTGAGCGGACGCATGGTGGAGCTGTTTCTCGGCAATGAGTATCGAGGCATCTACAACTTCTCAGAGTTTATCGACCGCAAGCAGATGAAGCTGCGCAAGGCCGACGAAACGACGGGCCTCATACGCGGCTGTCTGTACAAAGGCTTCAGCTGGGAAGACACACAGATGTTTAACCTGCTGACTACCTACGACAACACGAAGGAGACCCTAAGGGGCTTTGAAGTGAAGTATCCTGACCTGGCCGACTGCGACACCACCGACTGGGCACCACTCGTCAGGGCCAACAACTATGCCATCAGCTGCAGCGACGTAGACTTCGAGGAGCACATCGCCGACTATTTCGACATTCCCGTCCTGGTGGACTACAGCCTCTTCCTCGGCATCGTCAACGCTGTCGACAACAGCGGGAAGAACATGTACTGGGCCATCTACGACAAGGAGGCCTACCAGCGACTGACACCCGCACCGTGGGACCTCGACGCCACCTTCGGACAGCGGTGGGGCGGACAGCTGGTGGGCGGCAAAAACGACTTTGCCTCACCGTCGTACATGACCGACGTCGACGTCTTGGTTTTCTACCGTCTCTATATGACCAATGCCGCAGGGTTCAACGACCAGCTCAACGAGCGCTACCGCGAGCTGAGCCAGCCGGGCGGACCGCTCACCACCGACAGCCTCATCGGCCGCGTTACACATTATTATAATATGGTGACCCGCAGCGGGGCGGCCCGCCGCGAGGCGGCCAAGTGGAGCGGCGACAGCGACGTGTGGGGCGACGTCATCGACTTCGACAGCGAGTATGCCTATATCTGCGACTGGATTACCGCACACATGGACATTGTCAACAACACCACCTTTCCCCTCTATTATAACCAAACGTATTTCGATGAACTAAGCATTGCCCCCGTCGTTGCCAACAGCCATGCCAACAGCCGTCCCGTCTATGACCTCATGGGACGCAGGCAGACAGCTCATGGCAGAAAGCCAGGGATATACATTCAGCAAGGCAGGAAAATCATTGTCACCCAACATCCAGCCGAGAATGAGTAAAAGCCTGATTGTGGAACTGCTCGTTACTATTTCACTTACCATACTCATCGCCTACGGCTCAATGGGTATTGGGCACTTGGTGCAAAGAGGGCTTAGCCTAATAACTAACAGAAATCATATTAACTGATAGTCAATGAACGAGAATGATGAAGTACTTATTCACTCGTTGTTAATGATAATGCTGTCTATGTCATGGTACTTCGACCCTGGCGGACGAGGAAAAGCCAAATAGGTGCCACCACACACCTTCATAGTCTTGAAATGTAAAGAGTCTACCTCAAACATATCGTGCGTCGTAGCCGCGCGTACTACAACTCCTTTTACCTGAGCATCATCGTCTATCCTTCGCAAGAACAAATCGCCTTTTGTATCAGTACCCCAACCATCGAAGGCATGCCCATCTGCCTTAATACGCAGGACTAAATCCTCAGGCAAGAAGTTGGTTTCTTGCCTATGGTACAGTGCATTGATAAAACGCTCTTTTTCAAAACAAACACCATAATAAGAAAAATGTATGTCAAAGTTCACATAGCGGCTGCGTAAAAGATCAAGCAATTTGCTTTCGCCTTTCTTTGGCTCTCTTACCGCAACCAGTTCAACACTTGGGTCTTTTAATTGTTGATCCAGATAAACATAGTACTTTCCCTTTTCATAATTAACCCATACCGCCAAGATGTAAACGATGGACATCACTATGCAGCAGCCTATTACTATCAGCCGCCGCAAGGACATCCTGCTGTAGACAAGGCGAGAGACCAGTTCTATCAACACCAAGATAGCCAAAAAGTCTGCAATGAAAGCAGACCTTTCACTCGTTGTACCTACAAGAAATACAATCATAAAGGAGACTGCAACTGCTATATAGGCGTAAACATTGCGTGTGAGCTCCTCCTTCAGGAAAGACCTGTTCTTAAACCAAAGGCAGACTAACAGTGCAACAAGAATCCAAAACACGCGGACATTGAAAACAAAATTGACGACGCCGAAGAACAGTCTGTCTGACAACGTAGGACTGTCGGCTGACACCCTTGTGTATAATGTTGGAGTGAGCAGGCAAATGATACAGCCTATGACATAAAACACAAGATAGGGAAATAGAGCCTTGTGAAGAATAACACTCCTATTCTTAAAAAAGAAAAGAGCCAAAGCTGCTAACACAGGTAAAGCCAAAGCCTCATGGTTGCACCCAACAAACAAGGCAAAAATGGATAGCATGCAGTGACGCATACTTACAGGTTCATCCTTAATATGGCGCAAATAGACGAAGGAAGCCAGGTTGGCTGTCAATATCCACAAATAATTAAATGAACCGACATCCCATAGGAAAGCAGTACTAAAGCCACGAATGACAACAAACAGCAGGAAGCAGAAGAGAACCGCTGACACCAGATATGTACGTTTGCCTACAGACGTCAGCCTTACGGCAAAATGTATCATCAGCGCAAACATGATTGCGTTTGCCACCTTGAATAGTAGTGGGGGCACAAAGGCCAGCTTGAACTGTGCCATCATGTGAGCCACCCAGCGGCCATTCATGATAGAATAATGGTTCCACTGCGACCACCATAGCTGACTCAAGCTGTCCACTCGCCTCAGATTGTCAGTATCCCACTGACCGTGGTCATCGGTCTCGAATACGAAATAGTATAGAAGGTCATCTGAGAAAAAGGGGCACTCCAATATGTTAAGCACCAGCATACATAGCAAAACAATGGACAAAAATAATCCATAGCCCCCACATACACTGATTTGACTCGTTTCCTTTCTCATAAATACAACAGTAATAAAAGAGAGTGCAAAAATAAATACTTTCTGCCAATCATCCAAAAATTCTACTTGCTTTTTGGCAGAATAAAAACAAATCGCTACCTTTGCAGCCTAAGTATTATGAGCATGAAGCGTTACTTCCACATCAGCTTGTTCTTGCTACTGTCGGTACTTCCCTTGGGAATGTCTGCCGACGAGTACGACACGAACAACTATCCACCAGTGGTAATGGTGGAACTGGAAGAGACGAACCTGCCCATCGTATTCATTGACACCCGTGACGAGGCCGACACCGCACAGGCCATCCATAAGGACTGGCGCATCGCCGCACGGATGAAAATCATCAACAACAGCGACGGCATCAACTACGGCGACACCCTGGCTCACCCCGGCCAGACCGTGGACTACGAGGGGTGGGTAGCCATACGCTACAGGGGCTACTCATCGTTCACCACCTCGCGGAAGAAGCCCTACAACTTCAAGACCATGAAGACAGCCGACCCCGCCGGTGAGAAGCTGAAGGCCACGCTGCTGGGCATGCCCAAGGACAACACATGGGTGCTGATGGCACCTTTTTGGGACCGGAGCATGCTGCGCGACGTACTGGTGTTCCAGCTGGCACGACCCTACTTCGACTACACACCACGCTGCCGCTACTGCGAGGTGGTGCTCAACGGCACCTACTATGGCATCTACGTACTGGCGGAGAACATACGCAAGGGCAGCAACCGACTCGACCTGGACGCCCCAGGAGACAGCGGCGACGCACTGACCGGCGGCTACCTGCTGCAGGTGGATCGCGACGATGAACCGGGGTTCACATCAACCTATAAGGCCGTTGACAAAAACGGAAAGGAGTACACAGCGCATAACACCATTTACCTGCAATACAAGCATCCTGACTATGAGGACATGACCGAAAGTCAGATAGAATACATCCAGCAGCGGGTGAAGCAGATGGAGGACGCACTGGCCAGCGATGACTTTGCCGACCCAGACAAGGGCTACCAGCAATACCTTGACACCTGGTCGTTCATTGACCAGCAGCTGTCACAGGAGTTCTCAGGAAACATCGATGGCTACCGCCTCAGCACCTATATCTACAAGCAACGTGACTCGAAGGATCCACGGTTTAAGACCGCCCTCTGGGACTTTAACCTCGCCTTTGGCAACACCAGTACCGCCCACGCAAAAGAAACCGACTTCTGGCGCTATCAGAACAGCTACCTCACCGATTTCAATGCCCACAACAAGGTGCCCTTCTGGTGGATGCGGCTGATGGAAGACCCAGAATATGTCAAGAAGCTGAAAAGCAGGTGGGCAAGGTATAGGAACGAAAGCTACAGCAACGAACACATAGAGGCCGCCATCGACTCCATCGCCACCTTGCTCAACAGTGGCGGCGCACAGCAGCGCAACAACACCGCATGGATCATGTTCCACGAGTCCACCTACGAGGACGAGATAGAACGCGTCAAGAACTGGATTAGCGAGCGCACGGCTTGGATGGACGAGCAGCTGGGCTTCGACGGCATGGCGTCGGTACCCAACTACAGCTTTAACAAGCAAATCATAGGCTATTATGCTATCGATGGCCGTCGGCTCTCGGCACCCCCCGCCAGAGGTCATTTCATCGTCCGCTTCCAGGATGGCACGGCAAGAGTGGTCATGGCTGGCAGTAACTTCTAAAACTATTTTTCCCATGAAGAAACTCCTTCTCCTCACACTCCTTCTTCTCACCTTCGCCCCATCACATGCGCAGCGTCCCCGCTACGACAAGCTGTCGCCCATGCTGAGACAGATGGTAAGGAGCCAAAACAACAGCCCCACCAGCCCCACCAGCCCCACCCCCGACCCCTCCCGCGGGGGGGAGGGGAGGATATACTCTCAAGGCGGAAAAGCAGCGGCAGAACTATATACTCCCCTCTCCAATCGGAGAGGGGTTGGGGGTGAGGCTTCAGCAGCAAAACTATATCCTCCCCTCCCCCCCGCGGGAGGGGTCGGGGGTGGGGCTGCTGGGGCTACTGTCTGCGCCTTCGTCCGTATCGCCCCTGACGGCGAGGCGGCACTGCGCTCCCACGGCTGTCGGCTGCTGGCCCGCGAAGGCGACATCTGCATCGCTGACATCCCCTGCCGCAACCTGGCACAGCTCAGCCTTGACAAACGCATCCTGCGCATAGAGGCCAGCCACAGCAGCCACACACAGCTGCTCAATGACTCTATGGCATGGTATCTCAACGCCCTGCCCGTCTACGAGGGGCGCAACCTGCCACAGCCCTTCATGGGACAGGACGTCGTGGTTGGCGTCATGGACGTCGGCTTCGACCTCACCCACCCCACCTTCTACAGCCGCGACACCACCACCTATCGCATCAGCCGCTTCTGGGACATGCTCTCAGCCGACACCGTGGGCAGCACCCTCTATGTGGGACGCGACTATGCCGGACGCGAAGAGCTACTCACCGTGGCCCATGCACGCGACGGCCTCGACCAGCACCACGGCACACACACCGCCGGCACCGCCACGGGCAGCGGCTATAACTCACCCTATCAGGGCATGGCACCTGAGAGCGACATCTGCCTGGTGGCCAACGCCGTCAGCGACGACATCGCGCTCATCGACTCAGCCGACTACTATAAGTACACTTACGCCACTGATGCCCTCGGCTTCAAGTACATCTTCGACTACGCAGAGAGCCAGGGCAAGCCATGCATCATCAACTTCAGCGAGGGCAGCAGCCAGGACTTCTGGGGCTACGACCTGCTCTATTATGAGATGCTCGACCGTCTCACAGGGCCTGGCCGCATCATCGTCTCAGCAGCCGGCAACCGGGGCAACGACAAGACATGGTTCCTCAAGCCCCGTGGCACCGCCACGGCAGGGGCCTTCATCACCGCCTACGACAAGACTGCGATGATAACCCTGAAATCGGCCGACGACTATCAACTGCGCCTCGTAGCTTATTCTGATGCCAGCAGCGACACGCTCGTCATTGGCAGCCGCCTGGTGACACAGCAGCAGGACTCAACGCTCTATGCCTTCATCGACCCCACCCTGCAGCTCACTGCCGAAGCCTACCCCTCCTGCTATGACCAGCATGAGACATGCCTCGACATCACCATCCTTGGCCAGTACACCATCGGCTCGCGCCCGAAGCTATCCATAGAGGTCATCGGTAGTGAGGCGGACGTCGAGGTCTACAGCGTCACAGGAAAGCTGATTGAAAATGCCAGCCTCAACCCCTTGCTCACTGCCGGCGAGCACTCACACAGCATCGTCTCGCCGGCATCGTCGCCAGGCATCATCTGCGTGGGAGCCACTTACTATCGCGAAGGCATCGTCAACTACAAAGGCGAATGGTTGGACTTGGGAACGAACAAAGGCGACTATGGGCAGCGCAGCATCAACACATCCGTAGGCCCCACCTACGACGGCCGCATCAAGCCCGACGTCATGGCACCTGGCATGAACGTCATCTCATCGTACAGCAGCTACTACTTAGAGAACCACCCAGACTCGCCAACCAACAAATGGAATGTGGCGACTTTCGACTTCAACGGCCGCACCTATGCCTGGAACACCAACTCGGGCACATCGATGGCCGCACCCGCCGTGGCCGGAGCCATCGCCTTGTGGCTACAGGCCAAGCCCGACCTCACCACCGAAGAGGTGATGAACGTCTTCCGTCACACCTGCCGCCACTATGACCCCTTGCTCTCCTACCCCAACAACCTGTATGGCTATGGCGAGATTGACGTCTACCGTGGCCTGCTCTATCTGTTGGGCGTGGAAGGCATTGAGGGGGTGTCCACCACCCACACCAAGGCCCACGTCACCGTAGAAGGAGGACAGCTGACCGTCGACTTCGGACACCCGATAGAAGCACCCGTCACCATCACACTCTACAGCCTCAACGGCACCAAGCTGATGACAGCCACGGCACCCGCCATGCACACGACCTTCTCACACTCGCTGCCCGCCCTGCCAAACGCCGTCTATGTGGTGCAGCTCAGCAGCAGCAACGGCATTAACGAATCAACACTCATCAAACTATGAAACAGTCAACAACCAAAGAAGTTCTTTCAGGTTCCAACAAAACACAGAATGAAAGCCCTACAAAGGACATCTACCTTGCCGGCGGATGCTTCTGGGGCATCCACCGTTTGACAGACCACCACACAATAAAAAGCTGCGAATCTACGTTGTTATAAAGGAATCACGAAGAAATTACGAGCACCAGCCCAGCCATCCATCAGGCCCGGCCAGTCCACTTTTGGACGAATGAGCGAGTTTTTTTATTCGTTTCCATAGAAAAAGATACAAGTATTATGACCGTCATCAAGCTCGCCCTGTTGCGACACACCAAAGCAAAGGATGGCTCATTTAAGATTCGCATAGCGATAGGCCATCGCTCAGAAACGCACTACATCGTGACACCATACGCGGTGAACTCTCCTTCAGAGTTTGTCAATGGCTCAGTGGTCAGGCTGCCCAACGCTGCACAAATGAACCTGGAACTGACCCAGCTGCTCCTCGACTATCAGCAACGCCTTAAACGCATACCGAATCCCGACCAGTACACCTGCGGCCAGCTCCGAAAGATTCTCCAGTCGATGACCACCGTCACAGCCGACACCACATTCAACACCGTGGCCGCGCAGTACATCGCGCAGCTCCGGCAGGATGGCCAAACAAGCTATGCCGACATGCTGGAGCGGAACGTGAAGCATTTCACAGATTTTGCCTTCGGTGACATTTTCCTCTCTACCATCACCCCGCAGCGCATCCTCGACTTTGAACGCTATCTCAGACGACGCACCTTCATATACAATGGCGAAGCAAAGCATCTTTCCGACACCTCTATAAATATGTATATGTCAAACGTGCGCACCATCATTAACCGGGCCATCAAAATGCAGATGGTCAGGTATGACATGCACCCCTTCATGCTCTGGCACAAAAAAGCAGACCCTGAAAGGGAGTTGGATATATCTGTCGACGATCTGCGCAAAATACGAGACTATGAGCCACCCAAATATCGCACCCGTGTTGCCCGTGACCTCTTCATGCTCTCTTACTACCTCGGCGGCATTAACCTCGTTGACCTTCTCGCCTATGACTTCAGGAAAAAGACCACGATGGAATATGTGCGCCACAAATCGCGGAACACCAAACAGGGCGACAAGCGCATATCGCTCACCATCCAACCCGAGGCACTGGCCATCATTCAGAAATACATCGACCAAAAGAACGGCCGGCTCTCATTCAATATCGATCTCGAATATTCTATACTGCAGAACAAGATAAACCACCACCTGAAAATCATAGCCAAGGCCGTGGGCATCCAAGACTATCAGAAGGTGTGCTGGTACACCGCCCGCAAGTCATTCGTTCAGCATGGATTCGACCTTGGCATCACTCTGGAGGTGCTGGAATATTGCATCGGCCAGTCAGTCAAGCGTAACCGCCCAATCTTTAACTATCTGAAGATAATGCGCAAGCACGCGGACGATGCAATCCGCACAATCCTCGACAACCTGGCCGACCCTGTAACTACCCACCCAACGGAATAAAACACCGTAATGACCAAAACCGACAAAAATAAGTAGTGCAGTATCTCCCGACACCACACTACCGCAATAAAATAGGAAAAATGCACACTAATTACGTTTTATTCTGACATATAGGATAGCGGCAAGGATTCCGGCCACCAGCCAGCCCCACGGCACATTAGGATGCTTCCATATATTCTGCCGCTGCTCAGTTCTTACCACCTCATCATGCCTGGTGCTGTCGCTCTTTTCCTTCAGGTATTGCACCAGTCGGATGGTGTCTGTCCGTATCTTCCAACGCTCGACCTCTCTCAGCCTGTCAATATAGATGGTGTCACCATTCGCCGTAGAGGTCGTTTGCTGCCGTTCTACGACCGAATCTTTGACGAGCCTATAAACTACACTATCACGGGCAACAAAAACGCTGTCGTGGATGATTTGGGCCTGCACGATGCTCTCCTTAGACTTGCACCCTGCCAGCATCATCAGCCATCCAAAGGCGACCATCGCAACCAGCAAGGCCAGCACCTTATTGCAGCATTGCTGCCATACCTTATCGTAATACTCTTTGTCGGTCATAGCTCAGAATTTTATAATTGAACCACCATTGCACACAAGCTGGTTGTACTGGATAGCTCCCAGCCTTCTCGACCAGCCCTTCTTGAAGCGGGCCTGAGTGCCCACAGCTATAGAGTTGATGAAGGCCGTGCGAATCAGCTTTATCTTGTCGAAGAGGTCACGGCTGCCCCTCGACCACCCATTCAGGGCTGCAAGGGTCTTCGGGCCTACCACGCCATCGACCTTCACGCCCAGCATCCTTTGAACGTTGCGCACTCCTGGAGCACCACTGGCCCACACCCAATCGACAAGGATATTGGCCAATGCCTGGCACTCTATCTCGTCTGCTCTCCATCTATCCCAAAAATAGACTTTGTAGATGTGCATCCATTGCTCTTCGGTCATTGCCTTCAGGTCATCGACCGTCTTACTCTTGCCATAGACAGAGCGGAACGTGCCAATGGTCACACCCCACTTTGTCGGGCCTCCCTTATCGAAGGGAATATTTGCAAAGCCACCCTCCCAGCTGCGGATGAACGGCTTCAGAATCTCGCATTTTGCCATATCAGAAATTGTCTTGGTTAAGTAATGTTCTTTCACTCTCAGCAACGGCACCACCACTCACCTTGTCTTTCATCTGTGATCTGAGCAGTTCCAGCACCGTCTCTTTATCCAGCACCTTCGCCAAGGCCACGGCAGCCTCGTCGATACGCTTCCGTGCCTTATCTTCGGCTTTCTCCTTAACGCTCCACCCCTCAACGATACACAGCACCACACCAATGGCGATGGTCAGCAGCGGAACAGAATAGGAGCTTTCCATGAACATCGACCATGCGAAATGCACCATCGTGTCCATGCACACACCAATAATCAGCATACCCTCGTAAATGAGGAACTTTGTCAGGGTACGGCTGGCGGCATAGCTCGTATGGTCATCACCTCGAATCTTCGCCTTACGCCAGCCACTAACAAAATCTACCGCCATAGCAACAATGACAGCAATCATCACAATTACGCTCAGCATATACATCAAGCCAAGCCCTTCAAAAACTTCTTTCATAGTCATTCTTCCTTTTGTTGTTAAGCATTAACAGAGCCGATATAGTTCGTCACGTACCAAACACCATTCGCAAACATCAACGTCACCGATGACCTATCCGATATTGTAATTTGCGTCAGGTTCAAGTTATTCCCCAAGTGTATCCTATCCGACCCCTGCACTTTGATATAACAGAGATTATCTCGATTCGTCTTGGTGATAGTCAGTGTTCTGGCACCATTATCCGATGACACATCCGGCAGTTTGATGCTTTGGCCATAGGTGGTGCTTGCCCATATAGCATGACTGACATTCGCTCCTATCGTCTGCCCGTCACCGCTGTACGATTGCGCCACATGTCTTGTACCACCATTCAGCTTTGCCAGCCCGCTCACCTGAATCTCTCCTGAGAATATCGACCTGCCAATGGCCCACAATGCCGCAGCTCCCGTCGATGTGGTCACTATTCCATAGCCGCCTTCATAATTCATCACATAGATGTTCGCTGACGCTCCCAGCTTGTTTTTCTCCGTCGTGATGAAGGTGTAGGAATCTCCCAGTTGACCGAACTCTAAACGGCCATCGCTTTTCGTAGATCTGAAGCGACCGTTTTCCAGCTTCATGTCTCCGAACTGGCCAGCAGTAGCGTTGATAGTTCCTGTCACTGTGATATTTCCGTTAGCATCCCACACAAGATTCGTCCCAGCAAGATAGCCACTACCATCGGCATTGAACTTTGCCTTACCAGCAGCCAGTCGCATGGCACCAGTCAGGAAATTGATATACAGGTTCGGGGCGAATTTCGAGGCATCTGCCTCATTATCTGGGTCGCTCGGCGTGAAATACTGATAGTCTGTGTTGTTCTTCACTCCGTTTTTCGTGCCATATTGGCTAAACTGAAAGTCACCACAGAATACAGCTGCGGCAATCTTTCCAAAGTCGGCCATCATCAGCTCAACTAACATTGCCACGAACTTCGACATCTTGTTCCAATGTCCTGTCCCCGGTGTTATTCCAAGGCTACTCAATACGCTGGGGTCGAGATAGTAATATTCATTGTTGTATATTACCATCGGACAAAGCGGGCCTACCTTATCGAACCGCTTAGAAGCATCCCATGGGCCTGCAGGATATAAGCCTGGGCCTAAATCTCCTTTCGGCCCCTGATTGCCTTGGTCGCCTTTGTCACCCTTATCGCCTTTGTCACCCTTATCGCCTTTGTCACCCTTCGGGCCTTGTATTTCTCCCATGTCTATCCATGCACCGCCTGACTTGACCCACAGATGCTTATCTGCCGTCGTATAGGCATCGCCATCGTCGCAGTAGTTGTATGAGTCACCTCTTGCTGTTGGCATCATCAATAAAGCACCGTAAGGCTCGCTCTCTGTGACAGGATTATCGACCAAATAATACTTACCATTTGTCTTCGTTGCTGCCCAATAGGCACTTGCGGAATCGAAATGGCTCTCAGCACTACCTTTCGCCTCAAAGCTCGTACCATCTGCGCCATAGTAGACGCTTCCCACCTTTTCGATGTCATGCACGGTGCCGTTTATCTCCAGCGTGAACTCCACGGCATCATCATTGGTATAGTAGTCTGCTGTGTTTATCCTGAACGCATCAATATCAGAAAGCATGTTGTTTATTCTTGTGCCATTCGCACAGATATAGCCGACATTCATCACTTCTGCCTTTGTACTCAGAATAGTGGCCGCTGCACCGATAACTCTCTTTATCGAAAAGGCCATAACAGTGTCTATCAGCGTACCATCGTGATTCTTTCGCACCACATCGATGGAAGGAATAAGAGAATACGATGTTGCAGGTGTTCCGGCCTCTCCCGGCTTATTTTTAGATATCGTGTACACCTTTTCCAAGGTCACACCCTGCACAGGTATCGCCCGTAGTGTGATGCTGGCCACATCCTTAGTCATCGGCAGCTTCGGAGTGACCACACCTGTCTCTGCCACGAAGTCATAGTCTATACCATCAGCGTCAGACACTATCACATTCGATGCCGACCTTATATCCTGCGCACCGAGATACAGCTGGGCCTTCGTACTCTCGAAAGAGCCTATCACATTCCCTGCAGCATTACAGTTGACCTTGCTATTGTCATTGGTCAGATCGAACAGATAAGGGCTTGTGCCATTATCTCCGTTCCTCCCGCTCTCAAAGAAAGTTATATCTTGCCCATCAAGCCATTTCGATGCAGCAGTATGCAGGATGCCACTATAAAGCTCGACCTTAATCACGGCTGGGGCTGATGCGATGTCAAGGCCATTCAGGATGTTGGCCGTGGCGATAGATTCTCCCGAATATACAGGTGCATTCGTCGCACCACCAATAACGATATGCCCTTTCGCTGCTGCTCTGTTCAGCTCCGTGGTCACACCATTAAAACGGCGGTAAGCCCTGAAGGTTATCGAGCTGGATGTCAGTGCTCCAGTATTGGGGTTGCGCACTATCGTAACACTCGACAGGTCAAGCCAGCAATGCGGTGCGCCAAAGGTCTTGTGAAAAGTAAAATCCTTGTAGTAGTCATGGCCATTGTATCGGCCCGTTACTCTCACCACTCCCTTTGTGACGGTAGAGCCACCAGTCAGGGCAGACGTCGTGACATTTCCGTTAGCATCAATCGTGGCCGTGCAATTCGTACCTACCACGCTCCAAACCACAGCGGATGCCGCCACGGGCACCCCACCATCATAGAGCAAGCCCTGCGTGGTGGGATATGCACCCGTGACGTTTCCATCTTCATCGGTCATTATCTCATCGTTGTCATTGGTCAGGACGAGCACCACAGACGATTTGCCATCCGTGCCGTTCTTCCCGTTCCTCTGGCGGGTGATGGTGATATGACCTTGTGCGCTAAATGTCACCATAGCGTTAAGCCTTTATCTGTACCAGTACATTTGCGGCCACCTCCTTGGCATGAGCACGCCACGCCTGGAATGCAGCATAGTCCTCGATATACTCGGCCCTCTTCTCGTCGCTGATGTCGCTCTCAGCATCCTTGGCCAGCTCATAGTTGGCGAGAATAGCCTGCACATCATCAGGACTGTAGCGGCCGTTAACAATGGCGCTGACAACAGATCCGTAGTCACGGGCACCCACCACATCGATATTCTCGCAGGTGAACGCCACGGCATCATCCGGCTCAATAGGTTCGACACTCTGCCAGTCAAAGAACAGGCGCAAAACGTTACCTTCATTCACTATCTTCAGGTCGCCCATCGGCGCACCTGTCTCAGGGGTCATCGTTACTTTCATAGCTTTCTGAATTTTAAGTTATTCCAAATCGTAAGTTGTCATGCCATTGTTCAGCTCCACGCGAATCAGCTTCGTCGGCCGTGGGAACACCCCTTGCTGGCCTCCCTGCTCAGCCAGCCGCGCACGCTGGAGCTTATCAATCACTCGTTTGGCGCTCAGAATGAATTTCTTGCGCACATCCTCACCATCGGCAGCCTCGCGGAACAGGATAGCACACCTGCCCGGCTTGCCTTTGATAACAAGACCGTCCTCGAAGTCATAGATGACTATATCGCGGCCTATCATTCTCTTTGCCGATTCCTCTTGCACATTGAATATGCGCTTGCCGTTGTCATCACGGCTCACCGGCTCTGTCTTAATTCCAATTTCTGCAAAACTCATATTATTCGTTTTTGTAATTACTCTCCATAGATTCTTGCACTTGCCCCATTTGGCTATGCCCCAGTAAGCGGCAATCAGCTCGCGTCTGCGCTTGCAGCTCTTCACCCTGTGGAATGCCCTGGCAGCTCTTTTCTTCGTTCTCTTACGCATCCTCATATTGTGGCGCGTAAAGACGTAGCCCACGTAGTCGATAGCACGTCCATTGACCTTGCCCTTTTCGTCCTTCAGGTAGCCAAAGAAGCTGCTTGCCTTCACCACCAGCCCCATCTTGTTCATTTCCTCGTCGAGGATAGTCAGCAAGGCGGCAGCCTCTTCTTTCGTCTTGGCCATCATCAGTATGTCATCGCAGTGGCGGTGATAGCACTTAACCCTGTGCCGTTCCTTCATCACCCTGTCGATACGAGCCAGCACCAAATTGCCTATTATCTGGCTGATGCAGCTGCCTATCGTCACACCACGGCCACCCTCAAACTCCATCGGCTCACTATCGGCAGCCCATGAGCAGCTTGCCACCTTCTTTTCGTGCTCTTCCTTCAGGATCGGCAGAATACCGCTCTCATAGTCGAGCATCGTTTCCTGAATCAAGTTTATGAACAGCTCATCGTCTATGAACTCTCTCAGGGTATCGATGACCAGCTTGTGCGGGATGGACTGGTAGAACTTTCTCAGGTCAGACTTGCAGAAATACGGGTACTTCTTTGCATATCTCCTGACAAACATCTTTGTCCTCAATGCTCCGAAGGTTTGGCCCTTCTTTCTCCGGCCTGCGCTGCTGTCGTATATCAGCCTCTTCTCAACGATTGGCTCCAATACTATCTTGACTGCGTGGAACAGAATAGACCACGGGTCGAAGTGCAGCGGAAAAATCTCCCTGTCTTTATCCACAGCATGGTGGATGCGCGGCACATATTCCTTCGTCGGGTAGTAGCCCAGCAGAATCATATTCTGGACGGCATCGATACTCTTTGCCCTCTCCCGGACAAACTTCTTTGCGTACCATATATTTTTATCGTCCAGCGCGTCGTAGGCATCCGTGGCAGCTCTCTCCAAGATTTCCCTTGATGCAATCTTGTCTATCAGGTTCTTAACCTTTTTCGTCATCGTTTTCGTCCTTTGCTTATTTTATTTGCCCGAAGCGTTCATCTTCATTACTTGCATCGCTTGTCACCCGCAAAAGAAAGTGACCTTTCCGCATATATGTTTTGGCAGTCAATCCATAACCGCCAAGGCTTGGAAAACTGGGTATTTCTACCCATTGAATTAAGTTAGCCGAGCGCCGTAGTTCGCGTTCGTATTCGAGAAGGCGTTATTCGAGTTGACGTAAGCGAGACCGCAGTTCGCACCGTTATTCGCATTACCGCCCCACAGCAGCAACTATTGTTTTCCGCTACCTTCATATTGCATTTTCAGAAAATCGTGTCAAGCCCTCACTACGTTCGGGCGGGATAGGCTACCATCATATCTCGGCTCCATTGACAAACTGGATGTCGCCATAATAAGCAAGCCGAGCGCCGGAGTCCGCGCTCGTATGCGAGAAGGCGTAAGCCGAGCAGACGCAAGCGAGACCGCAGCGCGCACCGAAATTCGCAGCACCGCCCCACAGCAGCAACTGCCCTGTGGCGTTGCCCCACCAGCCATCCGTCCAATAGGAATTAGAGCCGCCGCCAGTTTTCTTCGGAATCAAATCAAACTTCTCGCCCAGCAACATCTCTTGCACATACACACCTGAGCCAGTAGTCAGGCGCGTGAGTTGGCGATAGTCACCATTCGGATGGGTAGTAAGCTCGGCACTCGTCGGCAGTCTGTTGCCCTCGTAGATGAACACCTCAGAGCCATCCTGTGAGGCATTGGCAGAATTGCCAAAATACATGCCCTGGGTCATTTCCCAATCCCAGCCCCACAAGTCCTCGATACCGAAGAAATTCACGCGGCAAGCGTTGGATGCAGCAACACCGCTGGCATTGGCAATCGATATGTCAATCTTTCCACAGGCATCGCCCAGCGCATTCGTCGCTCCAGTCTTCAGCTTGTTTGCTTCAACGTAGAGGTCAGAGACAGACGTATCGCCACACATACCATTGCCCACGTTCAGCTGCACATTCGGATTGCCAAACTCAAAGAGGTTAATCATCATTAAGTAGCGGCGATGATCGTAGTTCGTCAGGCCGAATCCAGCACCATTGGCCTTTGCCAAATTGTGGAACTCGGTGATGGTCTTACTCACCGTCGGCGAGTAGTTGGAGCGAGACACCAGCTTGCCGCTCAGGCTATAGCCCTTGAAAGCACCGATGACAGGCCGCTCGATATAGTCACCGCCAATGGGCAGGCTGCTGCCCCACAGATATGGGATGTTCGACACGGGGTCATTCTTTACGAGATAGTAAAGACGTGGGCCGCTGAACACGATATGGCCCTTCGTCTCGTCGACCACCGTGCCATCAGCATAATATGCCCTGCTCGTCTTACTCAGCTTGGCCATCTTACCCTCATTCGTAAGAAGGTAGTCGCCCAGCTGCTCCTTAAACTCAGCCCACATGTCGAGATTGCCAACACGGCCCCACGCGGGCGAACTTTGCGACTGCTTCAGGGGTACGCCCCAAGCATACTGACGCAACTGCAGAGCACCCGTCTGGATGGCCTCCATAAACTTTTCAAGAGAGATGCGCCTCACAGAGCCACCAATCTCAACAAGCACGCTGTTACTGCGGGTCATCCCGTCAGTAGTAGGCGCTGCACCTAAATTCGTTCTTCCTGACATAATTCAAAATTTTATTGGTTGTTATTCAGTCCAAGTCACATTGCCAGTCACCTCAACGTCATTCTGTCCGGCATCGGTGTCTGTGTCGGCAGTAGTCACCGTCACCGTATTGCTGTTCACGGTCTGGGTCGGCTGCCATGTGTTCTTATCCATCACATACGTTTTCCACGTGCCATCGATATTCACAACGGTATTCGTGCGCATGTTCACCACCTGACCAGTCACCACCACAGGCTTGTTCGTGTCTACGGTCTTGTTGGCAGAGGTGATGGCATACACAATCTGAAAGTCATCGGTAGCATCCATAATGCGGATGCCAGCACGGAAAACAGGGTCTGCGCCACTTGTAGCATCAGCAGCCGACAGATAGAACTCAGCGATGAACAGCACCGTGCCATTCACATCAGCCCGGCCCACGGTGATGGTGTTCTGGCCGTTCTTCTCAGTCCAAGGTGTATCGAGGTTGCCCTTATACCATTTCGTATACCAGCTTGCAACGGTATTCCCGGCCAGCTTCAGATCTGTCTTCAGCGTGGTGTTCTCCACAGAAGCCGTCAGGGTCTCGGTGGTCGCCGTAATCAAGCCGATATAACTGGTAGCACCTACCTTCTGAATGAAGATGTCTGCGCTCTTCGAAAGCCTGTACTGTACACCATCCACCGTGGCCAAACATCTGTAGTCGAGCTGGTCATTGGCATAGTTGGCTGCGCTTGCCAGGTTATCGATAATCTTCAGCGCTCCAGTGGTTGCATTCATAGCAAACTTGCCCGTGCTATCCTTCGTGAAGCCACCAGTCAGGGCAGCACCATTGAACACCAAGGCCACACCGTTATAATCCCATTCGTGCTGAGAAAGCTCTATCATGGCGTTACGGGCAGATGTCACCTTCGGAGTGAGCATCGGCTGGTTGGCTGCCTGGCTCCAGTCAGGGGTGACGGTAGCCGGGGTGGTGTCTGTGTTCACTCCCTGATACAAGGGAATGCCATTGTTGTCGAAAGAGATAAACAGATTATCTCCCGTGCGCAGACGCTTGATAGTTATGCTACCCTGCGCACTGTAATTCTTTACCGCCATTTGGGATCTGCTTTAATAATGTTCATTACTTCGGCCTCGCTGTAGACCGTTCCTTGGATGGCCTTCGCCCTCTTTGTGAGCGACCCCTTCAGCGTAGGGTTGCCAGCCACCTCTTTCTCGTTGAGCAGTATCTGGCCCCCATTGGTCTTGTGCCCAATCATAGGGATGCCAACATCTACCGCTGCTGTCTTGTCTGCAATAATATACCTCATAGCTCAGTTAAAAATCAGCGTATCGCCATTCTCGTCCTCAAAGATAAGCCCATCTTCATTCAGAGCTACCTCGTGAGCCTTCTTGTGTTCAGGCTCGACATACTCATCAATCCAGCTGTTATCAGCATCCCAGCCGATGCCAGTAGTCTCGAGCTTATACAGGGTCTCGGCGCCCTCATTATGCACTACGCCCGTAAGAGCTGCCGTGTCCGTTTTCCAAATCATCTTGATAATGCTCTCAGGGCACTCTACGATATTGCCGTCACAATCGACCATAGCTTTGTCGTAGCGTTCTTTATCTGTGGGCGCGATGCCTGTGCCATTCGTGCATCTTATCCTGTAGTCTGGATAGATACGGCTGACACTGAACTCTATCTGCGCCACGTTGACATTGTTCACGAATGCCTTCAGCATATAGTCAGCCTTTGTCACCATCCGCAAGTCGAGCGTGAGATGGTCTTGGGCAATCTCTACCAGCTCATTGTCCTGTTCGGTGGTGGTAAGCTCCGTTTCAGAAAAGCTATTCATTTCGTAGAGCTTCAGGGTATAGGCACTATCGAACAGCTCCTTGCCCTGGAACAGCGAGACAGGAATCCGGCGAAGGTATGCGTTTTCGTCCTTTGCTGCATTCTCGGCACTGCTGCTGGCCACCACCTGACCATGAGCCACCTTATACTCGTACAGGAATAGCTTGTCTTTGAATGGGTTGTACCTTATCAGCGTGTCCTCGGAAATAGACAGGCTGAAGCCATCCTCGGCCTTATCCGTTGTCTTCAGGGTCACGGGGTCGGTCTCGATGGGGATAGTCACACCCAGTCTGTTGTCATACACCTTGGCCTTGAACACCAAAGAGAATGTCTCGCTGACACGTACGTTTCTGCTCAGCTGCAGCGCCCCCCTCATAGAGCCAACGGTCAGAATCTCATAGTTGCCCTGCCACTTGTATTGCGCCTCTTCCGATGCGGCATCTACCAACGTCGTGATGTCGACACCATTCACCAGCCACTGCATATCGCCCAGCAGGGCATTGCCATAGGGTGAGGACAGGCTGCCATCGGTGGCGTTCAGAGTGACCTCCGGCAATATGACGGTCGGTGTCAGCATCCTGTTCGGCTCATACGAGCCAGTCTTGGCCGTGAATGACTGCGCCATCGGGCTATTGGGAGTGAAGCACCTCACAGCCACGGCCACATTCAGTGGAGCATAGTCCACTCTTATTCGATGTCTTGTAATCTCCATATCGTTAAATCGTTGTTGTTCCTTTTGCCAGTTCCTCGTCATACTCACCATAGGCGGTGAACATAAACAGGGTACTCAGCACCCGGTTTGTTTTACTCAGGTCATTCTCGTCCTCGGTGTAGCTTATCACCAGCGTTCCGTCGAAGTTCTGGGCCTTTGCACTATTGTTCCAAACAGCATCGTCGGCTGGTGAGCCAGTGTCGCGCTCAACCTTCCATCGTGTCACCGTGTCCGTTATATCCTTCCATCCGCGCAATATCGTGCAGGTCACGGTGCAGCTCTCACCATAGGCGAGGAATCCGTCACCGCTGTCTTTTACATCCATCCTGGGCAACACGTCAATCTCCTGGATGGTGCCCGTCATGTAGATGTTTTTCAGATATGCGCTGTACCCGTCCATATTCAGGCCGAGTGCTTTCAGGTTGCTCAGATCGCCAAACTGGGCAGCTACATTGACAGCCGTAAACGTCCAAGTGTTGACACCCTCCAAGAATCGCTCGTAGGTCAGAGCAGAATAGCGGCTCGTCTGCCTATCCTTGTTGCTAAAATTGCCATAGCAGACAAAGTGCATGAATCGGCAGGGATGATGCTCTGCCTTCCACTCGTCATCGTTACGAAGGGCATAGCGGAATCGACCATTATTCAGACTGCCATTCAGCATTTCGGTGATGCGGAAATAGCTTGTGAAGAATCCGGCAAAGCGGAAATTGCCCTTGCTATCGTCGTAGTCCACATCATCGTTATTGCTAAAGTCCATCCCGTCATGGTAGATGCCGTGGCAGATGTCATCATAGGCCACCTTGCCAATCTCGCCCTCTTCAAGATGAAGCTCGATAATTCCCGTAGGCAGCTCGTTCCCCTGCGCATCCTTGTCAGGTATCACCTCTTCGATGATTCCGCCGCCTGGGGCCCGCCATCTATTGCCTACGGTGATGGATATTCTGTTGAAGCGATACTCTGGAGCTTCCAAGCCCTCACGCAATACGAGCGACCTCAATTCTGCAGCACCATCAGCACCTATTCGCCCACCACGGCCAACGCCACCAATGGATGACGGTTGGAACTGCCCGAACTCAGCACCTGCAAGCAGCTTGATAAGCCCTAATGCCTGGTCAGGGTTGAGCCTACTCAGGAAACGCTCATCGACACCCCCCAGCAGATAGTCGAGCATATCATAGAGTAAGCTGCCAACACGCTCGGCGGTATTCTCTCCCACCAGTGTTGCCAGCCTTATCTCTTCGGCCCTTCTTTTCAGTTGGTTAATGTCGTACATTGTTAATCTCCTATTGCGTGAATATGCACCCGTGAGCCACGAACAGGCTTCACCCCATCCCCCTTGATGCTCTTCCAGTAGCTCAGACAGCCATCGAGATAGGATTCGGCCACATTCATAACGTCATTGTATCTGCGGACACGGTTCTTATCGTCCGTGCGGCTGGCATAGTCATCGTTATGCTGCATCAGTCCAGTGCGTGTGACAATAACACCGTCGGCCATCATCATCTTTCCGTAGACGAAATAGGCCAGCGCCATCTTCAGGCCGCTGCATTTCTGCCTCTTTCCGCATTTATCAGTCCACACACCACCATCGAGCAGAATCTTTCTGTCATCGGCCACCTCTTCGGCGGTCAGTTCCTCGAAAGTATCAAGCCCCACAGCCGGGATAATGTGCATATCCTCACACTCTCGTATGAAGGTGCTCACCTCGCTCTCGTCGATGTGCTTAGAGGTAGGCCGGGCCAGCTCCTTGAACTCGCTCACGGTCAAAATATGCTTATTCTCCATTCGTCTGCGTGGTTGGTTGTGTAGTGATATATTTCAGGGGCTGGATGGTAAAGTCACCAAACAGCACATTCGGCTCGTGCCAGTACTGGAACACCTTATCGAAGGCTCTCTCAATGAATCTTTGCTCATTGGTCACCTCTCCGGCATAGTATTCGTATGCCTCAGTCATCACCTGACCGCTGAATCCCAGCTTTCCAATGCGGATGGCGTAGAACAGCTCTTGGTGGAACTGAGCATATATGCGCTCGATAACGCTGGCATCGGTAACGGTAAAGTCTTTATCGTAGTTCCTGACAGGGAACTGCACCACCTTCGGCTCGTCCTCGTCATTCTCCAGCTCCACATAGAGAATCTTGCTGCCCTTCGTGTCGCCCTGGAACTCTTTCAAATCTTCATCGCTAATCATCTGCCGTTCCTCTTCCTCGCCCCTCTCGTTCATGCGCGGTGCGCCCTTCTTGGCTACCAGCATACAGGCAACGAGGAAATTATTGCGCGTGTTCCTGTACTTGATATTGCCCAATCCTTCATCGGTCGAGATGTCAGTAATGGCAGCATCATAAATGGGCGTGGGATAGATAAAAGCACCATCCATCGACAGCCATAGCACCTGCCCATTGTAGTTGCTTATACCTCCCACCTTCTCAATCTGTGACATCACCACGGCAGGGTCGGGGTTGAACACGTCGAAGCGGGTGATGAACTTCTCATTGAGCTGCTGCCTCTTTCCGTTCTTCGTCACCTCGCCCTTCCAGTCAGGATGTGTCAGGATATGGGCCACATATCCGGCATCGTCAGCCTCTTCAAGCCTGCATTGCTCAAAGGGAATGTGGTTGACCTCAGTAATCTGACCCAGCACGTTATAATTGAGGTGCAGAGCAAGGCCGCCAAAGCGCGTCAGGTCGCCCGCTACACGCTTCAAAATGTCATCGGTAGTATCTCCACCCCTATTGACAATAAAATCGGCCAGCGCCTCGTTTGCGAAGCCGTAGCCCTCAACGAACTTTTCATATCGAGACAGACAGAGGCCAGCGGTTCCCGATGCTCCTGTGATGGCCATCAGATTCTGTGGGTACAGATTATCCTTGCCATACGACTGCATCTTGAATCGCTGGTCATAGTTTATCTCGACACGCTTATTCGGCTTTCTCGCGGTCTTAACTTCCATAACTCAAAACGTTCTTTGGTTATTCCTCTTCGCTCTCGGCCGTCAGCTCTTCAACCAAGGCAGACACCTCGTCGAAATTCTTTCTGGCCTTCTCCAGTGCCTTCTCGGTTTTCTCCAACGCCTTCTCAGCCTTTGCTTTCTTCTCAGGGGTCTCGGCAGCCTGCACATTCTTGCGGATGTTCTCTACCTTCGTAGTGGCACCCTTCACAGACACCTCGGCCTTTTTCAAAAGCTCCTGGGCCTCTTCCAGCGTAGGCTTCTCAGGCTTCGGCAGGTCGCCCACCTTGTACCCATCGGGCAATTTCTGGAACAGCACAACCTGCCCCGGGAACTTGGCAAGGTAGCGCATGGCCACTTCATCGGTCAGGTTCTCGTTGACATATATCTTCCCACCGTCAAACACAGGGCTTTGAATAATCGCCCCAGCTTTCAGTCTAAAATTACTTTTTTCTGCCATTTTTCCGTTTTTTTTTAGGTAGTAAATAATCTCTACGAGTGCATCATGGTAACACTGCTGGCACGATGTCGGCTTGAATGTTTTACCAGTCACTTCGTAATAAAGTCTCTCTATCGTGCTTTTATCGTGTGAGCTGAAGGGCGCATCAAAACGACCCTTCAGCTCTTCGATAATTTTAGATACTTCTGCCAGCTCCATCACTTAGCCATTGTTAGCTTCGGTCTTCAGAGCTTCATAGGCAGTAGCCGTGGTGGTGGCATCAGTATTGAACAGGAACAGGGCCGACTTCGGCGACTTCTGCTCCTGCAGGGTCATCAGCCAGCCGCCATCAGTCTCTTCGCTGTACTTCTCGTTAGCACCAGCGGAACAGGTCAAGCCCTGATAGTAGCCATACACCTGGAACTCAGCCTTGCCATTGGCGCCCTTGTGCTTGTTACGCAGCACCAGCACAAACGTACCGTTGGCCAGTCCATCGATGACCATCTCGCAGACCTCCGGTCCATTGTCAAGCACGGCAATGGGAATCTCGTGCGTCCAAGTGTTGCGGTATGTGCCCACCTCCATGTTGCTGGCTGCACCAGTAAACGGGGTTTTGCCCATCTGCACAACAGCGAAGCCCTTCTTTCCCGACTTCAGGATGAGCTGCTTCAGGATGTTCTTTGCTGTCTCGTCGAACTTGCAGTTAGCAAAGTCGACGTCGTAGCGGTTGATGATAACGCCATCAGGCTCCAAGCCTCTCACGATAGGATTCTCGCAGTTTTCTGCGATGTCCATAGCGATCATTGAATCACATTTACTCATGGTCGTAATCATTTAATGGGTTAATATGCGGCGTGGAACATATCATCCTCGAGAATCTGGGTGCCCAGCTTGCCCGTGGCGTAGATATAGTTCCGGCGCTCCTTCTTGTCAAACCAGATGTCGAGGTCTTCGAGCAGGCCACCCGATTCTGTAGCCACCTGCAGCTGCGAATTGAGGTTGGCATACACCATACGGAAGGGCTTGTTAGGCTTGTTCTGAGCAGGAGTCTGGCCGGATGCTTCGGTCTCTATATGCTCGTAAGCCTGAATCATTCTGTCCCAAATAGAGACACGCACAATCTTCACGCCATTGTAGTTGGCGACATCGAGGCCGTTGAAAATCGTTTCCCACGGCATAATAATCTTGAAACGATTCTTGATGTCGTAGGTCAGACAGTCGGCCATCAGCTTTGTCATCACGATGCAAGCACTCGGATCGCTGGTGATACGGCTGTCAGCATCCATCAGCATCATATCGAGCAGATTTGTGGCCACACCTTCCGTCAACATAGCAGCACGCTGGGCGGCAAAAGTAGCCTCGTTGTTGGCGGCAATAGCAGTCAGCTGCTTGCTGTTCGAAGTACACTGAGCGAAGATGCGCTTGAACAGGCCATCACAGGTGGTGAACAGCTCTTTCTTGACCTTCTCATCGTCAGTCAGGATACCACCCTGTGCGATATTCTTGGCCGCCGTGTCACCAAACCAGCCAAAACGCCAAATCATTCTCTTCATCTGACGCTCCAGTTCAGGACGCAGGATGTAAGACATAAACTCGGTGCTGGTCAGGTCGCCAATGTCGGTGCCAGTTTTTAGAGTGTACTCGGCAATCGTATTTTTCAACGATTCGTAACAGATTTTCAGAGGAATCTGCCAGTCGCCCAGCACCCAACGCTTCTGGGAGTTGGCAATGCCATACTCCTGATAAACAGGGTCACAGCCACTTCCGGCGATACCTACATCATCACCGCTGCCAATGAAGGCCACGGGGTCGCCATTCTTCACTTTTTTCAGGTTGACGAACTTCTGGAAGTCCTCATCCTGGTCGATGCTCAAAGGGATAAGCTCTTTGAGGTCGGTCACATCCTTGGGGTTGACCGAAATGTTTTCAAACCATGCCATTTTCTTTCTCTGGATTTAGTTCGTTACTTACTTTCTTTCTTGTAGGTGCCATTGCGGCGGGCATCAATCTCAGCACGCATGGGCGACACCTCTCCATCTTCTGCCTTCTCGGCAGCACGTCCACCCTCTACCTTACGGCCAGCGGGCTTGTAGGTCGAAGATAACTTGGCAAGAGCTTTCTCGCCACCAGCAATCTTGACAGCGTTCAGGATGCGCAGCTCGTCAGTAGTCTTGGCCTTTGCCTGGGCATCGGCGAGCTTCGTCTGCAACTCGGCCACCTGTGCCTCTAAGTTTGCAATCTTGGCATCCTTCTCGTCATCGCCATCTGGGTCTTCCTCTTCGGCTGGCTTAATCTCGGTGATGACGCCATCAGCCACCACAATAGTGGAGCCGTCCGGCATCTTGTGCTCTCCGTCGGGGCTGGCCTTGTCGCCAACCTGCGGCTCACCATCTTCACGCTCGATCGTCAACGTGCCACCGTCAGCCGTCGACAAATCCATTCCCTTCGCCAGCTCGTCGATAGTCTTCAGACCCAGCTTCGCCAGCGCACGGTCAAGCAGAGATGCCTTGACCTCCACTTTCGTTTCGTCTTTTTCTTTAGCCATTGTTTTATTGTTTGAGTTATTATTGGCACCCTTCTTTGCAGATGCAGGTGCGATTATTTCTCCAATTATGCCCAGCTCCTTGGCCCTCTCAACGTCGATATACTTATCTTCGTCCATCAGGGCTTGCATGGCCTCACGGTCACAGCCGCAACGCTCCACATACAGATTCAGAATCTTTTCCTGTTGCGCTCTCAGGTCATCGGCAGCCTTCTGCAAGTCATCGGCAGTCATAGCACCATCGAGCGCCCAGCCGGGCACCCAAGGGTTGTGACAACAGATCTGAGCGCTCTGGTATGCCTTTCTACGCTCCTTCGGTGCAGCCATCAGGATAACAGTTGCCATCGATGCGGCATTGCCCTCAACAATAGCGGTAATCTCTTTGCCAGTAGCACGCAGACGGTCATAGATAGCCCAGCCCTCGATGCACGAGCCACCATCACAATGCAGACGAATCTCGATGCTGTTATCGTCAGCATCCATCTGGCTGACAAATTCGTCTATATCCTTGAAGCAGACACCCTCGGCATCACCCCAAAAGCGGGCGACACTCTTCTCATTCTCAGTCTGGATGTCATTGTAGATTTTTAGAGTAGCCATAAAGAATTTGTTTATAAACGTCCGCAAAGATATTGAAATTTTTCAAGAAACCGTTTATTTACTCATTCTTTTCGTGTCTCTCTCAATGATACAGAAAAGCGATGGGCGCAGAACTTCACAGCCCCACGCCCATCTTTCGTAACTAAAATACTGGTAATTATGTCAAACCTTCATCGGCCTATCCATCTCGCTTATGACACGGTAGACGGTAGCCCGGCCAACGTCATACTCCTGCATGAGATAGTAGACGATATATTCTTTCTTGTGCCCTTCTGCCTCCAGTCGCTTGAACTCTTCAAATAGTTCGAGATACCTCACATATCGGGCATCGACCTTGTTGGCAGCCAGCACCTTCAAGATGCTCTCGCCAGTCTTCAGATACTCATATACGTTCATCACTCAATGACATTTAGTTTGTTGATAGAATCCAGTCGGTCGCTCACCTTGTTAATCTCTTCCACAGATACGGTCGGGGCCGGAGCCATAGCCATGCCTCTCGCTACGGCATTCGCCAAAAACTCTTCACCCGTCTGTATGCCGCTGTTCTGCACCGTGATAGGCACCCCCCCACCAATCTGATTAAAAGCGGACAGGGCCGGCGCAAACATCGATGTCGCGGCTGCTGTCAGAACACTCTCACCCTTACTCAGTCTGGCAGGGATGCTGTCGCTCGTCGCAGTTCCCGGCCCATTCACAGAGCCACCGTCGACATCAACGGCACCACCTTCAGCAAACTTGGCACTCTTCACGGTCTTTATGGCAGTAGCCACATTCGCCAGCACCGTGGCCACCGTAGTAGCGATGGCGGCAAGGTTGGCCGGATAGGGCACGCTCTGGGCCTGTGCCACACCTGCGGCAATAGCCTTACCAGTATTGACAGCAATCTCGCCCAGCGCCAGCACCTTTGCCATCTTAGCCAGCCCCTCGTTCTCTTCACCGAAGGCCTCGGCCACTTGTGACAGGCCACCCATCAGGCCAGCGATGGCCTCGTATTTCACTTTCTCGATTTCGACCTCCTTATCGTTCAGCGCCTTCTTTGCATCCTGATAGTCCTTTTCCATCTGGAGCTTGCGGATATTGAACTCCTGGATCGTTTCACCTTCCAGCTGCTGGGCCTCATTCAACAGGGCTTGCTTCTCTTCCATCTGCAAGCGCAAGGCCTCGACCTCTCGCATCTCGTCATCGCTCGTCTCAGCGGCCAAAATCTGCTCCTGGTATCTCTTCTTAATGGCATCCAGTTCGGCCCGTGTCTGCTCGTCTAACAAGTTTGCATGCATCTGCGCATATTTCTTGTTAATGGCCATGATGCGGATTTGCTTCTCTTCCTCGCTGACCATTTCCAACTGCGCTGCATTCAACGCAAGCTGTCGCTCGTTCTCAATCTTCGCGGCTTTCAGCTGATACTCTTCTTGGCTACCCTTCCGCACCGTTTCCAGTAGCAGGGATATGTTCGCCTGCTCTCTCTTGATGGCATCTTCCATCGCCTTGGCATCCAGTTCTGCCAGCTTGCGGTCACGTATCTGCTGCAGGCTCACCAGCTGGCCATTCATAGCCACCCGTGCGGCCTCCGTCAGATTCTTCTCTTCAGCCAACCTGCGCTGCAAGTCCTCAATCTGTCGGTCATACTGCTTTCTTATCTGCTCCCTGCGCTGTTCCAGGTTATTCTCGATGAGCTGCTGCAACAAGTCTTCGGCCTTGCGAATCTCTTCCCGCTCCTTCTTGGCAGCTTCAGCGGCAGCTTTGGCCGGGTCATCCTTCTTGCCCTTATCACCGGAGCCACCCTTGCCAGCATCAGGGTCGGTGTGCTCGGTGAAGTTCCAATCGAATTTGATGTCTTGTGCCTCCTGCATCTTCTTTTTGTACTCAGCCATCCACATATCAGCATCACGCTGGGCCTGTGCAACTGCATTTCTCTTCCGCTCTTCATCGCCAGCCTTTGTCGTAGTCCAGTTGCCAAATTCGGAGGCCGCCTTGCGCTGTGTCTCTTGCAGAGTGATGAATGCCTCGGTGTACTTATTCAGAAGGGCTTGGGCTTCCGCTTCCTTCAACAGCATACGGCAATAGGCCTCGCCGTTCTTCGTCAGCACCTCTTGCCATTGTTCGGCGGTCTTGTAATAGCCCATCGCCTTGCCATACTTATCGTTCAGCTCCTTAACCAGTTCTTTCTCCTGCTCCTTAGAGCCATTGAACTTGCTCAGCCGGGACTTATAGCTGTCAATCTCAGCACTCGCCTTGGCATAGGCTTTATTGCCCTCGTCAAGAGCCTCGTTCAATGCTTCCTGAATCTCAGCAGCATGTTTGGCCTCTTCACTCGTACCGAAGAAAAAGTCTATCACATCACCAGCCAAAGAGACGAGCGCACCAAGGGCAGCAACCACCAAGCCGATGCCCAACGTCATCAAGACAGCACGCAGCACCTTTCCGGCCACCGTGGCGGCAGTCATCGCTCCCGTAGTAGTATTCAGGGCGGCAGTCTCAGCAACATTGGCAGCAGTCACCCCAGCCGTGGCTGTGGCATTCTGTGTCTGTGCAGCAGTATTCGCTTGCGTGGCAGTAGTCTCGGCAGTAGTGGCCACGGCCTCGGCTTTCTTCTCTATGCCTACCAGTCTCAGGATGCCGTGCAGAATCTTATACGATGCGGTGGAGTTGTCTGTGAAGGTCTTGGCCAGCGCCTGCACTCCATTCGTCATCGCCATAATACCCTGCAGCTTGCTCATAGCTTCCATCGCCTCCTGGCTCTCGACACCAAACGCCTGCACCGCTCCCTGATAGGTCTGCCATGCAGTAGAGGCGGTGGTGACGATATTCACCGTGTTATCGAGCAAAGGGGTGTCAGAAGCAAAGTGCTGAATCTCAGCCCTGGCATCAGCTATATTGTCGGCCAGTGCGCCAGCCCTCTTTGTCATTTCATTGTAGGCTTCGGAGCCTCTCAGCCCGTTCCTCTCCATCTCGGCCAGCTGCATCGTCAGCTCTTTCAGTTCCTGCTTCAGAGGCTTCACGGCTCCCGGATAGTTACCCACGTTGCGGAAATATCTTTGTGTCTCTTCCTCGGCCCTCTTCAGCTCCGTGGTCACAGCGTTTATGTGGTTCATCAGGTCTTTTCCCTTGGCACCCTCACGCTCGGCCCTCGACAGTCCATCAAACTCTTTTGTAAGGTTGCTCAGCTGGGCACGCAGCGACTTCAGCGACCCCTCCTGCTCCTGCTCTTGTCTCAGGTTATTTTGCACCTCCTTACGCAGCACTCTCACCGTCTCTTTATATTGGTCTATCACAGCCGCCGTAGCCGCCGACTGCTGGCCGTATTCTTCCTGGCTTATGCTGCCAGTCTTCAGCTGGGCATTGAGCGCCATCTGGCCCACGCGCAGCTCGTCAATCTTATGGTTATACTCAGCAATGCCTTTGATGGCATCAGCATATTTCACGGTAATGCTCAATATGCGTTCTTCTTCGTTCCTGTCCATATCTTAATGCAAATTTAGTTGTAACATAGTAACTTCGGCCATTCCATCGTCCTCGGCCTTAATCTCAGTAATTGCGAAATAGCTGCCATACTGCGCAAGGTACACAGGCACCGTCTCGTCGAACTGCAACAGCTCCACATCGCTCACGCGGATGCTCTCCTTGATAATCTTCATCAGCTGCAGCGACCGCACCATATCAGCGTATTTCTCATTTATCACATCCTGCATGTTTATATCAAACTCTCCATACGCCTTGCCATTATCACCCTCGACCAATCTCAGGATTCTCGGCTCACAGGCAGAATATGGGACGGTGGTATCAGAAGACGATGCAGATCCGCTTGAGCTTCCACCGAAAGAGCCACCACTTGACGTAGCTTTCGGCCCATACATAGGCACACAATCACCATCCGAAGCAGCAAAGGGAAATTCAAAGATGGTCTTTTCTATATCCAGTGTCTCGTTCTCAATGAACAGATCGCCATTATAATTGCCCTTCACTTTATCATCGCTCTTCCATTTGTAGTAGTTATGCTGGGCGTAGTCGGTCATCTTGAAGGTCATCTGCATCGGGGTGTTCTGCTCACTCGGCGCGATTACCCTTCTCGTCCAGTCCTTTGCCTTATCCACGTTCTGCCATATCTCAGACATAGGAACGAACAGCACCACCCCATCAGAATAGCGCTGCACCGGGAACGTGCCAGTAATAGAAGCAAGGAACTTGACGAGGTCGAGCACCTTAATCTCCGGCAGATTCTCCACTATGGGGAAATAGCCACCACTCGGCACCTCATCGCCATTGTCAGCTATGAACGTGGCAATGCTCCCACTATAGAGCACGTTGTTGCGATAGCCACCCTTCAGCTCGAATGTTATCTTGTCACCTGCTTTCAACTCCACGGCACCATATCCCTTCATCTTCTGACGAATAACGAAGTTCACTGCTCTCAGGCTGTCATAGTTCATCACACCACCTCGGCTGTCGCCAATAGAGTATTCTGTCACATCATTGCCTCTCGTCACCTTCATCACGATATATGGCACATCGCGTGTGAACGCCTTGCCATAGTTGTTATAGATACCAGTCACATCGTAGGACATTTCGGCAGCCACATCAAACACCACTTCGGCATTGGCGGCAACGGTCAGCACCTGGGCCTCTGTGCCAGTAGTCTCTCTGAAGATATTCGTGCCCGTGGTCACATTCAGAGTAATGAATCCGGCACCATTCTGCGCTTTCATACTGGCAGCAAACTGGCCCTCATAGGTCAGGGCATTTGCTTTCTTGTGAATGAGCGGGATAATCAGGGAATCAATGAACGTCTTACTATCTCCCGTCCATCGGAACTCGACCCCCGTCTGGCTCTTTATCTGGTCAAGTAGCCACGACACCCTCACAGACGGATGCAGATAGGCCACTTTCTGCTCTGTGCCTCTTCTGCCAACGCTAATATAGCCGCCTCCTAATCGACCAGTAGATGATGAAGCTCGGCCACCATCCACATTCAGGGTGTTTCTGCCGTTGCGCCAGCTATAATCGACCTCGTCGCTCTTTGCCCACACATCGAAGCCTGCATAGAAATAGCCTTCTGTCAGGGCGGTGGCATAGTCAGTCATGGCGTTGCTATCCTCGTACATTATCTTGGCATCGCTCTCCAGTTGATTCAGGGTCATGCCATTGGCCAGCAGCTTGGAGAATGCAGGGAACAGCCCCCACACCACACTCACCTCAAAGCTCTTGTCGGTAGTGCTCAGAAGGGCAGCGCTACCATTCCTAATTATCTCGACACCATTACGAAGGTATCGAGCAGGGTGCAGCTTGTAAGGATAGCCATTGCCACCCTGCACCATATCGCTATGCCCAAAGATCCGCTGGTTCCTCACCGTCTTCGGCAGCTTAATGGTATAGGTCACATTGCACTGAATCTTCGACACGTCCCTGAAGATATTCGACACAATATTCAGGGTAATCTTCGTGTTGTCATCTATATCGACCAGCTGGCCATCGATATAGAGCTGGCCATTCTTTCTCGTTTCCATAGACTACAATTTTTGTATCATCATTTCAGGCATCAGGATATTCGCCACAAAATCCTGCAGCACGGCCTTGCTCTTCGTGTACGTCGCTGCCTGCGGCTGAACAGACACCCATTTCGGCTTGCCCAAAGAATAGCCCACCAGCATATCGACATACGGACTGCTGGCCATATCACACAGCATATCGTATGTATCAGAATCGACCAGCGGCGCACACACGGGCACCACATCCTGGCGCTTCATCATCATCTGTCGGCCCAGCCCTCCATTGTAGCCGTAGGTCATATCTACAGACACGATGTTATTGCGAAGGAATTGGCCATCGTTCTCTATCTTCCGCTGCTCTGCTCCCTTCACGAAGAGCCAGTAGTTGTAGAATCCGTGCCTGTCTATCCATCGCAGATAGACACCGTTCTCAACCTCGCACCCCAGTTTGATGGTGATATACGTGCCAGCATCAAAGGGCAGCTGCTGGAAGGTCAGGTCGAAGGTGTTATCGAACGTGGCTTGCTTCATACCACCATTGGCAGAAGTCACCTTGTATGTCTCTACGCTCCCATCAGCGACGAGCTTCACATTCCACACTCCCAGCCTTGGGACGTCTACCGTGGTCGGCACCACTCCCTTGGTCACGGTCAGCTCGTCACTCGCCGAGCAGAACACGCCAAAGGTGAAGGGGTAGCCCTTCCACACATGCAGCACACGTGGCCCGTTGTAGACCTCGTTGGCTGCTGCCTTCATCGCTCCCCAAATATAGAACACATCGAAGTCGAAAACGACCTCAGTCTCTCCCTTCAGGGCAACGAGCTTGAATATCACTTGCTGGCCCATCTTCGTTCTCTCGACCTGGGCATCATAGTTGAGGTTGCTAAACGTGTCATCGTCAAAGAAGCTCTGGATATACTCGCGCACCTCGATATAACAGCCACCATCGAAAGCATCTCGTGTGTCCGAAATGGTCACACCGTTCTCGCCAGTCATTTCTATGCGCATCCCTGTCACTCCCGCGCCAGTCACCACCAGCAGACAGGGGTTGAATGCGAATCCCAGTTCATCGGGATATTTCAGCGTTACACCACTTGCAGTTGTCTGTCTCATCAGCTTTACGAATTTAGTTTAATACTTTCAATCTTTGTGTGCATCAGTTCCAGTAATTTATTGCCGATTTCCCGTGTAGTCGCCGGAATCTCGTTCGAGTATATGTCAGCCCTGCCACCTTGTTTGAAGAGCCGTGTGCCCTCTCTACGTATCTTTCGGGCAATCAGGAATGACATTGACAGCTCGCCACGCTCCTGCGGTGTGTACTTGTGCGGCCTATTCGTCTTATACGGAATAGGCGGTGCCACGATGCCCTTGTCCTTCATCCACTGCCGGATGATACTCTGGAAGTCCATCGGCACCTTCCCTGGCCTGCGGCCAGTCTCTAACGTGCCAAAGGGTGAGCGGCCATAGAGCGTGCCGCTATCTTCAGACACCTCGACATGTAGGCTGGCGATAGTCCTACCGCTTGCCTTCTGCCCTGCAGCCAAATGGTGGGCGATGATTCTTTTCTTCAGCTCTTCAAGCTCAGAGGCAAGAATCTGCCTCGGTGTCCGTCCGCTTATCATACACACCTCCCGACCTGCTCTCTCAGGGTCAGCTCTACAAACACACCAGTAACATTCGTGCTCATGCTCTCATAGATGGTGGTGTATCTCACCTCGTCATCGATAGGCTCGAAATACCCGCTCTTATTCAGTGCCTGGATGAAGTCACCAGCCACCTCTTTCATCGCGGTGTATACCTCTTCGTTATCGTCACCATCAGCATCACGGACCACCTTATCGATAAAGGCGATGGCACAATTCTCACGGTCGCGCACCCTGCCATTGCGAAACTCCAGTCGGCCACCCACGGGAAGGATGGAAATAATGGCTGGCAGGTCTATCTTATCCACAGCCTCGTCTGCGCCCGTCCAGTTCTCGAACACGTAGCTGTAATCAGGGAACTTGCTCTCGGCAATCTCCCGCACCTTATCCTCGATGCTTGCTTTTGCTTTCACTCTCATATACCTTGGTAAGTTTTCTGTTGAACATTGTAGTCTTATTATCCATATCGAGACACCTATAGAGGCGTAGCCACGATAAGCCCAGCACCTCGTCATGATCTGTAATACCCATCCTTTTGGCATACCAGTCGACCATCCCGAACACGCCAAAATTCAGCTTCTCGATGCCTGCTTTTCTCTCTTGTGGTGTAGGTGTCAGCTTGGCCCTGTCGAATAAGTCATTTATCCATTTTATCTGGCCCATCGCCCAGCCTACAAAGCGCACCACCTCAACGGCAGGGGCGTTATCGACTTGCTTCTCAGTCAATCCCAGCAGCACACCACACACCTTGTGAAACATCACTTTTCCATCCTTCAGCTTTGACAGCTCATACATCTGCCCCACGGTCATCTCGTTCAGGTTCTCAGGGGTCTGCTTGCCAGCCACCATCACCGGCCGGCTCATTTCTTCGAGCTTCAGGTCTTTAATCTCTTCGCTGTGCATGGCTACAATTAGCCACTCACGAAATTTCGTCTTTCTCTTCATCATAGCTAATCAAGTTTATTGTAATGCGCCCTGGCCGTGCCCTTGCGCGTTATGTTCAGCTTCGACAGAGCAACATAGCGGATGGCATCTATTCCGTGGTTGAATCTATCCACGGGGTTGTTCGTTTCCTTCCCGTCTCTGTCTCGTTTCCACTTATATGCTTTCAGATTCCCAATGATACCCTTCGACCCTCGTACAACGTGGATTCTGTATCGCTTCAGGATGTCCAGCCCCACAATGATGCTATCCGGCCCCTTGGGTGCTCCCACTATCCACAGCCCCTCGTTCTTTATCTCGGCTATACTCTTCGGCTCTGCACTATCAGCATACACACAATGGCTGCGTGTGATACCCTTATCCTTCATGGCCTTGGCCAGCATCGGGTTGGTGCATCCAGTCTCGTATAGCAGCTCCTGCACATACAGGTCGCCATGTGCCAGCGCCACCTCTTCAAGTGCAGAAGGGTCATTGGTAAATCCGAAGTCCAGTCCGTAGGCGGTCATCTTTCTGTCCTCGACAGGCGGCATTCTATCCACGATGTCCCAGTTCGTCAGCACCAGCCCTGTAATCATACCCGTGAGGCCTCGCGCATACACCTTGAACAATTCTTCGTCTTCGATGCCCTCGATGCGCTCATGCTCTTCAGCACTCAGAAAGGGGTTGCCCCTGTGATCTGAAATAATGAGCTTCACACCATCACGGCCAATCACCTCGTCATGCACCCAAAATCTCTCGCTTGGGTTGTAGTCAAGAAAGATTCGCTTTCTGGTACGGATGGCCAGCTGCCAGTATATGTCAAAGGGAACACCGTTGCACTCGTTTATGAACAGATAATCGCGCTTACCATTCTTGGCATCCTGGGCATCCTTGTAGCTCTTGAACTCTATAATACTGCCATTTGCACCAGTAATGAAGTGCCCGCTCTCATTCACCGTAAAGAAGGTGCACATCCATTCAGAGCTATTGCGGATGGTCTTGGCGTCACGCAGCGCACCCACGCGCAAGTTCGGGAAGTCCTGGCCAGCCACCGTCACCACACACCCCGGCTCGGTCATCGCGTAGTAATAGAGCAGCTGCATCAGGGTGTATGTCTTTCCCGAGGATGTGCCCCCCTGGTTCACCCTGACACGTTCTGAGCCCGTCAGATTCGCTCGGAACAATGGCCCTATCACCTTAAACGGCATCATATTTCTACGTCGCTCTCGCTCGTTTTTGGCTCGATTCCGCTCTCTACAAATCCAATCTCCAGCTTCGTGTCGAGCGTGCCAGTCATCTTTGTTTCATCTACAGGCTTTTCTCCTATAATATCTCGTATGGCATTGTAGGCTTGCACATCACCAGTCTTGGCCCTCTGAATCAGCCCCTGAGTGATAACGGCCATCTGGCTCATGTCCTCACCACTCCATCCTGCTTTCACCATCTGGCCACGATAAGCCTCGTTCTGCTCTTCCATCTGAAGGGCAGTCTGCATCAGCTCACGAAGGGCTTTTTTCTTGCGCCTCGCCTCTCCCGATGCTTCACCAGCTTTCTTCGCAAGTTCTCTTCGTTCACTCTTTGTTCGCTGGTTCAATGGCTTCAGGTTCTGCTCATTCATTCTTTCACCTCCTCTCGCACAATTCTCGGTGCCGTTGCATTCCAACTGATAGCATGGTGCAGCCTACAGAACTTCGTTGTCATCAGCTTCACGCGCACACCTGCCGGATGGTACAGAACACTATAGAAGGATTTGAGATACGTGCCACTCTCGAGATACACTTCCGTCATGCCTCCGCTATTGCTCTGCGTTCGCTTCTGATTCATACACAGCATCGGGAAGGATAAGAACAGCAGCCCCCTATACGTCTCGCTGGTGTACGTGTTCACATCCTCATTGATGCGGCCAATGAACTTAAATGGACGATTGACAGAACAAATGAAGGTGTTCATCGCCTTTCGCTTCAGGGCAATCTCTTTGCCATACGTTCCTCTGCCTCCACCGATAAAGTCACCACCTTGCGCCATTGCCAGCGTTTTGCAGCGGTCACCACATTTCACATAGAAGTCGACCATTATCTCAAAGATGCGGTCGAGATTCTTAATCGTCTTGGCCCTGAACTTCCATTCAGCATCGAATCTGAAACTGAAATTCGTGTAGTCATCATCGAGCTCGATAAAGTATTCCACGCCCAGCTTCCGGGCCAGCTCAAAGCAAGCATTACGGGCAAAGATGATAACTCCGCGCTTGTCTGTGAAGTTATCGCCCAGGTCGAAGGTCTGCTCTATCTCTCTCTTGGAGAATTGCACCACCTCTTCACCAAACTTTCGCCTGTAGTCTACCTCGGCAGGGTCTTCATCATCAATCACGATGTATATCGGGCCAGTATAGCCGGAGCTGCGCAGGGTCTTATAGGTGTACACCTTATCAGGCCTGCCATGCGTCAATATGAATGCTGCAAAATTATACTTCATCTTCGTACTCGCTTAGATATTCGTTCATGATGTCCTCAGCCAGCACCACGAAGCCATTCTCGATGGCCTGCTTGAAGTCCACAATCACCATCGCTGCCCTCTCCATCAGGGCACGCACAACAGGATCGGTGCATTGGCTGTAATACTCAGCCACCCGGCCAAAGTCAAACCTGCGGAATCGCTGGGCTGCCTTCATCAGCATGTCGCGCACATCATCGGGAATGTCAGCCACGGCAATATGGGCCTCGATGTCCTGCACCTCCGTATCATCGTACAGCGTCCGCACATCGTCAATCTTCAGGCCAGTGGGAGTGTAGACAGGGCTTTCAATCTTGCGGCTGTAGTCTGCCACTTTCTTCGCCATCACATCAAACGGCATATCCCATCCGACCAGCTCTTTCAGGTTCCACGCCTCTTTGATAATCTCATCATCATTCTGCGCGTACTGCATATTCTCCTTGATGACATACTCTCTCAGCTTGTTCTTCGGTGTGTCCTCTCCCAGCACTTTGCACAGGCTCTTCGTCCATTTCAACTCGCGGCGGGCCTTCAGTCGATGGTTGCCACTAATAACAACATACTTGCCATTGAAAGGGAAAACAATCATTTCATTGAGCTTTTCCATTTCAGGGCTTTGCTTGTGGCTCTCGATAAGAGCCTTGTATCGCTCTTTGGTAATCTTACGCGGATTCTTCGGAACATCGGGAATCTGCCCCCTGTTCTCTTCCAGCATCACCAATGGCAATTCCTTGAGCTCGACGCTCAAATTAAAACCTTCCATAATTAACCAGTCAATAAAATGTTTATAAACTTAAAGAATATTCGGCTACAAAGGTACTGATTTTCTTTAATAAAACAAAAGATTTTCTTGAAAAACACAAAAAGAGCCGGGCAGTATCATCACGACACCACCCGGCATGAAAGCAACAAAGCAGCCAAGAAAAGCTGTATCGCTATACCGCCTCACTCATAAAATCAAACAATGTCGGCGCGGTCATCTTTTCTTCAGCTTCTCGCAGATAGGATAGTCCATCGCGCCAATAGTCGTAATTAAGCTCAGTGGCCAATCCCTTGCGCCCCAGCTTCACGGCGCAATATGGAACGGTGCCGATTCCCCCAAAGGGATCGAAAACCACATCCCCCTTATTGCTATACCTCTCAACCAGTCTTTCGACAATATCAAGCTGCAATGGGCATATGTGGTTCTGGCGGTTCTTCTGAGATTGTCTGCTATTCAATGTGCGCATCCTTACCACGTCATCCCAAATATGCTCTTTATGGCTCACAGGGTCAACGGCCATAAATGTTTTTGGCAGCTTCCCCCTCGCTTCCAGTTCTTCAGCGAAGCGCACATGCCTCTCGTAGTTATAGACATGTTCCTCACCATATTTGCGGAAATAATGCCTAATAGCATCTATATCCAGCCCCCGTACATCGTCATAGGTAAGCAAACGGTCGCCTGAGCTTTTCCAGTCAGCATGTGCATCAATCTGCCAACGTGCAAGACTATATTCGCTCTTGTCTTTTGTCACAGGTTCGTCTGCATAGGCCCTGCTTGTATCAGTTGGCAGCTTGCGGAACAATAGAACGTATTCGGGGCATCCTACACCCATCTTTGAGCCATCCTTGCACATTTCGGTATAGCCGAGGCGGTAGGTCTGATTATTCTCTCTCACCACATCTGTATCGACCGTAATCATACCAAACAGCACAAAGCCGTGCTTCTGATAGTGGAAGATACACATTGCATGGAAGGGGTCGAGCGATGGCATCCCTAATCCTGTGGCGTTCCCGAAAAGGATTCTGTCCTTGCAATGCACAGCCAGCACTCGGCCTGGCTGCAAAATGCGCAACAGCTGCGGTGTCAGGTAGTCCATCTGCTTAAAGAACTCATCATTATCTGCGTTGAAACCGAAGTCATTATAGCTGGCTGTATATTCATAGTGATTGGAGAACGGCACAGAGGTTACAATCAGCCCAACAGAGTTGTCGGGCATCTGCTCACATTCCAACACATTGTCATTATTAACAGAGCGCCACAACTTGCCACTTTGTTCCTCGCGCTGACTGAACATATAACGCATGAGCTTACTCTCTACATCGAGACCAAAAAGCCCGTTATCGCGTACAATAGTAGCCATCTTCTCAACCATTTCGTTATGCTGCTTCCACTTCTGCATAAAGCTCTTGTATATCTCCTGCTCACTCTCCGCATAGACCAAATACAAATCAACAGGATATTTCTGCATGAAACGGTGGATGCGGGCTATAGCCTGGAACTTGTCGTTGAATCGGTAGTCAATGAACATTATCGCCTTATGGCAGTGGTACTGGAAGTTCAAGCCCTCGCCCAGCATTTCCGGCTTGGCAGCAAGATATTTCAGACTGCCGTCCTTAAAGTCACTTATGATGCGATCTGCTTCAGCATCATCTTGTGACCCATAGACAGCTTTGCAACCTTTGATGGCCTTGCATAGTGCAACACGCTCAGCTTCGAGGTCATGCCATATAAGAAAATGGTCATCCTTATTCTCTGGGCGGTTGATAATCTCTACCACACGGGCCACTTTCCTGTCCATGTTATCCCTTCGCTCTTTCGCGGCTTGCTGCAATCCTACAGCTGCATCCCTAAACATCATAGTTTGGCCATCTTGCTCAACGCCAGCCGTTGCATTATCGACCTCGACCACCTCTTCATGGGTACGCAATGGCGGCAATTCATAACCATCGTCAGGATAGCCAAGGTCGCTTGGCTTCGTCAGGAATAACGCCCACGTCGAGACCCACAGCCAAAACTCGCGCTCCTTACCTGGATATATTGTCAGGTTGTTTGCTTTGGTGCTGTCACGTTGAAAAAAGCGTGTCAGGGCTTGCCCGGTGTCCATTACGCCGAGATAGCCAGCGTAATGAATCAGTTCTTTATATCTGTTTGGTGAAGGGGTTGCCGTGGCAACAAATCGATATGGTACCTTAGAGAACAGGGGCAAAAACTCCTGATATGTCTTAGTTCCAAAACCTCTCAATACACTCGCTTCATCAAGTGAGGTCACACAAAAATAGTTGGGGTCAATGCGCACACCATCTTCGCCATCCCTCACACGCTCATAGTTGGTCACCATGATATCTGTTTCACATTCCAGCACCTCTTGCATCGTGCGAACGTATGTGATATTCATGTTCAGGTGCTGCTTCGCTTGGTGCAAAAACTCGACCACAACTCTCTTCGGGCAGACTATTAAGCCCTTGCCATTCTCTCTCTTGGTGATTATCCGGCATATCTCCAACTGCGTCACCGTCTTCTGCATACCAAACGAGCTGAAGATGGCACGGCAGCCCCCCCTCACGGCCCATTTCACGGTGTCCTTAACGTGTGGGAAAAGCGTCGGTGTCAGCATCTCGTCTGTCACCTCAAATCCCGTCTGGCTACTAATAGCCATCTTTGACTTTAGAAATTTTATGTATTCCATCGTTCTCATTGACAATATCTGAAATTAGTAAAGTGAATTATCGCCATCGGCTTCGTTAGATCGTAGCCCTTAAACCATTCAAACCAATCGTCGAAGTCCAGTCCATCGTTGTTAGCGATATGCAAGGGAACTTGCGAAAAGTTGAATTTGTCTGTAGCTATCATCGGGCAATATATATTAGCTCGGTCAAACCAAAGTTTCTCGATGCCGATTCCATCCTCACGTGTGAGCCGGATAATCTCGCGCTGGGTAGAGCCTTCGGCATACGGCTTGCCTACCCATTCACGGACAGACAGACACGCCCTGCCTTGCTCAATCTTCTCGAAGCGCTTTCTCCAAAAGTTATAGTTTGCCCGGATAGTGTGCAGTTTACTCTTTCTCAGGTTATCCCTGAAGCCTGTAGGCTTGCCTGCCCTTTTATGCGTAGAAGGGAATACCTGTGACAATGTTATTATATACGTTTTCATGATTCGTTATAGTTATTTTGTCCGAAAAACGCCGTTAAGCCACTTTCTTTAGTCGATACATATTCTCTTCCATCAACCGCACGATTTCGTCGTGTTGGGCCGTAGGATGATTCTGTAGTCCCATCGACTGAATAATCTTCCAAGTCTTTACATTGACCTCTATCGTTTCCAGTCGGTTGCCATCCTTATCCTTGGCACTCAGAATCAGGCTGTCGGGATGCCGCTTATGGCTATAGTATTCATTGGCATATACGCAGTGGTGCATCATCGTGCCCTCTTCTGCCATTTCCTTAACACTACCAATGACTGTTATCACGATGTCCTTATTCCCGAAGCAGATGCCAAAGAACATCCCGCGATGCTTCTTGTATTGCTTCTCGTGCCTCTCAGCCTCGGCCACCCTCTTTGCCAGCTTCTCAGCCTCCACGATGCGCTCTTTCTTGTGGAACAGCCTATCGTGCTCTTTCGTCAGATCTGCCGGACATACATAGTGGGCGTTGTGCGTATCCTTATGGAAATATTCAAGCAAATCGAGATAGTCAATCCACACAGAGGCATCGGCTATATAGTAGCCATTGCGGTTGCATATTCTCAAAGCGTGCAGCCATCGTGTCCTGTCCTTATGTGGCCCACCCTCGTTCATCCAGTAGGCCAGCAGATTGTCCTGGCCAGTCTTGACCAGCTCTTCGGCAAACGGGTCGGTGAGCATCTTTTTCATCACCTCGGCAAGATTCACCACCCTGCCCAGCTTCAACAATCGGCCACTCCATCCGTTCCTCTTCAGCAAGGGCGACACCCTCGACACAGGATAGAACTTGTTGCCACACACATCGTACACGTCAGACATCTGGAAATAGCCGGAGCAATGGGCGTTGTGCTTTCTCACACCCCACTCTCCGAACTGGCGCCATCGGAAATAATATGCGCTCCTGGTGTAAGGCATAGACAGAATCGTCTCGCGCCCTTCATCATCTATCCAGTTCTGATAGACTTCGTGGATACGCCACTTCGTGCTGCTCCCTTCAGGATTCCACCTGACAACGCTGAATGTCCTAATCACCGTGTGGCCCTTGAACGTGGTCACAAAGGACACCAGCGTTTCGTCCTCATAGCCACCATATCGCTTGTTCGTGCTTTCCTTCCAAAATCGCAGTGGCAGATGCTCACCACAATTCGGACAGGTGTGTGTGCCCACCTCCAAGCTGACAGCCAAAAGAGGCTGCGGTGCATGATCGTAATGGCCACAGCATAAACAGCGCACCGTGCCCTCTTTCCAGTAGTAGGCATATTTCTCAAATGCGTTGTCACGAATCCATTGCTCTTGTGTCTTACTCAGTCCTGGCAGCTTCTCGCGCATGGCAAGGTACATCCGTTCTCTCTTCGTCCGTCCCTTCAGGGGCTTCACCTCCTTAACGTTGGTGCATTCTTGATATCTATTCATACACATATTACCACCCTCCGAATAAATCACCTTGCATCGCCAGTTCTTTCTCTCTCTTCTCTTCGAGCTTTCTGCGCCGCTCTTCTGCGGCCTTCTGCTCCTTCGCCTTACGCTCAGCCTCGGCCTTGGCGGCAGCCTTTATCAGGTCGGCCTTGTATTCCTCTTTGGCCTTTTCCATTGCCTCGGCCTTTTCCTCGGCGGTCAAGTCCACATGGCCACTCACCACAATCTTGCTGGGATTCTGGTTGCCTGGGTCTTTCACGTCATCCTCATCGAAGAAATGGCGCACCATGCCATACACCTCGGCATCATCCCATCCGGCCTGCCCTGTGCTCTTGGCCACACTCAGGACATAGTTGCATGCCCCCTCGATAGTCTTCTGTGGCTTGCTCTCTACCAGCTTGGCAAACTCAGGGTCTGCCTGCTTCTCGTTCTCTACCCACGCAGTTACGCGCTCGACAAAATACTTCGTCACCTTGTCAGTCTTTGTTGCCATAATAATTCAGTATTTAAGTTACGTTTTTGGAAATTCAAACCATCCTTTGCGGATGTCGATATAGCCTCGCCTGGCTGTCTCTCTCAATAGCTCAATCTCTTCGTCATCGTCCAGCTCCACAGGACACTCGTAGTTGACCGTGAACTTAAACGGCATCCTGAATCGCTTCTGTATCTGCCTTATCGTGAGAATGTCCCTGTACCGAAAGGCAACTATCGCCCTAAACTTTCCCATCCTTCTGCCCCCTTTCCTTCATTCGTTCATAGGCTTCTTGGATGGCCTGCAGCCTTGCCAGTGTCTCAGGGCTGTTGTCATCCTTGTGTGCCTCATAGTGCTCTATGATGCTGCTGCGCTCCTTGACGAAGGTACGCAGGGCACTCAGTATGCGGACGGCATCCACACATCCGTAGCACTCCCCATAACGGCCCATCTTCAGCCAGTACATGAAGAGCATCACTTCGGACAGCTTCAGCCAGTAATATTCGTTCATCAGCACCCCAGCCACGAATGCACGCTGCCTGTCATCGAGCTTGCGCTGCACATTCGTCAGCTCGGAAAAGTCATTGATCTGTATCTCCAGCCACATCTTGGCAGTCTCTTCGCTATAGTCTCTACGCACCACGGCCAGCGTCGGGCAGTCCATCAGCACACACCGCTCACTATTGCCACACCACTCCAGCTGTCTGTCTGGGTTGTACTCGTTCAGGAGTTGTATCTTCGCTTCACGGCTCTTGCGCACAATCGGCATCGAGGCGGGCGAGGATGCTCTGCTCAAATGCAGCTCGTCGCGCTTCTGTATCAGAAGGTTGTCTATTCGTTGTGTCATTCTTTTTGTCCTTTCCATTCGTTAGCCAGCGGTTGACCATACTATCGAGGTTGTGAATCCTTACCCCAGTATTAGTGCGCCACCCCTGAGCGTTGTAGTAGTCATAGAATCTCTTGGCCTCTTCATCAGTCCTGCCAGCCCTGCGGAACAGCACCAGCACCTCGTCCAGTGTCGGCGGCGCTGGCTCACTCTTCCCTCTCTTCGGCTGCGCCATCTGCCTCTCGCTGAACACAGACAGCTGCCCATCAGGCTCGACAGCCCTCTTCCGGCCCTTGGCCTTGGGCACCTCCGGCGGTTGCTCGACCACCATCTGCACCATCCCCTCCGGCTCCGTCGGCTCCGGCTCGACAGGCTCAAAGGGTAATGGCACCTCTTCAGGAACACACCGAGGCACACCACCGCTGAACAGATAGGCTGGCTGCCTCCGTGCGTTCCCCTCTTCAAAGATTATCAGGCCATTGTCGATGAGCCGTTTGCGGGCCGCTCTGAGCGTTTTTATATTAACGTCCAGTAAACTAACCAGCTCTGCATTTTGAATCACGCAGCGGGCCGGAAAACCAGCCCTGCGCCAAAGATGGAGCAAGGCCAGCCCAAGCGCAATCTGCGTGCTGTCCAGCTTCAGAGCCACAGCCCGCATCCAAAACTCCTCGATATGGTCTTCGTAGTTCATTGTCCTATATACTCTTGCACCGCCCCCTGGAACTCTTCCAAAGAGTGGCACACAACATATTTCACTTTGTATTTCTTGCACTCCCTCTCGAATGCCTTCTGCTCCGCGCTCTGCTTCCCGACGGGTGTCTTCATTTCAATGGCCAGCGCAGCATAGCCTCCCTGCGGGATAAGAAGGATGAGGTCGGCCACACCAGCACACACCCCTTCGTCCTTCATTATCTTGGCAGTCCACACATTGCGCTTGCCACCATTACCCACGGCAAAGAACATCCTTTCAATGCTCTCATACCGTCCGCGAAACCAGCGCACGCAGTCCTTCTGAATCTGGCTCTCACTCTGCGGCTTCATCACTCGCCCCCTTTCCAGTCAGTTCGGACAGCTCGACCAGCCCTTCCAAGTAGACTGCACTGCTCTTTGCTTCTTTCTGCTCCATAACTTAGATTTTGCCTTTGAACATATCCATCGCGGCATCCATCAGCATCTGCTGGGTGCTGACCTTCTTTTCTTCCACATTGTCAATCGTACCAGTCACACCATTGGCGATGTCCTTCTTGGTCTGGATAAGCTCGTACATGTATTCGTCAATAGTATCTTTGCCCAGCAGATAGGTGCAGGTGACGGCATTTTTCTGCCCGTTCCTGTGCGCCCGGTCTTCTGCCTGGCAACAATCAGAGTACGTCCACGGGAACTCGATAAACAATACATTCGAGGCGGCAGTCAGCGTGAGGCCTGTGCCACCGCTCCTGTAGTTCAGGATAATCAGCTTGCAATTCGGGTCGCCCTGAAAAGCATCTACGGCCCTCTGCTTTGCGTGGTCATCATCATCGCCTGTCACCGTGACAGCATCGCGGAACTCTTCTTTAAGCTCAAAAACGACTTGCTTCAGGAAACAGAAAACAATCAGCTTCTCACCACCATCTATCGTGTTATGGATGATGTCGATGGCGCTCTTAATCTTGCCCTTCGCTGAGATCTGCTTCAGGATGCCCATCTTAACCATAATGGCACCCCTTATCGCCTTCTGAATCTTCTCTTCGTCTGCCTGCTTGAAATCCTTCAGGTAACGGATGACATCGGCCTCGGCCTGCTCATATTCCTTGCGATTCTCAATATCCGTAACCAAATATGAGCGTGTCTTATCCGGCAGCCATTTCAGCACATCCTTCTTTTGCCTCCTGAAATAGCAGAACTTATTCAGGTAGTAGTTGAGCTCTTTCAGATGGCTGGCCTTATTGTCGCCAGCACAATAGCGTTCCATGAACTTAGTATATCCCCCGAAATCTTCAAGCCTGCCCATAATACTGAGCTGCTGCACGAGGTCGGTGTTATTGTTTACCACTGGCGTGCCAGTCAGTTCGAGCACATATTCCTTGCCAGCAGCTATGCCCTGCACGAACTTGGATTGCTGGGTCTTACTGCTCTTGCACTTGTGGCTCTCGTCTATTATCACAGAACGGAACAGATCGATGCGCTCGTCAAACTCTATGCTCTTCAGGGTGAATCGCTGCTGATTCTTGACCCTCTTCACAAAGAACTTTTTCAGGCTCTCATAGTTCGTGATGATTACCTGGCACAGAGGCTTGCCCGTGGCCGTGGTCATCGTGAGCAGATTCTGCCACATATTGCGGTTGCTATCGTCCAGTATGACTGCGCTCACGCCTCCGAACTTCTTAAACTCGCGCTGCCAGTTCACTTTCAAGCTCGACGGGCATATCACCAAGGCAGGGAATGCCCCGCTGGCTGTCATCGTGCCAATGGCCTGCGCAGTCTTACCAAGGCCGGGCTCGTCACCCATTATGCACCGCTTCTTTTCCAGTGCGTAGGCTATGCCCTGCCTCTGGTACTCATACGGCTCCAAGGTCATATTGTGCGGCACGGTCAGCTCCGGCATCGGCGGCACCTCATAGCTCTCAACAGGCTCGTCATCCTTCATCCACGCCACGCCCGCACAGAGGCGGTTGTTTACCGCCCATTCGGCCATAAGCTGCAGATAGTTCACATCATTAGTGGCCACCTCCCAAAAGCGCCCATCCGCTCGGTAACGAGCAGATGGGATTCGCTTTATGCACTTGACCAGCAAAGGATGATACTGGAAAATCACCTTATAGCAGTTCGGTGTCAGCGTGTATGTCATCGGTTGCATAGTCTCAGGGATTTACGCGGCCTCCGGCTGCGGCTCTTTCTTCTTGCGGCCTTTCTTCTTCGGCTCGCCACCAGTCACATCGACCGTCACCTTCGGGACATCACCCGGCTGCACGCCATCGAAGGGGTCGCCAGCCTCGCCGAAGTTGAGCGTACCTTCCTTCAAGCCCCATTTACGTTCCTCGATGTACAGCTTGACCTCATACTTCAGGTTGTCGATGGCCAGCTGGAGATCGCCCAGGTAGTCGTACTTGTCATCGTCCGTAAGGCTCAGTTTCGGGCCATCGACCTTGACCACATCACCACGGGACAGGATGCGGGTGCCACTGATAGACACCTCGACCTCACTCTCTCCCAAGGTCACATCGGAAACGGACAGACGATGATAGACACTCTTCTCGTCCGTGCCATCCTGGGCCAGCAGCTCGTTCAGTGTGAAGCCCATAGCCTCGCGCTGGTCAGTCAGCAAGGCAAGGTGAGGAATCAGGGCACGCATCGCGCTCTTCAGGTCACGGTGCACAATGTTCGCACCAGCCATCGTAATGGTGTCGCTGTCACCGTTTCGATACACCACCGTAAGGGTGTTCTGCTTCGTCAGTTGGATTTTTCTAAATTCCATACGCAATTAAAATTTAAGAGATTAAAAATTATACGTTTCATAGAACGCATCAAAATACTTGTCTTCAGGGAGTGGCAGCTGGATGCCCAGCTCTATCGCCGCATCGACCTTTATCTTGTTCAGGAAATCCGTCATCTGCTGCGTGTTCAGCTTGCTCGACGAGCTATAGACATACTCGGTGCGTTCGCCAATCGTCATCAGCTTCATCAGGAACTTCTTGCAGTAGTACAGATAAATGTCATCCTTCGGCGTGCCAGTCTCTCGCTCAATACAGGCAAACCACATCCACATCAAATCGTTCTGCGCTATCGTGCGCTTCTCGCTTGCCCTCTTGATGGTGAGCGTGTAAGTGCCATTTCTCAGGGTGGAAAAGAGATAGTCGAGATCTGTGTCGCACGTCACCCGACCATCCTTCTTAACCACCGTCACCTGCTTGGCCATCAGAATGGCAGCCCATCAGCTGGGGCATCCTGCGCCGGGCCTGGGAAGGGCATCCCACCCCCTTGCTGCTGCGACTGATGTCCATATCCCTGTTGCTGATAGACTGGCTGGCCCTGACCATTAACATGAGGCGGGAAGGGCTGCTGGCTTCCGTAGCCGCCGCCCTGCGGCTGATAACCGCCCTGCCTTTGGCCATACCCACCAGCCATCTGTTGTGGCTGTGGTGCGCCCGTCTGTGGCTGCTGGGCACCAGCATTCGGGTTGGTCATCAGGACTATGTCAGAGGCCACGATGTCAACGCTCTGCCTCTTCACTCCCTGCTGGTCTTGGTACTCGCCATAGGTAATCATGCCCTCGACGTCTACCTTCATGCCCTTCTTGACATACTTTCCGCAAAAGTCTGCGGTCTGCCTCCAAGCTACGATATTATGCCACTCGGTCTTTTCAGGAACCTGTGTGCCATCCTGCTTCTTATAGCCACCAGTAGAGGTGGCAAGGGTGAAGCGTGCATACTGCACGCCCTGCTGGGTCTGCCTAACCTCAGCATCCCTGCCAACAATACCGATGAGCGAACAATAATTCTTGTACCTCATAGCACTTTAATCATTATGTTTGCCTTGACTTCCGAAATCTTCGCACATTCATCGTAGATGTCGGGATAGCTCTTTTTTAGCTTCGCGCTGTCTATAGAGATTCGAGTGGTCGCGGCCTTACGGGTGATGACCAGCCTTTCAGACTGCCATTTCTTCACGCCGTGCTCTTCCATGAGTTTCAGAAGGCCAGCCCGCAACTCATTCTTGCGCTCTTCCATTTCCTTCTGCTTCTGCTCGATGGCGATTATTTCCTCTTCCACATCGGCAAGGTTGGCTGGCAAGGTGTCCTCGGCAGGGGCCGGAGCATTGCCACCATTCCAAAGGTAGTCGAACTGCTCCTTATCCTCGCCGTTCAGGTAGGCCTCGACAATCTTATTGCAGGTATATGCATCGATGCGCTTCAGCTCCATAAACTGAGCCTCGCCATATTGCGGCTTCGGCAGCCACAACACAAAGAGGCGACCAGCTTTCAGATTGTTGCACATTTCAAACAGCATGGCATAGATAGACAGCTGTAGCGTGACGTTATTCACATGGATGCTGCTCGTGGTCTTGATGTCTGCCAGCGGGATAGTCCCGTCAGCTTCAGGCTGGAACACCACATCGATGCTGCTTGCTATCGCAAAGCCATCATCAACGAGATATTCATTGGCCAGTGTCTTCAGTCCGTGCAGCTCCTTCAGACGAATGTAGTCCATTAGGGGCTGGCACTCTTCATCGACAATGCCAACGGTATCTGCCATTTCAATCTTCGAGTGAATCAGGCTACCATAGTCGGCTGCTTTCTTCAACACGTCTTCGGGGATGTCTTTGTAGGTCTCAGGGAACATCCAGCGGACAATCGGGGTGACACCCTTCAGGATAGCACCGCGCAAGTCATAGGTGTGGTGCTCCTTATTGAACACCACCGGGCTTTTCCTCAATGTTACTTTTTCCATATCGCTATGAGTTAAGAGTTATGCTGCTTCCTGTAGCTCCCGTGTGCGCTCCGTGCAGGCATCAATGAGCTGCTGGTCATTCTTCAGCTCGGGATAGTTCCTGTATATCTGCTCTATCTCCTGACGGGTGCCAGCTTTCATCACATCCTGGATGGCCTTGCCTCTCTTCTCTTGCAGCTGCATGGAGTTGCCATAGGTAAAGCGCACCCGGCCCTGGTCATCAGCCACCTGCAAGTAAGTCACGCGGCGGTCCATATACTCTATGTCCGTCACATAGAATCGGGTGCGCGGCTGCTTCTTTCCGTTGAATCCTGTGCGCCATTCATCGGCTGCGAGATTCACCCACACAAACGGGCAGGTGTACAGCTCCCGGCCGATGCCCCAGTTCACACAGGCACGCTTGAAGGCATCTGAGGCCTGCCCCTTCTCCTTCTCGGTGTTGCTCTCCACACCCACATCCTGCTTGCTCACCCAATTGCCCTGGTCGTCGCGGATGCTCACCGTGCAGAACAGGTTGCCATTGATAAGTTCGTGGTCGCGCTTCCAGTTCATCGGCCCCACCACTTCATCGAGCAGACGCATGTCCACTCGCGCATCCTTATACATCAACAGAGATACGCCCTTGTCAGTCACCGTGCCGACCCTGCACTCTATCTCGTCAGCGGTCAGCGTGCGAAATTCTAATTTTTCCATAATTACCAAAATTTAGTTTGTGAATAAAAAGAACTTTGATGGCACGGCGGAATCGAACCACCCGGACAATCACTTGCCCGCTCCCCAGCTGTACCATTCCAATGAAAAAAAGATACAAGTAAGTCGCCCATCCACATGGATGGTGACTACAACGTGCGGATGCACGCTATTTCTTCCGATTCAGCAGCCGCACCATGTAGGCTGCTGCGGTAATGGGAACCAGCGACCACAATAAGGAATCTTCGACCATCATTGAGGCCAGCACTATGCAGATGGCAATACCATTGACCAGTATCACCTCTCTACGTGTCACACTGAATTCTGCCAGCGCAGAATAAAACTCGCTCCTTTCATTGAGCCACTTTGTTGCTTTTTCCTTCATAGTCATTTTGCTTTTGCATACCGTAAAACATCGGAGGCGTTGCACAGCCATTTTCCATTTTGCGCCGTGCCGTTCCCCTTCTCGGCCCTAATCTTGCCCTCGACAATCAGCTGCCACAATCGTGATCTGCCGCCGACTATCTTCTCGCTGAATCTCAGGCCAAAGGTTTTATCGTTCATTACCCTGAGAATGGTGTCGAGCCGTTGGCTGTCCTCATGCATCATATATGCAAATCCGATTGGCTCCATTCCCGTAATAACTCTATACCTAAATCACGAATCTTTCTCAGGCTGAAGGGTATCTCCAGCCGCTCACATATCATCCACCATAAAAGCTCAGTATCTTTGGAGATACCGAGCTTCTTGTAGATTGCTTTCTTTTGTGTCTTGATAGTCCAGTATGATCTGCATAAGTTATCTGCGACCTCTTTATCGCTCAACCCTTTGCAATACTCCTGGGCCACCCTGAGCTCCGTTTCAGACAGGATTGCTGCTGCCTACGCTGTCCGCGTGACCTTGATAAACAATCCCTCGGTGCGCATCATGAAACGCACGCCTTCGCGCCGCTTCTCTCTGTGCATCCGGCCCACGCTCACCTGAACGGATGTGATGCGCTCGACAGGCCATTCCTGCACCTCCCCGACCACCATCTTTCGGAGTATCGGGGTAATAGGCTTTTCGTTTACTTCCATCTGTCTGCAATCTCATTAAACACATCGCGCATAGTATCGATGCTCTTCTGCATCTGGCCCACGCGCACACACTCCTTTCCGTAGTTGTCGTACCAGTAATCTTTGCTCTCCTTTTCCTTTTCATACTGCACAGACAACTGGCTCACCTTGCTCTTCAGCTCTTCGATGGTCGCTTTCAGCTCGTTCAGCAAGTTCTCGACTTCGGCGATGGTCATTTCCTCGCCATTCACTAAGATTTTGTTCTCTTCCATGATTCAACGTATTTTAGTTACACAAAAAAAGATTCGTGCTGGGCTGACATCCAACTGTCTGTTTGGGGTACTATCCTTCGCCCTATGGTGCGGAGTTTATCTGCGAAAAAGTGATATATCGGTGCAGACCGCGCCCAGCTTGCTTTGAACTTGCTACTTGGCTCCTTGTTACTTTCTCCCCTCTGCTTGCCTCGACCCCATCAGGGGCTGCTTGCTTCTAAGGTTAATGCTCGATTCGATTATGTCAGCCTATCATAGGCAACCGGCTTGCTTCAGGACAATGCTTGCCGCCCTTATCTACTCGCCCCATCAGGCAGGGGAACCGCCAGCCTACGGTATGCTGGCCACCAGTGCGGGTGCAGTCCACATCAAAGGGCAGGCTCTCAGGCCGCTGCACCCTATCCATCAAAACATCTTACTTGACATCATCGCGCCGGAAGTCATCACGGCCAAGGTAGAACTGCGCCCACAGCTCGGTGAACTGCTTGCCAGCATAGTCGGCCAGCTCTTCGCTCTTCAAAGCAAGCCGAGCGCCGAAGCTCGCGTCCGAATGCGAGAAGACGTTAATCGAGTAGACGCAAGCGAGACCGCAGGACGCACCGTGACACGCAGAACCGCCCCACAGCAGCAACTGGAGATTCTTGCGGCGCTCTTCATCCATCCCATCAATCTCTTCTTGCGTGTAGAGAATGAGATACGGATACCAGCGCTCTTCGTCAGTCGTGAACTCAGGCCACACCTTGGCATCCACGTCTGCCTCGCCCAGGCCGTTCAGGGCTGCACAGATGATTCGCAGCTTCATCATAGCCAGCACATCCACGGGCACATCGTCCTCGTTAATGTCAATGGTCATGCCCGTGGCCACCATAGCATCCTCGAAGGTCTTGATGGCCTTGTAGCCCACCTCTTCAATCTCGCCACTCTTCTCGTTCCAAATCAGGCCGCGCTTCATCAGCTCATTGGCCATCTTCTTGTTGACGCCATTCTGCGCAAACTGCAGGGATTTGAACACCTCGGCCAGCACACGGCTGTCTGAAAGGTGCATATCCTTCCACTCCTGGCAGAAGTCATCTTTGTTGATGTCACCTGCGGCCATATACATGGCATCGATTTGGTTGTACTCTTCAGCGGTCACCTTCAGGCCTGTCCGCTCTTCAAATTCTTTCTGTAACATATCGCTTCAGTATTAAGTTACGTTGAGCAGTTCCGCTGCCCTCGGGGTCTTTTTGTTTCCACGTCTGGCCGTGGCACCGCCCCATGTAGTTCTATTCGTCCGGGGTCTGCGAATGTCCTATCTGGTAGGTCTTACCGCCTAATCTCATGTCACTTTGAAGGGGTGGCATCCGCTTGGCTTGAAGTCTATACCCTGTTATGCATGCACCTTGCGAGTGGGCCGGAGTTGAACCAGCATCTACCGCCGTTTCGGATTCACTCAGTTATAGAGGCCAAACACCTCAAAATCATCTTGGCTGTTCCTGCGGTCGCTCTCGACCTCGCGCTCTATATCCCACCACTCAGGCAGTACGTCCAGCACCTTCTCTATGATGCGCGGTGACTTGTGCCTGGCATCCTCATGGGCTACCCACACATCGGCCTGCCCGTCCTTCATCAGCTCCACACATATGAAGGCGTTGCCGTATTCAAACTCCTGGGAATAGCTCACGCAGCGATCTGCAATGGCCTCATAGACACCATCAGCCATCGTAGCCTTAATCTCTCTAAGTATCGTCTGTATCTGTGCCATAGCTTACTTCACATAATAGGTTACGACCAGCCCGCGACGGAGCTTGCACACGCACTTATCATCCATGCACTTGAAAGCTCTCTGCAGCTGCTTGTTCAGAAGCTCTGCACCTATCAGGGTAAGAATGCCGGACACGCCCATCAGCTTGTCAACCTTCTTGCCATCCTCTTTCCTTCCGTATACCTTGATGCGGAAGTTCTTGTTAATCTCGCTCGTTGTGAAATTTAATGTAGTCATATTGCTTGTATCTTTAATTTTACCCCGTATGAGGTATTGCAGTTTTCAAGAAAACTTTGTACCTTTGTACTGGATTTCGGAAGCAAAATTAAAGACTTTCTTTGAATTACCGAGCGATATTCGCTAAAAATTTCAAGAATTAACAGATTTTATCTTGTATTTAATATTTCGTAACTAAAATAAACCGCTATGACTGGAGCAGAAGCAAAGAAAATTTTGATGGCCGACGGACAAAATTTGTCGGCCCTTGCCGAAAAAATCGGCCTAACCCCACAGGCATTCGGCAGCCGTCTGAACGCACGCGAATTTAAGCGTAGTTATCAGATAGAAATTAACCAAGTTCTCGGTAGGGAACTTTTTGACGTCGGATTTGAGACAGACAACAAACAGCCCATCCTCGACATCAGGGTATGCGCTGGCAATGGCATTGGCCTCGAAGGTGAAGAGAACAAGGTGCTGGAGTACGTCACCATCCCAGCCCTCACAGGGTGCGTTGGCCTCACGGTCTACGGAGAAAGTATGTACCCACTCTATAAACCAGGCGACACTATCTTTGTTAGGCTTGTCACCGACAAACAGGATATTGACTACGGGCGCACCTACCTCGTCATTACGAGATCTGACCGCTTACTGAAAATGCTCTATGAATCAAAGAAGGGAAATGACCACCTTCGGCTCTGCTCATACAACGTGGAACAGAAGCCAGACGGTGAAAGGCTCTACCCGGATCGAGACATCCCTATCGATAACGTGCTCTTCATCTACAAAGTAGTCGGCAGCTTACAACGTGACCAAATTTGACACACAGACCATGAGAAAGATAATTGTTTTTCTGTTACTGGTAATCTCAACCAGTAGCTTTGCGCAAACAGAACGCCCAGCATATTGTGATGTGATGGCTTATAACTTCTGGGGTGCTGGAAAAGTTCGTGTTACCATAGACCTTGGAGCAGAACGCAATGGCACCATCTTGACAGAAGATAGAAAAGCAATGAAATTCAATTCTATCATTGACGTTCTGAACTATATGAGCAAACTTGGCTGGCGTGTGAAAGATAGCTATTATATTTCGGACGAAGTCAGCAAGCAGAAGGTGCTGCACTATCTTCTGGAAAAGATGATAACATCTGACGAGCAGATCGTAGAAGGAATATCCGTGGGGAAACCTGAGAAATGGAAACCTGGGCAGAATGGGGATGATATGTACTAATGCGTTTCAAGTCCAAAAAATGGCCCTGAAAGTGCCTTCAAGTCCAAAAAACGGACTTGAAAATTATCTTCAAGACCAAAATTTGCACCTGAAGATTTTCTTCAAGTCCAAAAATTGACCCTGAATAATTTTCAAGTCCAAAAATTGCACCTGAAACGATTCGCGCACGCACATGCATACACACACAGGTTATTATTATATATATTCATTAAACTATATATACTGAAAAAGAAAGAGGATAGAGAAAGAAAAAACGAGACCTACGTAAACGCCGCCTACGCTTCGATATTTTGCCCGCCTAACAACTATCCAACGACCCAATTTGAACGCCGTATCACGAAAAAACGAATAAAATAACTATCCCATAAATTCACAACTTATTGATATGCAGAAAGAAATATACTTTGCTGGCGGTTGCTTCTGGGGCACAGAGCACTACTTCAAGCAGATAGAAGGCGTGACGATGACGGAAGTTGGGTTTGCCAACGGACACACTGAGAACCCGACCTACAAAGAGGTATATACCGACACGACGGGCTATGCAGAAACGGTGCTGGTGAGGTACCGGCCTGAAGTGGTCAGCCTTGAGTTCCTGCTACACATGTTTTTCATGGCCATCGACCCGACAAGTCTCAACAAGCAAGGCCACGATGAAGGCACACGCTATCGCACCGGCGTCTACTACACCGCACCCGAGGACCTGCCCATCATTGAAAAGGTCTTTGCCGAGGAGCAGGAGAAATACGCCACGCCACTGGCTGTAGAAAAGCTCCCCCTGAAGAATTTCTACACAGCAGAGGAATACCATCAGGACTATCTTGACAAGAACCCAGACGGCTACTGCCATCTGCCCCAGTCTCTGTTCGCCTTTGCAAAGCAAGCCAGGGAACACTGATAAGCCAAAGACCGGAAAGCACCGCTGCACCTGTCGGAAAGGCTTCAAGTAGACGAAACACTAACATAACGAATATGGCTACTAAGAATATTTTTGCCGGAATTGGGATTAAGACCACGTTTGTGAAAATCCTATACAATGAGTTGATGAAGCGGGAGTTTGTGACCCTTGCTGATATCATGTGTATCAAGCGTAACCTTCCGAAAGGGTTCTATGACAACAATCCTAAAATGACACTGTCGAGAGAGGCATACTACGGCGACCTGAAGAAGGCTTCCTCCGACATGGTTAAAGCATTGGAACAAGCCATTCCTGGATGTATTGAGAATAATGGCAAGACAGGCAAGGGCAAGGCATTCAAATATATTGGTGAAAACGATGATCCGCTGGCGGCAGAACGTCATGCCATTGAACAAAAACGGTTAGAAGACTATGTCGCTTTCTGTAAGGCGTCAGCAGGTATCTTGCCGTCCAGTTGGTTCTCGTCCTATTTTGAGAACACCCAGCTACTGCTTGACACCAATCGTGAATCTGAAAGTGGAGCCAGCCATATCCGTTCCAGTCTGGAACAGAATCTCACTAATATTGACCTTTTGCCTGTATTCAACAAGGCTATTACGGACAGACAAGTTTTGTCATTCTCTTATCAACCATTTGGACAGGAATTGTTTAATCTGACGTTCCATCCTCAGTTCCTAAAAGAATATAATGGCCGTTGGTTCGTCTTTGGCGAAGCAAATCGCGAGCCTTATCAAGCCTACAATGTGCCGCTGGACAGAATCGTTGGTGAGGTCAGTCCTATTGAGGGCATCGAATACATCCCTGCTGCAAAAGGCTTCTATCAACACTATTTCCAGAACATTATCGGTGTCACCCATGAGAAAGGCGCCAAAGTAGAACAGGTGATTATTCGAACCAAGTCGGAATACCAGCATGGACTGCTAATGACTAAGCCACTGCATCATTCCCAAAAGGAGATGTTGCCTTATAGCGAGCATGATGGGCAGTGGTACGGTGAGGTGATACTGGCTATTGAGCCTAACCGTGAACTACGGGGAAAGATATTGATGTATGGAGAGAATCTTGAGGTGATTGAGCCACAGTCATTGAGAGAGCAGATAAAAGAGGTCCTTACGAAGCAGATGGACCAATACGGGTAATAATGACCATAGACACATGAATGGTTCCAAACAGATTGGAACCATTTATGGAGCAGAAATGTTTGGGGCAATCATAAATCGGTTGTATCTTTGCACAGAAATAAAACATAGCACTTGTTACTATATCAACGCCAATGGATATCAACTCGAAGGAACACATTCATGCACTCTCTCCAGACATAGCAAAGGCATACAAACTGGGGAAAGAGCAGAAATACGATGAAGCGTATCAAGTCCTTGTGCCACATTTTGAAGCCAAGGAGATTCCTACATATTTCGAGGAGCCCTGCGGATGGGCTATCTATCGCTATTTGAAGAAAAACGAGAATAGGTTATCTTCAATAGAAGTCAGGAAAGCACTGGCCTTCTATCTGGCTTTTGCGTCTTGCAAGCCCAGTACTCTGCACTCATGTATAATGATTCAAGCTGCAAACTTGGAGAAAAAGCATGAGGATGACTTTCGGTTCATCGAATTCTGCAGGATGTGGAAATTAGAAAGCCTACAGGAAGAAGACTTTCTTACGGATAAGATAACCACTGACAGTGGCAAGTCGATTGAATTTCAGTCTTTGGCTGAAAATGTCGCCACCCGTCTTTATAAAGAACTCAAGAAACGTCATACAGAAGAATTCGTCAATGAACTCTTCCCATTCTTCGAGACCATTAAGAAGAAATGCCCTAACAACAGATTCATTGGCATGTATATTGCCCAGCTGTATTACTGGCAAGGCAATGCAGACAGGGCTATTACTGAATACAAGAAGCTTCTCCGCACGACACCAGAGTGGTTTATCTGGAAGCATCTTGGTGACATCTGCGAGGATAAAGGAATCCGGATTTCATTGTATTGCAAAGCAATGACCTTGATGGGGAAGGAGGAATACATTGGTGAGCTACGATTAAACTTGGCAAAACTTCTGTTAGACTCCAACAAGGAACAGGCTGCTTACGAGATTGAGCAGTACAAGAAGACATACAGAGACAATGGCTGGAAGATAGGCGGTGATGTCTATTTGCTACAGAACAAGTTGTTAGGTATCACCCCTTCTGCTCAGGCAAAACTGTTCTATCAGAATAATATTGAGAAGGCAGAAGAATTTGCCTATAACGATATTCCTGTTGAGGAGTTAACTTATAGTGGTATTGTAACCAACCGTGTGGGGAAAGAAAAGGCAAGCCTTATAAACAAACAAAAGAACATCTTTGTTCGTACAGCACTCACTCCATTACTGAGAACGGCAGCTATTGGTGATATTTTCCAGGTAAGAGTGTATGAGCATCAAAATCGGAAAATTGCTTTAACCATACACCCTACTGGGAGAAGGAACATTCTGCATACTGACAAAAACCCACAAAACAAACTTGAAGATTCAGAGACATGTACCATAAGCGGCAAGATAACCTTCCCCTCTCAGGGAGAGTTCTGCTTTATTGACCATCAGTATTTTGTACCAGAAAAGCTAACCAAGGCCAACCATTTAAAGGAAGGTGACACTGTCAAGGCTAAAGCCAAGAAAATGTCAGACGGCAGGTGGCGGGTTGTATCAATCATAAAATGACAGGTAGTATGACATTGACAAAACAGCAGCAGCAGGTATTTGACGCTATTAAAGAGTTTATGGATAGCGATGCATCAGTCTTTATCCTTAAAGGGTATGCCGGTACGGGTAAGACGACGATGGTTAAGGTCATTGCCGACTATCTGTCTCAGGGCCGTGATGTTCATTTGATGGCACCAACGGGCAGGGCTGCACGAGTCCTTGCCGAAAAAACAGGTCGGCCAGCCGTAACTATTCACAAGGCTATTTACGAAAAGGCGTGTGTAGTTTCCAAGAATGTCAAGGATGTAGCTGAGTCTGAATTCAAGTTCGTATTCCCTGTACGCAAAAATGAACATGGTGGTAAGGTCGTTGCAATAGTAGACGAGGCATCCATGGTTTGCTCTCGAAAAATAGAGCATGAGTTATTCGTGTTTGGAACAGATAATCTGATGGAAGACCTGTTGGATTTTATTCGCCCAGATTTTGGAGGAAAGGTCATCTTCGTTGGTGATCCTGCTCAGCTCCCTCCTGTCGGTGAACCTGAATCCCAAGCATTGAGAAAGGAGTTTTTTATTGAGCGTGGCTTAAAGGTCGTCGAAGCAGAACTGACTGAGGTTCTTCGTCAAAAGGATGACAGTATCATCCTGAAGAACGCCATGATGATTCGCGACTTATTGAAACAAGAAAAGCGTAATTGTCTTGTGTTTGAAGAGAAGGAGAATGATGTGGAGACCGTTTCTCCTGATAAATTCCTTGACAAGTATCTTGACTATAGGAGGAAGTCAGGCAGGCATGACAGCGTCGTGATATGCTATTCTAACAGAGCTGCGAGCATATATAATAGCGATATACGGAAATCTCTATATGGCGATAATGTGTCGCTCAGAGTGAACGATATACTGCTCATTACTCAGAACAACTACAGATTAGGGCGCATGAATGGCGAGTTCGTTCCTGTTCTTGAAGTCGGAGCAAGAACACAACAGTCTGCTCCTGTATATGCTCAAGTTGGCAGCGAGCGGAAACGTATCACCGTAACCATCAACTTTGTTCAGGTGGTTGTGCCCGACGGGGAGGGTAATCCCATGCGTTGTATGCTTATAGAAGACCTTCTGACAAGTGACAAAGCATCCATCTCTATTGATGAGAATCGTGCTCTATACATTAATTTCTGCATGCGCAATCCTCACTTGAAGCAAGGAACTCAGGCCTTTGTCGATGCGCTGATGAATGACGTATATTATAATGCTGTCAGGGCGAAATACGGTTATGCGGTAACAGGACACAAGTGCCAAGGTGGAGAATGGGGCAAAGTGTTTGTTGATTATACTGACAGAACAGGTCTGAATGATGACTCTCTGAGGTGGGCATATACTGCAACGACTCGTGCGCAGAAGACCCTCTACGTCACCAACCTGCCGCATGTGACCCCGTTTGACAAGTTCCGTATCGAACCTATCCAAAAATGCAAGAACATGTCGTCGGAGTGTCGTATAATCGGTGATGTAGAGCCAACTCCTTTTCATGACGAGAATAGTGAAAACTATCTAAGAGCAAAGTATCACTGCATCATGTACAACATGGATGGCACCCCATACTCCATCCTGTCTGTCACAAGCAAGCCATACATGGAGATTTATCAGATTCAGACACCCATCGGGACTGACAGGTTCGATATACATTACAAGGCTGGAGGTATATTCTTGCCTGCTGTACCTATATCGAGGAACGAGCATACACAGTTGGTGTTGATGCTTCTCAACAACGAAAGAATGTTACCGTACGTTTTCAATTACACGCCATCGGACGATATCCTTGAGCGGCTTTATAACATGATACGTTCCGCATGCGACGGTTTGTCAGTCCAGATTACCAATGTGGTAGAACATCCTGAAGATTACAGTGTGGTCTATTATATGAGGACAAGTGATACCTACTCATATATCAAGGTATATATTGACAAAAAAGGGTTTGTCACTTACGCAAAACCCATGTCCATGCTTGGTCCAGACGATGATGAATTGACAGCTGTCATCAAGGAAATCAGCGACCATTTCATATAAAATGAAGTAAACATTTGTTGGAGTCAAAGATAATTTGTATTTTTGCCGCAATATTTGCCTCAAAGAATAAAACCAAAACTAAAAACGACCAAAATGAAATATATACGAACACTTACAGTATTAACCGATGCGGAAATTCACCAGAATGAAATACCACTTTTCCGCGGAGCAGTATTGGCAAGCTTAGGAGAAAAGGCCAACCTGCTCTATCATAATCATACATCTGATACCACTTTCCGCTATGCCTATCCGTTAGTGCAGTATAAGCGCATTCATAGCAAGGCCGCTATTATATGTGTTGAAAAAGCAGTGGATTTGATAGGGCAGTATTTGACAACATTTAATGCCATCTTGCGTCTTGGCGAGCGTGAAACCGAATGTAGGATAGAGACTATTAACTTAAATGAAACGCTCGTAGGCATCAGCGATACGCTCTTCAACTATCGTATTTGCCGATGGCTACCACTGAATTCGAATAACTATCAAACCTTCAAGTGTACAGAAGGCCTGGTAGAGCGTATCTCTATGTGCGAGAACATCCTTAAAGCTAACTTATTATCAATGTTGAAGGGGCTGGACATCTTTTTGGATGATAAGCTGATAATCAAGATGACCCGTCTCAGCGATTCTTACATTATATATAATAAAGGTATAGGTATGACAGCATTTGATGCCGAGTTTATGTGCAATCTCACTATCCCCAACCACATCGGAGTTGGCAAAAACGCCAGTATTGGGTGTGGTGTCGTTTCAAGAATAACGAACTAAAACTGCAATAATCATGAACAAGTATCTCTATGGAGCTGCCGTGCAAGGCATTCAAGACTTCATTTTCAAGACCAACGAACTGACGCACATAGTCGGTGCCAGTGAATTGGTAGAGCAGATTTGCACTTCTGCTTTCGATGAGTTTGCTAAGGACGGTGAATCTATTGTACGCGCAGCGGGAAACATCAAGTTTGTTTTTAATCGTGAGGAAGACTGTAGAAAGGCTGTTCGCGAGTTCCCCCAAAAAGTAATGAGCATGGCTCCAGGCATTATCATCAGCCAGGCAGTTGTCTTGGCAGATGCAGACTTCGGTAAGGCTGTTGATAAATTGGAGGTATTACTGAAAGTGCAGCGTAACACACCCCCGCGCAATGTTACTCTTGGATTGTTGGGAGTAAAAAGAGCCAACAGTACAGGATTACCGGTTGTCAAGATTGACGAAAGCATTTATAAGGACGAACCCACGGTGCAAAAAGAATGTTACCAAAATAGGACGAAGCTGTGCAAGAAGAGTTTTGGAGACATTGTAATCTCAAAAGGTGCTTTCGCCTATGATATTAAGGACATCACTGGCAAGAATGACTGGATAGCCGTTATCCATGCTGACGGCAATGGAGTAGGAAAAATCGTTCAGGCCGTCGGTAAGAACAAAGATATATTCCAGAATTTCTCTTTACAGTTGGACATGGCGACTTCAGAGGCAGCACAGATGGCATTTAATGCAGTTAAGGATCGCTTCAGCGACAAGAAAGTGATTCCCATTCGTCCTGTTGTTCTAAGTGGCGATGATATGACGGTAATCATTCGTGGTGACTTGGCTCTTGACTACACCAATGCCTTTATCAGGGCTTTTGAAGAAAAAACACGAGAGCATTTAGGCAATATCTTGAGGGGGCAAGAGGTGTTTGCCTCGGGTGAAGATTGCCTGACGGCTTGTGCCGGTATAGCTTTCATCAAGTCGTCCTATCCATTCTATTACGGTTATCAGTTGGCTGAAGAGCTATGCAGCCATGCGAAGAAAGACACAAAAGCCATCTATGGTGCCACCTCAAATCACTTGCCTCCTTCCTGTCTGCTGTTTCACAAGGTTCAAGACAGCTTTATCATCAACTACGATGATATAGTCAAAAGAGAACTCACGGCTCAAGGTGGGTTGTCCTTCAAAGCAGGTCCTTACTACACCTCTCCACAGGCTGGCAAAAAGACTGTCGATGACCTCTTTGATGCCAGCAAGTTGCTTGTCAGTGAAAATGGAGACGGCATCAAGTCGGGCATCAGAAATTGGATTTCGTTGCGGCTTGAAGATGAGAATAAAGCTGCTCAGCGAAGGGAGCGGATGCTCCAAGTCTTCACAGATGCTACCGTTGTCAAGCAACTGACCTGTGAGGAGGACAAACGCTGTATGGCTTACGACGTCTTGGCATATAACACCATCATGAACCAACAAACAAATGAATAAGGTATGAAAACAATCAAATACGAAATCGTGTTCTTCTCCCATTGGCATTGTGGCTCTGGTTTAGCTGCGGGGGCAGATGTTGATGCGCTGGTCATTAAAGACGAAGATGGGCTACCCTATGTTCCTGGGCGCACCTTGAAAGGATTACTCCGTGATGCCGCAACTGACCTTGAAAGTGATCAGGAGACTATCAATCAACTATTTGGTGTTTCAGGTGACGAAGAGAAGCACCATGCAAGTAAATCATTCTTTGGCAATGCCGTCCTGCCTGCTGCTGAAAGAGCTTATATCACTGAACAGAAGCTACAATCCCATCTGTTTCAATCCTTTGCTTCCACAAAGATTGATGAAAACGGCATTGCGAAAGACCATTCTCTAAGAAAGATAGAAACTGTTGTTCCTTGTAAGTTGGAAGGTGAAATCGTCAATGTGCCAGACCATGCTGAAAGGATTTTGGAAGACGCTATGCACTTCATCAAGCGAATAGGAACAGGCAGAAATCGCGGTTTTGGCCGTTGTAAGGTAACAATTAGAAAGGAGGCTTGATATGACAAAGACAATGAAATTCAAATGCACCCTTGAGTCTGACATCGTTTTAAGCCAGACGTCAAGCAGCGTGGGCAATCTGCAATCTCTCGACTTTATCCCTGGCAACAATTTCCTGGGCATAGCAGCCAGTCGATTATATCAAGATGGTTCCTTTGAATCGTTAGAGCTTTTCCATTCTGGTAAAGTGCGTTTCGGCGATGCTCACCCTTCTGTTGGCGGCATCAGAGGTCTGAAGGTGCCCGCCTCCATGTATTACCCCAAACTGGGCTCAGCCAGCGAAGAGTGCTATATTCATCATCTGACCGATTATAATAGTACAGACATCAAAGCCAAGCAGCTTAAGCAGTGCCGTTATGGTTTTTACTCCTTTGATGAGAAAAAAGGCTCACTTGTTGATGTTCAGAAGAATCTCACCATCAAGACGGCGTATGACGAAGAACACCGTCGCAGCAAGGATGGGCTACTTTTCTGCTACGAATCATTGTGCAAAGGACTGGTACTGTATTTTGAAGTTGAGTCTGAACTTGACGAGAAGCAGAATAAACGAATTGCCGATGCTCTTTGTGGTAAGCGACACATCGGTCACTCACGCTCCGCAGAATTTGGAGCAGTCGTCATTGAAGAGTCTCCTTACGAGGAAACGTTGTCATCAAAGTCTGACACAACAATGGATGAAGCAACCGTCTATGCTGATGGCCGCCTGATATTCCTTGACGAGAACGGCGAGCCAACTTTCCAACCAACGGCAAAAGATCTTGGCTTTGATGGTGGTACCATTGACTGGTCTAAGAGCCAGATACGCACTTTTCAGTATGCGCCTTGGAATGGAAGGCGTCACAGTTATGAAGCTGAACGGTGTGGCATTGAGAAGGGCAGCGTGTTTGTAATAAAGCTGAACGGTGCTTCCTGTCCGGAAAAGAGTCAGTATATCGGAGCCTATAGGAATGAGGGCTTTGGCAAGGTTATCTATAATCCTGTTTTCCTCAAAGCTGACGAGCATGGAAGGGCTTTTTGCGTATTGGAGAAAAAGTCAACAGAAAAACACGTGCAGGTAAACACTCCGAGACCCGATTCACCATTGATTGATTTCCTGTCACAAACGAAGCAATCAGCTGAATGCCAGCAGACAGTATATCAAATAGTGCAGGACGAGGCGGCACAGCTTGAACCCTATTTTAAAAAAGGACGTTTCGCCTCTCAGTGGGGATCAATTCGCAGTCTGGCCATGATAGCTTCCAACAGTAAACAGCTTATCGAACTTATCGACTCTTACCTAGACCATGGCGTGGCCAAGGAAAAATGGGAAGAGCGAAGCCGAAAGAAGCGTCTTGATGACTTTATGAATGAAAACCAGGATAACGACCTGATAAACATCATGGTCAACTTGGCATCAGTGATGGCAAAGAAATGTAAAGCAAGAGAGGAGGATTAATGATGAAAAATCAATATCGTTTTCTGGCCCGAGTCATTATCGAGGCCAAGTCGCCACTCAATATCGGCAGTGGCAATAGAGGCATCAAAAGCGATTCTCTCGTTTTGAGAGATGTCAACGGATTGCCGTTTATCCCTGGAACCACGCTGGCAGGCTTGTTACGGCATGCCCTTGGAAAAGACAATGACCGACTGATGGGGAGTCAGCAGATGGGCTCGCCGTTAATCATTACCGAAGCCAAGATGCTCAACTGTGATGGAACTGTACTCGACGGCATACTGCCGCAAGCCCAGCTTAACAGTCCTTTCCTTGCTCATTTTCGTCATCTGCCCATTCGTCAGCACGCTAAGATTGGCCATCGGGGCTCAACAGTAAATGGCGGCAAGTTCGATGAGGAAATAGTGTTAAAAGGTGCACGCTTCTGCTTTGAGATGGAGATGCTTTCTGCTACTGACGATGACACAGATTTCAAGTGTCTACTCAACATCTTGGCTTCACCAACCTTCCGCATAGGCTCTGGCAGCCGTTCTGGCTTTGGAGAAGTAGAAGTTGTGGACGAACTATGCCGATACAAGAAGATTGACTTTAGTGTGGCTGCCCAAAGAAACTGGTATCTTCAGAAATCTTCCTCACTGAGTGAAGAGTGGAAAGATGCTGAGACTATTGAACTGGACAAAAAGAATGAAGAGGGATGGACAACATATGACTTACAGCTCAGTCCTGTTGACTTCATGCTGTTTGGTTCCGGCTTGGGCAACGACAAAGCAGACATGACCTTTGTCAGGGAAACTTTCATTGATTGGTCTGGTGATTTTGCTCAAGTTAGAGACCACGAAAGCGTTGTGCTCATTCCAGCTTCTTCGGTCAAAGGTGCACTCTCTCACCGCTTAGCATTCCATTACAACAAACTGACCAAAAAGTTTGCCGACACCTTAGCCGACGGGGAAAGCATAACAGACTATACAGGTAAGAACAATGCAGCAGTAAAAGCAATATTCGGTTCAGAAGGTGACAAAGGGCAGGACGGAAAAGTTCAGAACAAACAGCGTGGTCGTGTGCTGATGTCTGACATTATCGAAGAAGCGTCATTTTCAACCAAGGTCTTAAATCACGTGTCTATCGACCGTTTTACAGGCGGTGCAATTGACGGTGCGCTCTTCGATGAAGAAACACTTTATGCCAAAGGCTACTCTTTTGGCATGAAACTCATGGTAGACAATGAAGCCTTCATAGGTAACGACCTGGTTAAGACAGCCTTTGAGGATGCATTGAAAGACTTATGCTCAGGGATGCTGCCGCTTGGTGGTGGCGTCAATCGTGGCAATGGATGTTTTGAAGGTACAATTAAACGAAATGGAGAACTGATTTATGGAAACAATTAATATCAAGAGCTGTGAGGGCTATCTTTGGTGGAGCGACCAGCAGAATCCCCAAGTTTATCATAATGAGGCTTTAGACATTTGTCTGGACGAAACAAAAAATCCTTTTGTTGTGGAAGGACAACTATACGACGGAGAATGTGGCCAATCTTACAGCATCAAATATGTCGATGGCCAATACCTTATTAAGGTATATAAAGTAGCGGATAGGGATTTCTCGAATCCAGATAACGAGCAAAAAGCCTTTTTATCAAACAGAATGGCTGGCCGTTGGCTGAAATTTTTGCGCTATTGGGAAGAGAAAAAAGATGAGAACTGTATGGGTATGCCCGTGTTGACATTTACCAAGAACGTATTTGTAGGATTTAAAGAAAAGGAGGATTAAATATGATTAGAGCACCATTTAACTTTGTGCCGCTGAATGATAGGCCATATTTGCCTGGATGGGCAGACCAGATATCACATGATATGCCTTTTAATGATGGTGTTTGTGGGAAAATACGGTTGCGCTTAATTGCGGAGACCCCCATGTTCATTGGTGATAAAGTTCCTGATGACAACACCGTGCCATGCGAGTTTTGCCATGTTCAGGACACATCAGGCAATAAGCGTTATTTCATCCCAGGTTCTTCAATTAAAGGAATGTTGCGTAGCGTGATGGAAATTCTCTCTTATGGCAAGATGACCCAAGTGCAGAATCAGAGTTTTGGTATCCGTGACTTGAGTAATAGTACTGATGGCGAATTCTATCGCGATAAAGTGAAGGTCGATAAAGTACATTGTGGATGGCTTAGAATAGATGAAGAAGGCTATCAGCTGAATGATTGTGGTCTGCCCTGGCGAATCTCCGCAGAAGAGATAGACCGGAAGTATCATATTGGCTTGATGAGTTTTATCAAAGAGAAAAGTCATTTCAAATCTGATGACAATAAAACTGCTCAAAAAAAATACTCGCTGTTCCATGCCTATGGTGAAGACAGTCTGCTCACTGACTATTTTGAACCAACGAGTATTCCTGGCATTAATGCTGGCGGTAGAAAGTTTGTTCGTTTTGGTAGTGGCGGAATGGTAGGAACAATTGTGTTTACAGGACAGCCTGGTCCTCGACAGAAGAAATACAATGATAGAAAGAAAAAAGAAGTTTCTTCTGGAAAACTATTTGAGTTCGTATTCCCATCTCAGCTTGAGAAGACTAATATACCTGTTCCGGAACGTGTATTCAAAGAGTTCGATTCAATACATCAGAACTCTGCTGACTATATCAATTTCCGTAAGAAGCAACTTCGAAAAGGTGAAGAGATTCCTGTCTTCTTCATATATAACGAAAACGGAGAAATTGATACTATGGGAATCTCATATATGTATAAATTCCCTGCATACAATAAGGTCTACAATGCTATTCCTTTGTCGCTGCTTGACAAGAGCATCCAAGACTTGAGTGAGTGTATATTTGGCTTCACTGATAAAGGTAACTCTTTGAAGGGACGTGTTCAGTTTTCTTCAGCCGTTCTTTGTGGAGAACCGTCATTCCATGATGAGGTCAAACTGGCATTGGCATCACCACATCCGTCTTACTATCCTCTTTATCTTGGCAAGGGTCAGACGTGGAATACTAACAATATCAGAATTGCAGGACGAAAGAGGTATCCTGTCAGAGATAAAGCTGATATATTACAAAACGAAGGGACTGACAAGATGAGTCGCATCATACGCCCTTTGAATGCCGGAGTTACCTTCGAAGGTGATGTTTGTTTTTTCAATTTGCGTCCCATTGAATTAGGGGCACTCATCTCCGCTATTGATTTCTGTCAACATGAAGAGTGTTCACATAATATAGGCCAAGGAAAACCTTTGGGATACGGAAAAGTAAAACTGACTGTGGTGGATAGTCTGGTGAAAGGTGTTCAGAATGATGACGTGTCTTTTTCTATGGAACAGGCAAGAAAATCTTTCATCTGTGAGATGGAAAAACAATTTCCTGGATGGTCAACATCGCCACAAATGAAAGAACTCTTTGCCATGGCCAAAGGTATTCCTTCCGATAAAACTTCCTTATTCAAATTCATGAAGATGTCTACCACAGGTGAAGATAACGAATTCAAACAAGGTTTAAACGCTTACTCACAAGGAGAACAACTCGGAACTTTTACACAGATTCTTTTAGGAAATGTTCCTCGAACCAAACAACTATCAAATGTTTCAGTAGATGCAAAGCGCGAAGATGTGGAAGCACAATTAGCCAAAGAGCTAGAGAAAAAGGAACAGGCATTGGCCAGGGCACAGGAAGAACAAAAGCAGAATGTATATTTTGGCCTCCTCTCAGATGCCCGTCAGGCTTTGATAGACAGAATATGGGATGTATCTCTATCAAAGATAGAGAGGGCCATCAATCTTTATCCAGAGAGCCGAGATGCTATTGATCTTAAAGCACAGATTCTCAAAGAAAAGGATTTGACAGATTATCAAAAACAGCAGAAAGCAGAGGCATTACAGAAATTCAGCCAGCCTCTATCCGAGGTCATCAAGGGCAAGACTTCTGCAGGCAACTTGGTAGGGACAACTGTGAAATGGCTGAAAGGTGAAGCTCATTATTTTGGACAAGCAGAGCAAGCAGCATTTATTGCAGAAGCCCAGAATCTGAATGCAGAAGAGAGAAAGAAACTGAAAAGCAAACTTTCTGACCTATCGAAAGTTGCTGACAAAGAATGTGTTAAACAGCTAAAAAATGAATTAGGAATAGAATAATTATGGCAAAAGTTTTAATATCATTTCTTGGAACAGGTTCTTTCGCGTCAAAAGAAACGCGGACTTATCGAACTGCCAACTATCATATGGGAGAGCAAGTTCTTGGGGACTATCCATTTATATCTGCAGCACTAAGGAAGCATTACGTCATTGATCGCATTCTGCTCGTAGGAACAGTTCATTCTATGTGGGAAGAGGTTTATAGGTGGTTTTGCGAGGATAGTAAACAGATGATAGACGAAGACGCCTATATATCTATTGCTGATACTTGCGAGAATACAAATTATCTTTCAGAACTTTCCATACCTCACAAAGATCTAATTGAGCAAGCTATGGGTGGTGACTCTAAGGTGGTGCTTATAAAATACGGTCTTGATGAAGAGGAAATTAAGACTAACACAGATATCATATTAGGGCTACAGAAATACCTGCGAAATGGCGATGAACTTATAGTGGATGTTACGCATTCCTTTCGTTCCCTACCATTGTTCATGATGAATCTGCTAATCTATCTAAAGAATGTCTGCCAAAAAAAGATTTCCCTCACGCATATCCACTATGGGATGCTGGATATCAGCAAAGAATTGGGGTATGCACCAATTATTGATTTGAAATCAATGATGGACGTAAATGATTGGATTACTGGTGCATATTCTTTTTCGGAGTTTGGGAATGCATATAAGATATCGAAACTTGTTGAAGGTGAAGATAGAAATGTATCGACATTACTTGTAGAATTCTCCAATCTGATGAATCTAAATCATCTGCATGCCATTCAAAAGATTGCCCAGCGATTAGCATCCATCAAGAACAATAACTACCTAACGCTCATTCCAGAACTGACTATAACTCCAATTGTCCAATCCTTTATCAGTCAGTTTGGAGTTGGGGACACTCATTCTCTCTTTCAGTTGAAAGTAGCACGCTGGCAGCTTGACCATCGGAAGTACGCACAAGCCTTCCTCACTGCACAGGAATCAATGATTACTTATGTATGTGAACAAAATAAATGGGAATGGGACAATTTTGATATGCGTGAAAAAGCAAAAGCTTTACTTTCTTATCAATTTATACCTGGGGCAAGATGCGACAAGAGCTTAAGGAAGTTATATCAAAACTTAAAACCACTCAGGAATTGTACTGCCCATTCTATTGAGACGACAAAGAATGTACCAGAGATGATAAGGATACTAAATACTTGTATTTCAAGTATAGAATTGATTATTTCTCAACCAAACGAGATTAGACGCAAGCCCGTTGATGACACTCGCAAACGGATACTAATCAATTATAGTAATCATCCATCTCAAGAATGGTATATCAACCAGCTTGAGGCAGCAAAAGAATTCGGGGAAATAATAGACCTTCCTTTCCCCAATATATCCCCAAGCGCAAGTGAGAAAGATTTGAAATCCGTTGTTAATCAGTCTATACAAAAGATAACGTCAATGGATAAAGCAAACAGCATAACCGTCCATATCATGGGCGAAATGACATTCACTTTTGCGGTGGTCACCCGGCTTAAGGAATTGGGTATACGCTGCGTGGCATCCACCACTGAGCGGAAAACAACCTACAACGATGATGGGACCAAGCTGTCGGAGTTCTCTTTTGTGAGGTTTCGCGAGTATTAACCAAACACGTCTTAGCCTATGGAGAAATATGAGCAGATAAAAAGGGACATGGTAGAAGTGCAGTCCTTGTATGAAAACCATGACAGCATCATCGTTTGTCCCGTCTCGTCGGATATACTCAGAAGTATGAAGATAATAGGGCAAAACATCAATCTGGATGTGATTACCCAAAGCAAGAACACACTGTTCTTTTAGTGAAGATTAACAAAAGAGCTCTTTGACATATTGTTTTTTATTCGTAACTTTGCAGCCCCTAAGAAAAGGCCTTTTTTTAAGGCAAAAGCATTGCATTTGTTTGGCACATTGGAGAATAAATAATTAATAATGAGGGATATATAGTATTTACCCTCATAGAGCATATTCCAATAGAATAAGGATTAAGACGTGAAGGAGTCTGTTTAACGGCAGGTCCTCGTCCACCTCATAGAGCATATTCCAATAGAATAAGGATTAAGACTCTCGCTGTGGCGGATCGGTGTTGAGATGTTGCGATTGCTCATAGAGCATATTCCAATAGAATAAGGATTAAGACTCCTTTACAGCGAGGTTAGTATTTTCTGTTTAGAATCTCATAGAGCATATTCCAATAGAATAAGGATTAAGACACAACGGAATATAGACATGCTTGCGTCGTCAATCGTACTCATAGAGCATATTCCAATAGAATAAGGATTAAGACGAATTGTTTTATCAGCAAGGTTGACCTTAGCAATCCCTCATAGAGCATATTCCAATAGAATAAGGATTAAGACCCGTGACTTCGGTTGGTACAATGGCAATTTTCAGCCAGTTCTCATAGAGCATATTCCAATAGAATAAGGATTAAGACACTCATACGGTACTCCTTGCCGATTCTGACTTGGAGTCTCATAGAGCATATTCCAATAGAATAAGGATTAAGACAACGTAGTTGCTCACATCGGAGCCTTTCACAATGCTACTCTCATAGAGCATATTCCAATAGAATAAGGATTAAGACACGACATTGAAAGCACCGATAGAGCCGTTTGCCTTGACATCTCATAGAGCATATTCCAATAGAATAAGGATTAAGACGGATATTCATGTATGTACTCAATTATGTCATATATCTCATAGAGCATATTCCAATAGAATAAGGATTAAGACACGAAGATAGCGACCGAATTGCTCAGCATCTTTGCTGGCTCATAGAGCATATTCCAATAGAATAAGGATTAAGACCTATGGCTGCCTTGGCGTTGGGGCTGACATAGCCACTCATAGAGCATATTCCAATAGAATAAGGATTAAGACCTCTTCAGTTCTTCTTCTGATTTTGTTTTCATAATCTCTCATAGAGCATATTCCAATAGAATAAGGATTAAGACCTTTGTATTAAGTGCGTCGTCCCAGGTAATCTCTGGTGACTCATAGAGCATATTCCAATAGAATAAGGATTAAGACCTGGGTGTACCTCATCCCTAGCTTCTTCACGAACGCTCATAGAGCATATTCCAATAGAATAAGGATTAAGACTTTGTGTTTTCTTTAGTAAACACAGGACAGTAGGCATTCTCATAGAGCATATTCCAATAGAATAAGGATTAAGACTTTTCCACTAGGATTTGAATGTAGAGTCCATTATCCGTCTCATAGAGCATATTCCAATAGAATAAGGATTAAGACTCGCTGTTAGCCTCAACGAAAGTGAAGTCAACGCTACTCATAGAGCATATTCCAATAGAATAAGGATTAAGACACTTTTGTTGTACTCGATGTTTGATTGGATTTGACCCCTCATAGAGCATATTCCAATAGAATAAGGATTAAGACGCATTATAATCCATTTGTTGACCCTTACAATGGTCCTCATAGAGCATATTCCAATAGAATAAGGATTAAGACCTGCTTAACCTCAATGCGTTCTACACCCTGAGCACGCTTCTCATAGAGCATATTCCAATAGAATAAGGATTAAGACGACTCTTTGCTCTTTGCCGACGCCAGCGCACTCTCTGCACTCATAGAGCATATTCCAATAGAATAAGGATTAAGACAACGCTAATGGTAGCACCAGTGAGCAGCTTAATCCCTCATAGAGCATATTCCAATAGAATAAGGATTAAGACTTGAGAAAGGACATCGTACAACCACTTGTAGCACAATTCTCATAGAGCATATTCCAATAGAATAAGGATTAAGACTCAATTTCGAAGTTAACGCGTCCAACATACTTTTCACTATCCTCATAGAGCATATTCCAATAGAATAAGGATTAAGACTTCAAGAGTATGTTCCCAGGTTGTGTCAAGAAGAGTTCCTCATAGAGCATATTCCAATAGAATAAGGATTAAGACCGATGTCAGCATTGAGAGGATAAACTTGACGAGCCTCATAGAGCATATTCCAATAGAATAAGGATTAAGACTTAAAGCTACTATTAAGAACATAGTTTCAAAGGCTTTCTCATAGAGCATATTCCAATAGAATAAGGATTAAGACTCTTCAGAGTCTTTGTGTAGCCAGTGTTCTCGTAGGTATACTCATAGAGCATATTCCAATAGAATAAGGATTAAGACCGGTCGTGCGTTTCGTTTGATTCTCTTAGTGCATCATCTCATAGAGCATATTCCAATAGAATAAGGATTAAGACCGATTGCATTTGTCCATTCATATGTTAATCATTATTACTCATAGAGCATATTCCAATAGAATAAGGATTAAGACCCATTTGCTTGTGATTTTGGTTAGGTTGATGGTTGCTCATAGAGCATATTCCAATAGAATAAGGATTAAGACATGTACGTGTTGAGTTCAATGACCTGAATATTACAGGCTCATAGAGCATATTCCAATAGAATAAGGATTAAGACAATGAAATACTGCGTATATTTGCACTCCTCGCTCGTCTCATAGAGCATATTCCAATAGAATAAGGATTAAGACGCTTTCAGCTTACCGACGAGCATGTCGCCAAGATGGGTCTCATAGAGCATATTCCAATAGAATAAGGATTAAGACTTACGATAACCCTCGAATACCTTGAATTCGGGTACTCATAGAGCATATTCCAATAGAATAAGGATTAAGACTTTGTATATTTAGAGTGAAACGTATAAACATGCAAAGCTCATAGAGCATATTCCAATAGAATAAGGATTAAGACAGGTCTGCTTCTTCGGGGTCAAAATCTTCTTCGGTTCTCTCATAGAGCATATTCCAATAGAATAAGGATTAAGACATGCTGACACTGACCAATCACAATGCCGACTGTCTCTCATAGAGCATATTCCAATAGAATAAGGATTAAGACACGTAATTCGTTGTAGATGTCGCGCCATGCCTCATTCCTCATAGAGCATATTCCAATAGAATAAGGATTAAGACAGCATTGGTCCGCCGTTGTTGCCTTTGAGCGCATCTCATAGAGCATATTCCAATAGAATAAGGATTAAGACGTTCTTTGCCTTGCGAACACTGTGTACTTGTGCCATGCTCATAGAGCATATTCCAATAGAATAAGGATTAAGACTTAAATCGAATGTGAGCGTGTAGGGTTGATTCGACCCACTCATAGAGCATATTCCAATAGAATAAGGATTAAGACGCAGGCGGTGTGACAGGCGGCTGGTTACCTGCAGGCTCATAGAGCATATTCCAATAGAATAAGGATTAAGACACAGTCCCAAAGATACGTGTAGTCGTTTCTGCTTGTTTCTCATAGAGCATATTCCAATAGAATAAGGATTAAGACAGCCGAAATTGCCTTCCGACCCGTACTTGCAACTGCCACTCATAGAGCATATTCCAATAGAATAAGGATTAAGACAAGAGTTCGTTGCTTTTACTGAGTAAAGCATCCCTCATAGAGCATATCCCAATAGAATAAGGATTAAGACAGCTGTGGGAACTCTCTTAAACGGCGAGCTGCCACAAACTCATAGAGCATATTCCAATAGAATAAGGATTAAGACCGCCCAGAGAAGTCGTATACTACTTTTGGTTTCATGAGCTCACAGAGCATATTCCAATAGAATAAGGATTAAGACTTTGCGTGTTCACACTGTCCAATGACAATACCGACCGTCTCACAGAGCATATTCCAAATAGAATAAGGATTAAGACTCAAACCAAGTTTATAAAAGTACTCAGTAGCTTCCTCACAGAGCATATTCCAATAGAATAAGGATTAAGACGAGGAAGGTCACTACGTTTATGTTCAGATTTAATATCTCACAGAGCATATTCCAATAGAATAAGGATTAAGACATGTTGGGAGCCATTCTTCTTGAGTTACCGTAGGAACACAAGAAAGGCCAGAAAGGTTCCAACATTTAACTCATTGAAGACCCGAAAAACGGTTCTAAATAGAACGGAACCGTTCGCAAGATTATTTTCCTTGCAAGGTTGCGAAAATCGTCTTAACTTTGCAGCGTCAATCATCGATACCACCTCGTGATTGATGCTGCAAATGCTTAGTGGTGGTAACCTGAAACTAAACAACAACTATGATGAACACCGCACTCCAGACCATCGCCGCCAAGGCACTGCCAGCCCTCTCGGGCGAGTCACTCACCTACAACGCCGCTAAGAACGTGTTCCTGACGCTGGGCTACACCAGTGCGGCAGGCAACATGTACTACAAGGCGGTGCGGCTGTCGAACCGTCTGGTGGTGTACTATGAGCTGGGGCAGGGCTATGCCTACACCTTCCTGAACGGCATCAAGCTGTTCTGCTTCGATGGACCTAAGACCCGGCTCATCGCCCAGAAGTCGTGGGGTGGCTGCGACTACCGCATCTTCAGCGAGCAGTACGCCAAGGAGCAGAGCATCCTGATGCTGAAGGGCTTCCTGGAGGGGCAGCTGAAGCTACAGGGAGCACGCATCAACGAGCAGGACCTCGCCAGCTTTGCAAGGGGCATGGTGGAGGAGACGCAACACAAGCAGCTTGCTTGAAATGCTTCCGCACAACAAAACATTCTTCACACATGTCTAACCAACAAAAAACAACAAGACAATGGCTACACTGACCAAGGCAATCAACAAGAACCTGTTCGACAGCATCCTGCCGACATTCGGCAATCCGCGCGTCCACGTCCCCGTCTGGGACGAGGGGCAGAAGATGTTCATCTGCGACGAGTACGAGAGTGCCAGCGGACACCGCTACATTCGCGGCATCCGCTTCTGCGACCGCATCGTCATCCTGGAGAAGGTGGGGCTGTACCACAGCTGGACCTACATCGACGGCATCGAGCTCTATGCCTTCAACGGGCAGAAGATGGAGCTCATCCAGAAGCGGGACTATGACAAGGAGTTCCGCAGCGAGGCCTTCGTCCGCCAGGAGTCGGAGCAGATGGTCAGGGAGTACCTGACTGGCGTGATGAAGATGCAGCGCATCAGCGTGCCGGCAGAGCAGGTCGCCTTGCAGGCGCAGGAGCTGGTCAGCGGATGCTACAAGAGCTTCCTCGACCCCGACTACAACACACGTCTCACCCAAATACTCCCCAAACTGGAGCAGCACTAAGATGATGGAGCACATGATTGACACAGAGAACAGACAGCAGGTGATGGCTTTCGAACTGATAGCCAACACGAACAGTAGCTTCTTCCTGACCGGCAGGGCAGGAACGGGTAAGACTACCTTCCTGCGCAAGGTGCAGCAGCTGGTGCCAAAGCAGTTTGTCACCTTGGCACCGACGGGTGTAGCGGCCATCCTGGCTGGAGGGGACACCATCCACTCGTTCTTCGGGCTTCCGATGGATGTCTGTACGCCTGGCACGATGGGAAAGATGAGCGAAGCACGCATCCAGACGCTGCTCCACACCGACACCATCATCATTGATGAAGTGTCAATGGTGCGCTGTGACATCATAGATGCCATCGACTACACGATGCGAAAGACGCTGCGCTCCATGCAGCCCTTCGGTGGCAAGCAGGTCATCTTCGTGGGCGACATGTTCCAGTTGCCGCCAGTGGCTAAGCGTGGGGCTGAGGGAGACCTGATGCACGACCTCTACCACACGGATGACTTCTTCTTTTACAAGGCTGACGTCATCAAGCGGCTGAGGCTGGTGAAGATTGAGTTCCAGAAGGTGTATCGTCAGGAGGACGAGCAGTTTCTGCAGATACTGGAGAACGTGCGTCTGAACAAGACCACGCCCGAGAACCTGATGCACCTGAACGAGCGCGTCTGCCAGCCCACGAAGAAGGACGGGATGGTCATCACGCTGTCATCGCTCAACAGGTCGGCTGATACTATCAACCAGCAGCGGTTGGCAGAGATTGACAGCGAGGAGTACACCTACGAGGGTACGGTGCAGGGGAAGTTCGAGGAGAAGCGGTTTCCTGTGGACCTGACCCTGAAGCTGAAGGTGGGCGCGCAGGTGATGTTCACCCGCAATGACCAGCAGAAGCGGTGGGTGAACGGCACTATCGGCACCGTGACGAAGCTGACGAAGGACGAGATACAGGTGACGACGGACGGCGGCGATGCCTACGCCGTGCCCTGCTGCTCATGGGAGTCGTACAGCTATGAGTACGACCGCGAGAGCCGCAAGATGAAGAAGGAGCTGAAGGGCACCTTTACGCAGTATCCGCTCCGCCTGGCATGGGCCATCACCGTGCACAAGAGTCAGGGTATGACCTTCGACAAGCTCTACCTGGACCTGAGTCGCGGTATGTTTGCCGCCGGGCAGCTCTATGTGGCGCTGAGCCGTGTGCGCTCATTGGGTGGACTGTACCTCTCGCGCCCCATCATTCCGCAGTATGCCCATACCAGCCGGGAGGTGCTGGCCTACGCCAATGGCTACAATGACGAGCAGATCATCAACAGCGAGATAGAGAGCGGCAAGGCGGTGTACGAGTTGCTGAGCCATCACGACTACGATGAGGCAGCCAGGCAGTATCTGCTGCTGGTGCAGAAGAAGGCAGCCGATGGTGACATCAAGGAGGCCATGCAGCAGGCGAAGCGGTTCCTCGATACCGTCATCTGCGACGAGGAGCTGTTTGGCTGCATCAGCGAGGTGCCGACATCGCTGACGGAGGCTAACCACTGGGCGCCGCGGTTCTTGGTGGCACTGCTGAGCCTCTATGGGGGACAGTATGAGCAGGCCTTGCAGTATGTAGACAGCGTATTGGAGCAGCACCAGTGCCAGGAGGCGCTCTATGTGAAGTCGCGCTGTCTGACCATGCTGGAGCGCTATCAGGAGGCTGATGCCGTGAACGTGCTGATGGGCGACGTGTTCGACATGTCAACACCCGACGCAAAGGTGCTCTACTCCATAGCCATGCTCAACGAGCTGCACATCGGGGACCCTGGGCTGAACCTGATGCAGGAGTTGGTCAAGGCCAAGCCTAAGTATGACAAGGGCATCCTGTCGCTCCGTCTGCTGATGAAGCGGAAGGGTCTGGTGCTGGTGAAGACATCGGCCGAGCCACGGGAGCTGGTGGACGACTTCAACAGCGACATGTCTGAACAGGAGTTTGCCCTGAAGCTACAAACCGCTCGCGAGAAAGCTCCCAAGGCCGTGGACTACCTGCTTCGACTGATTAGGAAGCAGGAGTTTCCTTCTCCCTCTCAAACTTGATGTCCTGGTAGAGGGCGGGCTTGCCCTTGGCGCAGTCGGACAGGAAGTGGAGGCTGGGCTGTGTTGTTTCAAGATGGTGATTCTTCTTCAAGACCGAAGGAATCTACCAAAAATTTGACGGCCTTGTTATCCTCTCCTAAGTCTTTGAGACGGACAGGCTTTGAGCCAAAACGGCTTTTACTCTCTATAATACCTGTCTCTTGATGGTAGTCCAGAAAGAAGCTGCCCAATGGCTTTAGAGCATTCTTCCGTACTATGATTTCAATCAGCCCATGCAAATCGCGACCAGTCTCAGTTTGATAGATATGATAATACTCAGGACGATAAACCATCATGACAACATCAGCAAGTTCCTCGATATAGCTTGAGTCTGCCAAATCCGTCAGCTGCGGTCGCCTACCCTCGAATCCCTCGCGATATTCTATCTCCCTGCCCAACATCGACCCCACAACAACAGGCACATCGTTTAGGGTGGCCAGCTGTTTCAGTGAGTACATCACTTTTGCAATTCTCTCTGAAGGACTCCCGCCTTCTTTTGCAAAGTCTATCATTTGCAGGCAGTCGACGAAAATGATTCTTATGCCGTTTTCTCTGATGCAGTTCTGCGCCGTTTCAAGTAATGTATCTAATGGTAAATCCAAACTGTCATGAACAAACAGTGGCGCATCCAACAAAGTTCCCAGTCGTTTGTCCAGCCTTTCCCATTCGCATTCTTCCAGATACCCCTTATGTAGGTGCAGCGTGGGAATGTCACAGTGCATGGCCAACAATTGCTGTATATAGTCTGACTTCAGATGATTGGTAGAGAACAACAATGCGGGTAGTTTGCTCTTCAAGACAATGCCTAATAGCATTGACAACATAAACTCTTCTTTTCCCATACATGGCCTGCTGCCAACGACATATACCTTGCCATTCTCGAAACCACCAGTCAGGTCATCTAATCCCCGATGGCCCATAGGAATTCCGGGCACACCCATTCTTCCTGCCCTTTCATGGAAACCAGGCAAGTAATCCATCAACATCTCCCGCATGCTGACATAGCTTTTGTTATTTAAGATTTGTCCACGCATTTTCTACCCCCTCTCCTTTTCTCTCTCAAACTTGATGTTCTGGTAGAGGGCGGGCTTGCCCTTGGCACTCTCGGGCAGGAAGTGGAGGCGGACGCCACGGAGATGCTTGCGGGGACTGAAGTCCTCGGCATGGGCTACCTTGTCGCTTTCTATCTCCAGCTTCATCAGGCCCCAGCTGTCAAGGCGTACCTTGTCACCCTGGCGCAGGTGACGAGCGATGGCAGACGAGAGACCCATCATCACGGCGGTGACAGTGCCTTCGCTGAGACCTTCGTGACGGGACACCTCCTGGATAATCTGACGTGTGTCAACGGTCTGGCCATGGACGGCCACGGCCTTGTATCTGCCAAATGTTGCAAGCGTTGGCTTGGTCTCTTTCTTCAATTTGTATTTCATATTACTGTGTTTTTTGTTTTTAGGGTGTCAGGGTGACAGAACAGCTGTAAACACTGGGGCTGCACCCTGTTTTTGAGGGTGACAAGGGTGACAGGAGGGTGACAGGTTGCCGGCTGCGGTTTGGCTCACATTGGAGAAGCAACGGCATGTCAGCCGGACATTAGCTCTTCAGGGCCAAGAGATAGCAGCGACGCCGCTCGCCCGTTCCTTTCTGATAGCCGTTGCGGTGCATGTAACTGCCTAACAGTGTGGCATTTGCCTGATTCACAATGTTCAGCTTACGCACCTCCTTGATGTGGGTGAGAATCTCCGTCGGACTGAGCATCTGCAGCTGGTCGCCAGCCTGTGGCTTGCGGAAGAGGTCCTCGAAAAGGCTGATGACATTCGGCGTCTCATAGTAGTCGGTGTTCTGCTCGATGATGAGCCGCTCGCGCTCACCCGTGAACGCATATTCCTCACCGTGCTCTATCTCGTAGACAATCTGGGCATAGAGCTGCTTGTAGTCTATTGCCTTTTCTGCGGCCGTGTCGGTGTCGATGACGCCGGTGACCTCGATGACGAGATAGCGCCTGCTGCCGCTCTCGTCCTTCAGAGGCACCAGCGAGTTGGTGGTGGCACAGAAGGCGGCGAAGCGCTGCTGCTGCTCGAAGGTGGTGGAGTACATCTTGCGCTCCTTCACGTCGGTGCGCTGTATGAGGTGTTTCAGGAAGGCCGTCTGCGTCTTGCTAATCTGGTCGTACTCGTCGATGTTGATGAGCAGGAAGCGGCTCAAGGCCCTCAGCGACTCCTTCTTGTTCGTCAGGTCCAGGCGGTCGATGTAGAACGGCGACAGCTCGCTGGGCAACAGCATGCGCATAAAAGTAGACTTGCGCGTGCCCTGTCCGCCGACGAACATCAGCACCATCTGTGCCCCGTACATGGCATCGCGGCCGCTGCGCCACTGGCTGACCATGGAGCGCATCCATATCTTGAAGTTGTCGCGCCACCCCGGGGTCTGCGTCTTCACGCGGTCGGCCAGCTCGCCCAGGCGGTCGCGTCCGTCCCATTGCGGCAGTGCGTCAAGCCACTCGCGCACAGGGTCATACCTGCTGGTATAGTCAGAGACGAGGATGCGGTCGAGGTCCTTTGGCCACACCGTGATGCCCTCGTGGATGGCCGCGTTGTTGATGTCGTTCTGTGCCTCCTCGGTCAGCGGCTTCCAGCTCATCTCATAGCGGTCCTTCTCCTGATACTCCAAGTCGCCCGTCACACTGTTGAGGCGGAACATGTAGCGGCGCCTGAGAAACTCCTCAAGCAGCATCTGGTGCATCACCGCCCGTTCCACGGGGTTGGCCCTGCCCAGGGTGTGCTTCTCGTAGGCGTTGTTGAACGTCGAGCGCACCAGCACGTCTTTCTCGCGAAACACCTCGAGGAAGAGCGTGAGCTTGATGGCCAGCTCCTTGTCGATGCCCGCCTTACGACATTCGGTGGCCAGCGCCATGAGGTACGTCTCATGCTCCCGCTGCTTGTCGTAGGCCATGTTGCGGCAGATGTAGTTGAATTTCGTAGCGTCCATCTCCCTGCGGGTATAGCCAGGGATGACCTCGGCATCGAGGGCCACCTCGGCGGGCATGCTGACCATCGGGGCCGTTCTCTCCGTCAGCGGCTCCGTGGGCTGTTCCATCGCTATGGGCAGGGCGTCAGGGTTGTAGTACACCTGCGGGTCATACGACAGATGGAAGCTCTCAGTGCCGTCGTGCGCCACCTCTTCCACCTTCATGTTGGTGAGGGCCAGCGCATATTTTGCCGCGCGGTTGTATGCATATTGCTGGAACAGAGCTACTTGCCGTTTCTCCTTAGGCAGCGTGCCATCCTTCAGCTGATAGCGCATGAGCACCTTCAGCGACCTGCCGCTGGCACCGATGAACGACAACAGCGTCATGTCGTTGTCGTTCACCCTCCGGCGCAGCCGCTCCAGCACCTCCACGCCCTGTTCGACCTTGAACGACAGCAGCACCAGACCGGTATAGCCCGACCGTTGTCCTAACCGCTGCGTGGCTTTTCCCGACGGCTCCGTGGGAACGCCTACGGCAGGCATGATGAGTGGCAGATGCGCTTCTACCAGCGGGCCGCTCATCAGATTGCCGTCCACAAACACCGCATTGCGGTCTCTGGCAGCCTCCACCCATTTCCTATACTTGCCTGTGCTGATCCATTGGGCCACTTCTTGCAGAGACACCCACTTCTCGCGCCATTGCTGGCCGTGCTTTGTTTTCATTAGTAGCTTTGTCATGATGGTAACTCGTTTAGTTATTGTCCTATCTAAACGAGATACAGCAAAAAGCATACCACTTTTTGTTCAATTCTCGAGAGAATTGAACCGTAAAGAGGCTCCGCGCTGATTTCCAGAGGCTCCGGATTTTTCTCCGGACGCTCCGGAATTTCCTATGGCCGCTCCCTGTCTTTGTCACGTGCCAACCTGTCACCCTCCTGTCACCCTTGTCACCCTCAAAAACAGGGTGCAGTCCCAGTGTTTACAGGCGTTCTGTCACCCTGTCACCCTAAAAACAAAACAAAACAGGTTTTTGTTGGTATTATTTTGTTTTCTCTTGTTTTTGCAGGACGCGAAGCGTACAAATACTGTTGTTATGAATATGCCGGCTTCACAGGGGGTGGGGTCACTCCACCTCTACGTCACGGATGCGGCGTGCGATGTTGGTGGTGGGCCGTGTGAACACCAAGTAGGGACGGCCGCAGACGTGGACCACCTCATGGTGGAAGTCGTCCAGCTCGTAGCTGTCGCCGTCGTAGACCAACAGGCGCTGCAGGAAGTTCAGCTGCGACGGGTCTTCGTCGTTGAGCACGAAGCGGACGGTGTGCACCGGTCGGTCGTGGTCTAAGCGCCAGACGAAGAGCGCCCCGCTGCGGTCCAGCTCATAGTGCCTGTAGGCTGCCGTGTCAGTCTCTATGCGACTGACCACATCCTCTGGCAGGAACAGCATGCGGTCCTTGCCAAACATGCGTGCTGCGCATCGCGAGTTGATGTCGTTGGCATCGAAGGCCATATAGACACAATAGAAGCCGAACTCAAAGGAGCTGTTGGCATAGTGGTTGCGGAAATAGTCCATCACGACATTCTCACCCTTCAGTGGCTGCCGCACGGCTATCAGCTCACGCCCTGGCTCCTCCATCTGCCGTTCAGCCTGCAGCCAGCTGTCACGGTTCTCCTGCCGCACGATGCACGCTGGTATGAAAGCCAGCACCAGCAGCACACATCCCACGGCGACGACGCGGCGCGACCAGACGTCGGTGACAAGGCCATGCAACAGCTGCAGCCACAGCAGCATGGCTATGAAGTCGACATAGAAGGCCACCCGCTCCAGGTTGGTGCCACACAGCACGACGATGCCTAAGGCAACGACCAGGGCCACATAGCCATAGGCATGTGCTAAGAGATGCTGCCTGACCACCGTGCGCCGTTTCCACCACAGCACAGCGAGGGTGAGCACCAGCAGCCAGAGCACACGGATGTTCGACACGCAGTTGATGGCCCCGCTGAGCAGTCGGCCCTGCAGCGTGATACCTTCAGTGCTTCGATGCCAGATGCCTGGCGAGAGCAGGCAGAGGGCGGTGCCCACCATGAAGCAGATGATGAGGGTGGAGGGTGGAAGGTGGAGGGTGGAGGGTGGAAGGTGGAGGGTGGAGGTGCGAGATGAGAGATGAGAGATGAGAGGTGAGAGGAGCCAGGTGGCTAAGGCCACCGACAGGGGCAATGACAGCGCCTCGTGGCTCCATCCTGCCAGCAGGGCCAGCAGCGATAGGAGGACCAGCCTCCAGCCCGTCAACGGCCGGTTGGCGTTATCCCTGATATAGAGCATCAACAGCATGACAGCCACCAGCACCCACAGGTAGTTGAACGCCCCGAGGCTCCAGAAGAAAGCGGTGCGGATGCCCTGGAACACCACGAAGAGAAGGAAGGTGACGCTGACGGCCGTGAACAGCTGATGGCGAGTGCCTGCCTGCGCGCCAGTCGGTGTCGTCACCCATCGCACACACAGATGTACCAGCAGGACAAAGAGCAGCGCGTTGAGCGTCTGCAGCACCCATGCCGGGCAGAACACCAGGAACGCCTGTGCCAGCAGATGGACCGGCATGCGCCCGTTGGTGGACAGATAGTGGTTCCACTGCGAGTGCAGCAGGTCGCCCACACCGCCGATGTCCTGCACGGGTGCCGTCTGGTCGGTGTTCCACATAAAGCGGTAAATGATGTCATCGCTCAGCGTCGGCACGTCCAGCAGGTTCAGCCACAGCATGGCCAACCCCGTGACGGCCAGAAACAGCCAGTAAACCCTTGTCTTCTTCATCGGCCAATCTTGACGTTAGTCCTTTCTCTGCGCTTTCCAGGTGGTTATTATTGAAGCAACTTCGTAGCAGAACTATTGTCTGAACTCCAGAACTCCTGTAACTACTGAACTCCTACGACTTGCGAAATTTGAATTACTTATTATTCCAAACGCTTTCGGATGCTGCCATCGGCACAACGCTCGATGAGCAGGCCACGGTGCTGACCGACGAGGCGGCGACCCTGCACGTCGTAGCACTGTTTAGCGGCTGGCTGAGCGCCATCGGTGCGGGCAATGGACGTGGTGACATCGTCCTGCTTCTCACCCTCCAGCATCTCGTCGATAAAGTAGTCGAGGTCAGCCTCGCTGACACCCACATACTTCCGCCAGTACGTGCGGAACTGCTGCTGCAGCGTATTACCCTCCAACGAGGCGATAAACGCAATGACGGGGTCGATGGTGTCCTTTTTCTTCGTTAAAGCACCGCAGAACGAAGTCAGCTCGTAGTCCTTCACCAGCCCGTCGTAGCCCACGCCTAACAGACCCTCCAAGAGCAGCGACAGGTAGCCCGTGCGGTCAGCACCCCAGCGGCAATGCTGATAGATGGTGCGCCCCAGCTTGAGATTCTTCACGATGAACTGGAACTCGTTGCGCCACCTGTACTGATACATATAGGTGGTCAGATGGCTCAGCAGCTGCCCGCTGTCGTTGGTATACAGATAGGTGGGCACGTCGCCTGCCGGCACCTCGGCAGTGGTCTTGAAGCCCAGCGCTGACACGCCACACTCCTCCTCATACCACGACCGCAGGTCCATCTCAGCCGCAATGCCTAACTGCCGCATCAGGGCCAGGTCGGCACTGTCAGCCACATGCAGGCCGTTCATCTCGCTGCCACGGATAATCTTGTTATACTTGATGCGGCGCCCGTCAGCCGTGGGCCATCCGCCGATGTCGCGCACGTTGAACAACGACGGCAGACAGAGCATGCGCACCTGTCCCTCAGTGACGATGGTGCCATGGCTCACTGACCTGCCTTTCATGTCGACACTGTAGTAATAGGTCTGTCCGGGCAGCAGGCCATAGAGGGGCACACGCAGCTGTGAGGGCTGCACCACGACGGTGTCGGTGCTGGCAGCGGGCAGGGATTCATCGGTAGAGTAGCGTATCAGAAGGTCGCCCGTCCGGGCCACGGCTAAAAACACTGACGACATCTTTACCATCGGCACCTGCGGCTGGTCGCCACGCGTTGACAGCAGCTGTGTGTAGTCGGACACACGACTCACATCGTCGGCGCTGGTGTAGGTCACCTCGCTCAAATAGCGACTGACGGCCTCGTTCTCAAGGTCCACATGGTAGTTCTGTGCCCGTAAGCCGCAAAAGGCCGTGACAAGGAGCACACTGATGATGGCTTTTCTCATAGTATAATTATTTTTTGGCGGCGTCTGCCGTGCGTTTACTTTGGTGATGGTCTCTGATGAGGTAGTTGGGCCGGTGCTTCGTCTCAGTGAACACGCGACCGAGATACTCGCCGATGATGCCGAGACAGATGAGCTGTACGGACCCGAGGAAGAGGATGGCACAGATGAGGGTGGGATAGCCTGCCACAGGGTCGCCGTAGACCAGTGCCTTGATGAACGTATAGACGAGATAGGCGAAGGCTCCCAGGCCCGTGATGAAGCCCATGATGGTGGCCAGGCGCAGGGGGGCGGTGGTGAAGCTGGTGATGCCCTCAATGGCCAGGCCCGTGAGCTGCAGCAGGCTCCAGTGACTCTTGCCGTAGCGACGCTCCTCCTGGTCGAAGAGCACGTCTTTCTTCCTGTAGCCTATCCAGCTGAACAGACCCTTGGTGTAGCGCTCGTTCTCGCGCAGCTGGCGCAGCGCATCGACACAACGGCGGTCCAGCAGACGGAAGTCGCCCACGTTCTGCAGCACATCGAAGCGGGTGCTGCGGTCCAGCAGGCGATAGAAACGCATGGTGAGCCACCGACGCAGCCAGCTCTCCTTGCCACGCGTGCGACGGCGGGCATACACATCGTCGTAGCCCTGCTCCCACCACGTCAGCATCTCGGCAATGACCTGTGGCGGATGCTGAAGGTCGGCATCCATCACCACGGCACAGTCGCCCTGGGCATGGTCAAAACCGGCCAGCATGGCGCTCTCCTTGCCGAAGTTACGTGACAGCTCGATGTAGGACACACGAGGGTCCTCGGCAGCCAGCTCACTGATGATGTGCTGCGTCCGGTCGGTGCTGCCGTCGTTGATGAACAGCAGCTCAAAGTCGTAGGCCGAGAGGCTGGCGGCCACCTCGCTCACCCGCTTGTGGACAGGCCGCAACGACTCCTCCTCATTGTATGCCGGGATGATGATTGTTACCAGTTTTTTCTTTTCCATCATGTTGATAGTTTCGTTTCAATGCAAAGCGCACCAGAAGGAAGTTGAGGGGCACCACGACGACGAAAACGGGCAACGGGGCCCACGACGAGGGGATGCCCACGAGGATGAACACATTGAGTAGCACAATCTGTATGACGTAGTTCAGCAGATGGCTCAACCCGAAGCCCGCAAAGCGCTGCACCGAGGGCCTGACCCTGAAGGTGAACAGCGATGAAAGCATGAAGTTGGCCACGAAGCTGACGGCATAGCCCACGGTATAGGCGATGTTGTGGCCCACGGGACCCAGCAGCAGGTAGTAGACGCCGTAATGGATGGCCGTGGCGACGATGCCTACCACGATGAAACGCACCATCTCAGCCGTGAACAGCCGGTGCCTGACCCATGAGAACAGATGCTGCAGCCAATGCATGTCCGGACCCTCGGCTAACTCATCTGAAGCATGCGCTCGATGGGCTTGACAGCATCGCGGGCGATGGCCGGGTCAATCTCGACGGCGGGCCACTCATACTTCAGACAGTTGTAAATCTTCAGCAGTGTGTTCATCTTCATGTACTGGCACTCGTTGCACGAGCACTCCAGACCGCTCTCGCTAATCTCTGGCGGCACGGGCAGGAACGTCTTGTCAGGACAGGTGCGCTGCAGCTCGTGCAGGATGCCGGCCTCGGTGGCGACGATGAACTGCGTGGCCTGGCTCTTCCTGGCAAAGGCCAGCATGTCGGCCGTCGAGCCTTTCACGTCGGCCACAGCCAGCACGGGTGCCTTGCACTCCAGGTGGGCCATCACCACGGCCTCAGGGTGTTCTTTCTTCATGGCTACAATCTTTTCTACCGAGAAGCGCTCGTGCACATGGCAGCCGCCGTTCCACAGCAGCATCTGGCGGCCGGTCACGCTGTTGATGTAGTTGCCCAGGTTATAGTCGGGACCGAAGATGATGTCGGCATCCTGCGGCAGCTGGTCGATGATGCGCTTGGCGTTGCCACTGGTGACGACCACATCGGTCAGGGCCTTCACGGCCGCCGTGGTGTTGACATAGCTGACGACGAGGTGTCCGGGATGCTCGTCCTTATACTTCTTCAGGTCGTCAGCCTTGCAGCTGTCAGCCAGCGAGCAGCCGGCATTGAGGTCGGGACACAGCACCTTCTTCTCAGGCGACAGCAGCTTGCACGTCTCGGCCATGAAGTGCACGCCTGCCATCACCATCATCTGTGCATCGGTCTCGGCGGCCTTGCGGGCCAGCGCCAGCGAGTCGCCAACGAAGTCGGCCACCTCCTGAATGTCGCCAGTGGTATAGTAGTGTGCCAGGATGATGGCGTTCTTCTCCTGGCATAGCCTGCGAATCTCTGCCTTCAGGTCCATACCCTCAGCAGCGGCCTCATCAATGAAGCCCTGTTCTTTCCATTCGTTTTTCAACATCGTATTATAATATTTCTTCTTTTTCTTTTTTTTAAAAAACAAGAATGAGTAAGATGATATGGCGTGGAAAAGTTGAAAACTTACCAGCCTCTTGCTTGGTCATTCACTTATTCCTTTGTGGTGGCAGGGTTGTGCACATGAAGTGTGAATTGCTACCTGTTGATAATGAACTATGTAGTCAGTTTATCCACCGTTTCTATTTTTGGTGCAAATTTACGAAGTTTATATCTTTTTTCCGCATTTTTCGGTGGAAAAGTTTGGGTAAAGACTGGATAAAGGCGTGTTTTTACATGCCAGCAGATGGTTGCCGTTGTTATTCACAGTGTTTTCCATGACTTTTCCACACAGTTATCCACAAAAAAGAGAGGCAGTAGCACGATGGCGTGCACTGCCTCCCTTTTGGTTGAAGCGTTTCGGTGTGTTTACTTCACCATCAGCTTGCGTACTTGACCGTTGGTGACGATGATGTTCATGCCACGCTGCAGACGGTTGGTCTTGACACCTGAGAGGGTGTAGATGCCGTCGGCCATAGCGCCGTTGTTGACGGTGACGGTGGCGATGCCCGACTCAATGGGTCCGGCCCATCCAGCGTTGTCGCCCATGGCGGTGAGTGTCAGCGTCCAGCCACCCACTGAGTACCATGTACCGGCGAAGACCTTCTCAGTCTGGCTGGCTTCAGTACCACACATGGTGCCGATGGTCAGCTCATGGTTGGTCACCACGATGTTTGCCATCTCCTGGTGCTTCCATCCGCGGCCGTTGCCGCTGTTGGCGTTGTAGATAGCCCACTGCGTGTCGTCGGCAGTACCGTCGTTGACAGCCTGCTCAGCCTGTGCCCAGATGGGTCCGTGCTGGTCGCTGGCAATGATGACGGTGTCTTCGCCCAGCTCAGTGTAGGTGTTGTAGTAGTCAAGAGGAATCTCAACGAAGGTGGTGTCGGCAGCCACGGCGTTGAAGATGTAGGCACCCTCAGCAGGTGTACGGGTGTAGACACCCACGGTGTAGGTACCGTTGGGGATGTTCTTGACAGTCTGCGAGACCTTGAAGCCAGCCAGTCCGGCGCTGTTGTAGCTGTCGAAGTAGCGGGTGCTGCTGTCGTCCATCCACTGTCCGCTCTTGGCACCGTTGCCGTCGCCATTACCCTTCTCAACGGTCCAGCCGTCGATAGCCTCAGCATTCGGGTTCTTGATGAAGGCGGTGTAGTCGGTAGCGTTGGGGTCGTCGTAGATGTTCTGCATCTTCACCAGGTCAGCCATGTTGTTCAGCTCAGCCACATAGGCATTGACGGTGTCCAGGTCCTTCATCTCGCTGACGAGGGCCTCCTTCTGGCGGCTCATCAGGGCAACGAGTGCGGTCTTGCCCTTCTCACCGGCTACGTCGGCTACCTCAGCAGCCTTGTCATAGGCGGGGATGTAGGTGTTGATGTAGTTCTTCAGCAGGTTCACGGTGTTGTCGAACTGCTTGTAGGTAGCGGTGTCGCATGCCAGGTAGCCGTTGACATAGTCGAGGGCGAACTGTGCGATGGGCTTGGTGTCAGCGCTGAAGAACTCGTGACCCTCGACATACTCGTCGTTGAGCAGAGCCTTCACCCAGAGCAGGGTCTTCTGTCCCAGCAGGTCGGGGTTCTCGTCGAGCTGCTCCTGTGTGGGCAGGTACTCGAAATACTTGGCCTCGCTGTTCTGAGCCTCGGTGATGGCGGCCTTGACAGCCTCGATGGAAGCAATCATAGCCTCGTTGTCAGCCGGGGTACCATACTTGGCGATGGTGTCGTTGAGGGCCTTCTTGTCGCCAGCGAAGTGCATGGTCTCTGCCAGCTCGCGGGCGGTGGTGAACTGCGTGTCGAAGCTCTGCTGCAGAGCGGCCTGCATCACCTCGTCGGAGGCGGCACCATAGTAGAAGAGCTTGAAGTTGGTAGCGAGGAACCAGCCAGATGCGTTAGTGCCGTCGCCAGTGCCCTGAGCACCGATGGTGAGCTTGCCGTCAACGACGAGGACCTTCTCGTCAGCGGTCATGGAAACAGTCTCCCATGCGCTGTTGTCCCAGTCATCGCTGGTGAGGTATGCTTCTGAGATGCTCTTGCCAGTAGTGCTCTCGGCAAACACCTTCTGCGTGCCGTTGGCATAGCCAGGCTGTGTGATGAGGTCGGCACTGATGCCATAGTAGCCATTGGGCAGGTTGGTGAGGTCCTGAGCCACGGCCAGCGTGGTGGTGAAGTTATTGTTCCAGGCGTTCCAGCAGCTGCGTCCGCGCTGCCAGTTCAGGCGCTGGTCACCACCGGTGGCACCGGCAATGTACCATCTCTCACTGGTGAGGTCGGGGCTGGTGGCACTGCCTTCTTTGTAGCGGTCGACATCCTCGCCCGTCTCGGCGTTCTGCTCATAGCGCAGGGGGAATACCCATGCGCCCTCAGACTGAATAGGCTCGGCGTCCTCAGCGATGAACCAGGGGTTCTTGACGAGGATGGTCAGGTCGGCAGGGTTGTCAACGCTGGCTGTCTCCACCTGGCTCATGTAGTAGGCCTTGATGGCTGCCTTGCCCTTCTCCACGGCGGTGAGCATCAGCTCAGCATAGTTGGTACCACCAGCCAGGTCGCCATTCTTCATGTCCTGCAGCTCGGCCTGGACAGCTTCCAGGTCAGCCTTGCCGGCGAAGTCGGTGGTCTGGAGGAGGTTATCAATCTTCATCATCATGCTGTTGATGGACTCCATAGTGTTCATGGCGTTCCTGAAACTCTCAACCTGGGCGGTAGCTTTCTTCAGTTCTGCCTCCAACTCTGCCTGGTTGTCAATGCTCAGCAGGAAGTCGAGGTCGAGGCCATAGTCGCCAATCTGAGCCGAAAGGCCCTCAAAGCCTTCCAAGCTGGCCTGTGACGACAGTGTGTTGCACTCGTCAATGAGGTCGTTGACATCCGACTCAAGCAGTTCCATGGGGTCAGCCTCGCCAGTCTTGTAGAGCTTGATGCCATCGATGTAGACCCAAGGTGTGGCACCTGAGCCACCATCACCAGCCTGGAATCCAAACTGAATGGTGAACTCGCTGGTGGGGGTGAATTCAAATTCGTGCTTGGTCCACTCCTTAGCGGTCAGTGCAGTTCCTCCCTCCTCGCTGAACACGTCTTTGCGGCATGTAATCTTCGAGAGGTCAGTAGCCGAGGCAGTGGTGTTGGGGTTGACGTTGATGGTCCAGTATTCCAGGCGATACTTGGCACAAGGCAGGTTCACCAGCTGCTTATAGGCAAACGAGTTGCCCCATCCGGCACGCAGATAGAGAGCACCGGCTCCACCATCAAACTCTGTGGGCTTTGCAGGCACGGTGAGATACTGTGAACCATCATCGGCGATAGGTATTGTCGTTGCGCCAAGGTCATAGGAGACGACGCCGAAATACACCCATTCGCAGGCCTTGGTCTCAATTCTTTCGTTGGGAAGAGCATCGTTTTTCAGGTTAACCCAGTCCCATCCCTTAATCATTCCAACAAAGCCGTTGGTAGCCTCCAGCTTGCGACCGTCGGGACGATTTTTCGGAGTTGACGGATTGACGGTGGCATAGAGCGAGCCATCAGCAGCGATGGCAGCAATGCTTCGGTCACTCAACGTCTTTGTCTCGACAGCCTCTTTCATTGAGCCGTCGGCCTGCCAGGTCAGGTCTTCGTCGAAGGTGGCGTTTGTGATGAGGTATGTCATGTCCTCATCTTGTGCCAATGATGGAAAAGCCATCAGTGATACAGCAAACAGTAGTAGTTTCTTCATAAGATAATGTTTTGTAAAGTTAGTAAACTGTTGTAATAGTTATTTGTCTCGTTTGTATGCAAGCATGCAAAAATAATGTAAAAGCGCTAAAGATGCAAGTATTCAGTAGTATAGTTGATTGTTTTTTAAGTTTAATTAAGCAATGTAAGGATGAATCGCGTACCGCCAGCGTAGGTTTTGTCTAACTCCAGGGAGCCACCCATCTTCTGTGCCATCTTGCGACTGACGGTCAAACCCAGACCGATGCCCTGCTGGAAGGCGTTGCACTTGGCAAACTGTTCGAACACCTTGTCCTGCTGCTCGGCGGGGATGCCGCTGCCCGTGTCGGTGACGGTGATGATGACGTTCTTTTCCTCCTGGCGACAGTTCACCTCAATGAAGCCGCGCTGCGTAAACTTGATGGCGTTGTCAATGAGCTGCTCGACGATTTGGCGCAGCGTCTCAGCGTTGGTCTTCAGCGTGAAGCGGTTGATGACCTGCGTGGTGTAGCGCAATTCGACATTGGCATTGACTTCGTCGCGGTGGGCATTGAGGAGGCTGGAGAGGAACTGGTTGCAGAGCACCTCGTCTTCGCGGGCGAAGCTCTGCATGCTCTCCGTGTCGGCTGTCAGCAGCAGCTCGTCGACGATTTTGATGATGGCCGTCACATTCTCGTTGATGCGGTCAATCAGGTCCTGACGCTCCTCTTGGGGCAGCTCAATGTCTGAGTTGTTCAGAATGTCGTTGAAGCCCGTGATGGCGTTTAGCGGCGTGCGTATCTCATGGCTGACACGCTTCACAAACTCCGTCTTCATCTGGTCGCTCTCGTTGGCCATATTCAGCGCTGCGGCCATCTGCTCGTTCTTCTTCAACAGCTCGTTGCGGTTTTTGCGGTACATATAGTACGCCGAGAGCAACATGATGGCCATGACCACAGCCATGATGATGATGAGCAACAGCATGTTCGAGTGGTGCTGCTCAGCCTCCTGATGGGCAACGGTCATGCTGTTCGTGAGGTTGGCCATGGCTAAGTTCTCGTCGTAGTTGGCTGCGGTCAGCGAGTCGACGGTCTTGGCACGTTGCTGCAGCTCGTTGATGATGTCGTCCTTGTTGCCATTCATCTCGAAGATGCGCAGACGCAGCTGATGGCGGATGAGGGTGCCACGAAGATGCTCGTCGATGATATTCAGGGCATTGGTGTAGTAGCCCTCCATGGCCTCTTTCATGGCTTGCAGCGGAATGTCGTAGGTGGTGGGCAGCTGACTGTTCACCCGGCTTAGCTTCAGATAGTCGCTGTTGGCACGGTCGAAGGCTTCCTTGTTGCCCACCCAGAAGCTGATGGAGGCATTCATGGCCAGCGCCTGCTGATGCAGCTCAGGACGTTTCTTGAAGTCCTCGAAACACTCGTTGATGAGCTGCTGAGCCTCGTTGGGCCGCCAGAACTTCATCAGGTCTATCATGCGCAGACGGGCCGTCAGCCACTGCTCCTTGTCCTTGGTGTTGTTGATGGCTTTCTGATAGTAGTTCTCAGCCTGCGTGATGTTGCCACTGTGGTAGAACATATCGCCTAGCTTCATGTTTTGGTCATACAGACCCTGCGCTCCTGCGGGGCTGACAGATAGTGAAAAGTGAAGAGTGAATAGTACCAGCAGTACCATCCAGCGATTTGTACGAGCGCGCCTCATGCACCACACGCCCAGGATGACGAAGGGGATGCTGAGCAGCTGGCCCATGTCGAGGGGCATTCCATCCTCGAAGCCCACCTGGTTAATCTTCAGGAACTCTACGAAGAAGCGGAACGTGAAGATGTAGGTGAGACACAGTCCGAAGTAGAAGCCGGTGCCCAGTTTGGATTTGAGATTTGAGTTTTCTTTATGGTTTCCTTGGAAGGACTGTCTGTCTTTCCGATAGATGTAGAGCATCAGGAAGAACAGCAGCAGATAGGCGATGGCCTCGTAGAGCTGCGAGGGGTGGCGGGGCTCGGTGCCCAGGCTGGCGGGGTGGGCATTGACGAAGTAGAAGCCCCAGGGCATGGAGGTGACGCTGCCGATAATCTCGCTGTTCATCAGGTTGCCAAGACGGATGAAGCAGGCGGTGATGCCAGTGGCAATGGCGATGTTGTCGAGCACCTGCCATAACGGCATCTTAAAGCGGCGGACGTAGAGCCACAGCGCAAGCATCAGGCCCAGCGTGCCACCATGCGATGCCAAACCCTCATAGCCCGTCACCTTGAAGTCCCAGCTCTCGTAGCCGGTGAACTGGATGGGCAGCAGCATCTCAATGAACCCACGCACCGACGTGAGGTAGTCCTGAGGCTGATAGAAGATGCAGTGGCCCAGGCGTGCACCGACAAGGATGCCGATGAAGCAATAGAAGAACAGCGGGTCGAACTTACGGTCTTCTATCTTCTGGTCCTGGTACAGTTTCTTCACTACGATATAGGCCAGGGCCAGTCCGATGAGCCAGCACAGGGAGTACCAGCGGAAGGTGATGGGCCCTATGTGAAAGGCCGTCAGGTCAGGATTCCAGGTGATAAAAAGCAGGATGTTATTCATTGTGTTCATAACAATTTGCCTGCAAAGATACGAATAAGTGAGCGAAAATGCAAATTTATTAGCATTTTTCCGAGCGTGAGTATCTTCAGCAAAGCCAAAAATACGCAAAATCGGGCGAACTGCCAAACAATTCGCCCGATTTTTCTATCATTGACTTGCCTGGTAGTAATCAACAACCTCGACTTTCTCAATACTCTACGGATTCGTTCCACGAAACGCTCTCGTCACTATCTCATCGACCTGATCAGTTTTCGTAGGATCACCATCATGGTACCTCCATTGATCAACACCCGTCAGGTGCAATTCCAATTCAATCTCGAACCAGTTCTTGTTGTACACATTCTTGGTGTAGGTCAGAACGGCATGTTGATTATGAAGATCAAATTTATAATCATAGGAACTTTCCTGTGAATCATGAGGTCCCTTATCAAGCGAACTGGCTTTTTGAGTGATGGTGTTGCACGTCATAGACGTGGTCGTCAAAATGATCTTATTATCGTTTCGGCTGATTGTCCCCCTTCCTGAGATTTCAACTCCAGAGACATTCATGGTATGCGATTCAGAATATCCCTCACCCGTGCTTTTCGAGAGCGAGTATTGCACAGGCTTTATAGACAGGGAGAAGACTCCGTCGGGCTTGATGACCAGATGCGCGGTAGTGGACATTTGTCTCATCTGCTCCAGGGCATATCCTGAATTCCGCATTTCCTCGCTGTTTTCATCCCACATGTTCAAGCCCAAAAAGATGTACATCCTGAAATTTTCGTCTACCAGCACATCCCCTTCGCTGACGCTTGCCGTTTCCTGGTTGCTCTTGGGGCTGTAGTAGATGATGGACTCATTTGGATAGGGCTGATAGTACCAGCGGCAGTAGGTGGAGATGTCTGCCTCCTCGCCAGCCTGGTAGTCGGGAATGGCAATGACGGGCGGATCTGGGTCGACGAGCGTCTTGAGCACGGTGTTCTCACGTCCTGTCTTGTTGTTCTTCACGGTGTAGGCAATGCCGGTGACGTAGCCACTCCTCATCAACTCGTCCGACGGCAGCTCGTACGTCTTCATCCGGACGCCGCCGCTGACCATCTCAGTCTCCGGCTTCTCCTTCGGGGCGTAGAAGGCCACGGCGTTGTAATAGTCGCTGACCACCAGGTCATGATTCTTCATCTTGTCGGTGAAGAGCAGGGCCACGCTGGTGGGCGACTTCATGCCGTTGCTGTCGCACTCTAAGTAGTAGGGAGTGGACGAGTAGGCGGAGTCGCCCCTGAGGATGAAGGCCTTCACAGCTTCTTCCTTGCCGTTGTACATGTGCGGCACGAGGAAGAGGTTGTAGAGGTCGCAGCTGTCGGCAGGCATGAAGTTAGCCGTGCGGCAGGCGAACATACCGGCGCGCTCCCAGCACTGCAGCTTGACGATGGGCTGCTCGCGGCTGACGGGGAGGTCGGGCTTGAAGGCTTGGTCGCGGTAATACTTTCCCTGGTCACCTTTCATCAGGCCTTTCTGCCTTTTCACTATCTCGCCCATCACGGTGCCGCAATACTCCTCAAAGGCCCTGTAGAGGAACTCGTCACCCACCTGGAATCCCTCCTTGAAGGCGTTGGCGATGTTCCATCCGGCAGAAAGCAGCAGCATATCAGTGAAGCCCGTGCCGTACATGAGGAAATCGTGCAGACGGGCATCAGGCTTGTATTTGTCACGAATGTACATATAGAACTCGCCCAGCATATAGCCTTTGTCGCAGTTGGCATAGCTCATAGTAAAGGCTTGCCCTATTCCATTACAGAAGCCTAAAATGTCACGCCACATATAAACAGGTATCCCCAAGGGTGTCATCGGAAAGAACGATTCCAGCAGCATACGTTCCGCCTCCTTATAGTTCAAGGGGCGGTCGCCTTCCACCATATCCTTGATTTCGCCAAGAAGCTTGAGCCCAGACGTCCTATAAACAGTGCCAACCACAGACAGATTGAAGTCAGTAGGAATAATCAGGCTGTTGTCGAGCGGGGCGAAGAGCCATTCCTTCTCCTTGGTATCTGCATAATATGCCTCCAACTCTTCCGGTCTTTTGGAAAGCTTGTCCTGGTCATACAACCATTTGGCATAGTCACGCTCCAGCACAGTAGCCGTACACTCGTCCCACGTCTTGCTGCGGAAGAGGCTGAACCACACATAAGCCGACTGGTGATGGTGGAAGAGCTCATGAGCGATGGTTATCTTCAGTGCATCTTCCGCCTCTGTACCCACCTGAACTTTTCCAGTCCCTTTCTGAATATATGTACCGTTACTACTACAATAATCGATGCCTATCATGGGACAGACGTCAAGGAAGTGCTTGTAGGCGCCTGACTGATCATCTGCAATTGTTGAGCCGCCGAAGTAGAACCTGCTGAGGTCGCCCGGCTCCTTCACGCGCGCCACATTCTTCAGATAGCTCTTGGCAAAGCGTATCATCATGCAGATGTTCATGATGCTCTCCGGCGTTTTCAAAGTATCATTCATGGACAGTTCCTGTAGCTCGTTGTGATGGTCTATCATGCTCTGAAGGAGCGCATTGTAGCGTATGGAGTCACGAACGGCATTGCTGTTGGACCACAGCGAGAAAGAATGCTCGCGCTCAAGGCGATGCTCGTTGTCAAGGGCATTGCGTGCCTTCACCTTTAGCGATGCCTGTATGGTCTGAATGCGCCTGATTCCTTTTAAATACTTTTCGGCATACGGGTGTTCCGTGTCAGAAGGCTTGAATCCTACGGTAAACTGCCCCAGCTTGTGGTCATCGACACCCAGTTCTACGAGTTCGTCGCCGTATTCACTGTTCAGCGACCACCAGCGACAGAGATAGGGCGCGGCTCCTGCTACAGGAATGATGATATTCCAAACCAACTTACTAGTTAACCCTGTTGTAAGCCCGTTAGCCAAACAAGTGCCCACCATGGCAGTAATGGCCCACAGACAGTTCTTCGATGACTCAAAGCGGAAGATGCCGTCGTCGCTGAGCGTGCGCGAATACTGCTGCACAATTCCCGACTCGTCCAGGCGGCATACGCACAGATGGCCCCACAACTCCTCGGGGATGTCCAGCTTCTCTAAGTCCAGCTCCACGGAGAAATTGCCCGGCGCGCGGTGCATCGGCTCTATGCCGGCATCAAGGTCGAAGGCGAAGAGCAAGCTATGCGAGGGCAGTTGCTTGCTGATGGCCTTTGACAGCTCCTTATGCTCCTCAGTGGTGGCTGGCCGGAACTTGACAGTGGTGGGATGGTCGAATGCGTTCTCACGCGCATCGATGGTGATGCCCGGCACGGGCTCTTCGTGTACGGCAGGGCTGTTACCGCCCCATACAGGCGGCTCGCCCTCAGGGATGGCAGCAATGTCCTCCTCGGTGATGTCGAAGTCGCTGCGCTCCGTGCGGTTTTCTTCTTCCTCCTCGTCGTCCCAGTCGTGGTGCTTGTTGCGGGGGATGAGGAACACTACTATCGCGATGATGGCCACCACGGGTATGAGCAAAGCATACCAGTAACGTTTATCTGTCTTCATAGTTTCAGGTGTTTGAATTTATTCGTTGCTGCTGGTCCAGTGGCTCCAGCCCTTTTCTTCCAGCATCTGCGTCATCGGGGAAATGCTCCTCGTCGATGGGGATGCCCACGGCTTCTTCTTCCTCCTCGTCGTCGTCCCAGTCATGGTGTTTCTTGCCGGGGATGAGGAACACTGCTATAATGACAATTGCCGTGATGGGCAAAAGCAGCACCAGCCAATATTTCTTGTTGGTCTTCATAGGTAGGATAGTGATTACTCGTTTCCCTCATAATGGAACACTTGTTCTGAGGCTTTGAATCCCTCCGTGGTCAGAATCTTGTCGCCGTCAGGATAGACAAACATCAGGCGCGGTTCATTGCCCCAAGCCTGCTGCTCGTTGCCCTCGTCGTCAGTTTTGGTATAAGTATTACAGACAGTATAGATGCCCTTGCCCCAGGCATGCACCTTCTCAACCTTTGTTGTGTCGTTGTACGCTATGCTGACCGTGCCAACGTAGTAGGGGTCATCGGTGCTGTCAGGGAAATGGAAGCGTAACGACTTGCCTGACTCCGTATTCACATAGCAGCCGTCCTCATGAGGACGGGTGTCCTTATTGGTTGCAGGCAGATGGACATCAAAGTCTGGCACTATGTTGTTATAACTGTCAAGTGAGTCAAGCAGGGCTTCTGCCGTCATGTCTGGATACTCGTTCAGCAGCCAGTCCAGCCGGTTGCGGGCAGCAGTGCCCTCAGGGTCACATGCCGCTAACTCAAAGGTTAATAACAATGTGGACAGCACCACAAAAAGTGTGCGCCAGATTTGTTTTACAAATTGTTTGGTCTTCATCTTTTTATTTTTTAGTTTTTGTTTTAGCGGATTTCACGACAACGTCGCTGTCGGAGTGATTGATAAAAAGAACTGTGCCACAGTGGCTGCAATAGTTTTGTTCTTTGAGCGCCTCTGTACCACACATGCAGCACTTGACAATCCCCTTCGGTGAGCTGGAGGCCAGTCGTGCCTTGGCCACACCGCCTATCTTGCCGAGGACAAAGAATATGAGCCAGATAATCCAGAAGGCCCAGAGGATGACATAGACCAGCCACTGTTCTTCAAACGTCACATCCATCACGAAGTACATGATGCAGCACCAGCCTCCAGCAAAGATGAGGCACCACAGCACATAGATCAACAGATTTTTGATGAATGTGCGATGCATGAAGCCAAGCCACGTCTTCGGCTTCACCCGTTTCTCCACGGGCTTGCTCACGTCGCTGTAATAGGCACCACAATGAGGGCACTTCCGTTTCTTCTTGTGCATTCTCTTGCCGCAGTTCCAGCAAAAGAGGTCCCCGTATCCGAAATATTTATGCATAGGCTATTGCTCAGGAACGAAGGTTTCAAGTGCGCTCATACCACGACTGATGACCAGGCTGTCGCCTTCAGGATAGACGGAGATAATGACAGGATACCACGCCGGGTTGCTGTGGTCGCGCCACTCCCTGGTATCGGGGTCGCGGCTCCCTTCCATGCGATAGAGGGTGTAGAGGCCCTTCCCACGGCTCTGCACATAGGCGGTATAGGGCTCTGTCTGATAGTCGTACATGGTATCCTGGAATTGGAAGGTGGCCTCGCCGATGGCTTGGAGTGTGTCGCCATAGCGGGTGGGCTGCCCCGACGGAGCGCCGCTAAAGGTGATGGTGCCGCCAGTGTCTAGCTGACGGTAGGTCACACCGAAGCGGGGCTTCGTGTCTTGCTGCTGTACGGGAATGTTCACCTGTACATGGCCGTGAGTCAGGCGAGCCAGCGAGTCGGGAGTCAGCCAGTCTCTCTCCTCTCTCACCACATGCGAATAATCGTAGTTCAACTCATCAGCCAGATAGAACTCGGCAGCCATCTCAAAGGTCCAGCCGTCCATAATGGACTGGTCGGAATTGCCGCCGTTGACATTCCATTCATCCTCCTCGGTTTCTGTCTCTGTTTCGTTATCGACATTTGCATGTGGACGCTTTGGGCCACATGCCGTCATCAGAATTAATGACAGTAAGGAAAAGAACAGGCCGTAAAAAGATAGCAAATGTTTGGTTTTCATTCTAAACGGTCTTTAAAATAATGCGCAAAGATAGCTGGATAAGCGAGAAAAGTAATTGCAAAATCACAAAAATGACTAACAATTGTGATTTTGCAAGTAAAAAAGAGGCCAATATGTGTTTGTCAGGCGTTGTCGGGTGTACGCTGCTGTGCCAGCCATTCCTTAGGTGGCATGCCAGCTATGGCTTTGAAAGCACGGAAGAAGGTGGCATCGTTGGCAAAACCGCAACGGGTGCTCACCTCGACCGACCTCAGGTCGGGCTGGCGGTTGAGCAGTTGCATGGCATGGTTCACACGGTAGGTGTTGATAAGTTGGTTGAACGAGCCATACTGCGAGGCTTTGATACAGTCGGAGACGTAGGTGCGGTTGGTTCCCAGGGCGTCGGCCACGTCTTGCAGCTTCAGGTTGTTCCTCAAGTAGAACTGTTCCTTTTCCATGAGCTGACAGATGCGCTGCATCAGTTTCTCGTTGTCACCTGCCTGCTGTTCGCCTTTCTTAGCGACAGGCTGCAGGCGTGAGCGGCGCTTCTTGTAGTAGCGTATGGCGAGGGCAGCAAGAGCCACAGCTGCGAGCAGGACGACGAGCCACGGACGTATACGGGGGTACGCCCCTACAGCACTGGCGGCAGGTGGCGCTCCGCCTAAGCGCAGCAGCAGTGCCCTTGCCGACGGGGTGAAGTTGCTGTCGGTTTGTCCGCCGGCCATGACAAGATTGCCATCGGGCGTGAGCACAGGCTGCCACATCGCGATGCTGTCCTGCGGCTCGGTGTAGTAGAGGGTGAGCGGCGAAGGCGCAGTGGTGTAGTCGATGCGCAGCACGTAGAGGCGGCGGTCGGTCTCGCTACCTAAGGCCATCAGATAGACAGCCTCTTTGTCTCTGTCGACGACGGGATAGCCGAAATAGGCCAGCGGCCCCCACTGGCTTTGCATGGGGATGGGCGTGGCGGTAGGCAGCAATGCGAAGGCCTCGCCCTCCACCTTGGCTATGGCTACCTGCCCGCTGTCGTTGACAACCTTCAGCAAGTAGGCATAGTATTCCTTTGCCTCGTCGCCGATAAAAGCATCGGAGGGATGCAGGCTTGTTCCGTTATGATAAGGTCGCCATATAGTCAACAGCGAGTCGGTGAACGGCTCACCGCGGAGGCGGTCGATTATGATGCTGTCGAAAGGATTGCCGTGATGGTCCTTGCTACCGAAGATGATGGCATTGTCCTTGGCGGTGCGCAATAGATAGGGCAGCGCGCGGTGCTGTGTCACGTTCTTGACGTAGTGGCACTGGCGGCTGCCGTCGAACAGTTCTATGGCGTCGTCGGCATACCAGTTGCCACTGATGATGACGCGTCCGCTGTCCATCTCTAATGCCTGGGCAAAACAGCGCTTCAGCTCCAGGCAGCCGTAGCCCTCGAAAGTGTGTTTGGCGGGGTTGTAGCGTTCCAGTGTAAAGGTCTGTCCGATGCCTAAAGGCTGCTCGTGACCGCCAGCCACGATTATCTCTCCTGACTTCAGCTGTATTCCAAGCCCCTGGTCGTGGGTATAGACCGTAGGCAGCAAATGCCACTGTCCGTCGGCGAAGTATTCGGCCGTGGCTGTGGGCACGAAGCCCGACGTGTGGCCTCCTACCACCAGCACCTCGCCATTCTCACAGAACACCTCGTGTCCTGTCCGTGCAACATGCAGGTTAGGCAGCCGCTCCACCTGTAGCGGCTGCATGTGACACTCATCTGCGACAAGCGGCATCGCAAATGATAATAGAAACAGGGTTGGAAGCAGAAGCCTACACATTGAAGCGGAAGTGCATGATGTCGCCGTCCTGCACGACGTAGTCCTTGCCCTCGACGGCGAGCTTGCCAGCCTCGCGGACGGCGGCCTCCGAGCCGTACTTCAGGTAGTCGTCGTACTTGATGACCTCAGCGCGTATAAAGCCCTTCTCGAAGTCAGTGTGGATGACGCCGGCACACTGTGGGGCCTTCCAGCCCTTCTTGTAGGTCCACGCCTTCACCTCCATCTCGCCGGCGGTGATGAAGGTCTCAAGGTTCAGCAGGGCGTAGGCTTTCTTGATGAGGCGGTTGACGCCGCTTTCTTCCAAGCCTAATTCCTCGAGGAACAGCTGCTTGTCGTCGTAGCTCTCCAGCTCGGCGATGTCCTCCTCGGTCTTGGCGGCGATGACCATCATCTCGGCACCCTCTTCCTGGGCCAGCTCCCCTACCCTACGGGTCCACTCGTTGCCGTCCTTGGCGTCCTGCTCGCCCACGTTGCACACATAGAGCACGGGCTTGCTCGTCAGCAGGAACAGCTGCCGGGCGCAGTCCTGCTCCTCCTTCGTGTCGAACTCCACCACGCGGGCGTTCTTGCCTTGGTCGAGCACCTCCTTGTAGGCTTTCAGCACGGCCACCTCCACCTTTGCGTCCTTGTTGCCGGCGGCAGCGGCCTTCTCGGTCTTCGCCAGACGGCCCTCGATGGTCTCCAGGTCCTTCAGCTGCAGCTCGGTGTCGATGATGTCCTTGTCGCGCAGAGGGTCGATGGTGCCGTCGACGTGGGTGATGTTCTCATCCTCGAAGCAGCGCAGCACGTGTATGATGGCGTCGGTCTCACGAATGTTGCCTAAGAACTTGTTGCCCAGTCCCTCGCCCTTCGATGCGCCCTTGACCAGTCCGGCGATGTCTACTATCTCGCACGTGGCGGGCACGATGCGCCCCGGGTGCACCAGCTCGGCCAGGCGCGTCAGTCGCTCGTCAGGCACGGTGATGACGCCCACGTTAGGTTCTATTGTACAAAAGGGAAAGTTAGCTGCCTGTGCCTTGGCGCTCGACAGGCAGTTGAAGAGTGTGCTCTTGCCCACGTTGGGCAGGCCCACGATACCACATTTTAATGCCATGTTTCTTCTATAATCGTTATAAACTGCCTGCAAAGGTACGAATAAGCGAGCGAAAAGCAAAAGAAAAACACCTTTTTCTTTTGCTTTGCCGAGCAGAAGTACTTTCTTCAGAAAAAAATTACAGCAGGTAGCCGTGTTTCTTCATGCGGTCGGTGAACTTCTTCATGTCGGTGGCCAGGACCATGATGCGGTAGCCCTCGGCACGGATGACAATCTGCCGGAGCACAGGGTCGGTGGTGATGAGGCTGATGAGCTCGTGGTCGTCAGACTGCAGGGTGAAGTGCTTGTAGGGTGTGATGTCCTCGTGGAGCGGATGGATGTGCTGTAGCAGCTGGTTGAAGAACTGCTCCCATAGTGGGGGCAGGTCGCTGGCGATGAACTGCCTGAAGGTGCTGATCTTGTTCTCCACGTCGCTGCGGCTGGAGCAGTTGGCCAGGAAGGAGGTGGCCGAGGTCTCGAAGCGGTTCTTCGAGATGGGCGTGCTGGTGTCGCTCAGCAGCTGTTCGTAGGGGTTAGGCTGTGTGAGCGAGCGGATGATGAGGCGGTCGGGGTCCAGCTCGAAGTAGGCGGTGTGCTCCAGCTGGGGCGGCTCGTAGTCGTCGGTGAGGCCCAGGGCATAGCGTCCCAGCGGTGTGAGCCGTATGTAGTCTACGCTGTCGTAGGGTGATAGTTTGCGCTTGTCCTTGAGGTTGAGGGCCACCTGGAAGATGCCCAGGCTGGCCATGAGCATGGCGAAGGACTGCAAGCCGGTGTAGCCGAATTCCTGCGTGTAGCGGTCGACGGTGATGGAACGTCCGCTGTAATCGTTGGTCAGGTTGTTGTTATACTCCTCGTAGGGTGGATAGAAGACGAGGATGCTGTAGTGGGCACTGATGGTGGTGTCCTCCAGGGCGAGTATCTTCAGCATCACGTCGTTGGGACTGTACCATTCGTCGGGCTGCTCCTTCATCAGGTCGAGCAGGAGCATGCACAGCTTGTCCTGCTTGCCATAGTCGCTGAACTGCCGGCGCATGCCCGTGACGTGCGGATAGAGCAGGGAGGTAAGATAGTAGTTGATGGTCCTGAAGTTGCTGATGAGGTCGCGCAGGGTGTCTTCATAGCTCATCGCCGTCTTGCCTTTCTTGATAAAGCTGTGATGCAGGGCCAGCAGCTGCAGGTAGGCGTAGGAACGCATGTTCTGTTGGTACTGGTTGGTGGCGTGGGGGAAGAACTCTTCCATGGCCACCTTCTTCAGCACCCGTTTCATGTCGGCCACGCTGACGCCGTTCTTCTTGATGGGCAGCTCGTCCTGTTCCATCAGTCCTGCGATGAGCTTGAAGTGTGCATGGCTGCTGGCCTCCATGTCGACGACGTTATAGTCAGTGTCTTCGGGCAGGCTTGGCAACGAGCTGTTGCTGCGGTAGGCCTCGGGCAGCAGGTGCGGCATGAAGAGTGCCCTGACGGTGTTGTTCATGGTCAGGTAGTTGGCCCGCTCGCGGTAGTGGTGTATGTCTGACAGTGGCGCATAGTATGGGCGCAGCTCCATCCATCCCAAGGCAGGGTCCCTGGGGGTGTACTCATTCGAGTAATAATAGCCAGTGCGCTGCTGTCGGAAGAGGTCCTCGGTGGAGTGCATGATGTGCTTGGCGTCGCTGTGTAGCACGTAGATGTTGGTGATGACGGTCTGCAGCAGCAGGCGCAGCTCAGGACTGATGCTGCTGAGATAGGCGCTGAGGTTCTGGTCGTCGCTGAAGATGACGGCCAGCCCGTAGGCTATCTGCTGCTTCGGCGTGTTTGTCTTCGTCATCATTATCAGCTCTTCAGCGTTGCGCAGGCCGCCGTCCTGGTTTGTGATGTACACCTTGGTGTATTGGCTCAGCCAGGAATGGAAGCAGGCTGCATAGGTGAGCATCAGCTGCTTGGTGCAGTGGTCGTTGAGCAGCTGTGTCACCTCCAGCCATCGGTGCTGTGGCGGCTCGTTGAGCCACAACGGCTTCTCAAGTGGCTCAGGCATCTCGGAGAAGAAGTCATCGAAGAGTGGTGTCTGTTTCATTGTCCAAAGATATAGTTGATGTCCTCCTCAGTGAGTCGTTTGGTGATGGCCTGGTCGCCAGTGATGAGACTGTCAGCCAGGTCTTTCTTCTGTTGTTGCAGCAGCCTGATCTTCTCCTCAATGGTGTCGCGGGTGATGAGGGCATAGCTCATCACCTTTGCCGTCTGTCCCATGCGGTGCAGCCGGTTGATGGCCTGTTCCTCGGCGGCCTTGTTCCACCATGGCTCGAAGATGTAGACGGTGTCGGCCACGGTGAGGTTCAGCCCTACCCCACCCGTCTTGAGCGTCATCAGCAGTGCGCGGCATCCGGCATCGTGCTGGAAACGCTCCACGACGGCGCGTCGGTCGCGTGTGGAGCCGGTCATGGTGGCGTAGTCGATGCCCAGCTCGGTCAGGCGGTCGCCGACGAGCTCGATGCCGGCTATGAAGTTGAAGAAGATGACCACCTTGTGCCCGCCGGCCACTGCCTCCTCTACCTGTTCGCAGAGCAGCGGAATCTTAGGCGACGCGATGTTGCCGTCGCTGAGGCTCTCGGGCACGGAGGCGATGCGGCGCAGCTCAGAGAGGGCCTGGAACATCATCATCTGCGACTTCTCTATGCCCTGTGCGGCGATGCTGTTCTGTATGGCCTGCTGATAGTAGCTGCGGCGCTCCTCGTAGAACCGCTGGTGGTCGGCGTCCATCTCCACATAGAGTGTCTGCTCCATGCGGTCGGGCAGCTCCTTCAGCACGTCCTTCTTCAGGCGGCGTAGCATGAAGGGGAAGATTTTGCGGCGCAGCGACTCGGTGGCCTCCTTGTCAGCGTTGTGCTGTATGGGGGTGGCATACTGGTGGTTGAAGTTGTCAAGGGTGCCGAGCATGGCCGGGTTGAGGAAGCGGTAGAGCGAGTAGAGCTCGGTCAGGTTGTTCTCGATGGGTGTGCCGCTGAGGGCCAGGCGGTGCTCGCCGTTGAGCAGCAGCACGGCCTGTGTGGTCTGCGAGGCCAGGTTCTTGATGTTCTGGCTCTCGTCGAGGATGATGTAGTGGAACGTCTGCTGGCGAAACTGCTCAATGTCGTTGCGCACCAGGGCATAGGTGGTCAGTATGAGCTGGTGCTTCACGGCCTCCTGCAGGTCGCGCTGCTGGCCGTAGTAGGTGTAGTGGGTGAGCTGGGGTGCAAACTTGCTTAGCTCGTCCTGCCAGTTGAACAAGAGCGAGCGGGGCATGATGATGAGGGAGGATTTGAGGTTTGAGGTTTGAGATTTGAGATTTGAATGATACACCTTCACCAGCATGGTGATGGTCTGCAGGGTCTTGCCTAAGCCCATGTCATCGGCCAGACAGCCGCCGAAGTTGTTGTCGTAGAGGTAGTTAATCCATTTCACGCCCTCCTTCTGATAGTTGCGCAGCTTGGCGTTGACGCCCGTGGTGGAGAGCTTCTTTGAGGCGAGCTTGTTGAACCCCTCGTAGAACTCGCGATAGTGCTGGAAGGTCTGGCCCTCCAGTTTCTCGTTCAGCAGGCTCTCAATCTCGGGCAGGTCGAAGAACGACACCTTCACCTTGTCGCCCTTCTCTATCTTGTTGAAGATGCGCTCCAGGCGCCGCACGTAGTGCTCGTCGACGAGTCCGCGCTGTCCGTCGCTCAGGGTGACGTATTTCTGCTTGTTATACTGCATGAGGAAGTTGCGGAGCGACATCTCCTCGCCGCCGAGGCTGATGGTGGCCGACCCTTCGAGGAAGTCGATGCCTGAGCTGAGCTTCAGGCTGACGCGGGGCTTCAGCGGCTTCACCTTATATTCCGCCAGCTTCTCGGCACCCATCAGCTGGTAGCGCTGCACCAGCTGAGGCAGCGCCTTCAGCAGGAACGGGCCGGCGGTGCTCTGGGGGATGATGTACTCGCCATTGTCGCTCCACACGTCCTTGGCGGCCGTCTTCGTGGGTGCGAAGCTGCGGATGGTCTTCAGCAGGTCGGCCTCGTCCTGCACCATGTCGGTGTAGACGATGCGGCGCAGCAGCACCTGGTGCTCCATGGTCAGCGTGGCCAGGCATGTCAGGTCGAAGCGGTTGGCAAAGTTGGCATCGGTGCCGGGCAGCGACTGTATGAGCCTGAGGTAGAGGGCCATGTCGCCGTCCACCTTCTCGATGATGATGGTGGGCACGGTACTGATGGTCTGCTCGCTGCGCACCAGCGTGTAGTCCTCGTAGTCCAGGTCGGCATTGTTGACATAGCTGTAGAACACCGAGAGATACTGCTCAAGGAGGCTGTCAGGGAAGGGCTCCTTGAAGAAGTCCAGGCGCAGGTAGTTCTCGCCCAGCGAGGCAATGGGGCAGATGGTGTCACCCACCAGCGCAAAGACATCGCTGAGCAGGCGGAAGGGCTGTGGCGGCTGTCCCTCCAGGCGGGCGTAGAACGACGGCAGGAGGGTGGTGCCGGTGGCCGTCTGTCCGTCGGCTTGTGCCTGGATGGCCAAGACGATGGTGGCTGGTGTCTGCGACACATGGAGCGGCCTCAGTGCCTCGTCGACCAGGTTGCTGCAGCGCAGCAGGGCAAACAGCAGGTAGGGATTGTCGTGCAGACGGAGGGGCTGCTCGGCAGTGGCATCCCAGCTGATGCGCATGGCGTTCTCGTGGGTAATGTTGTCGATGATGCGCAGCACGTTGAACGTCTCGCCCTGATACTGGCGGTAGTCAGCCTGCACGGGGTGCCCCTTCTCGTCGACGACGCTGACGGTGGCGCCCTGGCTGAAGCTCAGGCGGAACAGCACGCGCCCCTTTCCTGCCCCACCCTGCGGCAGGGTGGTTCGGAATGCGGTCTTTTGAAACTGGCTTAGGAAATCGCTCATGCTCAGTGTCTTTTAGGTTTTGCCTACAAAGTTAAGCCAAAAGAACGGATTGAGCAAGCGTTTTGCAGTATTTATTTTTCTTGTGGCGTGGAGGCACCTGGTCTTCAGCCGTTTTCAGCCGATGTCATTCAAATACTGTAGAATTTGTTGTTTCAGGGGCTGTAAGTCGTTGAGGATGACATTCCAGAGCATGTCTTTTCTGACTTGATAATAGCCATGCACGATATGATGCCGCATCCCCTCTATCTGCCTCCAAGGGGTTGCAGGATGGTTGTCTTTGAACTCCTTTGTCAGCATATAAGCAGCCTCGCCTATAATCATAGTATAGTATGAAATGGCAGCAAAGCGTATCGGGTCTTCACAGAACTGCTCAAATGAGAATCCCTGTGCTGCGTCTTGGGCCTTGTTGATATGGTCAAGCATGTGTTCCAAGCGGTTTCTGTCCCTAAGTGCTTCTCTCATAGATTAGTTTCTTATCTTTATCTGCGGTTTCTTGTGCAAAGGGCAATAACGATCCTTCTGGCACCAAGTCAACCTCGCGCCCCAGCATGTCTTTAAGGTCCATGTACATTCCGCCCAGCGTGAAGAGGCTGAAGTGGTTGGACATGTCGGGTATGAAGAGTATGTCCACATCGCTGTCAGCCGTTTGCTCACCGCGCGCAAACGAGCCAAAGAGCCAAGCCTTCAGGACGGGCTGTGTCTTGAAGTATTCGGCAATCAATTGTGTCATGTTCTGTGTACTCATTGGCTGATATGTTTGTGCCTGTTTGGTTGAATCATCGGCAAAGATAATGATTATTTCTGAAATGGGCAAGAAAAAGGCAGGGATTTTTGTCATCCCTGCCTTTGGTGTGATTGCTGTTGCGCCTCCGTATGCGTTACAAGTAGAGGCCGAAGCTGAGCTGGTGGGCCTTGGGGCCGCGACCGTCCTTGAACAGCGTCATGGGCGTGTACTTGCAATAGATGTCGGGGAAGGAGGGTATGTACAGGATAGCCATGCCGTCGACGGTGATGGGACGCTGGCCAATCTTCTTCGTCGAGATGTCGTAGTGGTTGTCGCCTACCTCATACTCATGGTTGACGGTGGCTTGGAAGTTCCAGTTGACCAGGGCGCCGAGGGTGATGCCCCACTCCTGTTTACGGTCGAAGTAGTGGGTGTACATGATGGGCAGCTGCAGTGAACTGACGGTGAGGTCGCTGCTGCGCTCCTTCTGCTCGTTGTCGAAGACGCTGGGGACGATGACGTCATTGTCCTTCACAAGGTACTTGTCCTTGTCGTATTCATAGCGGCGGTAGTCGATGCCCAGGCCGATGCTCCATACGTTCTGTTTGCCGTAAGGTCTGAAGTCGGCCAGCCAGGTCAGGCCCAGGTCGAAGGAGGGCCACACCTTGAAGTCGTAGTCGCTGGGTGTGCTGAGCAGTGTGTTGAGGCCCAGGTTGATGTGCAGGGACGACTCCCACTTGCTGGGCTTCCCGTCCTTGCCCTTGATGGTAATCTTGTTGAAGTCCTTCACACTCTTGATGGTGCGCCGCACGGCCGTGGTGTCGGGTATGCTGATGCGCTGTACATAGTGGAACTGTTCGTCGTCCTTGGAGCCGTTGATGACGAGTCTTTGCACGGTGTCGCGTGTCTCTATGCGTACCTTCTTGACGTCCTCAATGACGAGGGTGTCGCCCACCAGTTCGGCTCGTGACTGTGTGGCCATGCCGCCAATGAGGGCAAGGGCCAGAATGATTTTCTTTTTGTTCATGGTGTTATGTTTTTTGGTGTGTTTAGTCTAACCCTTCAAAGTCGTTCGTGGAACCACCGCCCTGAGTAGCTTTCCATTGCTCATACTCTTCGTCCCAGTCACGCTGGTCTTCAATGCGCTGGCGTATGGCATCGGTGAGCTGTGGCACGCCGTGCTTCTGCTTCAGGCGGTCGATGTCGGCATCGGTATATCCGGCTCGCTTGAGTCGCTCCTCCTTGGTGAGCTTCTTGTCGGCACGGTACTGGTCGCGTGTGAGGTAGGCCACACTGTCGATGTACAGCTCGGTGCGCTCGTCATACGTCTCGTTTAAGCCCATGACCTTGTAGTCTATCTTCCCGTTGAAGACGGCGCGCTTGAGGTTGCCCTGCGGCACGTAGTCCTCGCTGGCCTCGTCGTACCAATAGTGGGCGTCGACCTTGACATTCGACATGTGGGCCTTGGCAATGAGCAGGTTGAGCGTCAACGACGTGTCGGGTGCCAGCGCGTCGTAGTGCATAGCCAGCTCGTGGCGCATGGTGTCCTTGATGATGGTGCCGGCCAGGCCGTGCTTGGCATAGACGCGTGTGGTGTCGCCGCTGGTCTCTATGCGGTAGTGCTTGGGCACCTTGCGTGCCTTCTCAAAGAAGGTGTAGGGCTTCAGCTCGAAGAACTCGACGAACTTGCCCTTCTTGTCCGGGTGCACCAGGTCGCGGCCGACAATGAATGTGGCCCCGTCATCGTACTCCTTCGAGTAGCGTATGTCAATCTCGATGATGCCCTCCAGCACGCGGTACAGCTTATCCTCGCGGTTCTTGAATGTCCGCTTGCCATCATCGATGACGCGGTAGAAGGCATACATGCGTTGACAGTAGTTGCGTGCCTGCTTATAGTCCACCTCGCCGAGGTTGAACTCCTTCCAGATGTCATCGTCGATGCTGCTCTGGGCCAAGGCACCCGTCAGGGCCATACATCCTAATAATAATGCTATAAATCTTTTCTTCATTGTTCTAATTTGTGATGGTTTGGCGGTGCAAAGGTACGAATAAGTGAGTGAAATACAAAAAGAAAGCTCGTTTTTCTTTTCACCAGGCTCCGTGTTATTGGGCCGCTGGGCGTCCGAGGTTGTGCAGGGCCTGCGGCAGACCGTGGCGTGCGGCCTGCTCAAACCAGTAACGGGCAGAGTCGCTGTCGGCCTGCATGCCCAGTCCGTCACGGAACATCGTGCCAAGGTTGTTCTGGGCTGCTGCATGGTCCTGAAGGGCAGCCATCGTGTACCAGTAGCGGGCGGAGTCATAGTCCTGCCTCACTCCCTTTCCCCGCTGGTACATCCACCCTAAGTTGGACTGTGCCAGCACGTTGCCCTGACGAGCAGCCATGAGGAACCACCGGCAGGCCTCACGGTAGTTTTGCCTGACGCCCTGTCCGTCCTTGTACATCACGCCGAGGTTGTTCTGTGCCTCGGCCAAGCCTTGCTCGGCGGCTTTCCTGTACCATTCTGCGGCCACTTCGTAGTGGCCCGCCTGGTCGTATTCAAGTGCCGTCTTCAGCTGCTCCTTGGCTGTTGCCACTACCATAGGCTTCTCTTTATTTGAAGAGGAGGTGCAGCTCACCAGGAGCCATGACATCAAGCAGAGTAGTATTATCGTCCACTTCTCTTCCATTTGTTGCTCCTTTCTTTTGTGTGGTTTTGGCTTCTTCGCAGCATGGTGCTGTGCTGTCAGCGTTTAGTGCGCTTCCAGCCAGTTCTGGCCGAAGCCGCTGTCGGCCACGAGGGGCACGCTGAGGGGTAGGGCGTTCTGCATCTCCTCCAGGACGATGGTCTCAACGCGTTCCTTCTCTTCAGGCAGGACGCTGAAGTTGAGTTCGTCGTGCACTTGCAGAATCATCTTACTCTTGATGCCCTCTTCCTGGAACCGTTGGTGGATGCGTATCATGGCCACCTTGATGATGTCGGCCGCCGTGCCCTGGATGGGGGCGTTGATGGCGTTGCGCTCAGCGAAGCCGCGCACGGTGGCGTTGCCGCTGTTGATGTCGGGCAGGTAGCGACGGCGGCCGAAGAGGGTCTCGACGTAGCCCTTCTGGCGTGCCTCCGCCTTGGCCTGTTCCATGTAGTCCTTCACCTTTGGGAAGGTGTCGAAGAAGCCGTCGATGAGCTGTTTGGCTTCGTCACGACTGATGTCGAGACGCTCGGCCAGACCGAAGACGGTGATGCCGTAGATGATGCCGAAGTTGGCACGTTTCGACTTCGTTCGTTCGTCGCGTGTCACCTCTTCGATGTCTTTCTTGTAGATGGTGGCGGCCGTTGCAGCATGTAGGTCTTTTCCCTCACTGAAGACGCTGATCATGTGTTCGTCCTTCGACAGGTGTGCCATGACGCGCAGCTCAATCTGGCTGTAGTCGGCCGAGAAGAACAGGCAGCCAGGCTCGGGCACGAAGGCCTTGCGAATCTCCTTGCCATCCTCGCCGCGCACAGGGATGTTCTGAAGGTTCGGGTCGGATGACGACAGACGGCCGGTGGCTGTGATGCACTGGTTGAACGAGGTGTGGATGTGTCCGGTGCGTTTGTTGATGAGGGTAGGGAGGTTGTCGACGTAGGTGGACAACAGCTTCTTCAGTCCACGGAAGGAGAGGATGTCGGCCACTATCTCGTGCTTGCCTTGCAGCTGTGTGAGCACCTCTTCGCTGGTGACGAACTGACCCGTCTTGGTCTTCTTGGGCTTGTCGACGATTTTCATTTTGGCAAAGAGGATGTCGCCGACCTGCTTGGGTGAGCTGATGTTGAAACGCTCGCCTGCCAGTTCATAGATGTGTGCCTCAATCTCGTTCATGCGTTGCGTCAGCTCCTTCGATGTTTGGGCCAGTGCTTGGGTGTCCAGCACCACGCCGTTCATCTCCATCTCAGCCAGCACCGGCATCAGCGGCATCTCTATGTCGTAGAACAGTCGCTCACAGTCGTGCTGTTTCAGTTCTGGCTCTAAGCGGTCTTTCAGTTGCAGGGTGATGTCGGCGTCCTCGCATGCATATTCATAGACGAGGGTAGGTGAGAGGTCGCGCATGGAGCGCTGTCCTTTTCCTTTGGGTCCAATCAGCTCGTCAATGTGTATGGTCTGATAGTGAAGATAGGTCTCGGCCATGTAGTCCATGTTGTGACGCAGCTCGGGTTGGATGAGGTAGTGGGCTATCATGGTGTCCCACATGGGGCCTTGTAACTGAACGTTATAATTTCTTAAAACTTCTAAATCGTACTTGATATTCTGTCCAATCTTCAATATTTTGGGCGATTCGTACAGTGGTTTGAAAAGATTAACTATTTTTACCGCTTCTTCACGATTGGCTGGAACGGGCACATAAAATGCCTTGTGTGGCGTCACGGAGAAGCTCAAACCTACCAATTCTGCGTCGATGGCCTGCGTTGATGTGGTCTCTGTGTCTAAACTGATAAAATCTTTTGTTAAGAAATAATCACAGAGTTCGCGCATTTTCTCTTCATTATCAATGAGTTGATAGTCGTGAGCCACTGTTTTAAGGGTCTCAAAACTCGAAAATTTGGGCTCGCCCGCCTCCTCGGTCGTGAATTCTGCAAAGAGAGAAAGCTCAGAATTTGCAACTTTTTGTTTCTTTTCTGATTTTTTAAAGATTCGCTCTGCAAGCGTCTTGAACTCCAGTTCGGCGAAGAGTGTCCTCAGTTTTTCCTCATCGGGTTGTTCCAGGACCAGCGCGTCGAGGTGGAGGTCAACGGGGACGTCGGTCTTGATGGTGGCGAGGAAGTAACTCATGCGGATGTCGTCGGTGTGTGTCTCCACCTTTGTCTTCAGTGCACCCTTCAGTTCGCTGGTGCGAAGGAGGAGCTGCTCCACCGATCCGAAGTCGTGGATGAGCTTCGCCGCCGTCTTCTCGCCTACGCCAGGACAACCGGGGAAGTTGTCGGCCGAGTCGCCCATCAGTGCCAGGAGGTCGATGACCTGGGGTGGGGTAGTGATGCCATATTTCTGGCATACCTCTGAGGGGCCCATCACCTCATAGCCACCACCATGACGTGGACGGTAGATTCTGACACGCTCACTGACCAGCTGACCATAGTCCTTGTCGGGTGTGAGCATGTAGGTCTCGAGATTCTCGATGGATTCGGACTTTTTGGCCAAGGTGCCGATTACATCGTCGGCCTCATAGCCGTCTGCTTGCAGCACGGGTATATGCCAGGCTGCCAACAGCTCTTTGATGATGGGTACGGCGCGGCTGATGTCCTCAGGGGTCTTCTCACGCTGGGCCTTGTAGGCGGGGAAGGCCTCGCTGCGGAACGTGGGACCGTGAGGGTCGAAGGCCACGCCGAGGTATCGGGGCTGCTCCTTCTCAATCACCTCCTGCAGGGTGTTGACGAAGCCGATGATGGCACTGGTGTTCAGTCCCTTTGAGTTGATGCGTGGGTTCTTGATGAAGGCGTAGTACGAGCGGTAGATGAGCGCATAGGCATCGATTAAAAAGAGCTTTTCCATGTCTTTGATAGATTTTTGGTGTAAAATTACCAAAAAAATTCGTATTACTCAGAGTTTTTCTGTAATTTTGTGCAAAATTTTCGAAAATGGATTCTCTGAGTTTGATCAAGCGTCCTGTTGAACGCGAGTTTACGCAGTTTGTAGAGCTGTTTAATAACGCCATGTCACACGATGATGGCTTGTTAGGTAATGCACTGACGCATATCCGTCAGCGGGGTGGCAAGCGCATGCGGCCCTTGCTGACGCTGCTCATGGCGAAGAACTATGGTGAGGTGACGGATGTGACGCTGAACGCTGCCCTGGGCCTGGAACTGCTACATACGGCCTCGCTGGTGCATGATGACGTGGTGGACGAGAGTGCCGAGCGTCGTGGTCAGGCTTCTGTCAATGCTACCTTTAATAATAAGGTGGCTGTATTGGTGGGTGACTACATCCTGTCGACGGCGCTGTTGCATGTCTCAAAGACCGGCAACCAGCACATCGTGGAGAACCTCTCACAGTTGGGGCGCACGCTGGCAGCGGGCGAGATTCTGCAGCTGTCGAACATCAAAAACCCCGATTTCTCCGAACAGGTGTACTATGATGTCATCCATAAGAAAACAGCCTCGCTGTTTGAGTCATGTGCTGTCTTAGGCTGTCTTTCGGTGGGCGTCGATGCCTCAGCAATGGAGAAGGCCCGCCATTTTGGTGAGACGCTCGGCATGATTTTCCAGATACGTGATGACATCTTCGACTACTATGACTCGCGTGAGATTGGCAAGCCTACTGGTAACGACATGGCTGAGGGCAAGCTCACCCTGCCAGTACTCTATGCGTTGCGCACCGCCCCCTTCGGAGCGATGATTACCTTGGCGAAGAAGGTAAAGGCAGGCTCAATCAATACCGATGAAATCGCTGTGTTAGTGGAGTATACGAAGCAGCAAGGAGGAATCGAATACGCTGAACAGCGCATGCAGGACTTCTACGACCAGAGCATGGTCTTTATCGATGAAAGCGTAAAAAAAGCCGCGATACGTGACGCCTTGGTCACTTACCTCGACTATGTGATGAAGCGCCACTATTAGTAAGACATAATAACCTGCTTTGACATAATATCATATAATCTCTTTTAGACATAATAACATAATAACATATTCAAAACATAATTAATCTGGAGAATCTGTTATTATGTTATTATGTCTAATTAAGATATTATGTCTTAGAAGAACTTTACTTCTTCGCCCACGACCTCACTCAGTAGGAGGTTAGCTAAGCGTGAAGTACCGAGGCGTAGGTATTTGTTTGTGAGCCATTTCTCGCCCAGTACCTCTTTCACGATGGTGTAATAGATGAGGGCGTCCATGACAGTGTTGAGGCCTCCGGCAGGCTTGAAGCCAATCTGGATGCCGGTTTCATCGTAGTATTCCTTGATGGCCTGGCACATCACGTATGCGGCCTCTGGCGTAGCCACGGAGTTCTCCTTGCCTGTTGATGTCTTGATGTAATCGGCGCCGGCGTACATCGCCAATAGTGAGGCTATCTTGATGTTCTTGGCCGTCTTCAGCAGACTTGTTTCCAGGATGACCTTCATGTCGTGCTCGCCGCAAGCCTCCTTCTGCTGACGTATCTCGTCAACGACGGTCTCATAGTCGCCTTCGAGCAAGGCGCCCACAGGCTGGACGATGTCTATCTCTGTGGCGCCGTCCTTGATGGCCATGGCCGTTTCAACGGTCTTCACCTCAATGAGCGACTGGCTGCTGGGGAACGAGCCGCTGACGCAGGCAATCTCTACGCCGTCCACTTCAAGCGTCTCCGCCACGGTGCGTGCATAGCGCGGATAGACGCAGATGGTGGCAACGTGGGGTAGGGTGGGGTACTCCTCGTCAAACTTGTTCACCTTTTCTGTGAAAGCCAGAACCGAGGTGTCGCTGTCGGTAGACTTCAATGTGGTGAGCTCAATGCTGCCCATCAGGAATTTCTTCACCTCCAGGTTGTCATTCTCATGCACTTTCTCGGCGATGATTTTCTTTACTGCCTCGCTCACCTCTGCGTCGGTGATGTCGAGGTTATACTTCTTCAGGGCCTCTTCAATGTGGCTCACTGGCTGAGCATGGTGATGCTCATGGTTGTGCTGATGTTCTTCCATAGTTTTGTTGTTTTATGCTAATAATTTTGGATTATCTATATGGCGCCGACTGTCGCGTCGTGTCTTTTTCTCGATGCTTTTATTTAGTTCTACAGTTAGGTCTACGCCTGTCTGGTTGGCCAAGCATAGCAGTACCCATAATACGTCCGCCATCTCCTCGCCGAGATTGTCCTTTTCACCGGGTTTGAAGCTTTGGTCGCCATATTTGCGAGCGATGACACGTGCCAGCTCGCCTACTTCTTCCGTCAGTACCGCCATGTTGGTCAATTCGGAGAAATAGCGCACCCCGTACTGCTTAATCCATTGGTCTACTGCCTGTTGTGCTTCTTTTATTGTCATCTTTCCTATGTTTTTATTCTTTCCTTTCCCCCTCCTTGGGAGGGGGTCAGGGGGAGGCCTTTTCCCCCCTCCTTGGGAGGGGGTTAGGGGGAGGCCCTTTTCCCCCCTCCTTGGGAGGGGGTTAGGGGGAGGCCCTTTTTTCACTCTTTATTCTTAGTGTCCATGCAGATGGTGACAGGCCCGTCGTTGAGCAGTTCCACCTGCATGTTTGCACCGAACTCTCCCGTTCCAACGGTATTTCCGATGGCCTCGCTGAGCATCGTACAGAAGGTGTTGTAGAGTGGTATGGAGTGTTCATGGCTCCCAGCTCTGAACCATGATGGCCGGTTCCCCTTCTTATAGCTTGCATAGAGGGTGAACTGGCTGACAACCAGCGTGTTACCGTCAATATCCCGGATGGAACGGTTCATGACACCATTCTCATCATCGAAAACGCGCAAGGCTGCAATCTTATGTACGAGCCATTCTACATCCTCTGTGCTGTCCTCCTCGCATACACCGAGAAGAATGAGGAATCCTGGCCCTATGGCTGATTTAACCTCTCCGTTGATGCTGACGCTTGCATGCGACACTCTTTGTATGACTGCTCTCATTCGTATCTATTTTTGCGCAAAGTTACTTCTTTTTTCTCACACTTGCAAATATCTTCTGTCTTTTTACTTATCGGTATTTGCTTCTTCGCTGTCTGTCTGGTGAAAGTGCTGGTAGATTACCGAGGCTTTCGATGGACCGATGATTGCTGCAAGTTCCGCTTCTGTTGCCATGCTGATGCGCTTCACCGATTTCAGTGCTTTTAGCAGCTCATCGCGCGTTTTGGGCCCTATTCCCTTGATGTCATCTAACTCACTATGCAGCGCATGTTTGGAGCGTTTTTCTCGGTGGAAGGTGATGGCGAAGCGATGCACCTCGTCCTGCAGACGTGTGAGTACATGGAATAGCTCGCTGTCCGTCTTCAGTTGCACCGTTCTCGGTGGAAAACCATAGAGCAGTTCGTTGGTGCGGTGCCTGTCGTCCTTGGCCAGACCTGCAATGGGAATGTCGAGGTTTAGCTCATCCTGTATGACTTCGCGGATGACCTCCATCTGTCCTTTTCCTCCATCGGCCACGATGAGGTCGGGTAGGGGCTGTTGCTCCTCCAATAACCGTGTGTAGCGGCGGTGTACCACCTCCTTCATGGAGGCGTAGTCGTCCGGTCCTACAACGGTCTTGATATTGTACCGTTTGTAGTCTTTCTTCGACGGTTTCATGGCCTTGAACACCACGCATGCTGCTACTGCATCCGTTCCACTGATGTTTGAGTTATCGAAACACTCTATTTGATACGGCATCTTTGGCAGTTGCAGCTTGTCCTGGAGTTCCTTCATCAGGCGTGTCTGTTTCTGCTCAGGATTCAGCTTTTCTGCTTGTTTCAGGCGGTCGAACTTATATTGCTTACCGTTCATCACGGACAGGTCCAGCAGCGTCTTCTTGTCGCCTCTTTGTGGGATGGTAAAGGTTACATTTTCCAGTTCTACGCTGACCTCTTTCGGTACGATGATTTCCTTCGCATCGCTCTTGAAACGCTCTCTTAGCTCGATGATGCCTAACTGAAGCAGTTCTTCGTCGGGTTCATTCAGCTTCTTTTTATATTCTATGGTGAAGCTCTGGTTGATGCTACCGTTTGAGACGTGAATGTAGTTGATGTACGCCATCTTTTCGTCGCTTGTAATGCTGAACACGTCGACGTTGTCGATGGTGTGGCTGACCACTTCGCTACGGCTGACAAACCCCTGCAACGCGAGATACTTTCGCTTTACCTCCTCTGCCTCCTCGAAGCGTAGTTGTTCTGCCAGTGTCTCCATCTCCTCCTTGATCTCCCTGAGAATCTTTCGCGTGTTGCCCTTCAGGATTTCCCTTGCCTGCGCGATGTTCTTTTGGTATTCATCGTAGCTCTGCTTGTTCTCACAAGGTCCATAACAGCGTTTGATGTGATAGTCCAGGCACACTTTGTATTTACCGCTTTCCACACCCTCTTTCGTTATCGGGAAGTGGCATGTCCTTGGCTTGTATAACTCCTTGATGATGTTCAGAACAGCATACATTGAGCCAATGTGCGAGTAAGGTCCGTAGAATGTTCCTGTCTTCTTGTTGATGTTACGTGTCTTGAAGATACGGGGATAGAATTCGTTGGTTACACAGATGGAAGGGTATGTCTTTCCGTCTTTCAGTAGTACGTTGTACCGTGGGTTGTATTTTTTGATGAGCGAGTTTTCGAGCAGCAGCGCATCCTCTTCGCTGTTCACGACGGTATAGCTGATGTCGCGAATCTTTGACACCAGCACCTTTGTCTTGAAGCGGTCTACCTCTGTATGGAAGTAGCTAGACACCCGTGCCTTTAAGTTCTTAGCCTTCCCTACATAGATGATGACATGGTTCTCATCGTAGAACTGGTAGCTGCCGGGTTTGTCTGGCAGACGGCTGACGATGCTTTTCAAGTAGGCTAAGCGTTTCTCGTTCTCTTCTTTCGTCATCTTCCTTTTGTTTCACGTGGAACTTGTTTTCTCTTCTGATGCGATAGAATCGCCGCATAAGAGGCGTTGTGTGTGTTGATTAGATGACGAGTAGGGTAGTTAGCTCTATGTCCTTGAACAGGTCACGTCCGTGCAGTCCTTCGTCTCTAATCTCAATGATGAAGTTCATGTAGGTCTTCTTTGGCTTGAAATGCTGTACCAGGTTGTATGCGGCCTTTGCCGTTCCACCTGTTGCCAGCAGGTCATCGTGGATGAGCACTACATCGTTTTCGTTGATGGAGTCCAGGTGCATCTCTATGGTGTCTACGCCATATTCTTTTGAGAAGCTCTCTTTGATGACCGTTGCAGGCAGTTTGCCCGGCTTTCGTGCCAAAACGATGCCACATCCCAGTCGTCCTGCCAGTGCTGACGCCATGACGAAGCCGCGGCTCTCTATGCCTACAATCTTCGTGATGCCTTTGTCCTTGTACAATTTCTCCAATTCATCGAGCATGATTTGTACACACTCTCCGTTCTTGTACAGTGTCGTGACGTCGCGGAAGTTGATTCCCTTTTTTGGAAAGTCAGGTATGCACCTCAGGTTTTCCAGTAATACCTTGTTGTTCATTTTCAGTGGTTTAATGGTAGTATAAAGTAATGTCTTGTTTCACGTGAAACTTATCGCCCCATGAGCACCAGCAGGACGTTGATGTCGCTGGGGCTGACGCCAGGTATACGACTGGCTTGGGCCAGTGTCTCGGGGTTGATGGCTGTCAGCTTCTGACGTGCCTCGGTACTCAGTGAGTGCAGCTCTTCGTAGCGGAAGTGTCCTTTGATGCGAATGTTTTCCAGTCTGTGCATCTTCTCGGCCACTATGCGCTCGCGCTCGATGTAACCTTTGTATTTGATGCGAATCTCAGCAGCCTCGGTTGTCTCTTCGCGTCGGTTGGGCAGCTGGTCGATAAGCGTTTGCAGTTCGGCGACGTGTGGCGTGAGCTTTGCGATGGACAGCTGGGGACGTGCGATGAGGTCGGCCAGCTTCACGCCAAACTGCAGGGCTGTGGTGCCCATCTGTTCCAGGGCGTCGTTGATGTTCTTTGGCTTGATAGGGTGGTTGTAGCAGAAACGCTCGATTTCTTCGATAGCATCTTTCTTCTGCATCCACCATTTGTAGCGTTCGGTGGAAGCCAGTCCTAACTCGTAGGCTTTCTCCGTCAGTCGGCGGTCGGCATCATCCTGGCGCAGCAGGATGCGGAACTCAGCCCTTGATGTGAACATGCGATAAGGCTCGTCCACGCCCTTCGTCACCAGGTCGTCGATGAGCACACCGATATACGCTTCATCGCGATGCAGCACGAACTCCTTGGTTCCACCGCATTTCAATGCAGCGTTGATGCCAGCCATCAGCCCCTGTCCAGCCGCCTCCTCATAGCCTGTGGTGCCATTCACCTGTCCAGCCATGAAGAGTCCGTCTATAACCTTCGATTCCAACGTGTGTCGCAGCTGTGTAGGGTCGAAGAAATCATACTCTATGGCATAGCCGGGACGATAGACCTTCAGCTCTCTGAACGCCGGTATGTGGTGCAGTGCCGCTATCTGCGTCTCCATCGGCAGTGACGACGAGAACCCGTTCAGGTACATCTCGTTGGTGTCCTCGCCCTCAGGCTCGAGGAACAGCGGGTGCTGTTCTCGGTCAGGGAAGGTGACGAGCTTCGTCTCTATCGATGGACAGTAGCGTGGTCCGATGGACTGTATCTGTCCGTTATACAGTGGCGAGTCCGCCAGCCCGCTGCGCAGCACCTCATGTACCTTCTCATTGGTGTTCACCGTCCAGCAAGGCAGTTGGCGCAGCCGTCCTGTTTGTTGCGGTGTCATCGCAACATACGAGAACATATATGGATGCACCTCGCCCGGCTGTTCCTCCAGCAGGCTGAAGTCAACACTGCGTTTGTCGATGCGTACGGGTGTTCCCGTCTTCATTCGCGCCGTGCGGATGCCGTGTCGAGTGATGCTCTCCGTCAGTCCTGACACCGCCGGCTCAGCGATACGTCCCCCCGCAATCATCCTCCTTCCTATGTGTAGCAGTCCGTTCAGGAACGTGCCGGCGGTGATGATGACACAGCGAGCCAGGACCTCTGCGCCCCAAATCGTGCGGATGCCAGTCACGACAGGCTTTCTTTCGATGGAACCGTCCTTTTCGCGCTGTTCTGTCAGCAGTTCGCAGGCCTGGTCCTGCCAGATGTCCAGGTTTGGTGTGGCATCCAGCACGGACCGCCATTGCCAGATGAACTTCCCCCTGTCGCACTGTGCCCTGGGGCTCCACACGGCAGGTCCCTTTCCCACGTTCAGCATGCGAAACTGCAGGCATGTGGCATCCGTCACCAGTCCTGTCTGTCCGCCCATGGCGTCAATCTCACGGACAATCTGACCCTTGGCGATGCCCCCGATGGCCGGGTTGCACGACATCTGTGCTATCTTGTTCATGTCCATGGTCACCAGCAGCGTCTTTGCGCCCATATTTGCAGCGGCGCAAGCTGCCTCACAGCCTGCGTGTCCACCGCCGACGACCACCACGTCATATTTCAGTGTCATGCCCTTCTGCCGTTTACAATCTCATCAGGTGGGCATAGCGCATGCCCTCGGCTATCTGTCGTGACGTCTCTTCGCCGGCCAGAATCTTCAGCAGCTCATAGCCGAAGGCAAAGGCAGCTGCCGGTCCTTCCGCCGTCACGATATTCCCGTCGACCGTGTACACCGCCGATGTGTAGTGTGCACCCTCCATGAGTTTCTCAAACCCAGGATAGCAGGTAGCGCGGCGTCCGTTCAGCAGCCCCATCTGTCCCAGCACGACGCCGGGCGAGGCACAGATGGCACCCGTCAGCTTTCCTGCCGTGCAGTGTGCCTCCAGTGTCTCTCTCAGACCCTCGTGGCTGTATAGGTTCGTGGCGCCAGGCATGCCTCCGGGCAGCACCAGGAGTGCAGCATCGCTGAAGTCACAGTTGTCAAACAGGTTATCGGCCACCACCTGTACGCCGTGTGCCGATTCCACAATCTGGCCGTCCATCACGCTTACGGTGACCACCTCCTGGCCGCCTCTCCGTAAGATGTCAATTGGGGCGAGGGCTTCCACATCTTCGAAGCCGTCAGCAAGAAAAACATAAACTTTTGCCATTGTTTCAGATAAAATTTGTATTTTTGCAGCTGCAAATATACGAAAAGTTTCTCAGACAGAAAAGAAAAAAGCAGAATATGTCATCCAAGCCCCTCACTTTTGCCCTTTTTGGCAATGTCTACCAGCATGAGAAGTCGGTTGCCGTCTGTCAGGTGCTGCAGAGCCTTCAGGAGCGTGGTGCCCGCATCCTCATCGAGGAAGAGTATTACGACTTCCTGTGCTGTTCCGGCCTGCTCCCCTTGGGCGGACCGTCAGCCATCGGTCCTATTGCCACCTTCTCACAGGGCGACTTCGATGCCGACTTCGCCCTGTCCATGGGGGGCGACGGCACCCTGCTGAAGACGGCGAGCATGGTGGGTGTACGCCAGACACCCATTCTTGGCTTCAACATGGGACGCTTAGGCTTCCTGGCCGATGCCGGCACCCGCGACGTGGAGACCACCCTCGACGCCCTCTACCAGGGCGACTATCGTGTGGAGGACCGTGCCCTCATCCTGGTCGAGGTGCAGGGCCATGGCTCAGCCGTCATCGAGGGCAGTCCGTGTGCCCTGAATGACGTGGCCATCCTCAAGCGCGACACCGCCTCGATGATCAGTGTCCGTGCCAGCATTGACGGCGAGTACCTCACCACCTATCAGGCCGACGGTCTGGTGGTGTCCACGCCAACGGGTTCCACGGCCTATTCGCTCAGCAACGGCGGCCCCATCATCGTGCCGCGCACGGGTGTGCTGCTGCTCACTGCCGTGGCGCCCCATTCGCTCAACATCCGTCCCATCGTCATTCCTGACAGCTCGGTGGTCGAGCTCACCGTCAGCAGTCGCAGCCACACCTTCCTCATCGCCGTCGACGGCCAGTCGTCGAAGATGCCCGAGGGCACCCGTGTCCGTCTGCGCCGAGCCCCCTATGTGGCCCGGGTGGTGAAGCGTGCCGGTGCCAGCTATTTTGCCACCCTGCGCGAGAAGATGATGTGGGGTGCCGATAACAGAGAGAAATGAAAAAGTTCTGGTTTCATCGACTATTACAGCTGCCTGAGAGCAAGTACAACTGGCGCGAGATAGCCCGCTGGCTATGGCAGGCGCTGCGTGGCAACCGTCTTCAGGCCACGCTGAACACCCTTGTCGGACTGTTCGGCGTCGCCTTGTCGCTGCTCACGGTGTGGGCCATGCAGCGTGCCATCGACACCGCCTCCGGGGTGCGTCCCGGGTCCATCTATGCTGCCATCGCCGTCATGGCCCTCATCATCCTGGCTGAGTTTGCCGTGGGCATCTCACGTGTGTGGATACGTAACATCCTCGGTGTCCGTGCCCAGAACCGCATGCAGTACGACCTTGTGGCACGTCTGCTGCACCAGCGGTGGCAGGGGCGCGAGGCCATGCACAGTGGCGACATCATTAACCGTCTGGAGCTCGACGTGCGACAGGTGGTGACCTTCCTCACCGAGACGCTTCCCTCCGTCATTTCCACTTTCGCCATGTTCTTCGGCGCCTTCTTCTACCTGTTGCGCATGGACACATGGCTGGCTTTCATTACCATCGCCATCCTGCCCCTTTTCGCCCTCGTCAGCCGTTTCTATGTGGCCCACATGCGCCGTTACTCGCGCGAGGTGCGCCAGACCGACAGTCGCATCCAGAGCCTGCTCACCGAGACGATGCAGCACCGCATGCTGGTGAAGACAATGGAGGCCGAGCCCCAGATGCTGGCGCGACTGGACGGCACCCAGTCGACGCTGCGGCAGTGGGTGCGCCGCCGCACGCTCTTCTCTGTGTGCAGCAACTTCTTCCTCAACTCCGGCTTTTCGCTGGGCTACCTGGTGGCCTTCCTCTGGGGTGCCCTTCGTCTCCATGCCGGTACACTCAGCTTCGGTGGCATGACGGCCTTCCTGCAGCTCGTCTACCGCATCCAGGGACCGGCGCGCGACATCACCCGTCTGGCCCCAGCCTTCGTCAGCGTCTTCACTGCTGCCGAGCGTCTCATGGAGCTCGACGACCAGCCCTTGGAGCCGCAGGACGAACCACAGATGGGACCCGTGCCCTGTGGCGTGCGCTTCACTGACGTCACCTTCACCTACGGTGCACCCGGACAGACGCCTGTGCTGTCACACGCCTCCTTCGACTTCCGCCCCGGCACCTGTACGGCCATCATGGGTCCCACGGGGTCCGGCAAGACCACGCTCATCCGTCTATTGCTGGCACTGGTGCGACCCACCAATGGGCATATCGACATCTATGGGGCGAGGAGCGAAGGGGACTGGAGCGAGCCGCTGTCGCCCTGTCACCGATGTAACTTCGTCTATGTGCCACAGGGTAACACGCTGCTCAGTGGCACCCTGCGCGAGAACCTGCTCTTAGGCAACCCTGGTGCTACCGACGAACAGATGGCCGAGGCGCTGCGGCTGGCCTGTGCCGACTTCGTTCACGACCTGCCCGACGGTCTCGACACGGTGTTCAGCGAGCAGGGTGGGGGACTCTCTGAGGGTCAGGCCCAGCGACTGTCCATCGCCCGCGCCCTGCTGCGTCCTGGCAGCATCATGTTGCTCGACGAGGCCACCAGCGCCCTCGATGCCGACACTGAGCGCCGTGTGCTCGACAACCTCTTAGGCAGTCAGCAGCGCACCGTCATCATCGTCACCCACCGTCTCGCTGCCGTCGAGTATTGTTCACAGGTGGTGAACATCGAGTAAGCCCTACTCAGACCCTCCCCCAGGGGAGGGAGATATGCCGTGTCGCGCCACGTCCGTCATGCCGTTGTTTACGGCCGCTCCGCTATGTTGTGTTCAATGGTGAAGCGGTGGTAGTCAACGCCAGCATACAGACCCGTCAAGAGATTATGCAGGCTATCGAAATGCTCAATCCTGGCACTTCCTCTTACTAAAAACTAAAGCCGCAAGTACTCGACCTGCGGCTTTGTATAAAAGAACGGTTGCGGAGCTTGATGCCATCGCGCTTATATGCCGCTCGGCTTGGTTAGCCAAGACGCTTGCCTAAGCAAGAACTCTCATTCGTGCTGCAAAGATAGGCATATTATCGTTATCTTCCAAACTTTTAGCCTCTTTTTTGCAGAATTTTGCAAAAAAAGGAGCTCCTGTCATTAGAGAGGCTATTGCAAATGAGATTATTCCCCAAGACTTCTATATTCTCACTTTGAGTTTTCAAGACCGCCGCCCCGCATCGGGAAACCGTGTTTTGATTATCAAAGTCCCTGTCCCGCATTGGGATAGCCATTTTTATTTTTCATCAGCACTTTGCTGTGTTAGGGTGACCGCTTTTATTTTTCGTTGGCATTTACCCGCGTCGGGATAGCGTTTTTCAGTCGCAAATTTACTACTTTTTCTTTCATTTTGAGTGGCTTTGACGAGAAAATTGCACGAATCAATCATATTTTATATGATTTTTGCATTTTAGAGGCGTGAATTGAAGAAATTTGTGTAATTTTGCATCTGCAATCCGAAAGGAGCGCAAGACATATTGCTCAATAGACTTCTAATCACCACCTAGAAATAGAGCAACCTCATACTTTATTGGGTGCCACCCCATAGGGCGCGGGCATTCCCATATAAGTATGATGGTTGTGGTGACCAAGAAGT
>CAMVKN010000004.1 GCA_947168045.1 uncultured Prevotellaceae bacterium
CTGTCATTGGCAAGAATGGTAAACCGAAAGAGCGTAACGGCAGCAGTCCCATCCGTGAGAGTGTTGTCAACATCAAGCCTGATACCACAATGTCTGACCTCCTAAAGTACACTGAGAAAGTGCATCAAAGATGGGGAGTCAGAGCCATCCAGATACACATCCATAAGGATGAAGGCCATTACACCAACCCTGATGATCCTTCAACCTGGCAACCTAATCTTCACGCGCACATCATTTGGGATTGGATGAACCACGAAACGGGAAAGTCCTTTAAACTTGGTAAGAAAGACATGGAAGAATTACAAGACATGGCGGCTGAGACATTGGAGATGGAACGTGGCAAACGAAAGTCAGAGACAGGAGCCGAGCACCTGGAGCGTAACGACTACATCATCCAAAAACAGGAGGAAGAGAAAAAGAAAAACCAAGCTGATATTGAGAAACAGAAGAAAGAATTAGCCGACATGGCTCAGGCTTCCATATTAGACAAGTTGCTCCATTCTGGCCTTAGCCCAGCCGTAAGGAAAGCAATTGAAGAAGAGAGAACTATCCACAAAGAAGAACTCCGCCAAGCAACAACCGCTGTTGATGAGAATGGCCATCCCTATGTCTGGACAAGCGGTAACAAGAAAGACCAGCCTGTCACATGGGAGGAATTGGCAAAGGTTCGTGAAAAGGAGAAAAAGAAGGCAGAGATTCAAGCCAAAGAGGACAAGGATGCTGCTCTTGCTAAGGCTAAGGCAGACAAGGAAGCAGCAGTTGCCAAAGCAAAAGCCGAAGCAAAGGCTGAGCATGATGCAGAGATAGCCGAGACGAGAGCGGAGTATGAGCTGCGTATTAAGAAAGAACGGCTCGCAGTCAAGGACGATGGTACACCTCTCTGCTGGAAGGGTGGCAACAGGAACGGTCAGCAACTCACCAAGGATGAAGCGATAAAGTGGTTGGGTGGCCAGTTGAAGGTTTCTCAAACCGTGAACAGTGCACTTCTTGATAGGCTGAGAGTGTTGAGAGACCTCTTGTTCGCAACTTGTAGTATGAATTTCAAACGAGTTGTCGAGATTATCGCTGACCAGTGGAAAGCGGGCATGAAACAGTTTGCTAAGAACATGAAAGACTTTATCTGGAGTGCCATCAGTGTTGAGAAAACCGAGGCAGGGCGCAAGTCTTATGTGGATGATGCCGTTCATTTTGCCAAGATGCTCGCCAAGACTGATACTGATTGGGAAGCAGATGACAAAATAATAAACTCTCTTCATGAGGACGCGCTCCGCATTGCCGATGGCACATGGGAGTCCTACCATCAGAAGCGTGACCAGCTCTTTGACGCTGCCGTCATTGCTCTGGTAGAAATGGGCAACTGTCAAAATCAACGCCATCTAAACCAAAAACAGGCAAATATCATTGAAGCATTCCTCGCCTTTGATGGTGGTGACAGGATACAACTATGTGAGGAAATCTGGAATGTCGCCAGTCCCAAGGTTAATTATTATTGGCGTGACGGAACCTTTGATGCACTTGAAGAACTGCGAACAAGGGAACTAAATCATCGTACCTATGGCAATGGCCGTGGGCTATGATTGAATAAGAAACTCCTGCGCCTGTCATTAAGACTTGCGCAGGAGTTTGACCTGTTGAATATGCGAATGGCTTCTATGCTTCTTCCTTCACATTTTCCTTTTCTTTATGAGTATATCCTAAAGAATTGGATCGATTAGGGTGGGCTTTAATCCATTCGTGGAATTTCTTGTTGTATTCACGTTCATTTTCTTTGATGTCGAATTTCATACGGAATTGAAGCCATACACCAAAAGCGATAAAGGCTACCATTCCAATGAAAATAATGAGTTGTTGTGTACTCATTCGCAGACGGTTTTAGTTCTTATATACTTCCTTGTTAAGCCGAAAGTGGAGAATAAATGTATTGTGTATTTTACCATACATCTTCTTCTTCGAAGATATAATTATTTGAATCATCTTTACGCTCGATGAACCGACCATCATAGCCTCCAGCGCTACCAGCGAGTAGACGACTTCTATTATGTAGCGTGATTACATCTTGTGTCGGCTTCTGATATTTTTTCTTTTTCATTATTATATCTGTTTTTAATTGAGTCCACCCATGCTTAAACAAGCATGAGTGAACTCTGTTTATTCTTTTACTTGATTACAACCTTGTTACCTCTATTGATATAGATACCACGTGTCGTCGGCTTTTTGTCAAGCTTACGTCCATCGAGGGTGTACCATGTATCATTTCTTTCAGAAACGTTCATGTTAAGGTTTTCAATACCTGTAATATCTTCAGCAGCAAACACCATTCTCATACCACGGGCATTGGCTGCGCCGCCTGCATTCAGGAACGCCTTGTGTGCTGGCAGATAGTCACCTTGGTATCTCTGGAAACCAAATTCAACGCCGTCCTCAGCGTTCTTGTATTTGCCGAGCACGTAGTAAGCAACGGAACTGTTCTGTGCATCTACATAATAGCGATAGTCGTAGCCTTTCAGGTCGTTCTCCACCTCATACTCGGCTGGCGTATCACCTGCAACAACCGTCATGTCTGTCAGTTCATTCTCGCTTGCAATGACTACTGCTTTATCGGCAGGAATGACAGTTCCCAACTTGTGAAGCACAATCTGACCGCCATCGTATGTAGCCGTGTAAGCACATGCTTTTTCACCTAACTGATAGGTGGCGTCGCCACAATAGAATGTTGACCAGTAGAATGCTTCATCCTCTTCAGATGCTTTGGCGAGGTTTCCTTTCTTTTGGAAATCCACGGCTTTCCATTGAGCAATTATATTCAGGTCGTTGGTGACAATGAAGTCATGCTCATAAACCTCGTCCGTGACCATGTTCTTCCAACCTTGGAACTCATGTCCCTCGTCTGCAGGCGTAGCAGCCTTGAACGAGAACGGCATACCGTGAGCCACATACCTGACTTTCTGATTCTGTCCATCATGCTCGCAATAGTTGACGGTGTACTTGTCAGGCCGTGCATAGAAGGAATTTATTCCTTGCAGGTTGATGGTACCGCTGTACTTGGTGTTGTTGTCGTAGTAGGAATGGAACTGCTTACCATCCTCAATTTTCACCGTACCCTCGCTGCCGCCATCGAAGATAATCTTGTCATCTGGATACTTATATCCGAAAGTGATGGTGCCGTCGGTCGTGCGGAAAGCTCGTCCGCTATCGTTGAAATATTCCCTCGACTCCACTTGACCGCTCTCAACAACGATGCTGCCGCACGAACCGCCTTCGTCGCAACCTATCACATCGCAATTTCTGTCATATTGGCTTATGCCTTTTACAGTTAGGTGTACAGTCTCTGTACTCTCGTCAGCTACGCGGATGGTAAGTGTCTTGCCGGCAGGTCCAACCTTAATCGTTGCCTTGCCCGAATTGCGTTCGGGTCGGTCTCCTATCCATATCTCGTTTGATACCTCATTGGGAATCAACTCGACGATTGCGTCACCCTCACACGCGATAGCGTTCTTGTCTGCTAAATCCAGTCTGACGTCCGTTCCGCCTGCCAGTCTCAGTGTGTTTCCGTCAGGGATGACCAGTGGCAGAGCACCGTCATTCACGTAAGTCCATATGTTGTTGCATCCTATCTGGATGCCGTTGCCCTGCTTGATGTAGATAGGCTCATTGATAGTGCCCGCCAGTATGGCGTCAGCAGACAGATACGCCTTGGCTGTCACTGTCACATTCTCGCCTGGCATCGTGAACGTGTACGTGTTATCCCCGTTGTCCGTAATGCCGTTGCCCACGCTCATGTTTGTTGTCGCACCCGTCACGGTCAGCCCTTCAAGTACCACCGACCCTGCTTCCAGATTGCCTTGCAGATAGGGCATAAACGTTATCGTGATGGCATCGCCTGCGCCCAGATACTCTTCGGCGGTATAGTCCACTTCGCCCGAGCCAGCAATATTCGAACTGATAGTGTGTTTGTATAGTGAGGGGTTTGATGACTTGAACGTAGCGCCAATCGTCACCTCCTCGTAAGGCATCAAGAACGTGTAGGTGTACTCGTCCACCTTGGTAACGCCGTTGCCGATGCTCATGTTTGTGGTTGCACCCGTCACGGTCAGCGTATTCACCAGTTCGTGCGACCTTGGCGTAAAGGTGATTGTGATAATATCATGCTTATTTGCTACATTCTTGCTTAGACTAATCTGCCTGTAGATATTATTGATGGCCTTCCCTGTATAGAAGTCAATATCTTTGTTCAGCGTATATGCCGTTTCGTCTATTGTGATGGTGACGCTTGCGGTATAGGAACCTTCTTCAATATTAACCTCATTGGCTGGTTGACCTGTTTTTTTGCTCGTGTAAGTAACTTCGCTGCAAGCAGGCTCAAGTCCTGTCACCCTTTTGAACTCACTGATGTCGAACTTGTAAGGATTGCTTTGGAACTCGCCCAGTTGGGTATCTTCGATGTCCAATGTCACCGTGGCCTTACGGTTAGGAATGTCGCATGTGTGGTTGGCAGTACATTCGGCGGTCAACGATGCACCGTCAGTGCTAATGCTGTACGAGAATCTATGTCCTGCATCTTGTTGCGCTTCTGGTGTATAGGTCACTACGATGGAGCCATTGGCGAAAGAAAAGAAATCATAATCAGACGACGTTATGTTTGGAGCATATCTGAACATCAGTTTCAATGGCTCACCGTCTGAAACATCTATACTTCCAGTGAAAGACAGATTTCTTTGGGCAGAACCTTGTGTAGCTGACAGATGACCATCTTGATTGTCTTCTGTTTTAAGTAAATGATCCATGTCCTTGCCTGCGTATAGACACAGCTTGCCTCCATCCTGGTCAGAGAATGAGATGTTATTTAATGTAATATTCGTGATGTTGCCCTTGATATCAGGAAAGCTTATCTCTACATTGTTCTTTCCTAATTCGACATTGCCGCTATTATTGTGGATAGATGTCCTTCCTCCACGACCGTTAAGCCAAGTGTACAGACTTAGTGTCATGGTCTTTTTACCCTCGCTGTCATATCGGGTGTCGGTTGAATTGCCCGTGCCGTTCATTGGCCACGTCACGGTCACATCGTCTGCCCACGCCGTCTGCGCCATCGTGAGCATCACGGCGAGGGTGAGGATGAGATGGAATGATAGTTTTACTCTTGTTTTCATACTCCTCATTTTGTTTCTTTTTTAATTGTTCTTGTATTATGGTTACTTTATAATTCTCTCATCAAAGTCTGGTAGGGGGAAGCACTATCGGTATGGGCATAAAGAAAGCGCAGGCCCCGTCCCATATTCTCAGCCAGGCCTGCTACAGCCCCAAATCAGCTATGGTGGAGTCTGCGCTATGGTGCGCAGCTCCAATGCTGATTTGGTTTTGCTCATAAAATCTCGTTCGAGGTAGCAGTTCGGCTGAGAAATTGAGCAACAAAAAGATCTGCATCCCTTTCGAAATGCGTGTGACAAGGACGGTGCAAACCGAGTGCAGAGAGCTCGCTCTTTGCCGAGGTGCAGCCCGTTCTCGCACAAATTTTGTGCAAAGTTACGAACTTTCTGCTAATTAAAACTCGTTTATTACTTTTTTTTGATGTTTTACCTTATTAATTATTGAAATAATTACATTTAAGCTTAAATTTCTTCATTTTGACAATGCGAACACCGAAACAACAATTTGCGAACACCAAATCTGAAATATCAGTAAATAGAGTGTTTACGGCAATCCTTTAAAAAGCATCCGTGTTCGCATCGTGTTCGCAAAAAGAAAAATCAGCAACTCTCGATTGCTCGTAAGTTGCTGATTTTCAGTGTGGACCAGCCAGGGCTTGAACCTGGGACCTCCAGATTATGAGTCTGTTGCTCTAACCAACTGAGCTACAAGTCCGAAGCGTAACCCCTGCCATCTGCATGGCTACGGAATTGCGGCGCAAAGGTACTATGATTTTCGTAAATATCCAAATTTTTGGAGTAAAAAATAAAATTTTTCGTACCTTTGCACCCTGAATGAGAACAATCAGGCTGACAGAACATACTTTCTTGCAGGGATCCTATGCGGCAACCATTGGTTTTTTCGATGGTGTGCACCTGGGTCACCGCTTCGTGGTGCAGCAGCTGCGCCATGAGGCGGCCCGCCGTGGCATGACACCCATGGTGATTACCTTCGACCAACATCCGCGCCAGCTGGTGCAGCGTGGGTGGCAGCCGCAGCTGCTGTCAACGCTCGCCGAAAAGGAGGAGCTGCTGCGCCAGACGGGGCTTGACCTGCTGGTGGTGCTGCCCTTCACATGGGAGATGGCCGCCCTGTCGGCCCGTGACTTCATGCAGCGTGTGCTGAAGGCCCAGCTGGGCGTCAGCCTGTTGCTGACGGGCTACGACAACCACTTCGGCCATCGTGAGGCGGGCACCAGCGAGGGCTTCCATGACTATGTTGCCTATGGCCGAGAGCTGGGCATCGAGGTGGAGGCGCTGTCCTATTGCTCCCCCAGTCCCCTTGGTTCCTTGGTGATGAAGGGCGCCTCAGGCAGTAGTCTCCCGGGCAAGGGGGAAGCGCTGTCCTCCTCCTTCATCCGCCATCTGATTGCTGAGGGTCGCGTGGCCGAGGCAGAGCTATGTCTGGGCCGTTCCTACAGTCTCAGCGGCACCGTGGTGCATGGCCATCAGGTGGGCCGCACCATCGGCTTCCCAACGGCCAACATAGCACTCAGTGGTGAGGCCGCTCATCGTCTTGTTCCTGCCAACGGTGTCTATGCCGTGCGTGTGGCCGTCGGCTCGTCGCCGCTCTTGCTGCCAGCAGTTACCAACATCGGCATGCGTCCCACCTTCGATGGTCATCACCGCACTATCGAGACACATATCCTCGACTTTGCCGATGATGTCTATGGCCTTCAACTCACCATTCATTTCATTGCCCGTCTGCGTGACGAACAGCCCTTCAGCTCGCCTGAGCAGCTGGCCAGGCAGATGGCTTGCGATGCCGACAGAGCCCGACAGCTCCTAACCCTTAATCCCTAATTCCAAAACTCCATGAAGCGTGCACTCATCTACCTCTTTACGTTCCTGGCCACTCAGTATGTGGCCCTGTTCCTTGTTTTCGGAGCTTACATGCTCATAGCCAAGGGCGACCCCCAGCAAGGGCTGCCGGCGGAGTGGGAAATAGCCTTCATGGTGGTCTATTCCATCTTCGAGATTATCGTCTTTGTCACTTCGGGATGGTTCCAGCTGTCGCGCACCTACCTAAAGAGCCATCCCTGGAGCGTGGTGGCCTGGAGCGTGGTGGCTGCCATGGGAGCCATCATCCCGTCGATGTGCCTGCAAGAGCTGTTGCCGCAGTGGACCGGCTGGGCCGAGGAGATGGCTCGTGAGAATGCTGAGGTGATGGGTGAGATTATGCTGAAGCCTGGTGGCTATCTCGTGGTGGCGCTGCTGCCTCCGGTGGTCGAGGAGATGGTGTTCCGCGGCTGCATTCTCCGCAGTCTGCTTGCCTGGAAGCCCCAGCGGCGCTGGCTGATGATTGCGCTGTCGGCGCTCATCTTTGCCTTGGTCCACTTGAACCCCGCCCAGCTGGTACACACCTTCCTCATCGGTCTGCTCTTGGGATGGATGTATATGCGCACGCGCAGCATCGTCCCCGGCATTGCCTACCACTGGGCCAACAACACCATTGCCTACGTGCTGTTCCACCTCTATCATAACCCTGAGACGATGGAAGACATCTTCGGCACCGGCAATCTTCGTCTCATCCTGGCATTGCTCTTCTCGCTCTGCATCTTTGTGCCCGCCTTGGTCCAGCTGCACTGGCGCATGCGCCGTGTGGACGATGGCGGGACGGGCCTTCAGCAGTCGTGAATGTTGCTACGTGGCCTCCTTCATCATCTTCCGCCACTTGATGTAGCCCATGACGGCGATGACGACATAGAGGGCGTAGAGGGAAGCCTTGAAGGGAATGTCCTTATGGAAGTAGAGGATGCATGTGACGATGTCGACGGCAATCCAGATGAGCCATTGCTCCAGATACTTGTGTGCCAATGCCCAGATGCCTACCATGCTGAGTGCTGTGGTGAAGCTGTCGGCCAGTGGCACCGTGCTGTTGGTGAAGGTCACGAGTAGCCAGTAGATGGTGGCCCAGAGGATGGCAGTGACGGGTAGCCAGATGAACAGCAGGCGTCGGGGCAGATGGGTGATGGGTAGCGCACTGCTGTCCTTCGCTGTGCCGCGCACCCAACGCCAGTAGCCATAGATGGTCATGGAGAGGTAATAGAACTCCATGCCGCAGTCGGCATAGAGTCCTTTCTGATAGTAGAGCACGATGCCCAAGGCTTGCATGACGAAGCCAACTGCCCACATCCAGATGCTGGCCTTGTATTCCAGCAGGATGTAAGCCAGTCCGAGGACGGTGGTGACGATGTCGAGCCAGTGGGCTGCCAAAAACGTTGTCATAATTATTTCAATAAGTAGCCCCACCCCCGACAGTTTTGTAACGTTATTTCCGCCTTGAGAGTATATACTCCCCTCCCCACCGCGGGAGGGGCTGGGGGTGGGCTGGTTTTAGAATCTCAGTGTCAGGCTGCCCATGACGGTGCGTCCGGCCATGGGTATGAAGCCAATCTGATAGTAGCGGTTGTCGTTGCCGTGTCCGTAGTCGTCGAGGATGCTGCTGTACACCCATCCGCTGGTGGCATAGTGTCCGTCGAAGACATTGTTCACGTCGACGCCGACGATAGCCTCGCGTATGCCCATTTTCGGCAGCCGCAGGGTGTAGCTCAGGTGCACGTCGCTGAGGCAGTAGGCCGGCAGCGAGCGGTCGTTGTTCTCGGTGTTGTCCAGATACTGTCGGCTGACGTAGCCCGTGTGCCATGTGGCCTTCAGGCCACGCCAGTGGAAGTCGGCGAAGCCGTTGAGGATGGTCGACGGCGAGAAGGCCAGCGTGGCATCGTCGTAGTGGATGGCGCGGAACTCATCGTCCCAGTTCACTGACGCCATCTCGGTGAAGTCCTTCAGTTTGTTCTGGCTCAGCGCGGCGTTGGCTTCCAGTGTCAGCACGGGCAGCACGTCGCAGGCGGCGCTCAGCTCCACGCCCATGCGGTAGCTGTCCTTGATGTTCGTCGTCAGCGGCTCGCCAATCTCGCTCAGCTCACCCGTCTGCACGAACTGGTCGTTGTAGTCCATATAATAAATGTTCGCGCCCGCGCGGAACCCCTTTGTGCTGAAGGCATAGCCAGCCTCGTAGTCGATGAGGCTCTCGGCCTCCGGCATGGGGTACTTATAGTTGTCGGTGAAGTTGTTGCGCTCAGGCTCGCGATGGCTCATGGCTACCGATGCGTAGGCCAGGTGCGGTCCGCCCTTCCAGCTGATGCCCGCCTTGGGGTTGACGAAGTTGTAGTGCTCGTTGATGTCGAGCTGCTGGTTGTACCAGCGGCCGTTGTTGTCGTAGAACTTGTCGTTGATGCCGTCCGTCTGGTAGCCCACGTGGCGGTACTGCACGTCGGCGAAGGCCTTCCACTGCGGTGTCAGCTCGTAGCTGGCCTTGACATAGGCGCTCAGGTCCAGCTTGTCGGCATCTGAGTCGTAGTACTTGTAGCCCTTGCCGAAGCGGCGGCTCAGGTCCTCGTCGGCTGCGTAGGTGAGGAAGCCAAAGTGCTCGCCCCAGAAGTGCTGTGCCGACAGTCCGCCGATGGCCTCCAGCCGTCCGTTGCTGTAGGTGGCGCTGGCCACCAGTCCTGCCACGTCCTGCCGCAGTCCCTTCTTGCGCACGAAGTCGGTGCGCTCCACGTCAGTGTCGTTGATGCCGAACTTCTTCGGCTTGTTCTGTGGCCTGAACTCCTCATAGTAGCCGTAGCCGTGGGTGTAGTGCAGCGTGGCCGTGGCGTTCCAGTGTTCGCCGATGCTGCCCACGATGTTCAGCAGCGAGTGGTTCTGCCAGAAGTTGTCGGTGGTCTTGTCCCAGTAGCTGCCGTCGCTCATCTTGTAGCGCTCGGTGAGGTAGTTGCCGTTGGCATCGGTAACGAAGAGCCCGTCGTCGCCAGTCTGCAGCCGCTCGTAGAGGCTGTTGAAGCGCCCCAGTCCGCGGTCCCACATGTCGGCGTAGTCCTTGATGCCCGTCTTGGTCTGATAGCCCCACGAGCCGTCGTCGTAGTTGCCGTCCATGAGCGAGTAGTCGCCATTGCCGGCGGTGACGCCGTTCCAGGCCTGTCCGGTCTTCTCAAAGTTGCCGATGTTCTTGTAGCTCAGCTGCCAGCGCTCCTCCTGCCAGGTCAGCCCGCCGTAGTAGGAGCCTGAGCGGCCCTCGGTGCCGTGGATGAAGCCATCGGTGGTCGTCTGGTGATAGGCACCGTCGATGACGAGGTGGTTCCACAGCAGCCCTGTCGAGAAGGCACCGCCCACGTTCATGGTGTTGTAGGAGCCATAGCTGAAGCTCGCCTCGGCCGAGGGGCGCAGCATCGGGGCCTTCGTGGCCAGTGACACCGTTCCGCCGAAGGCACCGTCGCCGTTGGTGCTGGTGCCCACGCCGCGCTGCAGCTGCACGCTGCCCATGAGTGCGGCATACGAGTTCATGTTGGCCCAGAACACACACTGGTCCTCGGGCGAGTTCAGGGGCACGCCGTCGAGGGTGACGTTGATGCGCGAGTCGGCGGCACCGCGTATGCGCATGTATGTGGTGCCCGTGCCGAGGCCGTTCTCGCTCCACGCCAGCACACCGGGTGTACGGGCGAAGAGGAAGGGCAGCTCCTGTCCCGTGGTGGAGAACGCAGCCAGCTCCTGCCGCTTGATGTTCGACGTGGCGAAGGGTGCGTCGCGCTGGGTGCGCACGCCGCTCACCACCACCTCGTTCAGCTTGTTCATCTTCAGCGAGTCCACCTCCTGTGCTCCCGCCGTCATTGTGGTGGCCATGGCCACCAGTAGTAGAATCTTTCTCATTCCTTTTATTTTTTATGAGTAAAACAATAAAAGGGGATTACAAAATGACGTCATTCCATCCCTACGTCGGCATTACCCGAATCAGGTTAGAGGGTATCATCTCAGCCCGCCACTTGACGGGCACCCCTTGAATATCGGCTGCAAAGGTACGAAGAAATGAGCAAAGAAAAAAGAAAACCCCCGATTTTCTTTTTGGGGCTACACGGTTTTGTGTGGTTAAAAGGGTTACTTGGAAGTGAGAGGTGGCCGTTTGGTGAGAATAAGTGGCCACTTTATGAGAATAAAGCATGGAGTTATGACAGCCAGGCATGGAGATACGACAGCCAGGCATGGAGATAATTCAGCCAGGCATGGAGTTATGAAAATAAGTCGGCACTTTATGGAAAAAAAGTGCCGACTTTTTGGCGCGAGGCTTTTCCTCACGCGCGCACGCGCGCACGCGTTGGTGTTAACTCAGAAAAATGTTGCACTACTTGCACCGCGGCTGATTATCAGCCTGTTACGAGGCTTATTTTTCGGGTCTGGTGCAAGTAGTGCAACATGTTTTAGTGCAAGCAGTGCAAGTAGTGCAACCAGTTTTGGTGCAAGTAGTGCAAGTAGTGCAACATATTTTCGGGTTACCAATTTACTTAGTCTTCAGTTCGAAGACGCGGCTGGCGTAGTCCTCCCAGAGGGGCACCTCCAGACCTACGTCCATGAGGAAGCGTCCGGTGAACTGCTTGCCGTCGAGGGCGCAGGGCTTCTCGCCAATCCTGACGTTACGCTCGGTCAGCGTGTAGGTCTTGTCGGCATCGAGGCCAGCTAAGCGGACACGGGGGATGAGCATGTCGTAGAAGTTCCTGATTTTGTAGACGAAGAGCACGGCCTGGCTCTTCTGCTCATTAGCATAGAGGATGCTGGCGATGCCCTTGTCGTCGTAGGGCGAAATGAGGCGGTAGAGGTCGCCCGTCTGCACGGTGTTGCGCAGCTGCTTGTAGTCGGCAAAGCAGGTGGTGCACTGCTGTCGCTCCTCGTCGCTCATGTCCTTGGGCTGCAGCTCAATGCCGAGTCGTCCGCTCATGGCCACGTCGCAGCGGAACTTCACGGGTATGATGCGCTTGCCGGTGTTCCAGTAGGGCACGTGGTTGATGTGGCAGGCCATGGCGTTGGCGGGGAAGAAGAGGCTGGTGCCATACTGCATGTAGACACGCTGCAGGGCATCGGTGTTGTCGCTGACCCAGAACTCGTCGTAGTATGGCAGCAGGCCGTAGTTGGCCCGGCCGCCGCCGCTGGCGCAGTCCTGTATGACCAGGTCGGGATATTTGGCCCTGATGCGCTGCAGCACGCTGAGCAGTCCGCGGTAGTAGTCCACGTAGATGTTGCTCTGCTTGGCCAGCGGCAGGTAGTTGGATCCATAGTTCTCAATGCTGGCGTTGGCGTCCCACTTGATGTATGCAATCTCGGGATACTCAGTCATCAGGTTGTCCAGCACGGAGAAAGCGAAGTCCTGCACCTTCGGGTTGGTCATGTCGAGCACCACCTGTGTGCCGCCGCGGCCCTTGCGCAGGTCACGGCCCGGGCGCTGCAGCACCCAGTCGGGATGCTGCTCGTAGAGCTCGCTCACGGTGTTGGTCATCTCCGGCTCAATCCAGATGCCGAACTTCAGCTTGCGCTGCTTGGCAGCGTCGGTCAGGGCCTTGATGCCGTTGGGCAGCTTCTGCTTGTCCACCACCCAGTCGCCCAGGCTTGAGTTGTCCACCTTGCGGGGGTACTTGTCGCCAAACCAGCCGTCGTCCATGACGAAGAGCTCGCCGCCCAGGGCAGCGATGTCGTCCATCATGTTGATAATCTTCTCCTCGGTGATGTCGAGATAGATGCCCTCCCACGAGTTCAGCAGGATGTCGCCCGTCTGCATGCCTCGGTGCAGCATGCCCTCGGTGCGTGCCCAGCGGTGGAAGATGCGGCTGACGCCACTCATGCCCTCGTTGCTGTAGGCCATGGCCAGGTGGGGAGTCTCGAAGGTCTGCTTCGGGTCGAGCACATAGTGTGCGGCGGTGGGGTCGATGCCGGCGTAGACATGGTGCTCGCGGTGCGACATGGTGTTCACACGCAGCTCGTAGTTGCCGCTCCAGCAGAGGGCCAGGCCGATGGTGCGGCCCGCGAGCTCCTGGGGCTTCCCGTCGAGCGAGAGCATCATCTCAGGGGCGTCGAGCTGCGAGTTGTGTATGCCGTCGCTGTTGCGAATGGTCTTCATGCCGGCCGTGAGCGGCTCTTGCGTTATCTCGCTCTCGGCAGCCCATGTGCCATGCAGGTGGGTAATCCACACATCGCCCTGGCGCACCACCAGGTGACCGCTGTCGTAGCGCTTCAGCGTGATGGCCTTCTTCTCCTGGTGGCTGATTTCAGTCCAGGTCTCTATGATGTCAACGTTCTTGTAAGCCTTGTAGAACAGCTTCACCGTGACGGGCATCACCTTGTCCTGCATGGTGAAGATGTGGGTCACGGCACGCCCACCGTCCAGCTTCTGGTAGTCGGTGACCTGCATCTCCAGGTTCTGGTCGCCGTCCATGTGCTGCACCTGCAGTGCCGGCACATGGTTGGCGCCGACGCTGCCGAAGGCGGGCAGTGCCTCGAAGCTTAGGTCGTCGCCAGCGTCGCGCAGCTGCTGCAGCGTGGCACTCTTCTCGCCATAGAACGACTGTCTCAGGTCGCCGCCTTCCCATGCGGTGAGCAGCAGCTGTGTGTTAGGTGTCTCAATGGTCACCTCGCCCTGCCATGCCAGGGCACCGGTGGTAGAAAGGAGCATCATGGCTCCGATGAAAAACTTTCTCATGAGTTTTGTCTTTTGGGTTTTAGTAATGGTTTCTGACCGCAAAGGTATAACATTTTTTTAATTCTAAGCACATTCTTCGTGTAGTTTTTTTAAACCAAGAAGTCACATCTTCGTCTAAAACACAGATGTAGTCAATCTAACATAACTAAAACCAACAAACAACATGAAAAAAGTAATGACACTATTGGCCATGCTGGCCATTCCGTTTGCCATGATGGCACAGACAAAGTTCCACGACGTAGAGCTGAACGAGGCTACCGGCGCGGTGAAGTCAATTACCCAAAACATGATGGGCCGGGACATAGTGACCATCTTCACCCAGGACGGCAAGATGCAGCGCGAGGGCATGAGCGACCCTGTCTATGATGCTGAGGGCTTCATGCAGTCGATGAAGATGACCATGATGGGCAACACGTCGACCGTGAAGTATGTGTGGGAGAACGGCAAGGTGGCAAGCCAGACGATGGAAATGATGGGCAACGACGTCACCATGAAGATGACCTACAACGACAAGGGGGCCCTTGCCTCGCAGTCGATGAACATGATGGGCCAGGATGTTAGCGTTCCCTTTACTGACTATAAGTATGACGACCATGGGAACTGGATTAGCCGCAAGACCACGATGATGGGACGGGAAATGGAGCAAACTCGGAAGATCGAATACTTTGAGTGAGCTTTAGCGCCCAGAGGTAAAAGAAAGCAGGCTGTCTCCCGAAGCTGGGAGGCAGCCTGCTTTTGGTTGGTGGCTGTCAGAAGCGCTCCATGATTTCCAGACACATGCGGCTGTTGTGGTAGGGACACTTCCAGAAGCCGGCATGGTCGTCGTCGAGGTTGAGCGTGCCGTCGGCGCGACGGCTCCAGTACCACTCACCGTGCTCATGGTCGATGAGGTTCCGCTTGATGTAGTCCCAGCCCCGCAAGGCGCGCTCCAGGGCCTGCTCATCGCCGAAGTGCTGGTAGAGGTTGAGCCAGCCCACCACGTTCTCAGCCTGCACCCACCAGTGCAGGTCGTCGTCTTTGCGACCGGTGTCCAGGTTGGCCTCATGAATCATCGAGCCATCGGGGCGCAAGCCCTTCTCGCTGGCCTTGGCCACCATGCGCACGATGGGCTCCACCTTGGCTAGCACCTGTTCGTCGCCCAGCACCAATGCGGCCTCATGCAGCAGCCATGAGCACTCGATGTCGTGGCCGTAGCTCTCCAGATGGTCGGCACCGCGTGTCCAGTCCATATCGAAGAACAGGTCGAGGTGATGCGTCTCGGGGTTCAGGATGCGGTCGGTGAAGATGTCAATCAGGTTGCGGAGGGAGCCCTCCACGCGAATTATTGTCTCAGGAGGAACGGCGATGCCGATGGGCAGGACAGAGCCGATGGCAGGAACGTAGGCGCAGTTCTGGTCAGCCTGTAGCTCGCGTAGCGCACGCAGCAGGTTGGTGTATGGCTCGATGATATGCAGGTGGGTGTTCTGCGACTTCGGGTAGTTCTGGTCGAGGTCGCTCAGGCGCATGTCGGCCATCTCGCCCCATTCTCTGGTGCAGGCCTCGATATAGCCGTTGTTCTCGGGGTCGAAGGCATGTTCCTCGATGCAGTCGAAGAGTTGCAGCGCATAGTCGAGAGCCTCGCGGTCGCCAGTGGCACGGGCATACTCCGACAGTCCGTAAATCGTGAACCCGATGGCATAGAACTGTTTCTTCGTATCCTTTGGTCGCCCCAGAAAGTCCACGCTCCAATAGACGCCGCCATACTCTTTGTCGATGAAATAAGCCAAGATGTAGTCTTTCGCCCGTGTCGCCATCTCTAAGTATTCCTTCCGCTGCAATACGCGATAGGCCGCTGAAAAGCTCCAAAGAATGCGCGCATTGAGGATGGCACCCTTATCGGCCTCTTTGTTCAGTTCGTAGCGGCCAGTCATCTGTCCGTAGAAGCCACCGTGCTCCTGGTCCTGCATCTTGTTGAGCCAAAAGGGCAGGATGTTCTGCGTCAGCACATCCAATGCCTCGCTCTTCAGCATTTTTATTACTTTGTTCATAGCCGTCACTTACTTCTTGATGGGATAGATTCTGGTGAGCAGGATGATGATGCCGGCGATGATGGCGGGGAAGATGGAGAAGAGCATCCATACCATCGACTTCACCGACTCCATGTCAGTGATGGTGATGATGGTCTTGCCCGTCACCTCGTCAGTGCCTGAGGCAAAGCCGGCGATGCCGAGGAAGAGGGCTACGAGCGAGCCGCTGATGGCGGTGCCGAACTTCTGTGCCATGGTGCCGCTGCTGAAGATGAGTCCCGTCGACGACACGCCGTTCTTCTCAGTGGCATAGTCAGCTACGTCGGCATACATCGACCATAGCAGTGGCGAGTAGAGGCCGATGCCCACGCTCGTCAGGATGACGACGGCCACCATGAGCCAGATATAGGACGGGTCCATGGGTATGAAGAAGAAGAGCACCGAGGTGACCAGACAGATGACGGCCGCCAGCTGGAAGGCCTTGCGCTTGGAGCCGACACGCTTGGTGAACCAAGGCGAGAGACCGCCGAAAATCATGCAGGTGAGCTCGCCGAAGGTCATAAACACGGTGTAGTTGATGATGAGTCTGCCCACGTTGACATCGCCATGCAGGCAGTAGTCGAACATATAGGCCACGACGGCATAGCGGAAGCCATTAAAGAAATTGGTGCAGATGCCGATGAGCGTGAGGTAAATCCACGGCTTGTTGCGGAAGAGGTCGGCAAACTGCTTGAAAGAGAACTTCTCGGCCCTGACGGGCTTCAGCCGCTCCTTCGTCAGCAGTCCGCAGGCCAGCGTGCCTGCCGCCGCTACCACGCCGAAGAAGACGCCGAGGATGGCATATTGGCGTTGCTTGGCCTCAACGGTGTAGTCACTGCCGTCGGGCAGCTTGTCGCCACCGATGAGCTCCAGCAGATAGGGGAAGCAGAGCAGCGTGATGAAGCCCATGGCGTAGGCACCGACCATGCGGAAGCTGGAGAACTGGTTCTTCTCGTTGTCATCGTCGGTCATCACGCCGAGCAGCGAGCCGTAGGGCACGTTGACGGCGGTGTAGACGGCCATCATCAGCAGATAGAGCGTGTAGGCCCAGATGCGCTTGCCCACAGGACCGAAGTCGGGGGTGTAGAGCAGCAGGGCGAAGATGAGGCCAAAGGGTATGGCACCGTAGATGAGCCACGGGCGGTAGGTGCCCCACTTCGACTGTGTGCGGTCGGCCAGCGAGCCCATCAGCGGGTCAGTAATGACATCGAACATGCGGGCGATGAGCATCAGCGTGGCCGTGTCGGCAATGGTGAGGCCGAAGATGCTGGTGAAAAACATGGGGAAGGCTATGGACATGATTTTCCAGGTGATGCCACCGGCAGCGGCATCACCAAGGGCATAACCGATCTTTTCTTTTAAGGAAGCCATTGTTTTCTTTTTTTCGTTATTACGTTAAAACGTTATTACGTTATAACGGCTTTAGTTAGTTTTTCTGTTTTTGGCGATGAGGCGTTTGATGGTCTCCACGCTCTTGGCCGTGGTGAGGCCGTCCTTGGGGGTGTTCATGCAGTAATCGATGAGGCGGTCGATGGTCGAGGTGGCCACGTGCATACGGGTGTCAGCTGAGGCGTAGTAGATGAAGACACGGCCGTCAGGGTCGGCTATCCAGCCGTTGGCAAAGGCCACGTTCATCACGTCGCCCACATACTCGCTGCCCTCGGGCACCAGGAAGAAGCCACCCGGCTGGGCGATGACGCGTGTGGGGTCGTCAAGGGCTGTCATATACATATATAATACATAGCGTAGGCCATCGGCGGTGCCACGTACGCCATGGGCCAGGTGCAGCCAGCCCTTGGGGGTCTTGATGGGGTGGGGGCCTTCGCCGTTCTTCACCTCAGTGATGGTGTGGTAGTGGCGGGCGTTGATGATTTTCTCTTCCTTCACCTCAGCATGCGTGATGTCGTCGACCAGCGCCCAGCCGATGCCGCCGCCGCTGCCCGTGTCGATGAAACCGTCCTGCGGACGGGTGTAGAAGGCGTACTTGCCATCCACGAACTCAGGGTGCAGCACGACGTTGCGTTGCTGGCTCTTCGACTTCAGGTCGGGCAGCCGCTCCCATTTCACCAGGTCCTTGGTGCGGGCTATGCCAGCCGTGGCCGTGGCCGCGCTGAGGTTTCCGGGCTGTGACGGGTCGTGGCGCTCGGCGCAGAACACACCATAAATCCAGCCGTCCTCATGTCGCGTGATGCGCATGTCGTAGATGTTCGTGGCGGGGTCCTCTCCTCCTTCGGGGGAGTCGGAGGGCGCCTCGGGCATGGTGATAGGCTCGGGCCAGAAGCGGAAGTTGTCCACGCCGTTGGGGCTCTCGGCCACGGCGAAGAACGACTTGCGGTCGGCTCCCTCTACGCGAACAATTAATAGATATACCCCTCCGGTGCTCCCTAAAGGCGAGGGACCGTCCCACTTGATGGCCCCCGAGTTCAGCGTAGCGTTTATCATGATGCGCTGCATCAGGAACGGGTTGTCCTGCTCGTTGAAGTCATAGCGCCACTCCAGGGGTGTATGCTCGGCGGTGAGGATGGGGAACTCATATTTCTCATAGATGCCATTCTCTGCATAGCAGAGCGGCGAAGCCGAGCGACCCCATTCCTTAGGGGTGTTCTTGCGGCTCAGCAGCTCCTCGTGATGCTGACGCAGGGCTGCCACTTTCTTTTCAAATTCGGTCATGTGCTTTATTTGGTATTATTATTGGTTTTCAGTCAGTTACTCAGCTATATCCTTCAGGAACAGCGTCTTAGGCTCGTTGTAGAAGTCGCGGAAATAAGGTGCGTCAGCCTGGTTGGGCGATGGGCCGAACCACTCCTTCACATAGTTGCGCCACACCAGCAGATAGCTGATGGGATACTTCTCCACCACGGGCTGCAGCGATGAGGTCCACCATGTGGAGTCGGTGAGGTTCTTCAGGCCACATTCCGTCAGGGCGGCAATTTTGCCGTGGTCCTTGGCAAACTGCGTCAGCATGGCCAGGTTCTGGTCCAGCTGACTCATGAAGTCTTCCTTCGTACCCCACTGGTAGCCATCGATGCCCACCAGCTGTATGCGGTCGTCGCCAGGATAGCGCTCCAGATATTTCTCCGTGGTCAGGTCGGCGGCCATGCCGGGCGAATAAGCCCACAGCAGGTTGTCGAAGCCATCAGCGTCAAGCTTGTCCTGCAGCATGTTCCACAGTGCCTTGTACTCCTCGGCGGTGCACAGCTTCTCGCCCCACCAGAACCAGGAGCCAGTGTTCTCGTGCCAGGGTCGCCAGATGACGGGCACCTTCTGTCCGTCGGCGGTGACGAGGGTGGCCAGAAAGTCGCTCACGCGCTGCATCCACAGCTGGAACTTCTCGTGGTTCTCGCCGCCAGGCAGGATGCTCTTGACCACGATGCTGTCGCGCACGTCCCATGCTGAGCCCTGCGGCCAGGGCTGGGCCTTGCGGTCAGCCAGTGTCTCGGCGGTGGTCAGCGGGTTGCGGGGATGCCAGCTCAGCGTGACGATGCCACCACGCGCATGGTGACGGATGACCTCTTCGGTAATCTTGCTGAAGGGCACGTCGTCGAGGCTCTTCTCGTCGCCCATCTCGATGCCTCCCAGCTCAAAGCCCATCACGGCGGGCCAGTCGCCACAGGTGTTCTTCACGTCGCTGCTGTCCTTCTGGTACTCCCATGTCAGGCCGTACATCGGGTCGTCCTGATGGCCGAACATATAGCCGCGTTGGCGCAGTGAGTCCAGTCGGTTGAACAGCTGTTCGGCCACGGTCTTCGGCTGTTCGTTTACAGTCGTGGTGTTTTTCTTTCCGTTACAGCCTGTCAGCAGCAGTGCTGTGCTGATGATAACCAATAGTGTTTGTTTCATGTTTTTAGTAGTTGTTATGGATGCTCTTAGGTTCATGGTCTTGTCTTTTTTGTGTTGTATGGTGAGGCTGGTGGGTGACGGTCTGCAGCCTTAGTTCTTGGCGCCCAGCTCCTTCAGCAGCCAAGCCTCCCACTCGTCCCACTGCTCCTGGTACCAGAAGTGGGCCGTCATCTGATAGAGGGACATCTCCTTGGGACCGGTGACAATGTTATAGGTGGCCCAGGCCGATGTGGGCGGTACCACGTCGTCGTTATAGCCGAAAGAGAACCAGCCCTTTTGCTTGTCGGTTATCAGGCGTGCAAAGTTCACACCGTCGTAGTAGCGCGACGTCTCTATGTGCTTCTCCATGCCCTTGCCCTTGTTCCAGTAGAAGTAGTGGGGCCATCCGCAGGCCTTGCCGTTGAGCGAGTTGGTGTGGTCGCACAGGGCGGCGTGCACGGGTGCATAGCAGGTGACGCGCTTGTCCAGTCCGGCAGTGACCAGACTGAGGAAACCACCCTGGCTGGAGCCTGTGACACCCAGCTGCTGCTTGTTCCACGGGGTGTACTGCTCAATGTAGTCCACGGCACGTATGCAGCCCTGTATGACATGCTTGTAGTAGGACTTGTCACGGTCGTCCATGCCATATTCCCAATAGCCGCTCAGGGCACCTTTGTTCAGGTTGGTATAGAAGCTCCTTTCCATGGTGACGGGCACGCCGTGGATGCCTATCTCAAGGGTGATGACCCCCTGCGAGGCCGTCCACACGTCGCCCTGGTAGGGCCTGACGCCTGCACCGGGCACACGCAGCAGCGCGGGGTACTTTACCTCCCCTTCGCGCGAGCCAGCGGGGGCTACCGGTACACACAGTATGCCGTAAGTGCGTGAGCCCCACTTCGCGTTGTTGAACGACACCTCATAGACGTTGACATCCTTTGTGCAGCGCTCAGGCAGCAGCCGCTTGGTAGGTTCCAGGCTGGTGTAGCGTGCCTCCTCGATGGCCTTCTGCCAGAACTGCTCGAAGTCCTTTGGCATCACCGTCGACGGCTTCAGCTGTTCGGGTGAGAAGGCGGCGGCGCAGACTCCCTTATAGTCCTTGCCATTGACATGCGCCGTGACGTCGACACGATAGAAGCCCGGCTCTTTCATGGTACCCTTCAGTGTCAGCGTGCCGTCCTTCAGCGTCAGGCTCTTCTTCTCCGTCTGGTACATCTCAGGCCCGGCGGCATAGTCGATGCTCACATTGTCGAGCAGTGTGCCCGAGCGGCGCACCTCAACGGTGAAGCGGGCCGTCTGTCCTGTCTGGTAGGTCCAGTCCTGGTGGTCAGGCTCTACGGTCACCACAATGTTGTTACCCCTGATTTGTGCTGCCACGACGAGAACAAGCGTCATAGCCAGAAGCGTCAATGAAAACCTCTTCATGATTGTTATTAGGATTAAATTTTTTGCTTTCAACGTGCAAAGATACAAAGAAGGAAGTGAAAATACAAATATTTTTTAGTAATTTTGCAGCCTCTTAACCAACCAAGCACGCTTACAGACGCTATGAACAGAACAAAAACCACCCTTCGGCTGACGCTGGCAGCCCTGATGGTCATGCTCAGCATGGCCTTTTCAGCCAGTGCGCAACTGGTGAACGGGCAGCCGTGGCCCGACACCGACGGACACCACATCAACGCCCATGGCGGCTGTGTCATCAAGCATGGTGACACATGGTACTGGTATGGCGAGCAGCGCCCTGAGCGCGGCTTCACCATGGATGCGGGCGTCAGCGTCTACTCCTCGGCTGACCTGCAGTCGTGGACCTACCGCGGCGTGGCGCTGAGCGTCAGCGCCGAGCGGGGCAGCGACATTGAGCGTGGCTGCATCATGGAGCGCCCGAAGGTGTTGTGGAACGCCAGGACGCAGCGCTTCGTCATGCTCTTCCACTTAGAGCTGAAGGGGCGTGGCTATGAGGCGGCCCGCGTGGCCTTTGCCGAGAGCGCCTCGCCCACGGGGCCCTTCCGCTTTGTGCGCAGCCAGCGCCTGCACGCCGGGCAGTGGCCCTTCGACTTCACTGAACAGGATATCGCCGCCGCCCAGCAGACACAGCCGGAGGCATGGAAGGAATGGTGGACACCCGAATGGCGGCGCGAGGTGACCAAAGGCATGTACCTGTGGCGCGACCTGACCACGGGACAGATGAGCCGCGACATGACGGTGTTCGTCGATGACGACGGCCGTGCCTACCACATCACCTCATCGCAGGAGAACCTGACACTGTTAGTGAGCGAGCTCAGCGACGACTACCTGAGCTTCACTGGCAAATATAACATGGTGGCGCCCGGCGGGCAGAACGAGGCCCCCTGCCTACTGAAGCACGGCGGCACCTACTGGCTCATCTGCTCCGGCTGCACGGGCTGGGCCCCCAACGAGGCCCGAATGTTCCGTGCCGAGAGCATCTGGGGTCCGTGGCAACAACTGCCATCGCCCTTCCGCGGCATGGCTACGGGCTATCGCAACATGCCGGCTGACAAGACCTTCGGCGCACAGGGCACGTTCATCTTCAGCGACGGACAGCGCCACCTCTTCATGGCCGATGTGTGGAACCCACGCCACCTGGCGCAGAGCCTCCACTTCTGGCTACCCATCGGCTACGATGCCGACGGCACGCCCGTCATCAGCTGGACCGACTATGTATTCAACCCATAATAATAATAGTATGAAGAAGACATTTAGCTTATTGATGGTGCTGACCATGACAGCAGTCATGGCTCGCGCCCAGTTGACAACCAAGGGCGACGGCACCACGTACAACATCGAGTCGCTGTCGGCGATAGCCGAGGCCGGCATTGTGGGCCACGATGAGCCGCACGGCGGGCAGCCCTACTACGAGCTGCATCAGAGCATCACCATTGCCGCCGGCGACAAGTTCGTCATGGACGACTACATATACATCTTCTCCCCAGGGGTGAAACTGACGGTGGCCGGCGAAGGCGACTTCACCCAAGTCGACTGTGCTATACTGAAGGCTCCCGAGGGGCAGGCATCGCTGTGCATCGAGAGCAGCACCCTCACGCCGTTTAAAAACTGCCACTTCGTCGGCGTTGGCCTTGAGGTGCGCGGCACGGGCGGCATCGAGATGAGTCACAGCACATTCCAAGACCACGACGGCTCGTCGGCTGCCGCACTCTATTTCATCAACGCCGGTGCTGCCAGCCTCATCAGCGACTGCAGCTTCGAGGACTGTGCCAAGGCCGCCATCGGCAGTGCCGCCAACGCCCCGCAGCCGTTGACCATCAAGGACTGCGTGCTGACACGCAACTCTACTGCCAACAAGAACATTCCGCAAATCAACATCACCGCTGCCAGTCCGCTGGTCATCAGCGGCTGCACCATCACTGGCACCCCTGAGAACAACATGGTGGGCGGCATAGGCATCTCGAACTTCATGAGCTACGATGCTGACGTGACCATCAGTGGCTGTACCGTCACCGACAACCGCTATGGCATCGGCATCGTGGGCCCTGCCGCAAAGATTGTGATGCAGGATAACCGCCTGGTGAACAACCGCTACGAGACCAACCCCATGAACGGTGGCAGTGGCATCAGCCTCTACGACCCCTACCGGCAGACCAATGCCGTCATCACCCGCAACCACATTGAGGGCTCGCTATGGGGCGTCACCGTCATAGGGTGCAAGAGCGTGAACCTGGGCTGTCTGGACAAGAGCGACAGCTACAACCCTGGTGGCAACGTGTTCAAGGACAACGGCAATGGTGGCGTGCTCTACGACCTGTATAACAACTCGGACCTCACCATCTATGCGCAGAACAACACCTGGAACGTGAGCGAGCAGACCGAAGAGCAGATTGAGACCGTCGTCTTCCACCAGCACGACGACGCCAAGCTTGGGCGGGTCATCTTCATGCCTGCTGCCGCCAACACAAACATTGGCGACTGCGTTGAGTCAACACCAGCCGCCAATGCACCTGTATATAACCTGAATGGTCAGCGCGTCAGCACGATGCGCCGCGGCCTCTACATCAAGAACGGCCGGAAGCGCATCTTCTGAGGCGTCACTGCATCTCCTCCCAGCATAGCACCGCGCCGTTGCGGCGGGCAGGGTCAGGACCGGCAAAGTCCATCGAGTAAGGGCTGCCGGTGGTGGGACTCTTTCCGATGTAGCGGTGGTTCCTGAGCGAGAAGAGCATAAAGTCATGGTCGAGGTAGTCCTGCCAAAGGAATACCTCGGCCTCTTTTTCGTCCCTTGTGAAGCGCACGTCGCCAGGCAGGCCCTCGCCATAGACCTTGACGTAGCGGCCATCGACGCACTTCAGCGACACCAGGCCCTGCCCACGGTCCACGAGCTGGAACTGCGTGCGCTCGCTGCGGTCGTTGGCATGGGTGTCGTAGAGCAGGCCGTGCGGGTCGCAGACGGCGGGACGTCCAGTGGCCTTGTTGATGATGCGGAAGGTCTTGCCATAGGGGATGTTATGGCTGCGGTCGGCACAAGGCTCCTCGACGGTGAAGTCGTCAAACTCGGCATAGCCGCCCTGCTTGCCCTTCGTATTGAAAGCAAAGAGGGCGTGGCGCGAGCCTTGGAAACTGATGAGCTGATAGCTGAGCGGCATCTCACGCCCCAGCGGTTGGAAGGTCTCGCCGTTGAACGACCATTCGTAGTGGGCGCAGTCGTGGTCGAAGTCGCCCACCATGCGCAGGTAAACCACCTTGATAGGGCCGCCTGTGGCGCCGATGCCCATGTCGGTGGTGTCGTTGGTCAGTTGCTCAAAGCAGCGCACGCGCAGTCCAGTGTTCAGCTTGACGACGCCAATCCACGAGCAGGGCACGTTGATGTTGCCCAGGCCGCAGACGTCGCCTTCCTTCATGCCCTCGACATACAGCTTGACGGTGGTGACTGACTTCGGGCCGATGACGCGCTGTGTCAGCGTGTTGCGCGCCCACATCAGCTGCTCGGCAGGCTGTGCCTGGATGCGCAGACGGCCATTCTTCAGGCTCCACTGCTTGTCGTCTGGGTTGTGGTTCCACTGCCAAACAGGTTTGAGATTTGAGGTTTGAGATTTGAGATTTGAAGAATAGTTGAAGTCGTCACTGCGGTCGTAGGGGGCGTGGGTGAGGTAACCTCCCTCCACCTTCAACCCTCCACCTTCAACTTTCAACCCTTCACCCTCCACCTTCACGCCCGGCTTGAACCATGTGCGCGGGGCACGGCCCAGGTTGCCCTCCAGGCCCACCATGGGCCAGCCGTCCTTCCACGTCATGGGCATCAGGCAGACGGTGCGGCCGATGCTGTGGAAGTCCATCATGAAGAGTGCCCACCATGAGCCGTCCTTATACTGCACGATGCCACCCTGGTGGGCGTTGGTGCAGGCGGTGGCGTCCTTGTCCACTGGGCCGAGGCCGAACTGCGTACCATCTTCGCCGATGCGGTACTTCGTGCCGCGGGGCACCTGCGTCAGCGAGGCGGCATGGTAGCCGTAGGTCTCGTCGGCGGTGATGACGCGTGTCTCATAAGGTCCCCAGATGCTTTTCGAGCGCGAACACAGGGTGCGCCCGTTGGGACGGTAGTCGGTTGAGATGAGATAGTACATGCCGTCAATCTTATACATGTGGTGGCCCTCACCCACGCCGTTGCCCTCGGGGATGATGACGCGCTCGGTGCCCTCCACGGGGCCGCTCATGTCGGCCTTCAGCTCGGTGCACTTCACCGTGCCGTAGCCATGGATGGCGTACACCTTGCCATCGTCGTCGAAGAGCACGCCCAGGTCGTAGATGTTGCCCTTCATGTTGTGGTGCGTCCACGGCCCGCGAATGTCCTTGGCGGTGTAGCACTGCAGGCCCTTGCCGTTGACATTGCTGAAGACATAGAACTGCCCGTTGGCATAGCGGATGCAGGGTGCCCAGATGCCCTGCCCGTAAATCTCCTTGTGGTTCTTCAGCGAGAAGGCATCGTCCTGAAAGTCGAAGCGGTCGAAGCAGTAGCTGACGTTCTCCCAGTTCACCAGGTCCTTGGAGTGCAGGATGACCAACCCCGGCACGGCGTGCATGGTGGTGCCGGCCAGGTAGTAGTCGTCACCCACGCGAAGGATGTCAGGGTCGCTGAACTCGTCGTAGAACAGTGGGTTGGTGAACGTGCCGTTGCCGTTGTCGGCTGTCCACGACTGCGGCGCCACCTGTGCGCTGAGCGCCAGCGACACGGCTATGGTTGCCGCCAGCGTAAAGATTCTCTTTCTCATTCTTTGGATAGTTTTTGGTTATTGCTCTACTGGGGGTGCAAAGTTACAAAATCTTTTCTAATTCCCGTCACTTTCCTCTTTTTCTTTAATACCTTTTTTACTTGCACTACTTGCACTACTTGCACCAAACATGGTTATATGACATGGTTTTCGATAGCTTGGCAACAGTCAGGACGCGCGTTGGGCGAATCCGACCTGCTCGGATTTTTGTCCGACCTGCTCGGATTTTTCGGACGCTGTAGTTGACGGTTGAATTCTCTCGAGAATTGAGCTGTAAAGTGCCGCTTTTTTATTCCCAGAAAATGCCCCGTTGGTGCAAGTAGTGCAAGTAGTGCAACTAAAAATGTGGTTAGTTTTGCAAAGGCAAGGTTGGCTTCTGTCATAATTTTCCCCAAAGTGACGACGGAAACTCATCTAAATGGCAAGCATACGGCCGTTTTAGTTTGAATTAACACAAAAAAAGCAAAGGAATAAAAATAAAACAGTACCTTTGCCCGTGTAAATAAAAGCGGCATCCCGGTCTTCTGGTACAGGAGGCTTGAGGCCCACCAAATGATGACTATGAAGAAAATACCATTGATTCTCCTTGCCCTGCTGCCTCTCGGGTCGTGGGCTCAGCAGCTGTTGAGTCTTGACAGCTGTCGGGCCATGGCGCTGCGCAACAACAAGCAGATGCGCGTGGCGGCGGTGCAGCAGGAAGTGACGGCTGACCTGCGTCGCTCAGCACGGACGAAATACCTGCCACACGTGAGCGCCATGGCAACCTATGAACACACCAGCCGCGAGGTGTCCATACTGAACGACAGTCAGAAGCACAACCTGAGCAACATGGGCACCATTGCCGGCAACGGCATCAAGCAGCGCTTGGGCGGCTTGGCCCCTGAGCTGATGGCTTCGCCCGTGGGACAGGCCATGGCACAGCAGATGGGCTCCACCGTCGACGGGCTCTCAGCGGTGCTCAACCAGTTTGGCCAGGAGGTGGTGGATGCCTTCCGCACTGACTCGCGCAACATCTGGGCAGGGTCCATCCTGCTCACTCAGCCGCTGTTCATGGGCGGTGCCATCGTGGCATCCAACAGAATGGCCGACCTGGCTGAGGACATGGCCGCCAACAGTGCCGAGCAGCGCCGCCAGGCCACGCTCTACAACATTGACAAGGCATACTGGCAGGTGGTGTCGCTGAAGCACAAGAAAAAGCTGGCCGAGGCATACGTCAATGTGGTGCGGAAGCTAGATGACGATGTGTCGAAGATGATCAGCGAGGGGGTGGCCACCCGCAGCGACGGCCTGAGCGTGAGCGTGAAGGTGAACGAGGCAGAGATGGCCCTGACGAAGGTCAACGACGGTCTGGTGCTGTCGAAGATGCTCCTGTGTCAGCTGTGCGGCCTGCCCGTGAACGAGTCCATCACGCTGGTCGACGAAGAGAAAGAAGCCATCGTCCCGTTTGCCACGCTGACAGCCGAACCCACTGCCCAGCTGGCTCTCGACAACCGTCCGGAGCTGAAGCTGCTGCAGAACACCGTCGACATGACCCGGCAGACCACCAAGCTGCTTAAGGCAGGCAACCTGCCACAGGTGCTGCTCACGGGGGGCTACCTGGTGAGCAACCCTAACGTGATGAACGGATTCGAGAGGAAGTTCAGCGGACTGTGGAACATTGGGCTGCTGGTGCGTGTGCCCATCTGGAACTGGGGCGACGTGAAGTATAAGGTACGTGCGTCGAAGGGTGCCACCGCCATTGCCAACTTAGAGATGGAGGAGGCCCGCGAGATGATAGAGCTGCAGGTGAACCAGAACACCTTCCGCGTGAATGAGGCGATGAAGACCCTGGCCACGGCCCGCAAGAACATTGAGCGTGCCGAGGAAAACATGCGCATGGCCAACCTGGGATTCCAGGAGGGCGTCATCACCCCCACCACCGTCATGGAGGCACAGACGGCCTGGCTGCAGGCACAGTCGCAGAAGATTGACGCCGAGATTGACGTCAGGCTCAGCCAGGTGGAGCTGAAGAAGGCGTTGGGCGTGCTTGAGTGAAGAGTGAAAAGTAAAGAATTTGCTACCGCTATAATTATTGTAAGTCCGAAATAGAAATAAACAGACATGTCAGCAAAGAGTCAACATAAGAACATACTGCTTGCCATTGCAGGCTTTGGGATTGTCGTAGCCATTGTGGCACTCATCGGTATCTTGGCGCTCGACCGCGACCCGGATGTCATTCAGGGCCAGGTGGAGGTGGAGGAATACCGCGTTTCAAGCAAGGTGCCAGGGCGCATCCTGGAGTTGCGCGTGAAAGAAGGCGACTTTGTGAAGGCGGGAGACACGCTGGCCATCCTTGACGCCCCTGAGGTGCGCGCAAAGATGGAACAGGCGCAGAGTGCCGAGGAGGCTGCCTCAGCCATGGAGATGATGGCCCGCAACGGTGCCCGGAAGGAGCAGGTGCAGGGTGCCTACCAGCTGCTGCAGCAGGCCAAGGCCGGGCTGGAGATAGCCGAGAAGTCGTACCAGCGCGTGCAGCGCCTCTTTGACGAGGGTGTGATGAGCGAGCAGAAACGCGACGAGGCCTACGCACAGTACAAGGCGCTGGAGGCGCAGATGCTGGCCGCAAAGAGCCAGTATGACATGGCCGTGAACGGCGCACGCCAGGAGGAGCGCCAGGCTGCCGCCGCACAGGTGGGCAGGGCACGTGGCGCCATACAGGAGGTGAACAGCTACATCGGCGAGACGGTGCAGGTGGCACAGATGGCAGGCGAGGTGACCGACGTCTTCCCGAAGGTGGGCGAGCTGGTGGGCACAGGGTCGCCCATCATGTCGATAGCCATCATGGACGACATGTGGGGCACGTTCAACGTCCGCGAGGACTTCCTTGCCGATATCAAGATTGGGTCGGAAATCAACGTCTTCGTGCCTGCCTTCAACAAGGAAATGAAGATGAAGGTGTACTACCTGAAAGACCAGGGTTCCTACGCCGTGTGGAAAGCCACGAAGGCCAGTGGCCAGTATGACCTGAAGACTTTCGAGGTGAAGGCCCGCCCTGTGGATGCCCTTGAGGGACTTCGCCCCGGCATGTCACTCATCCTTAAGCACTAAGCGATGAACTATCTGCAACGGATATGGGACCTGACCAAGCGCGAGATGTGGATTCTCTACAAGAACCGCATCTACGGCTTCTGTATGGTTGTCTTTCCGCTGCTGGTGCTGTTCTTCTTCACGTCGCTGCTTGACGAAGGCTCGCCCAAGGACCTGCCCATCGGCGTGGTGGACCTCGACAACAGCAGCACTTCGCGGTCGCTGGTGCGGCGCCTCGATGCCTTCGAGAACTCGCGCGTGATAGCCCACTACCCATCGGTGGCCGAGGCGCGCCATGCCATACAGACCAACGACATCTATGCCTTCCTCTACATACCGAAGGGCATGTCGGAGCAGCTGCTGGCCGGGCGCCAGCCCAAGGTGTCCTATTACTACACCCAGACCAGCATCATGGCGGGGTCGCTGGTGATGAAGGACCTCAAGACCATCTCGACGCTGGGCTCAGCCGCCGTGGGGCAGGCCACGATGCGGGCCAGGGGCTTCACTGACCAGCAGATACAGACGTTCCTGCAGCCGGTGCGCATTGACTCGCACCAGATTGGCAACCCATGGAGCAACTATAACGTCTACCTCTCCACCGTCTTCGTGCCGGGCATCATGATGCTCTTCATGTTCCTGCTCTCAGCCTACTCGCTTGGCATGGAGCTGAAGTTCGGCTCGGGCAAGGAGTGGCTTGACAAGGCCGGAGGCAACATCGTGGTGGCCATCATCGGCAAGTTCCTCATACAGACGCTCGTGTTCATGGCCGTCATCGCCTTCTACGAGTTCTATATCTACCATGTGCTGCACTTCCCGCGCCAGGGTGGCGTTGAGATGATAGTGTTGCTGTGCCTGTTGCAGGTCATCAGCTCCATCGGCTTCGGCATCTTCGCCTTCGGTCTGATGCCCTCGCTGCGCATGTCCATGAGTGTCTGCTCGCTATGGGCCGTGCTCAGTCTCTCCATGGCCGGCTCTGCCTTCCCCATCATGGGCATGGACGAGCCGCTGCAGTCGCTGTCGTGGCTCTTCCCGCTGCGCCACTACTACATGCTCTACCAGATTACGGTGTTCAACGGCTATCCGCTCATCGACAGCTGGTTCCACCTCGTGGCCCTCATCGGCTTCACGCTGCTGCCGTGGCTCGTGGTGGGCAAAATTAAAAACGCGATGCTCAACTATGTCTACATTCCGTAAAGCACTGAATGATACTGCCTACATCTGGTGGGAGGAGATGCGCTCGGTATTCCGCGACGAGGGCGTGCTCATCTTCCTCATCATTGTGCCTTTGGCCTATCCGTTGCTCTACTCATGGATATATAATAATGAGGTGGTGCGCGACGTGCCCGTGGTGGTCGTTGACCAGGACCATTCGCAGCTCTCGCGGCAGTTCATCCGTAAGTGCGATGCCTCACCCGACGTGCGCGTGGCCTTCTATGCCGACGACCTCGACGAGGCACAGTCGCTGGTCAGCCGCCAGCTGGTGAAGGGCGTCTATCTCATCCCCTCCGACTTTGCCGAGCGCGTGGGACGCATGGAGCAGGGCACCATCAGTGTCTATTGCGACATGGCACTGATGCTGACCTATAAGGCCATCTTCCAGACGGCCATGCTCGTGTCACAGGACATGGGCAAGGAGCTGCAGATGAGTCTGGCGCGCCACTACACTGACCACGAGGACGCCATCTCCGTGCAGCCGCTGGCCTACGAGGATGTGCCGCTGTTCAACCCTTCAGGCGGCTATGGCAGTGGCGTGCTGCCAGCCGTGCTGATGCTGATTCTGCAGCAGACGCTTGTCCTGGGCATCGGCATGTCAGCCGGCACGGCGCGCGAGCGTCACCGCAACGGTCAGCTGGTGCCGCAGTCGCCACACTACAGCGGTGTCTACCGCATCGTGTGGGGAAAGGCGCTGTGCTATATGATGATTTTCGCAGTGATGGGTGCTTACCTTGCCTTGCTCGTGCCACGCATGTTCTCCTTCCCCATGCTGGCCAGCGGCAGCAGTCTGCTGGCGCTGATGATACCCTACATTGCGGCCTGTGTGTTCTTCGGAATGACGGTGAGCTGCCTGGTGCGCTACCGTGAGAATGTGATGTTGCTGATGGTCTTTGTGTCGGTGCCGTTGCTCTTCCTCACCGGTGTGTCATGGCCGCAAGCCGGCATCCCTGGCTTCTGGCAGGGCATCTCATGGCTTTTCCCCAGCACCTTTGGCGCAAGGGGCTATATCCGTCTGAATACCATGGGGGCATCGGTCAACGATGTGTTGCCTGAGCTGCGCAACCTGTGGATTCAGGCCGTGGCCTACTGCGGGCTGGCCTGCCTTGTCTATGGGCATCAGCTGCGCATGGCCCGTCGCCATGAAGAGTGACATTGCCCCAGGGCGTTACCTGTCTCCCGTGCCGTAGTTGATGCGGCGGTTCTGTATCTCGGTGGCACGGTGCTCGGAAGCCTCCGACAGCTCTCCCTTGATGAATTTCTCCATGATGAGTCCGCCGATGGGCACGCCGTAGGTGGCTCCCCATCCGCCGTTCTCCACATACACAGCCACGGCTATCTGCGGGTTGTCCATTGGCGCGAAGCCCATGAACACACTGTGGTCATGGCCTTTGTTCTGGGCGGTGCCCGTCTTGCCGCAAGGCATGAAGTCGTAGTGGCCCAGTGCCTTGCACGTGCCGCCGAGTGCTGCCGAGCGCATGCCCCTCACCACCAGCTCGTAGGCCCACTTCGGCGCCATGCTCTTGCGCTGTGTGGTGTAGAGCGTGTCAAGTGGCTCGCCCTGAATCTCCTTCACCACATGCGGTGTGATGAAGTAGCCGCGGTTGGCAATGGTGGCCCCCAGGTTGGCTATCTGCAGCGGCGTGGCGTTCACCTCGCCCTGTCCGATGGCGATGGAGATGACCGTCAGTCCGCTCCATTCGCCTTTGTAGGCATTGTCATAGAACTGCGCATTGGGGATGAGGCCACGCTTCTCGCCCGGCAGGTCGACGCCCAGTGGATAGCCGAAGCCCATGCTGACCATATAGTCGCGCCAGGTGTTCATGGCCGTCTGTACGTTGCCATACTTCGTTGTGTTGCCCAGCATGTGATAGAGTCCCCAGCAGAAGAAGCCATTGCACGAGGTGCTGATGGCGGGCACGAGGGACAGTGGCGAGCCATGTCCATGGCAGCCTACGCGCAGACCCTTGTACACAAAGCCGTGATAGCAGGGATAGGGTGTCTGTTCAGTGATGATGCCCTCGCTGAGGAAGGTCAGGCCCTGTGTGGTCTTGAAGGTGGAGCCCGGCGGATACTGGCCCATGATGCTGCGGTTGAGCAGCGGCTTCCAGGGGTCCTGGCTCAGCTCGCGGTGGCTCTGCGAGCGTTGCCGGCCCACCATCATGCGAGGGTCATAGCTGGGCGAGGAGGCCATGCAGAGCACCTCGCCGGTCTTAGGCTCGATGGCCACGATGCTGCCAATCTTTCCCTCCAACAGCCGCTCGGCCAGTGCCTGCAGATCCTTGTCCAGGGCCAGGGTGAGGTTCTTCCCCGGCACGGGCTTGCGGTCGTAGGCACCATTCTTATAGCTGCCCTGTATGCGGCCGTGGGCATCGCGCAGCAGCACCTGTACGCCTTTCTCGCCGCGCAGCTGCTTCTCATAGAAACGCTCCACGCCCAGCTTGCCGATGTAGTCGCCAGGCAGGTAGTAGTCGTCGGCCTCAATGTCGGCTTCGCTCACCTCCGCCACGTCGCCCAAGACATGTGCGGCGTAGGGGTATTCATACTGGCGGACGCTGCGTCGCTGCACGTAGAAGCCGGGGAACCGATAGGCCTTCTCCTGAAAGACGCTGAAGTCGTGGTCGGAGAGCTGGCTGATGAACAGCTGCTGTGTGTAGGGCGAGTAGCCCGGGTTGCGGCGCTTGTCGCGCATGGCCTTCAGCTGGCGGTCGAAGTCGTCGCGCGTGATGTTCAGCGTCTGGCAGAACTCCAGCGTGTCGAAGTGGTTGCGAGCCTCGTTCTCCACCACCATGATGTCGTAGCTGGGCTGGTTATACACCAGCAGCTCGCCATTGCGGTCGGTGATGATGCCCCGGGCGGGATAGTCAATCTTGTTCAGGAAGGCGTTGTTGTCGGCATTATGCTTATAGTCGTCGCTCATCAGCTGCAGGCTGAACAGTCGCAGGATGTAGGCCGTGACGATGATGAGGGCCACCGCCGCCACGACATACTTTCTGTATTCCAGTCCATAGTTCTTCATCTTCTAACAGTCTCGAATGCCATGATGAGAACGACGGTAAGCAGCGAGCTGGCTCCCGTACACTTCAGGCAATAGAGCCAGCTGTCGAAGGTGAACGCCTCTAAGGCAAAGAACACGAGGCAGAAGATGACCACGAGGATGGATGCCAGGCTGAGGAAGTGGGCCACGCCCAGCGAGCGTGCCGACGACTTGATGTCGGGCTCGGCGTCGCGTGGCAGGAAAAGCTCTATGAGATAGGGCTGCAGCAGGGCGATGAGCGTCATGGGTGCAGCGGTGACGCCCGGCGTGTTACAGAACATGTCCACGGCCAGTCCCATGAAGAATCCCCACAGCAGTGCGCCCCAGCGTGGATAGTTGCGCGGCAGCGCAATGATGAAGTAGGCGATGAGCATGGGTGTGGCCACGCCGAGCAGCCAGATGCGGTTGAACACCAGCACCTGCAGCAGAACGAGCAATATGAACACGGCTAAGCGCCGTAAGGAGTCAATGGTCATCGTCAGCTATTTTCTGTTCACTCGTCACTTCTGGCTATTTCGTTCCCAGCGAGTCGCGTGCGGCCCTCATCAGCTGGATGCGCTCCGAGAAGGTGTCGTCGGTGATGACGCTCACCTCGCGCAGGCACCCGAAGTCAGTGCTCAGCCTGACGCGCATGCGATAGGACAGTCCGTCGGCCGAGTTACCAATGTCGGTAATCTGTCCCACGGTGATGCCCGGTGGGAAGATGTCGCTATAGCCGCTGGTCTCCACCCACTCGCCGATTCGGAACTGTGCATGGCGCGGCACGCCCTCCAAGAAGGCGTCGGTGGCGCTCTTGCCGTCCCACGCCAGGTAGCCGAAGTAGCCCTTGCCGCGGATGGCACAGCTCACGCGCGAATGGATGTTCAGCAGTGGCATCACCACGCTGTAGTGCTGGTTCGACATGTAGACCACGCCTACCAGGCCGCTGCCGCTGACCACGCCCATGTCGGGGCTGATGCCATCGGCGCGTCCCTTGTCGATGGTCAGCAGGTTGTCGGGCCGCCGCAGGCTGTTGCTCACCACCTTTGCAGGCAGGAAGTGCAGCTCGTCGACCACGCTCTGCATGACGCTGTCGTAGGCCAGGCTGTCGCCCTTCAGGTCCATCAGCTCCTGCCGCACCTGGTTCAGCTCTTGTTCCAGGCTGATGTTGCGGTCGGTGAGCTGGCGTGCGCGTTCCTCCAGGCTGAAGAACTGCTCCACGCCTGAGGTCCACTCAAAGACCTTGCCTGCCACGGCATTGGCCGACGACACCCACACGCTGCCCTGATAGCTGTTGTAGCGGAACAGCAATACCACACTGACGAGTTCCAGCAGTAGGAACAACAGCCAGTGGAATTTCTTTGTCAGGAAAGCTATGAGGTCCTCCATTGTTTCCTGGGACTACTGGGGCTTCTGGGACTTCTGAGTCTTCTGGGACTTCTGAGTCTACTGGGACTTCTGGGTTATCTCATCAGGAACGAGAAGCGGTCAACGTTTTTCAGTGCGACGCCGGCACCCTTTGCCACGCTGTGCAACGGGTCCTCGGGCACACGGAAGGGGATGTTGATTTTGTCCGTCAGGCGCTTGTCGAGTCCGCGCAGCAGTGCGCCGCCACCAGTGAGGTAGATGCCATTCTGCACGATGTCGGCATACAGCTCGGGCGGTGTGTGCTCCAGTGCTGACAGCACGGCGTTCTCAATCTTGGCCACCGTCTTGTCCAGGCAGTGAGCTATCTCCTGGTAGCACACGGGCACCTCCATCGGCAGTGCGGTGATACGGTTCGGTCCGTGCACGATGTAGTCGTCGGGGCCCTCGTCGCCCAGGTCGGTCAGTGCGGCGCCCACGTTGATTTTGATGCGCTCAGCCATGCGCTCACTCACCTTCACGTTGTGCTGACGAGCCATATACTCCTGGATGTCGGCGGTGAGGTCGTCGCCTGCGGTGCGTATGCTGTTGTTGCTCACGATGCCGCCGAGCGAGATGACGGCAATCTCTGTCGAGCCGCCACCGATGTCAACAATCATGTTGCCCTCGGGGGCCTCCACGTCGATGCCGATGCCGATGGCAGCAGCCATCGGCTCAAAGACTAGGTACACATCGCGGCCGTCGGCATGCTCGGCCGAGTCGCGCACGGCGCGCAGCTCCACCTCGGTGCTGCCCGACGGCACGCCGATGACCATGCGCAGTGATGGTGAGAAGAAGTGGTGACCGGTGTGCACCATCTTTATCAGACCGCGCATCATCTGCTCGCAGGCCGAGAAGTCAGCGATGACACCATCGCGCAGCGGTCGCACCGTGCGGATGTTGTCGTGCGTCTTCTCATACATCATCTTTGCGCGCTCGCCCACGGCGATCATCTTGTCGGTGCGGCGGTCCATGGCCACCACCGACGGCTCATCAACGACAATCTTGTCGTCGCTGATGATAATAGTATTGGCTGTGCCAAGGTCCATGGCCAGCTCTTGTCTGAAACTGAAAAATCCCATTGTTAGCCCCCTAAGTTAGGGGGTTGGGGGTCTGAACAACCGCCCAACCCTGGTGTTAATACTTGTTGTACTTTTCTCGTTTAATGTTACTTTGTTCTATTTGATTTCTGGTTTTATATGAGCCTGTTCAGACCCCCATCCCCCTAACTTAGGGGGCTAAGAAAACCAGTCGTGTATGGCCGTGTCATAGTGCGAGCTGACGCCGAAGGCCCGCTCGGCAAAATGACGGCGCTGCTCCAGCGTGGTCTGTGCTCCCTGTGCGTTGACGATGCTGAGCAATTCGGCATACTCAGCCTTCGAGGGGATGATGACCACGTCGTTAAAGTTCTTTGCTCCGGCACGGATGAGCGAGATGCCGCCAATGTCAATCTTCTCAATGATGTCAGCCTCGCTGGCACCGCTGGCTACCGTCTGCTCAAAGGGATACAGGTCAACGATGACCAGGTCTATCTCGGGAATGTCATATTGCTTCATCTGCTCCTGGTCGCCAGCGTTGTCACGACGCCCCAGGATGCCACCGAACACCTTCGGGTGAAGGGTCTTCACACGGCCGCCGAGGATGCTCGGATAGGTGGTCACTTCCTCCACCTTCTGGCACTCGTAGCCCAGCTCTTCGATAAACTTCTGCGTACCGCCGGTCGACAAGAAGCGGACGCCCTCTGCGTTGAGCTTCTTCAGCAGCTCGTCCAGTCCGTCCTTGTGGAACACGGAGATGAGCGCTGTCTTCATCTTCTTCATTTCTGCCATCTTCTTTGTTTGCGTATTTGGGTTCCTGTTCTTTTAAGAATTATTGAAAGTGCAAAGATACTGAAAAAGATTTGAAAAGATGCAACCTTCGCCCAATATTTTTTTCTTTCCTTCGTTTTCCTGCTCTAAGTCATGTGGGCGGTAACAGGTTGGGCATGTTTAAGGCTTCTCCTTTCAGAAACGACAGTTGCTTTGTAGTAGAATGCATATATTTTGTTAAATCTCTGCATTTTTATATTAGAAATGATGTAATATCAAAATAAAGTTGTATTTTTGCATTCGAAACAATATAATTTGATATGGAAAGGACTAAACTATCAGCTGTTGTAAAGAGTCTGCGCAAGGAATATGGTCTTACTCAGGAAGACCTTGCCTTGAAGTCGGGCGTGGGCCTTTGTTTCGTTAGAAACCTGGAGCAAGGGAAACCGACGCTGAGGATGGATAAGGTAAACCAACTGCTTGATTTGTTTGATTACGAACTAACGGCAACACCTAAGCAATGAGACAAGCAGAGATTTACCGCAAGGACATTTTTACTGGCATCTTGATAGAAGAAGGTGGCGAATACCGCTTCTGTTATGATGAAACGTATCTCACTCGTGAGGATGCACAGCCTGTAAGTCTGACACTGCCATTACAACAGGAGGCGTTCTTGAGCCCTGTATTGTTTCCGTTTTTTGACGGACTGATACCTGAAGGATGGTTGCTCGATGTGGCTCTACGCAACACCGACATCAGCATTCTCGACCGTATGTCTCTGCTGTTGTTGTGCTGCAAGGAGTGCATCGGCTCTGTCAGTGTCGTACCAATAAACAAGGAAGGAGGCGAATGATGTGTAAGTGCCTGTATTGTTATCAATATTTGGAAGAGGGGCAGAAAGACTTTCATCCTGGTTGCGCTCGAAAGTTCTTCGGGACAAAAGATGTCCCATCGTTAGAATATCGGCATGAAGACCTTGATAGTTTAGCCGAGCAAATAATTCGTGCCCAAACTTCACTCACTGGCGTTCAGCCCAAGCTGTCACTGAACCTCAGCAAACATGAGGGCAGTAGCCGACTGACCATCGTGGGGCTTTGGGGAGATTATATCTTCAAGCCCCAGACGGAGAGCTATCCGCAGTTGCCCGAAAACGAAGACCTGACGATGCACCTTGCTGAAGCGGTGAGGATAAGTGTCGTACCTCATAGCCTCATCTGTTTGGCCGATGGGGAACTCGGTTACATTACCAAGCGTATTGACCGCACCAAGAATGGCGAGAAGATTGACATGGAGGACATGTGCCAACTGACGTTGCACCCTACAGAATACAAGTATAAAGGCTCACATGAGCAGATAGCCAAGACCATAGCGCAGTATAGTAGTACGCCTAAGCTCGACCTGACGAACTATATGCAGCTCTTGCTTTTCTGCTTTGTGACGGGCAACAATGACATGCACCTGAAGAACTTCTCGCTCTATCGTCCTTCTGTGAAGTATCAGTTGTCGCCAGCCTATGATCTCCTTAATGTTGCTATTGCCAATCCCAAAGACAAAGAGGAGTTGGCATTACCCCTTTCTGGAAAAAGAACAAAACTCCGTCTGGACGATTTCCTAAGTGCGGCAAAGACAATGGGCCTGGAAGAGAATGTGGTGTTGCGTCTTATAGCAGGTCTTCAAAAGGCTCTACCAAAGTGGCAGACGCTTATTAGCGACTCCTTCCTCAGCGAAGGCATGAAGTGTGCATATATGGAGCTCATCACCTCCCGGCTGGCCCGATTACAGGAGTGAGTTTTTTTTCTTCTCTGCCGTTGAGCATATTTTTTATAATTCTAACTGGAAACACCTGTCACAAGACTGACGGTATCCGCTTTCTTCCACGTATGACGTAGTCGGAAGGGGCTTCAATGCACGTATTATAAACACTTTTCATTATACGCGCGCGTGCAAAAAAGAGGGCGCCGGCCGTGGGCTTTCGTTGACATTATTTAACAGCAAAAAAAGGGTGCTCCACACCCTTACTGAAAGAAAAAATCACTATCTTTGCAACACGTTTTCGAATAACAATAACAGCCCAAAACTTAACACCATTATGATACAGACAGTTGTGAAGCGCGACGGACGCATCGTCGGCTTCAACGAACAGAAAATCATGGCCGCCATACGCAAGGCGATGATGCAGACCGACAAGGGCGAGGATGAGCGACTCGTGGGACTCATCACCGACCATGTGGCACAGCGCGGCAAGTCGCAGATGAACGTCGAGGAGATTCAGGATGCCGTGGAGCTGGAGCTGATGAAGTCGAGCCGCAAGGACGTGGCCCAGAAATACATCGCCTACCGCAACCAGCGCTCCATAGCGCGCAAGGCCAAGACGCGCGACATCTTCCTTGACATCGTCAACGTGAAGAACAACGACATCACTCGCGAGAACGCCAACATGAATGCCGACACCCCGGCAGGCATGATGATGAAGTTTGCCAGCGAGAGCACCAAGCCCTTCGTCGACGACTACCTGCTCAGCGACGACGCTCGCGAGGCCGTGAAGCGCAACCTGCTGCACATTCACGACAAGGACTACTATCCCACCAAGTCGTTCACCTGTGTGCAGCACCCCCTGGACCACATTCTCACCTGCGGCTTCATCGCCGGCCACGGGGCCAGCCGTCCCGCCAAGCGCATAGAGACGGCCTCGGTGCTGGCCTGCATCAGCATGGAGTGTGCACAGAACGAGATGCACGGCGGTCAGGCCATCCCCGCCTTCGACTTCTATCTGGCTCCCTTCGTGCGCATGACCTACAAGGAGGAGCTGAAGTACCTGGAGGACCTCAACGGCGAGGACTACAGCGCGCTGTACGACGAGCCGCTCATCGACTACCTCAAGCAGCCCTTAGACGGCCTGAAGGGCGTCGACCGCGTGCGCCAGCATGCCATCAACAAGACGGTGGGGCGCGTCCACCAGTCCATGGAGGCGTTCATCCACAACATGAACACCATCCACTCGCGCGGTGGCAACCAGGTGGTCTTTTCGTCCATCAACTACGGCACTGACACCAGCGCCGAGGGCCGCTGCGTCATGCGCGAGCTGCTGCTGAGCACCTACGAGGGTGTGGGCGACGGCGAGACTGCCATCTTCCCCATACAGATATGGAAGAAGAAGCGCGGCGTGAACTACCTGCCTGAGGACCGCAACTTCGACCTCTACCAGCTGGCCTGCAAGGTGACGGCACGGCGCTTCTTCCCGAACTTCCTCAACCTCGACGCTACGTTCAACCAGTGCGACGAGTGGCGCCCCGACGACCCGCTGCGCTATGAGCACGAGGTGGCCACCATGGGCTGCCGCACCCGCGTGTTCGAGAACCGCTTCGGGCCTAAGACCTCCATAGGGCGTGGCAACCTCTCGTTCTCGACCATCAACATCGTGCGCCTGGCCTTGGAGAGCGCCAAGGAGGTGAGTGGTGAGGCGTATGAGGTGAGAGAGGTCTCTGAAGAGACGAAGCAGCGGCGCATCGACCTGTTCTTTGCCAAGCTCGACCGCATGCTGGAGGTGACGGCCAAACAGCTCGACGACCGCTTCAACTTCCAGAAGAAGGCGCTGGTCAAGCAGTTCCCCCTGCTGATGAAGAGCCTGTGGTTAGGCGGCGACAAGCTGCGTCCCGACGACACGGTGGAGAGCGTCATCAACCAGGGCACGCTGGGCATCGGCTTCATCGGACTGGCCGAGTGTCTCGTGGCACTCATCGGCAAGCATCACGGCGAGAGTGAGGAGGCACAGCAGTTGGGTCTGAGGATTATCACCTACATGCGCGACCGCATCAACGACTTCTCTGAGCGCTACCACCACAACTACTCCGTCCTGGCCACGCCCGCCGAGGGACTGGCCGGCCGCTTCACCAAGCGCGACCGCAAGGACTTCGGCAGCCTGAAGGGCATCACCGACCGTGACTACTACACCAACTCCAACCATGTGCCGGTGTACTACAAGTGCAGCGCTCGCCACAAGGCTGAGGTGGAGGCACCCTACCACGACCTGACGCGCGGCGGCCACATCTTCTATGTCGAGATTGACGGCGACGCCACCCACAACCCGCAGGTCATCATGTCGGTCGTAGACATGATGGACCGCCTGAACATGGGCTACGGCAGCGTCAACCACAACCGCAACCGCTGCATGGACTGCGGCTACGAGAACGCCACGCAGGACCTGAAGGAGTGTCCCCGCTGTCACAGCCATCACATCGACCGTCTGCAGCGCATCACCGGCTATCTGGTGGGCACCACCGACCGCTGGAACAGCGGCAAGCTGGCCGAGCTGAACGACCGCGTCACCCACATCGACGACGGCGAGCAGACCCTGTTCTAAACACACGACAGCCATCAGAGCACAACGCACCATCAGCCTCGTCGTGACGGTGGTCATGGCCACCGTCACGCTGCTGGCACAGCGTCTGGCCATGCCGCCAGCGCTGCGCCCGGGTGACCGTGTGGCGGTGGTGTCGCCGTCGAGCTCGCCCACGGACAAGACCGTCGAGGCGGGCTGCGAGGTGCTGCGCCAGTGGGGCTACGTGCCCGTGGTGGGCCGTCATGCCCTGAACGAGTGCCACGGCTTTGCCGGCACCGCCGACGAGCGTGCCGCCGATCTGCGCTGGGCTTTGACCGACAGCACCATCAGCGCCATTATGTGCACCCGTGGCGGCGACGGCGCCGTGCAGCTGCTGACACGCATCAGCGCCAGCGACTTCCGCCGGCAGCCTAAGTGGCTCATTGGCTTCAGCGACATCACCGCCCTGCACAGCGCCATGGTGCAGGCTGGCGTGATGAGCATACACGGCAGCATGCTCCATGCCATCAGTGCACAGCAGGGCACCGACAGCGTCAGCCTCATGCTGCGCGACATGCTGCAGGGCACGCTGCCCGTCTACCACGTGCCCCATCACAGCCTGGACCAGACGGGCACCGCCGAGGGACTGCTCGTGGGTGGCAACTTCTCAGTGCTCTGCGGCCTGGCAGGCTCGCCCTACGACTGTCTGTCGCGGCGCGACGACCTCATCCTCTTCATCGAGGACACCGACGAAGAGATGACCAAGGTGGACCGCATGCTTCACCATCTGGAGGTGCGCGGCATCCTGCAGCGCCTGAAGGGCATCATCGTGGGCCACTTCACGGACTATAAGCGTGACAAGAACGGCTTTGCCGATATGTATGACATGCTACATTATTATCTTCAGGACCTCGACATCCCCGTCTGCTACAGCTTCCCCGTGGGCCACAAGCGTCCCAACCTGCCCATGATTGAGGGCTGTAGGGTGCGTCTGCACGTAGCGTCCGGGGGCACCACGCTCTCATTCCTGCCATAGGGCAGCAGGCTTCGGCCGCTGCCACATTCATCTGCTCATTACATGCCTGTCTTTCTGTCCCTGGTTCCACTGGGGGCGCTGCGGGCTGTTCGTCGGCGAAGTGGGCCTCCTGGCGTTCCACGGCAGGCTGCTCCTCGTCGGGGCTGGCATCTGGCTGTGGCTGGGCACTCACCTCCTCTTGTCGTGTGGCGGCCATGTCGTTGGCGATGATGTCGAGGGCCTTCGACACCACGTCGAGGGCCTTCATGGCCAGCATCAGCACTTCTGCACGGGTAGGGTTGTCGTTCTGTGTCATGTCTTCGGTGTTTTTTACTCAGGTCAGGCCGGTCTCAGCGCCTGCCATCGTTTTTTTGGACACAAAGATAATGCACGGCAACGCCCTTCGCGGGTCGTTAACACCGAAATAACGTCTTTTGACTGGTTTTAACACTGTCCGCTTCGCGCGTGTCGCATGCACGTGCGCGCTGTCTAACGCCGAAACATGTTGCACTACTTGCACTGCTTGCACCGAAACAGGTTGCACTGCTTGCACTGCCTGCACCAAAACAGGCTGCACTACTTGCACCAGACCCCGAAAAATGTGTCTCTAACAGGCTGATAATCAGCCGCGGTGCAAGTAGTGCAACATTTTTCCGAGTTAATGCCATGCGCACACGCGCGTGCGCGTGAGAGCAAAGTCTCGCGCCAAAAAAGTCGGCACTTTTTTTCGTAAAGTGCCGACTTATTTTCATAACTCCATGCCTGGCTGAATTATCTCCATGCCTGGCGAAATTATCTCCATGCCTGGCTGTCGTAACTCCATGCCTGGCTGTCATAAAGTGGCCACTTATTCCAACTGAACATTCCCATCCTTCTTTTGCCACGGTTCAACACGGTTCTTGCCTATAGAAACGGTAGCTTTTTTGAACACATGTCACTATTGCTTTAATTCCTCAGGCAACCAATGGGTATGACGAACACACCATCTTCCTTTCGTTGGTAGGCAAAATCGCCGGTAGCCGTAAGTACCATGAGGAATGATGGCTTCTTCATTTTTGTCGTGTCAATCTTATTAGCAAGAGTTTTCAATGCGGATGCACCGTCATTGATGAGTTCATCGCCACCGAGCTTTATTTCTATTAACCCATATTGCCCATTCCGTAAATGAAGTACTGTGTCACATTCCAACCCAGTCTTGTCTCTGTAATGATATACCTCGCCGTCCAAAGCGTCGGCATATACACGCAAATCTCTTACACATAGGGTTTCAAAAAACAAGCCCATTGTATTAAGGTCATTTATTAAGTCCTGAGGCCCGAGTCCGAGTGCTGCCGTAGCTATTGATGGGTCTACATAATAGCGCGTGTCGCTTGTACGGATGGCAGTCTTAGAGCGCAGATTGGGATTCCATGCATGCATGTCTTCTATGACAAAAATCTTTCTCAGTGCTTTTATGTAGCTGTTTACGGTATCCTCGTCAAGGGTACTGCTGTCATTGACCAGCATGTCTTCTCTTATTACAGCAAGAGCTGTCTGGCTACCTTGCTGACGTGCGTATGAACGCATGAGCCGCTTGACTCTTTCTGGATCGCGCTGAACACCGTCCACCTTCGAGGCATCGATATTTGCCACGGCATCGAAGTATTCCAACGCCCTGTCAAGGGCAATGTCCTCGCTTTGTAAAGTGGCTTTGGGCCAACCTCCCCGGCATATAAGATAAGCAATGCGTGAAAGGTCAAGGCTGTTTTCACTATAAAGGCCTTCAGTCTCACCCCTGAATAATGCGTCAAGGCTTATCTCACCGTTAGATTCTCCTGATTCAAACAGACTCATTGGACGCATTGTCAATCTTGCAATACGTCCTGTTCCAGAATGTACCATTTCGTTGTTATCGTCTTTGTTCGCTTCTGGGGGTACTGATGAACCTGTTAGCATATAAAAGCCGTCACCTTCACGGTGGTCAACATCATGTCGTATAGCATCCCAGAATTTGGGGGCTACTTGCCACTCGTCAATAAGTCTTGGCGTTTCACCTTCGAGCAATTTCTTTATATTGATGTCTGCCAATCGAAGATATTGGCTTTTGTGTTCTGGGTCAGACATATATAGTGTACTCTTTGCCTGTTGTTCACAAGTTGTTGTCTTACCACACCACTTGGGCCCTTCCATAAGAACAGCCCCACATCCTTTGAGCTTACGTTCAAGCAACTTGTCGAGAATCCTTTTTTTGTACATAGTGACGTTCCTTTTGTGGAATTACGCTGCAAAGATAATACTTTTTATTTATTTTCGGTAATTTGGACGGATATTTTTCGGTAATTTGGATTTCTTTTATTCGGTGATTTGGCTTCGTTGAAACACCGAGAACACTGAGCACACAGAGTTTCTTTCAAATAGAAGGAGGCTTTCCCATGGAACCTAAATTTTCTACACAGAGGGCTGCGCCCATTTTTTATGGCGCAGCCCTCTCTGTGTAGTGCCTTAGGCACCTCAAGAATCTCTTTTGCATGATAAAAGCTCTGTGTCCTCCGTGTTCTCCGTGGTGAAAAAAAGAATCGGCGAGCTTGAGAAACTTGAATCAATAATAAATTATGCTTTGTCGGGATGGATGGCCTTCCAGATGCCAGCAGCCAGTGCGCCACCAGCGAAGGGACCTACGATGAACACCCAAATCTGGCTCAGTGCGTCGCCACCGGCGAAGAGGGCGGGACCAATGCTGCGTGCGGGGTTCACGCTGGTGCCGGTGAAGTGGATGCCGACGAGGTGGATGAGGATGAGGCTCAGACCGATGGCCAGTCCGGCGAAGTTATTGGTAGCGCCGTTGGTCTTCGACGTAGTGCCGAGCACCACGAGGACGAAGAGGCAGGTGAGCACCACCTCGACGATGAGGCCGTTGAGCACACCGAAGGCGCAGGTGTTGGCGCCCGTGAGCGTAGTGGTATAGTTGGCTTCCTTCAGGTTGGAAAGCGTCTCAGCATCCAGCTTCTCCACCATGTCGGGTGTGACCAGGCCAGCCGTCTTCGTGATGACAAACAGCACGGCAGCAGCCAGGATGGCACCGATGACCTGGAACACCATGTACATGCCGCAGTCCTTCGACGTCATGCGTCCAGTGAGGAAGCATCCCAGGGTGATGGCGGGGTTGATGTGGCATCCGCTGATGCCGCCGATGGTGTAAGCCATGGCTACGACGGCCAGACCAAAGGCCATGGCTGTGCCCACAACGCTGGCAGTGTCGCTGCCACAGCACAGGGCTACGGCTGCGCCGCAACCCAGGAACGTCAGTACGAATGTACCAACCAGTTCAGCTAAATACTTTTTCATGATTGTAAATGTTTAAAGGGTTAATTGTTTATTGTTTAATGTTTATAGTTCATCGTACTCCACATCGTCGAAGTCGGCGAAGGGACGCCCCTTCTTGCTGCCGTTCCAGGCGTACAGGCCCAGCGTGACGCCGGTGAAGCCACCGACGGTCTCGGTGCTGAGCAGGGTGCAGCTCAGCTGTCCCAGCGCCTTGTAGTCCTTGCCGTTGGTTGAGAACGAGAAACTGTAGTTGTCGCTGTCGCCCTTCACCCTGAGCCGCAGCGGGCCCAGGGGTGCCCCAATGCGCTGGCGGGCCAGGACGGTGCTGACGTTCTTCATCGTCAGGCGCAGCAGCATGTAGTAGTCGCCACCACTGCGCTGCAGGCAGGCCTGGGCGTTGCCATCGTTAATCTGGTAGACGCAGAGGCCGGCCTCGTCGCCGTCGCTCAGGTCAAACGACGCTATCTTTGTGTCGAAGACGAAGTTGGGCGACTCCTGTCGGCGACCGATGAAGGTCGGCGTCTGGTTGTCAGCCAGGCTGGAGTGTGAGCCATAGAGACGCAGCCGTCCGTCGGCCCTCACATAGCAGGTGGTGTCAGGGTTCTGCAGGTAGACCCACTGCGGCCCTAACGGTGCGCTGAAGTCGGTGTGGTCCTGCTGCGGCTGGCGCTGCTGTGGCTGTATGGGCTCGCCGCCGTTCACCACGGGCCATCCGCCCTGGGGCCACTCCACGGGAGCGATGAACGTCTCGCGCCCCAGGTGGTGGTAGGCGCCGCCATAGTTGCGGTAGGCCAGGAACGTCAGCCACCATCGGCCACGGGCATCCTGCACCAGGTCGCCGTGACCAGTGCCCTGAATCTGGCTGCCCTGCCCCTTCAGGTTGCAGTGGGTGAGGATGGGGTTGTCGGGGTTGGCCTCGTAGGGACCATAGATGTTGCGGCTGCGGGCGATGGTGATGCTGTGGGCCAGCTCCGTGCCGCCCTCAGAGATGAGCAGGTAGTAGTAGCCGTCCTTCTTGTATAGGTGCGGCCCCTCGGGATAGCGTCCGCCGGTGCCCTGCCAGATGCCGCGGCTCTGGGTGAGCCGCCGGCCCGTGGCGGGGTCAATCTCGCACAGCGTTATCATGTTGTCAGGGTTCGACACCATGTAACACTTGCCGTCCTCGAAGAGCAGCGACGGGTCGATGCCCTGCTGTTCGAGCCACAGCGGCTCGCTCCACGGTCCGGCGGGGTTCTTGGCCGTCACCATGAAGTTGCCCCCGCCGTTCACGTTGGTCGTAATCATGTAGTACGTCCCTTTGTCATAGCGGATGGTGGGTGCATAGATGCCCAGCCACGAGGTGGCACCCTTCAGCGGCAGCTGCGAGGGGCGGTCGAGCACGTTGCCGATGAGCTGCCATGTCTGCAGGTCGCGCGAGTGGTAGACAGGCACGCCGGGAAAGTACTGGAACGAGGAGTTGACGATGTAGTAGTCGTTGCCCACGCGGCAGATGCTGGGGTCAGGATGGAAGCCCGGCAGGATGGGGTTTGTCGTCTGGGCGCCTGCCCACAGTGTGCAGGCCATGAATAGTAGCAAGTGTAGTTGTTTTTTCATGTTCTTAGTGCAATAGTGTTGCAAAGATACAACTTTTTTTTGTCTTGTTGTTACTTTTTTTGCGTTTTTTTTCGCCAAGGCTTGCCCATTTCCTCGTTTTTTCTTATTTTTGCGCCTTGTATGGACACCACCTGCTACTGAAACGAATCACCAATAACATAGCAAACTACATGAAAATGAAAAACAAACTTTATTCACTACTCGTCCTGGCACTGCTGCTCGGCACCATGAGCACCGGGGCGAAGAAGGTGCACACCCTGGGTGACTCCACCATGGCGAACTATCAAGAGGACCAGACGGTGACGCGCGGCTGGGGCATGTACTTCGGCTACTTCCTCACTAACGGCTGGACCAGCGTGAACTATGCGCTGGGCGGACGCGACAGCTACGGCGGGTACAACGAGCTGTGGCAGACGGCTAAGAAGAATGTGGAAGCCGGCGACTATGTCATCATACAGTTTGCCCACAACGACGAGAAGAACCAAGGCATGGACGGCTACCAGCTGAAGGCCTACTACGAAAGCATTGGCGACCAGGCCAAGGCCGCCGCCGTCAGCCTGCGGGGCAGCATCCCCTCGACAACCTATAAGGAGAACCTGAAGAAGATCTGCAACGAGGTGACTGCCCTCGGGGCCCACCCCATCCTTGTCGGCGCCGTGTGCCGTAGCTACTTCTCGGATGGCAAGATTCGTCGTAATGGGCGTCACGACCTGGGCGACAACTTCAGCGTGCTCACCGAGGACGGACCCGTCACGGGCAAGAAGGTGGCCGCCGACAACCACCTGATGGACTATCCCTACCACATGAAGCAGCTGGCCGGCGAGCTGAACGTCCCATACGTCGACCTGACGGAGGCCACCGCTGAGCTCTATGAGAGCTACGGCGACGCCAAGTGCCACGAGCAGCTCTTCGACGGCGAGGGCAGCACACACTTCAATAGCACTGGCGCCCTGCTGGTGGCACGTCTCTGTGCACAGCTGATGAAAGAGCAGGGCATACTGAGCAACGACATCGTGGTGCCCACCGACCTGTCAGTGACCCCTGCCGTAGCCGACTTGGGCGAGGGCTACAAGGGGCAGACGGCCGTGAAGGAGCTGACGCTGAACGGCTTCGGCCTGTCGCCCGCCCAGGGCACCATCAGCGTCAGCGCCACTGACGGGATAAGCCTTTCGGTTGACCACGTGACATGGACGAACAGTCTCAGTGTGGACTATAACAACGGTACGCTGGTGAAGAACATCTATGCCCGCGTGCTGCTTGCCAATACGGGTAAGTTCAATGGCACCATCACCGTCACGCTGGGCGACAAGCGCGTCGACGTGCCACTGACGGTGAACATCGTGGAGCTGGGTGGCGGCGAGCCCTTCAGCGTGGCGTGGCCCATGGTCCCCACGGACGAGGCCACTGTGACCGGTGATGTGAGTGCCTCTGCCGCCACGCTGACAGGTCTCGGGAAGTATGGCAATGTGAACGGCTATGGCGTGCTGATAGCACCCAATGGCAGCACCGGCGAGTGGCCCTCGGACGGCATCGACGACGACCCCACGCAGTATGTGCAGTTTGCAGTGACCGCCCCGCAGGGGAAGGAGCTCTCCATAGGCAGCATCGACATGAAGATAAAGGCACAGGGCGGAGGCTCGCTGCAGTGCCATGCCTATTATTCCACTGATGGCTTTGCCACGCGCAATACCATCTTTGCCTCAGGCGTACTGAACGGCACATGGAATGAGATACATTCGGAAAACGTCGTGAAGGTGGAGGAAGGCGAGCGCCTGCTCATCCGTGTCTATCCCTGGTCGAAGAACGTCGACCGCGGCCGGTGGCTCTGCGTCGCCGACGTGGCTGTCAGCGGTATGGTGAAAAACGCCGGCGGCGTGGACATCAGCGGCAGCATCCACCTGAAGCTCGACAAGGGTGGCCTGGACCAGACCGACGATGCCATCATCAGCCCTGAAGACATGAAGGCTGGCATAGCCGCCATGAAGCTCACTGCGGGAAGCGCGCTGACCCTGAATGGCACCACCACCTACACTGGAAACAACAATGAGAAGACCGTGCAGACATCGGTCTATAACGGCAGCGGAGCCTCGTTTGCCGGCACCCCCACGGACGACAATACGCTGACGCTGACGCTGACACCGGAGGACGGTTTCAACTTCGTTCCCACGAAGGTGAGCTTCGAGGGTGCACGCTATGGCACCGACGGCGGCACGCTGACCGTTAGTGTCGTGGCCGGCGACCACGAGCTGACGCTGTGTGAGAAGGCTGACGTGAACCGCAGCGACAAGGGGCTGGACCTCAAGCACTTCAGCTATGACGTCAGCAACCTGGTGGCATCGTTCGACAATCCCCTGAAGCTCAACTTCGCGTTCATCGGACTGGGTAAAACCAAGCGCATGGGCCTGTCGAACCTGGTCATTGAAGGACAGTTGGTGGGCAGTGCCACCGTCACGACGAAATACCTGCTGAACACCATCGTGGAGCCTGCCGAGGCTGGTACCGTCACACGCGAGCCTGACCTGGACGCCTACAAGGAGGGTGCCGAGGTGGTGCTCACCGCCACGAAGAACTTTGGCTATCGCTTCGTGGAGTGGCAGGACGGCGAGGGACACAAGCTGGGCAGCGCACCGACGCTGACGGTGACGATGGACGCTGAGAAGACCGTCAAGGCTGTGTTCCAGAACATCCCCGTCTACACCGTCACCACGCGCGTCACCAACGATGCCGACCGCACCATGGGCAGCATCACCCTGACCCCCAACGACCATAACAACCTGTATGAGGCAGGCACGGAGATTACCGCCACGGCCAACGAGAGCAAGGTGCTGAAGTTCCTGCAGTGGACGGACAAGAACGAGAACGCCGGCACCGTGCCCACACGCACGCTGACCGTGAACGGCGACATGGAGCTGGTGGCACAGTATGAGGTGCAGGACTTCATCGCCGTGTTCGACGCCTCGGTCAACAACTACTATGCTTACCCCACCACTTCAGGCTATCCCTTCCCGGCTGACCTGACCTGGGACGATGCACGCAACGCCTTCTCGTCGGTGGTCAAGGTGGCCGACGGGTCGCTGGCCTATACCAAGGACGGCGGCACACCCGTGGTGCGCAACCGTGAGGGCGTGGTGCTCCCAGACATCAACGGACTCTATCAGAACGGCTATAGCACAACCGACATAGCCTGGCAGTACCAGTTCTCGACCAAGGGCTTCGCTGCGGCTACGTTCACTGCCGACATGGCTGCCAAGAACATGGCCTCGAAGCAGTGGAAGGCCCTCATCTCAACCGACGGAAAGGAGTTCAGCCCCCTCGGCGACGCCACCTGGACGATGACGGCCAACGCCGTCATGCCGCTCGCCTTTGAGCTGCCTGCCTCGGCCATGGGACAGCCGACGGTCTACGTGCGCATCATGGGCGACGGCAGCGACATGCTCTCTTCCAGCTATGCCTTTGACCAGGAATACGACGGTCTGAAGTACACCTCACACTCAGAGAGCGGCGTGGGCAATGTCTACATCGTGGGCACCGCCGAGGTGGTGGCCGACGACGTGGCGCCGGTGGTGACCACCACCACGCCCACCAACGGTGCCACGGGCGTGAGCGCCTCAGGACGCATCACCGTCAGCTACGACGAGCGCATCATGCCCGCCACTGTGCTCGAAGGTTCCCCCTTCGGGCCCACACCCACCCTCATTGCCGCCAACGGACAGAGGGCTGACATCACCACCACGTGGAGCAGCCGCTCGGTGAGCTTCAGCTACATGGGCCTGGACTACGGCACGCAGTACACCCTGACCCTGCCCGCTGGCTTCGTGGTGGACCGCTCAGGCAACGCTGCCGACGCACTCACGCTGACCTTCACCACCATGGAGCGCCAGCAGCCTGCCGCACGCCTCTATGACGCCATCGTCGACGCCGCAGCCACCAGTTCAGTAAGTGGCGATGCCATCGCTACCTATACCACTGTGCAGGCCGCCATCGATGCCGCACCCAAGGCACGCACCAAGCCCTGGCTCATCTTCATCAAGAACGGGCAGTACAAGGAGCATGTCGACATACCCAAGACGAAGCCATACATGCACCTCATAGGCCAGGACCGCGACAAGACCGTCATCCTGGACGACAGGCTCAGCGGCGGCGACAATGCCCTGCACGTCAGCGAGGGAGCCACGGTGGTGGTGAACGCCGACAACTGCTTCTTCGAGAACCTGACCATGGAGAACAGCTACGGCCACGAGAAGCAGGCCGGACCGCAGGCGCTGGCACTGAACACCATGGGCGACCGCATCGCCCTGAACGGCGTGGCACTGCTCAGCTATCAGGACACATGGATTACGACCTCGACGTCGAACAACCGACACTATATCAAGAACTCGGTCATCGAGGGGGCAGTGGACTTCATCTACAACAGCGGCAATGTCTACTTGGACGGTGACACACTGGACATCAACCGTCCTTCGGGCGGATACATCGTGGCACCCAGCCATGGGCAGGACGTGAAATGGGGCTATGTGCTGCAGAACAGCGTCATACGTCCGCACAAGGGCATCAACGTGAAGGACGTGTGGCTCGGACGGCCCTGGAAGAACCAGCCCAAGACAGTGTATATCAACACCCGGACCTATGTCAACATCCCAGCCAAGGGGTGGTATAACACCATGGGCGGACTTCCAGTGCTGTGGGCTGAGTACAACACCGTCGATGCCAACGGCAACCCGCTGGACCTCTCGCAGCGCGAGACCTACTATTACTACGTTGACGACAACACGGGAAAGAAGGTGGAGACGTTTGACGTGAAGAACACCCTTACGGCTGAGGAGGCGGCACAGTACACCGTCAAGAACGTGCTGGGCGGCACTGACAACTGGCAACCCGACCTGATGTGTGAGGCCTGCGAGGCACCGGTGGTGAAAGGCGCCGACGGCAGGATGACATGGGAGCCCGTGCCATACGCCATCTGCTATGTCGTGACGAAGAACGGCGAGGTGGTCGGCATGACCACCGATGTGAGCTTCGATGACTATACCGAGACCGACAAGTGGCAGGTGCAAGCCGTCAACGAAAATGGCGGACTGAGCCCGAAGGGCGTGCCCAACCAGGCCTCAGCCATCGGCATGACTGCCGCCGATGTCACAGGGACGGAGACGGTCTATACGGTTGACGGACGTCGACACAGCGGCCTGCAGCATGGACTGAACATTGTGCGCAGGGCTGACGGACGCACGGTGAAAGTGGTGAAATAGACAACTCGTGAAGGGGAAGGCCGGAAGTAACTCTGGCCTTCCTTTTTTTGACGTTTTTATATGAAAATACCATATTTTTACGGAAACGCTTGCGCGTTTCACAATTTTTCAGTAATTTTGTAGCCCAAACCGCGCGTAGATATCATTATTTATGAGTAGGAGGCCTGCCCGTGAGGGTGGCAACGCATTTGCTTCTAAGAACATAACTATAGTAATAATTTAATTAAAATCAACAACTTATGTGGTTAATCAATTCATCTATTGGTAGAAAGGTGGTGATGTCGGTAACTGGCATCGCACTGATCTTGTTTTTGACATTCCACTGTTGCATGAACATTGTTGCGCTGTTCTCAGGCAAGGCTTACAATGCCATTTGTGAGCTGCTGGGTGCCAACTGGTATGCAGTGGTGGCAACGATGGGACTGGCCCTGCTGGCAGTGGTCCATATCGTGTTTGCCTTCATCCTGACGGCACAGAACCGCAAGGCACGCGGTGACAGCCGCTACGAGGTGGCAACGACGGTGAACGGCGACAACGTCGTAGAGAAGTTCGCATCGCGCAACATGCTTGTGCTGGGCATCATCATCCTGCTCGGACTGCTGCTGCACCTGTTCAACTTCTGGTATAACATGATGTTCGCTGAGCTCTTCCCCAGCATCCACTTCGATGCAGCTCCGGCCGATGGCTTCGGAAAGATTGTCAACACCTTCGGCAACCCCATCTTTGTCGTGCTCTACGTCATCTGGATCTGTGCCATCTGGTTCCACCTCAGCCATGGCTTCTGGAGCGCCCTGCAGACACTGGGCTGGAGCGGAAAGACGTGGGAGTGCCGCATCAAGTGGATTGGCCTCATCTACGTCTCCCTGCTCATGCTGGGCTTCCTCGTGGTGGTTCTGGCCTTCGCCTTCGGCTGCGCTCCCAGCCTGTGCTGCTGCTAACTAACTGATAAAAAGAAAACTGAAATAATTATGGCAAAAGTATTAGATTCAAAGATTCCCGCAGGTCCCGTACCTGAGAAATGGAAGGAATATAAGGCCCACCAGCGCCTGGTCAACCCGAAGAACAAACTGAAGCTCGACGTCATTGTCGTGGGCACAGGTCTGGCTGGCGCAAGTGCTGCTGCAAGTCTCGGAGAGATGGGCTTCAACGTGTATAATTTCTGCATTCAGGACTCACCCCGCCGTGCCCACTCCATCGCTGCACAGGGTGGTATCAATGCCGCCAAGTGCTACCAGAACGATGGTGACTCGGTCTATCGTCTGTTCTACGACACCGTGAAGGGTGGCGACTATCGTGCACGCGAGGCCAACGTCTACCGTCTGGCTGAGGTGTCGAACAACATCATCGACCAGTGCGTGGCACAGGGCGTGCCCTTCGCTCGCGAGTACGGTGGCATGCTGGCTAACCGCTCATTCGGTGGCGCACAGGTCAGCCGTACATTCTATGCCAAGGGACAGACCGGACAGCAGCTGCTGCTCGGTGCCTACAGCTCGCTCAGCGCACAGGTGCAGGCCAAGAAGGTGAAGCTCTTCACACGCTATGAGATGGAGGATGTGGTCATCGTCGACGGACGCGCTCGTGGCATCATCGCCAAGAACCTGGTAACGGGTAAGCTGGAGCGCTTCTCGGCCAACGCAGTGGTCATCGCTACCGGCGGCTATGGAAACACCTACTTCCTCTCGACCAACGCCATGGGCTGCAACTGCACCGCCGCAGTGCAGTGCTATCGCAAGGGTGCCATGTTCGCCAACCCCAGCTATGTGCAGATTCACCCCACCTGTATCCCCGTCCACGGCGACAAGCAGTCGAAGCTGACGCTGATGTCGGAGTCGCTGCGTAACGACGGCCGCATCTGGGTGCCGAAGAAGATTGAGGACGCCAAGGCGCTGCAGCAGGGCACGAAGCAGGGATGGGAGATTCCTGAGGAGGATCGCGACTACTATCTGGAGCGTCGCTACCCGGCCTTCGGCAACCTCGTGCCGCGCGACGTGGCCAGCCGTGCCGCCAAGGAGCGCTGCGACAAGGGCTTCGGCGTGAACAACACCGGACTGGCTGTGTTCCTCGACTTCTCAGAGAGCATCAACCGCCTCGGCCTCGACGTCATCATGCAGCGCTACGGCAACCTCTTCGAGATGTATGAGGAGATTACCGACGTGTTCCCCGGCGACGTGGCCAACGAGATTAACGGCGTGAAATACTACAAGCCCATGATGATTTACCCCGCCATCCACTACACCATGGGCGGCATCTGGGTCGACTACGAACTGCAGACCACCATTCCCGGACTGTTCGCCATCGGCGAGTGCAACTTCAGTGACCACGGTGCCAACCGTCTGGGTGCCAGCGCACTGATGCAGGGTCTGGCCGACGGATACTTCGTGCTGCCCTACACCATCCAGAACTATCTGGCCGACCAGGCAGTGTGGCCGAAGGTCTCGACAGACCTGCCTGAGTTCGCTGAGGCTGAGAAGAAGGTCGACGCTGAGATGGACCGTCTGCTGAACATCAAGGGCAAGCGCTCAGTGGATAGCATCCACAAGGAGCTGGGCCACATCATGTGGGAGTATGTCGGCATGGGACGCACTGCTGAGGGACTGAAGACAGGCCTGAAGAAGATGCACGACCTGGAGAAGGAGTTCGACACCAACCTCTTCGTGCCTGGCACAAAGGAGGGACTGAACGTCGAGCTGGACAAGGCCATCCACCTGCGCGACTTCTTCACCATGGGTCAGCTGGTGGCATTCGACGCACTGAGCCGTAACGAGAGCTGCGGTGGCCACTTCCGCGAGGAGTACCAGACTGAGGAAGGTGAGGCTAAGCGCGACGACGAGCATTACTTCTACGTAGGTTGCTGGGAGTACAAAGGCAAGGGCAACGAGCCCGAACTGTCAAAGGAACCCCTGGAGTATGAGGCAATCAAAGTACAAACCCGTAACTATAAGAACTAAAAGATATGGCTAAGAATATTTCATTCACAATTAAGTTTTGGAGACAGAATGGTCCCAAGGACGCTGGTCATTTCGATACTCACGAAATGCATGACATCCCAGATGACACTTCGTTCCTTGAGATGCTCGACATCCTGAACGAGGAGCTCATCAACGAGGGCAAGGAGCCCTTCGTGTTCGACCACGACTGCCGCGAGGGTATCTGCGGTATGTGCTCACTCTACATCAACGGTACGCCTCACGGCAAGACGGAGCGCGGTGCCACCACCTGTCAGCTCTACATGCGCCGCTTCAACGATGGCGACGTCATCACCGTCGAGCCCTGGCGCTCGGCCGCCTTCCCTGTCATCAAGGACTGCATGGTCGACCGTAACGCCTTCGACAAGATTATCCAGGCTGGTGGCTACACCAGCATCCGCACCGGTCAGGCTCAGGATGCCAACGCCATCCTCATCCCCAAGGAGGATGCCGACGAGGCTATGGACTGTGCCAGCTGCATCGGCTGTGGTGCCTGTGTCGCCGCTTGTAAGAATGGCTCTGCCATGCTCTTCGTCAGCTCGAAGGTCTCTCAGCTCGCTCTGCTCCCCCAGGGCCGCGTCGAGGCCAAGCGTCGCGTGAAGAACATGATTGCCAAGATGGACGAGCTCGGCTTCGGCAACTGCACCAACACTCGTGCCTGCGAGGCCGTCTGCCCGAAGAACGAGACCATCGCCAACATCGCTCGCCTCAACCGCGAGATGATCAAGGCAAAGATTGCTGACTAAGACAACACCCACCCCTTGCCTCCCCACTTTGGGGGTGGGGCGAGGGGTGGGGTCTTTACATTATTATATTGTTCGCGAAAAGAAGGGAGCAGAGTCACTCGCTAACTTCTAATTCTCTTATCTCCACCGCTCTGCCGGTGGATATAGACAAGCCCGTTCAGAACTTATAGTACACGCCGATGGTGCCGTAGATGGGGTAGAGCGTCTGCTCTACGGTCTTGAAGTCGTTGTTGAAGATGCCCGTCAGGCCCCAGCTCAGGTCAGCCGTCAGACCGATGTGCTCATGCAATTGCCAGTCGGCACCGATGGCGAGGCCCATCTGCAGGCTTCGCATGTCATCGCTGAAGTCGTAGGTGGCCCATTCCCCCTCTTTGTTACCAATATTGATTTTCGGACCGACGGGATTGTTCTGGCGTAGGTATCCGTCGGAGGCAATGCCGCTGAAGTCCTTGTCAACCAGCAGCGAGAAGTAAGGCCCGGCCTTCAGTGCCACCTTTTCGCCCAGCTGCATTGAGGCCTGGATGGGCAAGGTCAGCATCCACTGCGTCACCTCCTGGCTGATGTGTCCTGTGAAGAGTCCTTCCAGCCTGCTGTCGCCCTTCACCACCTCCATGCGGTATCCCTTGGTGGTAGCCTCTACCTTCATGGCTTTGTTCTCTATGCGCAGTCCGGCCGTCACCCCCCATCTGTTGCTCAGCGGCATCCTTACGTCAACGCCGGCCATGACCGATGGCGTCAGGCTATAGCTGTCGATGCTGCGTATGGTGGCAGGCATGCCCAGCGGCGCCGTGCCGCCAATGCTGTAGCCCACGCGGGCCTTCCACTCTAAGTCCTCGGTCCAGCTCCCAGCCTCAGCCTTGTCCGTCCCAAGCAACAGGGCGGAGAGCACAATGGTCGTCACTATTTTATTCATGGTGTTCACCCTCCAGTTCTTTATCATCGTTCGTTTCTTCAAATGACACCTCCACCTCGTCTACGTAGAGTCTGCTGCCAATGGCCCCCTCAAACGAGTCGCCGTTCTTGCTCGACGAGAACACCAGCGTCATGCTGTAGCCTTGTTCGGCCAGCACCTTCGGGTCAGCGTCATCGCCCTCGAAGAACATCTCAAACCGTGTCCACTCATTGGTGGGCGGCAGCTGTGCCACCACGGCCTTCCTGACGATGTAGGGGCTGCTCAGCACATTGTCGCCATAGAGGCAGATGTCGTTGTTCTGCTCGTCCTTGTTGCGGAAGAAGACGGCATAGATGCTGGCCTCGTCAACCTTGCCTTCAACGACGTTCATCTTCTTGTCGGTGAACGTCTCGCCCGGCTGGTACTTGTAATAGCCCGTCACGCGCACAGGGACACGGTCGATGGGGCGTCCGAACTCAGTAGCCTTCAGGGGGTCGGTCATCACCTGTTCCACCACAAAGCGCCCCATGAAGAGATTGCCGGCGGCAATAGGCTTGTTGAACCATCGGCCCAGCTGCCCGGCATCCTGTGTGACAAGGCACACACCCTTGCCATAATAGCCGTACTCTGTCTGATAGGTAGGATGGTCAGCAGGCTGGCTGTTGGTCTTGATGATGGCGGCACCCGCATTGCCCGAGGCCCAGATGTTCTGTCGCGTACCGTTCCGGTCCATCTCGTAGAACTCATGGTATAGGTTGTTGTTAATGCCTTTCACCGTTTCCACATTCTCGAAGCTGAACAGATAGGCAGGCAGGTTGTCCTCCTTGAAGGCCACCGTGTACTGGCGCTGCCATGCGCCGTCCTCTGATGTCACGGTATAGGTCACCGGCCACTCCCTGAAGTTATGCTTCGTACCGCTGGCAGGTTTGATGGTGGCACCGGGCGTCACATTGAAAAACACGGCAATGCTGTCAGGCAACTGCAGAAACGACTTTACTGGGAATACGATTGTGCTTTCGGTCGAGGAGATATTCTCAATGCGCATCTTGCTGGGCTGATAGAACAGCTGAGCCATCTGGTCGCCCTCTACCCAGGCACTGATGATGTCACATTCAGAATTCTTGGGCTCGTCCTTGATGCACGACGACAGGGTCAGGACAAGGCATACAATCAGTAAAGACAGTCTCTTCATAGCACGTTTTTTATCTTTAATGAGCGTGCAAAGGTACTGCTTTCTGCCAAAACAGCCAAAGAAATAGTGTTCTTTTTTGTACTATCCTCTTAGTAGCCTTTGTTCTGCACCATGAAGTGGTTCATGGCCATGACGGCATCAGGAATGGGGAATACCGTGGTGTGAGCGTCGCTCTCGTCTACCTTGGCATTGTGGTCGTCGCCCTGGAACAGGCTCTCATAGCGTCCGAACCGAATCATGTCCTGCCGGCGCCATCCTTCCCAGCAAAGCTCCAAGAGTCGCTCGTCGTAGATGTTCTCCATCGTCAGGGGGCGCGTGGACATCCAGGAGCGTCGGCGCACGGCGTCGAAGTCGGCCTGTCCCAGGTCGGGCTGTCCATTGCGCAGATAGGCTTCGGCACGCATCAGCAGCACGTCGGCATAGCGGAAGAGCACGATGTCGTTGTCCATCAGCTTGCCGTCCTTCGTGGCATTGCGGTCCACCTCATATTTCTTCATGCGTGCACCGGCGGTCTCCACGTAGGGGCTGCCACTGAGGTCCATCCGCACCTCCCAGGGGTGGTAGGCCAGTACCTGCCCCTGTCGGTCAAGCACGGGCTGACCGTCAAGGTCGTACACCTCTTCGTCCCAGTAGTTGTTAAAGAAGCGGATGTCCACGCTGTCGGTGCCATAGCCGAACACCCGCAGCGTGTTGAGTGTGGCACACGAGCCGTTCTCGCCCGTGAAGCCATAGGCAGCGGCGTGTCGATAGTGGTAGGAGCGGAACATGTTCTGCTGCTGCGTCTTGTACAGGTCCTTGTCCATTGGGATGACCCAGATGTTCTCGGTTGACTGTTCGTTGTAGACGGTGAAATTGGTGGTATAGTCCTGTTCCAGCTTGAAGTTGTCAAAGCTGATTTCGTTGCAGTAGTAGACAGTGGCCTCCCAGGCGTTGAGGCGGCCGGCATCAGTCTGGAAGAATATCTCCGAGCCGTTAGGCCGCACACCGTCAGTCCAGTCGTCGTCCGTGTAGACCTCGGCGTTGATTGCCAGCTTGGCCAGCACGAAGTTAGCCACCGACCTTGTGACGCGCCCATAGTATTGGCCACGGTTGGCACTGTGACCATAGGCCAGGTCGCCGAGCACATCCGTCAGCTCATCGTAGACGTATTTGAACACCTCGCTGCGCCGCGACTGTTTCACCTGGTTGAGTGGTACGTCAGAGTAGATGATGGGCACATTGCCAAAGAGGTCCATCAGGTACCAGTAGTAGATGGCGCGCAGGGCGCGCACTTCAGCCTTATAAATCGTCAGCTGATGTTCGTCAAGAAGATGCTTGTGGGCGTCAATCTGTTCCAGCGAGTGGTTACAGAGGGTGATGACCTGATAGAGGTAGTTCCACGCCTTGCCCGCTGGCTCAAGTCCGGCGTTCCACGAGTGTCGGTACATGTGCTGCCACAGTCCGCCGTCGTACCAGTCGCCGCCACGGGTGGGCAGCATGGCCTCGTCAGAGCCGAAGGTCTGCAGGTCGTAGACGCCGCGGCAGGTTCCCTGTAGTCCCTGTCCGTCTTCTGACCCTCCTACATAATTATATAATGTGGCCACGGTGTTCATGTAGAGGTCCTCGGCCGTACCAAAGGCCTCCTCCTCAGGTATCTGGTCGCGTGCGTCCTCGTCCAAGGCGCATGAGACGAGCGCCAGCAGGAGCGGCAAGTGGAAAGCCACAAGTGACACTCTTCTCAATATGCTGCAATGTATTGTCGTCTTCATATCAATGGTCATTATTCAATGTTCGATGGTCAATCAAAACTTAACGCTTACTCCAAAGGTGTAGGACCGGTAGACGGGCATGACGTTCTTGTCGTCGATGCCGAGCGTGCCGTTGATGACGGTAGAGTTAATCATCGGCGTCAGTCCGCTGTAGCCCGTGATGGTGGCCAGGTTGTTGACCGAGGCCGACAGACGCAGGCTCCTGATGTACTTGGACCGCACGGGCACGTTCCAGCCCAGCGTGACATAGTCGATGTTCACATAGTCGCCACTCTCCAGCCAGTAGTCACTGATGGTCTGGTCCTGGATGCCCCGTTCCGGTGCCCCCTTCATCACATTATAGTTGGGTAGCGAGAGCAGGTTGTTATAGGTGAGCGCCGTGCCGTTGTAAATCTTGTGTCCGAAGGCGCCGTTGGCCTGCACCGTCAGGTCCCACTGCTGGTAGCGGAAGGCAATGTTCGAACCCATCATGGCCTTTGGTGTGGCCTGTCCGCAGATGTAGCTCTCGTTGGTAACGTCGTAGCTGTAGCCGCCCGTTGCGTTGGGCACCAGCCCCTTGCAGTGAGGCAGCAGGAACACGCCCAGGGGCTGGCCCACTATCTGCCGCACCACGTCGCTGCCACCATGGAATCCGGCTCCCCACAGCGACGAGATGGTCTGCATGGCCGGTGCCGTCAGGTGCTGTCCGTTGTAGTCGCCGTCGAGCGACAGCAGCTTGTTGCGTTCAAACGACCAGTTCATGTTGATGGCCAGCTCCATGTCGCGGGTGCGCAGGGGCGTGATGCCGAAGCCAATCTCCAGACCGCTGTTCTTCATCGAGCCGAGGTTGGCCAGCAACTTGTCGTAGGTGAAGGGTGGCACCGGCACGTCGTAGACGTAGAGCATGTCGGTGGTCTTGGAGCGGTAATAGTCAACCGACAGGGCGATGCGGCGGTTCCACAGCATGGCGTCGATGCCGATGTTGAAGGTGTGCTTCACCTCCCATCGCAGGTCGGGGTTGGCATTGCGGACGATGCCCAGCGTGGTGGCGATGCCCCCGTTCATGGGCACCACGCCGTTGGGCTGGATGAGCTGCATGGAGTGGTATGAGCCGATGCCACCCAGGTTGCCTGAGCGGCCGATGCCGACGCGCAGCTTGGCATTGTCGACGAAGCGCAGCGGCTCCATCCACTTCTCCTTGCTGAAGACCCAGGCACCGCTGACGGAGGGGAAGAAGCCCCAGCGGTGGTTCTTGCCCACCTTCGACGAGGCATCGGCACGGGCGTTGGCAGTGAGGGTGTAGCGGTCGAGGAGCGTATACTGCAGGTGAAGCAGGAACGACTCCATGTGCGAGTCGGAGTAGTCGGAGTCGGTGCCGCCCCATGGACGCGATGCGCCAGCCGTCAGCTTCTCATAGCCATAGGCGTCGGTAGGGAAGTTCGTCACGGTGGTGAAGAAGCCGTTGGCCGTGCGGCTCTCAGCTTCGGCCAGGGCCATGATGTTCAGCGATGAGCTGCGGGTGTTCAGCGTATAGTCCACCGACACGTTGCCCAGCCTTTCCGTGCTCTTGTCGTTGCCACGGTAGGCTTCGCCCAGGCTCCACACGATGGTGGGATAATAGTGGGCATTGTTCACTGAGTTGTACGAGTAGGAGCCGAAGCCACGCAGCTTCAGGTTCTTGGCCAGCGTGAGGGTGGCGTTCAGGTGAACGTTGAAGTGGGCGTTGTCCTCGTCCTGCTTCATGGTCAGCAGCGCGTTGGGGTTGGTGGCCCACAGTGCCTCCGTCACCTGGTTGTAGGTGCCGTCGGCATTGGCACCGTCGGGGAGGGTGGGGTTGTAGGTGGCGGCTGAGTAGAGTAGCTTCTGCACAAAGGGCAAGTAGTTGTTCTTCTGCAGCGAGCCGAACATGCCGAGGTCGACAGACAGCAGGTTGTCGAAGGCCTTGTGCGAGATGTCGAGCTTGGCAATATAGTTGCGATAGTTGTTTGTACGCATGATGGTGCGGTGCTCCATGACGCCCACCGAGGCACGGTAATTGGCCGTGGCCGTACCGCCACCGAAGGCGATGTGGTGGTTTTGCACGAAGCCCGTACGCTCAATGCTACGGCTGAAGTCGGTGTCCTCCCCCTTGTCGATGTAGGGCAGTCGTTGTGAGATGTTCGCCTGTCGGAACTGCTGCGCGTTGAGCATCTGCATGCGCTTGTAGACCGACTCCATGCTGACGGAGCCGTCATAGGAGATGTGGAAGGGCTGGTTGCGGCCTTTCTTCGTAGCCACCTCGATGACGCCTGAAGCGCCACGGCTGCCGTACTGTGCCGTCTCTGAGGCATCCTTCAGGATGGTGAAGCTCTCAATCTCAGCGGGATAGACCGTTGAGAGGGTGGCCAGGTCTGAGGTCACGCCGTCGATGATGACCAGTGGGTCGTTGCCACCCGTCAGCGACGTGGTGCCACGCACGCGCACCGCCGACACCATCGCTTCGTGGTTGCCACCCGACGTCACTTGCACACCGGCCGACTGGCCGCTCAGGGCATCGAGCGACGAGATGACCATGCCCTTGTTCATGCGCTCCTGCGTCACCTTGTCCACTGCACCTGTCAGCGTATTCTGGCTGCTGGCTGAGTAGCCTACTCTGACGGGCGTCATCAGGGTGTCGCGCTGTATCGTCTGGGCTATGGCCATCGGCCCAGGCATCAGCACCAGCAGTGCCAACAAATATCTTTTCATCTTGCTTTTTCCTTCGGTTAGTGTTTTTATTCCGCAAAAATACAATTTTTTTCTGAAAGCGCACTGCTTTTTTTAGGAAAATGTGTATCTTTGCAGACCAACTCATAAAAACAATCTACAAAAATGAAAAACTATCCTAAAATTGGAATACGCCCAACCATTGACGGACGTCAGGGGGGTGTTCGCGAAAGTCTGGAAGAGAAGACCATGAACCTGGCCAAGGCCGTGAAGGAACTCATTGAGAGCCACCTGCGCAACGGCGACGGTTCGCCCGTGGAGTGCATCATCAGCGACACCACCATTGGTCGCGTGGGCGAGAGTGCCCGCTGTGCCGAGCAGTTCGAGCGCGCCGGCGTGGGCAGCACCATCACCGTCACCTCCTGCTGGTGCTACGGCTCTGAGACGATGGACATGAACCCCTACTATCCCAAGGCTGTGTGGGGCTTCAACGGAACGGAGCGCCCCGGCGCCGTCTATCTGGCCGCCGTCCTGGCTGCCCACGCACAGAAGGGGTTGCCCGCCTATGGCATCTACGGCCACGACGTGCAGGACCTGGACGACAACAGCATACCCGCTGACGTGGCTGAGAAGCTGCTGCGCTTTGCACGTGCTGCACAGGCCGTGGCCACCATGCGCGGCAAGAGCTACCTCTCACTGGGCAACACCTGCATGGGCATTGCCGGAAGCATCGTCAACGCCGACTTCATGCAGCAGTATCTCGGCATGCGCACTGAGTATGTGTCGCTGGTCGAAATCCTGCGCCGTGTGGACTACGGCATCTACGACAAGGAGGAGTTCCGCCGTGCCATGCAGTGGGTGGAGCGCTACTGCAAGCCGCAGGAGGGCCACGACTACAACGAGGACCGTCCGCTCTTCCCCGGCACGCCCATGACCACGTTCAACGGCAAGGGCAAGGGCAAGACACGTGCCGAGAAGGACGAGGACTGGGCCTTCACCGTCAAGACGATGATGATTATCCGCGACCTGATGCAGGGCAGTGACCGTCTGCTACAGATGGGCTACAAGGAGGAGGCCATCGGCCACAACGCCATCGCCGCCGGCGTGCAGGGCCAGCGCCAGTGGACCGACTATAAGCCGAACTTCGACTTCCCTGAGTCGCTGATGTGTACCAGCTTCGACTGGAACGGACCGCGCGAGGCTTACACCCTGGCCACCGAGAACGACTCGCTCAACGGCATCTCCATGCTCTTCGGACACCTGCTCACCAACCGTGGCGTGATGTTCAGCGACATCCGCACCTACTGGAGCCCGGAGGCAGTCCAGCGTGTCACAGGGTGGACCCCCGACGGCATGGCGGCACAGGGCTTCATCCACCTCATCAACAGCGGCGCCACCACGCTCGACGCCACCGGCGCCATGAGCGACAGCGAGGGCAACCCCACGATGAAGGAGCCATGGAACATGGCCGATGGCGACATGGAGGCCTGTCTGAAGGCTACATCGTGGATGCCTGCCGACCGCGACTACTTCCGTGGCGGAGGCTACTCAAGCCACTTCCTCACACGTGGCGGCATGCCCATGACGATGCTGCGCCTGAACATCGTGGCAGGGCTGGGACCCGTGCTGCAGATAGCCGAGGGATGGACTGTCAGTCTGCCCACGGAGGCCAACGACATCCTGGACAAACGCACCGACCCGACATGGCCCACCACCTGGTTCGTGCCGCGTCTGGATGCCACGAAGGACTGCTTCAAGGATGTCTACTCAGTGATGAACAACTGGGGTGCCAACCACGGGGCCATCTGCTACGGGCATGTGGGTGCCGACCTCATCACGCTCTGCGCCATGCTCCGCATACCCGTTTGCATGCACAACATCAAGGATGCCGACATCTTCCGTCCCGCTGCATGGAACGCCTTCGGCATGGACAAGGAGGGTGCCGACTACCGTGCTTGCCAGAACTTCGGACCCATCTATAAGTAAGTGATTGTTTTTAGAGGTGAGAGGTGAGAGGTGAGGGGTGAGAGGATAGCTTTTCCGCTTCATTTTTCATTATTCTCACTTGGGCGTGCAAACTATCCTCTCACCTCTTACCTCTCACCTCTAAACGATAAAAAAAGAAAACATGAGATTCCCCGAAGAGATAAACGAAAGCTACACCATGGCCGAGGCCATCAAGGAGGCCCAGCGATGCCTGAACTGCAAGGTGCCGCAGTGCAAGAAAGGCTGCCCCATCAGCAACGACATTCCTGACTGGATACACGAGCTGAAGAAGGGCAACCTGGGCAATGCCATCAGCATCATCCGCTCAAAGAGCAACCTGCCTGCCGTGTGCGGGCGCGTGTGTGCACACGAGAAGCAATGTGAGGGTGCCTGCGTGCTGGGCAAGAAGGGACAGGCGGTGAACATCGGCAAGCTGGAACGCTTTGTGGCCGACTTCGACTCGGAGATAGGACTCACTCATGAGGACGTGGTCGAGAAGACCCGTGGCAAGGTCGCCGTCATCGGTGCCGGCCCCTCAGGCATCACCGTGGCCGGCGACCTGGCCCGTGTGGGCTTCGCCGTTGAGATGTTCGAGATGGAGGCGCAGTGCGGCGGCGTGCTGCGCTATGGCATCCCTGAATACCGATTGCCAAAGGAGGTGGTGGCACGCGAGATAAGATACATCGAGAAGATGGGCGTGGTCATCCACCGCAAGACACACGTGGGCTACGACATCACCGTCGACAGCCTCTTTGCCCAGGGCTTCGACGCCATCTTCATCGGCACCGGACTGGGCAAGCCCAAGTCATTGGAGATTCCCATCTGGCAGAACGGCCGTTGCATATCGGAGGGCGACCGGGCCACACACTGCGCCGACCTGAAGCGCATCCGCTTTGCCACCCACTTCCTGCGCCGTGTGGAGCTCATCAGCGAGGGGTTCATGAAACGCGAGGAGGTGTTCGTCGACCCTGGCGCACGCGTCTTTGTCATCGGCTGTGGCAACACCGCCATGGACGCTTCGCGTACGGCCCTGCGCATCGGCGCGTCGGCTGTCGACGTCATCTACAACCAGGGCATCGACACCATGTCGGCCCTGCGCACGGAATATGAAGATGCCGTCAAGGAGGGTGTCCACTTCAACTGGTGGAGTGCCATCGCTGAGATTCACGTTGACGACCGCTTGGACATCACTGAGATTGTGCTGGAGACGACCGAGCCCGGCAAGGAGCCCGTGCGCCAGACGCTGCCTGCCAACAACATCATCATGGCCATCGGCGCCACGCCCAACACGAAGATTGTGCGCACCACATCGGGCCTGGAGAACGATGAAAGGAAGTTCCTCATCACGCGCGAAGTGCCTTACGGCATGACCACTCGCAACGGTGTCTTCGCCGGCGGCGACGTGGCCAACCGTCAGGGTACCGTGGTGCATGCCATGCAGGATGCCAAGAAGGTGGCTGCCGGCATCACCCAGTATGTCGATGCCGTCAGACTGATGCGGATGATTAACGCGCCGGAGTCAAAGCCTACGGCTGCCGCGAAATCGTGAATCCGAGCTTCAGTATCAGCTTCAGCGTACTGATGGAGGTGTTGCGGTCGTAGACCCTCTCTTCCTCGGGCAGCTCTTCGTATGGGATGAGGCAAGGATGGGTCTTCAGCTCATCGTTGCGTTGCTCACCGTAGGTCCAGCCCTGTGCGATGCGCGTCTCGGCCCACACCTCATGTACGTTCTTCGCCATCTTCTCCACCAGCAGCTGCAGCTCCTCAGGCAGCTGCACGTCGCTGGTGTCAATGGGTTGTGGGGTATATTTGCTGTCTGTCATTCTGGGTGTTTGTTTATTGTTCAGTGTTTATTGTTTATTGACTTTTGCGTAGTGGGTTTTATCTCACCTCTCACCACTCACCTCTAACGACTATTGTTTAGTCTAAAGCGTCTAACAGGATGAAGGCGGCCCAGTACTTGGGGTTGTCCCATCCCTTCTCTTTATGCTGCCGCACGGCCTGCTTGGCAGCCTCCAACGCCTCGCGCTTGGTTCGCTTCTCCACCATCCAGTTACGGTAGAACGCTGTCATCAGCAGGCAGGTGGCCTCGTCGTCTACCTTCCATAATGACATGAGGATGCTTTGTGCCCCTGCCTTCTTGAACCCGCGCTGCAGTCCGAACACGCCTTCGCCACTGACATCGCCGAGCGCAGTCTCGCAGGCTGAGAGGACGACGGTGCCCAGGCCGCGGAGGTCCAACTTTGATATTTCGTGGGCCGTCAGTATGCCGTCCTCGCCGTCGGCGGGCATCGCTGAGCCAAACAGGCTGTTGCTGGCCCCCGCCAAGAGCAGCCCCGTGCGTGAGAGTGCCGTGTACTCACGGTCGCTGACAGGCGTGTCGGCTTGCTGCTCATAGAAGCCATGCGTGGAGATATGTACGAGTGGGATGCGCAAGCCCGACAGTGCCTTGAACGATGCCTCCGACCCTCTGGCCCCGGCATTCAGGGCCACGCTGATGTGCTCATCCTTCAGCACGGCACTGATGGTGTCCACCTCCCTCTTCGAGCCGGGCAGATAGGGAAGTCCTCTCACGGCTCCACGTAGCGCCTTCATGTCAGGCACATCCCTGAACACAAAGGCGGGGGCTTGCCCGTCGGGCACGCTCTCCTGCTGTTCCAGCTGGTATTTAATGCCACCGTACAGCACGGCCTTCTCTACCGTCTGCCGCGTCCGGGCCTTGGCCAGCTCGCGGGTGGACGAGACACGATAGAGCGTGAACTCCTCAGAGGCATACTTGCCTGACGGCGTAGGCAAACTCTCAAGGGGCAGGTTGTGCAGCTCGCCGTCGGGACTGAAGAAAACATGCTCGCCGTGGCTGATGTAGGGGTGCAACGGTTTCCAGACGACGTCATACAGTGCCGCGCCGCCTTTCTCCTTGGCATCGTCCAACTGCTGCTGCGTGCACAGCGGTACGAAGTGCAGCGTGCCGCTGGGCATCAGCACCAGGGCGGCGTAGGCATCGTGGTCACCCTGCCGGTAGCGGGTGAACTCGATGGCCGTCTCATGCTGCTGCATGGCCTGCCTCACGTCGTCGCTGGTGGTGACGAGGGCAGCGGTGTAGTTGCCCAGCACCGAGGCCTGCAACATCATCTCGTTCTCAAAGCGCCTGACCAGTTTGATGGCCACCTCGCGCGACAGTGGCTGTCCGTTGCTGTTGACGACATCGCCCGCCGTGCTGTCCTCTAACTGCTTCTTCAGCCATTCCTTCTTGACGTATTTTGCCATCAGCAGACTGTCGCCGCTGGCCATGATGAGATTCATGGCGCTGATGGAGCTGTTCAGCAGGATGCTCTTGCGGAACAGCAGGTTGTCGTAGGTGCGCGCCAGCAGCTCCGCGGAGGGGTCATCCTCCAACAGCTTCTCACCCATGCCGAACACCTGCTCATAGTTCTTCCAATACGCTTCACGCTCATCTTCACGCGCTTGTTCAAAATTCTTCAGCACCTCCTTCTGAACCCCCTCGCAGATGTAGGCATAGTGGGCCCGCAGCTGGCGGTAGTCGTGGGCCGAGTCAGCCGCCAGGGCAAAGCCCGTGAGCAGCCTGACGTTGTCGTAGTCAGTGCCACGGGCCAGCGACAGCGCCGAGTCATAGCAGGTCAGTGCCTGATGTCCCTTGTTCATCTGCGTATATGCCTTTGCCATGCTGAACAGGGTGGTGATGAGCTGGTGGACGCTACCGCCCTTGCTGCCGCCGGCCCGATAGACTTTTGCCAGCATTGTTCCCGTCTTGACAACCTCCTTCGGGCCTTTTTTCTCAGCCGTGTCTAACAGGTAACGGAAGTAGTAAGCATCGGCATAGCGCTGCCCGGCAGGCTGCTGCTCAACGATGGCCACGGCCCTCCGCTCATAGTCCTTCGCCAGCCGGGCATCGAAGCCCTTGCACACATCGCGCATCCTGAAACAGACGTCAGACGCAGAATAGAGCGTGTCTCTCATCAGCACCCGCTCCAAGGAGTCGGCCATCAGGCGGCACCGCTCCAGGTCAACGTGCACGTTCTCCTCATAGACGTAGTGGCGCCAGTTGCGCACCATGGCGGGACTGTGCACCTCTATGTCCTTCTTGATGGCTTCCTCCTCATAATAGGATAATATATGGTTTCCGTACTCCGCCTTTTCGGCATCCACCTCGCGCTGCAGATAGCGCAGGCCGTCCTCATCATTGCCTAAGTAGAAGCACAGCTCAGCGCACTGGTGCCAGGGCGATGTGCTCTCCATGGACGAGCGCGCCGACGGTGTCATAACCCTCAATATGTCATGGTTGAGTTCTATCGACTTCAGATAGTAGTCCAAGGCCAGTTCCGGCTCTATCGACATGCGCTCATAATACTGTCCCTCTAACCACAGCACCCTGGAGTACATATAGCCCTGCAGGCTGCCCGAATAGGTATAGCCCAGCGTATCGGTGCCACACAGCGCCCGTGCCATGTCAATATGCTTCCTGGCCTGGCGTGGATGGTTGACCATGAAGCCCATGTGTCTCATGGCGAGCGACACATGAAGGTCAAAGACCTCCCTCAACGTGCCTTCCTTCTCGGCAATGGCCAGTGCCTCCTCTAAGTATGGCACGGCAGCATCGTCTTTTCCCTCATCTGTCCATATGGCATGAAAGTTGTTGCAGGCATAGTCGCCCAGCAGCCTCAGGTCGTCCACCTTCTGCCGCCAGGTGTAGGTGGTGTCGCCGTCGTTGTCGGTGTCAATGCAGTGTCGGAGCAGCTGCATGGCCTGCCCCTGGTAAAGGCGGGTGCCGGCGGTGTCATTCAGCTCGAAGGCACATTCGGCCATACGGAACGCCCGCTGCGCCCTAAGGTTAGCCGTGCTGTGAGTGCCCAGGTCGCGTCGGCCAGCCGTGAAGGCATCAAGGGTGCGCAGTGCCTGCATGGCCTGCTCGTAGTGGCGCGAATAATACTCCGTGTGAATGATGAGGTCCAGCATGTCGGCATACATCATATCCTCGTGCTGCTTCCTGGCCAGGTCGGCCATGCGCCGGTAGATGGCAACGGCATCGTCATAGCGGTGAAACTTTACCGTGCCGTAGGTTGTGGCCAGATAGTACCATGCCAGGTCGTTCTTCTCGAAGTCGGCAAGGGGGTGCCGCGTGAGCTTCTCGGCATACGTAACGAACCGTTCCTCCATGTTCAGGTCGTTGAAGGTCTCATAGCTTTTGGAGAGCAGCTGCAGCGACTTGTGCACCGAGGCAGAGTCAGTGAGCAGGGTGTCGGCGGTGAGCACATCAAAGGCGGTGCTGAGCAACTGGCGCGAGAGGGCGTAGTCAGCCAACTGCTCCGACTTCGTCAGGACGATGGCCTTGTTGATACACATGTCGGCCCAGTCGTGGTTGCGCCCCACGATGAGCTGCAGCGTCGTCATCATGTCGTCGGCCAGGTCAATCATGCCTTTCTCGGCATTGGCACGGATGTAGGCGGGCTGGTCAGGGGGTATGGACACGTAGGCATCGTACATGAAGTTGTACAGCTCGTCGCCGATGCGGTGGCGCGACTTGTTCCTTACGCCCAGCGTCTGGCAGAGACTGTAGGCCCTGCGGCACAAATCGGCAGCCTGGTGCACCTCTTGCATCGACAACAATGCCTTCACGCCTTGCGTGATGACGCGCCCATACCACCAGCTGCCCTTCACGCTGTCGGGAATGTTACACAGCGGGCGGGCTGTCTCCGCCAGTTCCTCAATCAGGGTAGGCGTAAGCGGGTAACTGTCGAGCATGTCGTCGCAAAGCACGAAGAGGTAGAGGGCGTTCTCCTTGGCCCATTCGTCATGCTGGGCAAAGATGGGCCTCAGGTTGCGTGCATGTTCCAGCGCCTTGTCATAATGCTTGTCGCTCATCTCCACAATCATCAGCAACATCTGGGCATCGCCATAGCCCATGGGCACGTCGCCGAAGGTATGGCGGAAGATGTCGCCATAGCGGGTCTCGTATTCGCGCCAGCGGTCCATGTCGCCCAGTTCAGAACAGAGATAGGCCAGCGTGGAATAGTCGTTGCCAATGAAGTAGTGGTCGGGCCCCACCACCGGCAACTCCAGGGCCATCATCTCCTGGCAGAGGCTGATGGCACGCTCAAAGTCCTTGCGCTTAATGGCCTGGTCCATCAGCTCGCCCACTGAGTCGCTGCTGACCGTCAGGCGGCGGTCAACGGGCTGGGCCAGATAACGTGGCGATATGCGCTGGGCCGTGGCATTGTCACCCAGCCGGTGATAGGACGATGCCAGCCACAGCTCAGCATAGCCGCGACGGGTGCTGGTGGAGTCCAGCTCAGCCTTGTCCAGACTGTCGCAGCGGGCAAACACGGGTATGGCTTCCTGATACTTGCCCTGCTGATACAGCTCGACGCCCTCTGCAAACAGCATGTCGCTGCGCTGGCTCTGGCTGTAGCCATCAGTCAGGGCCAGCAACAGGAAAAGAATGGACAGTAGCGGCTTCATATCTCTCATCTCTCAACTCTTAACGCTCAACGCTCATCCAACAACAGAAGGACGATGAGTCGCGTCATGATTCGGGTGCCTTAGTTACTGATAACGACAAAACTGCAGTCCTTCTGGCCACAGTTCACTATCTCCACCTCCACGGTGTTGCGGCGGCTGGTGGGCAGTTCGAAGGAGGTCTTGCGCTGTGGCATGCCCCGCCTGACTGCCTTGGTGTCGTCATAGCGACGGTCAAGCCCGCCACTGTTGGTGACGTGAATCTTCAGGGTCACCAGCCCGCCGGCCTCGGCCACCACGGCCACCTCCTGATGACCCATTGAGCCGAAGGTCCACGTGGTGCTCTTGCCTGCCGGAACGAAGCAGGTCTTGGTGAGGTAGCTGCCGTCAGTGGTCTGCCCGCGATGGGCTTTCGAGGTGTTCATGTCGTCGGCCCTGTCGTAGATGGCGGCATTGCCAGCAGCCAGGCTGTCAGCAAAGGCTTCGTTGAACACCAAGTGCCCTTTCAGCGAGCCGATGCTGTCGTCGCTGCACTGTAATGAGTCGAAGTGAGCGACACCGGCCTCCCTCAGCGACTGTGCCGACAGCCGCAGGGCAGCTGCATCGCCCGCTGCCGCAGCGTCGCGCAGGGCTATGCAGGCATCCATGACGGCCTGTATCTGCATATCGCCGGACTGCTGTGCTTGCACGGAGAGTGCAGAGAGTGCGGCAATAAGGGCAAAAGCGACTTTCTTCATACCGGTTTGTTGTTCATTTCTCATCTCTCATCTCTCATTTCTCACCTCTCATTTCTGATGATGATGCGGAAGCCTACGTGCTCATCCTTGGCATCGGTGGCGAAGCCCCGGCACGAGGTGGCGGTCACCTCAGCTGCCGGCGAGTCGTAGTCGCCACCGCAGACGGTGAAGAGGCCACTGTCGTCGAAGGCGGTGTTGCACAACTCGGCCACATTGCCGCTCATGTCGTAGAGGTCGAGCATGTTAGGCTCCTTGCCCTGCTGGCCATCACTGGCATGGGCGTGGCCACCTGAGTTGTCACGATACCATGCCACCCGCTCTGGGTCGTCAGCGCCCACATACAGCGTTGTCTCGCCATTGGCTCCCCCATGAGCGGCATACTGCCAAAGCTCTGCCGAGGGCAGTTCCACATTGAGATTGGTCATGTCGGCTAAGTCAGAGAGCAGCATGTAGATGTCAGCATACGACACGCCTGTCATGGGCATGTGGCATTGTGCCTCATCGCACGGCTCGCCCTTGAGGGCATGCCACTGACCGGCGGTGAACTCAAACTGGCTCATCCAGATGGAGTCGGGATACACCTCAGTCATGTTCGTGAGCATGGTGTCGATGGCGGCCATCTGCTGCATCGTCACGCTGGGGCTCAGCTGGAGCATCATGTCCCTGTGCCTGTCCTGCAGCTCATTGCGCATGGACACCAAGGCGGCTGTCTCAGCCTCGGCTTCATCCTTCGCTCTCTTGCTCTTCCACAGCCATAGGCTGACGGCCAGCGCAAGGATCACGACGACCGCGGCACACGCCACCCCCACCCTTTTCATAAACCTGTTGTGGGCATCCTGTCTGCGCAGCGACTCCTGGGCGGCCTGGTAGTCAGCATCGACATGCCCTGCCGCACTCCTCACGCCCAGGGTAGGCACCAGCCTGGTCCTGACCATCAGGTCGATGGTGACGCCAAGGGTCTGTCCGAAGCCTATCTCAGAGAACTGATGTGAGCTGACCTGCTCCCTGATTTCCTTGGGCAGCGTCTTCTCCTCACCGTCTTCGGCAAAGCCGTCGAAGCTGTTGTCCGGGTTGATGGGTATCAGGTGCTTGTGCTGCTGAATGGCCAACAGTATCTCCTGGCGAACCCAGTCATCCTCATTCACACAGCGTCTCATGGCTCCCTTTGACAAGACGAGCATGAAGACCGGGGCATCGTTGATGGCCTTCCTGATATGCTCACCAAAGATGCCGTCGGTCAGTTCGTCATAGTCGAGGAACACCTTGTATCCCCGCTGTATGAGCATCAGCTGCAGGATGCGGGCATACTGCGCACCGCCCTCCCTGCGGTAGCTGATGAAGATGTCGTATCTGTGTTCAGCCATGTGTCCCTGCGTGATTACAGCTTGCAGCCGCACTCAGGACAGAACTTGCCTGGGGCATCGAGTTTGGTGCCGCAGCTGGGGCAGAACTTGGCCGTGCCCGAAGGTCCCTGTGCATAAGTCTGCTGGGTGCCATTGCCCGGTGCGGCCTGGGCGGTGCCTGGCATCAGTGCACGCTGGGCAGCCTCCAAGGCGCGGTCGTCGAGCTTCGACTGGTTGACCAGGCCCCATATCTGAGTGATCAGCACCGGCCAGAAGAAGAACATGCTGATGATGGTGGGTATGGCCTGCTGGCCGAAGATGCCCACGCCGGCATCGAAGAGCACACCGTTGGGCTGTGGTATGAGCGTGACCTTCAGCGCCGTCTTCATGCCCATCACGGCCTTGAACGTGCCGCCCTTGGTAATGCTGATGTCGGTGCCACCGCTCAGCAGGTCCTCAACCTTCACTTCATAGTCTTCATATTCAAACTCCCGGCGGATGCTCTCGGCTATCTGGGGTATCTGCTGCACAGTGGCGGGCAGCAGGCGCTTCTTGCTATAGGTTGCCATAGTGGTTACTTGAGGTTTTGTAGTTGATAATAGTGATAGACAGCTGAGAGAACGTTGGTCTCAGCAAAGAGGAGGTTGATGAACTGCTGGTCATCTTCGCTGAAGCGGCGCTCCGTCTCATGAAGCAGCTCCAGCACTCGCTCCGACTGGGCATGCAGCTCTTCTTCGCTGACAATGCCGTCGGCCATGATGTTTTTGAACGTTGACTGCTGGGCTACCAGTCCGTCAATGTCGAGGAATCCTTTTTCGTTGAATAACATAGTGATAATAAGTATTGATTTGGTTTGTTTGTCAATGTAACGGTGCTCCGCAGTTGCGGCAGAACTTCCAGCCAGGCTCAACATCGGCTCCGCACGACGGGCACTTGCCGGCATCGTCAGCGGACGCCTCGCCTGTCAGCAGCCTTGACGACCGTTCATAGCCATAGCGCACTCTGAAGTATTGGTCGCTCTGCCCCCACTTTAATATCTCGCGCACGCGCACGGCACTGAACGGATGGTCGAGTCCGGCAATGACGGCCAGCTGCAGCGCCTTGTTCCACAAGCCTGAGTTCTGAATCTGCTCATACTGGTCGGCCTGGCGTGCCCACTGCTGCAGGTTGACCTCTGAGGTAATGCTTTTCGGGCCACCTGACAGGCGCGCCATCGTACGTGCGACAATCTCAGGCGAGCAAACGATGCTGGCGCAGCGGTCGGCTGAGAGCTCGCTCTTACGACTCCAGTAGAACATGGCATACTGGATGGGGATAGCCAGTGTTCCCAACAGGCCCGCACTGGCGATGCCGCTGGCCAGCCACTGTGCGATGGTGTGATAGAGCACATGACGGCAAAGAATATGTCCGCACTCATGGGCTATCACGCAGTCCAGCTCCTCGTCATCCATCATCTCCACCAGGCCAGAGGTGATGGTTATGAAGATTCTTGTGTCGCCAAAGGTCCACGCATTGGGATTGGGGTCCATCTGGAGATAGAACTCCGGCTCGGCTATTCCCAGCTTTTGGCAGATGGGCGGCAGATGACTGTAGAGCGATGGCAACTGCTGGGCCGACAGGCGGATGGCAGAGGCCATGTTCACACCATACTGAAGGTTTTCGAGCCCAATGGCCAGAATCTTCTTGACGAAAGATGCAAAGCCTGGGATGGCTTCCATCTGGCTAAGAGCTGCAGCATCCTCGGGGTGAATGAAGTCGGCAGGTCTCATAGTGTTCTAATGAAAAGATTACACAACCAACTTAGTGCCACACTCAGGGCAGAACTTTGCCTCACGCTTGACACGGGTGCCACATTCTGAACAGAACTTATAGTCCTTCACACCTGCCTGCCCTTGCTGTGCTGAGGGCTGTTGAGGCTGCCGGGCAGGCTCACTGGCGGTGTGCTGCGGGTTGACAGCCTGCTGATAGAGAGGCTGTTGCGCTGTGCTGCCCCTGCTGCCACCCCGCATCACTTCCGTATCGAAAAGGAACTGCGGATAGCGGAAAGCGCCGAAGGGAAGGAAGTACTTGGGGTTCATCTTATAACTGAAGGTCAGCGTCACCTCACTGCAGCCCTGCGGGTCCACCACCATCGTGTGCTCCAGGTTCTTCCCTACGGGAACGCCATAGAACAGATGGACGGTGACGGGACGGCGGTCAAGCTCATACTCCTGCATGTCACCATTTTTAAACTTACGCTTGTTTGCGTTGTCAATCGTCACTTCAACTGAAGTGGCGAGGCCCAGAAGCCCTGTCTTTCTCTGGATGCGTAATAAGAATTTATCCATGTCTCAGTTTAATAGTGTTTTCTTAGGTTTGCGATGCAAAGATATACAATTATTGTCTATCCTGCAAAAAAAAAGTCCGTTTTTTCTCATCGCTCAACTCTCAACTCTCAACTCTCAACTCTCAACTCTCATCTGATATAGTGTTCAAACTGCGGCTTACCATATTCCGTCTCTGCCAGTCGCCGGATGCTGTCAACCATCTGGACGCACCGGTCGTATTCACCGTCAAACGCGAAGTAATTGTGTCTTTGTCCGCTTACCGCATCATACATGTTTGCCTCGTTAGCCGTACACTTTATGACCCATATAGCCTGGCGACCTAGTGGGTCATAGCAGATGGCCTGACGGATGGAGTCCAGCCCATTGCCGTCGGACAGCCTGATGTTTTTGGCGTACAAAGGCTTTCCTGAGTCCGTCATATACCTAACGCTGTAGGCCATTGGGTCGCGCGACGCATTGTTAGCAAGCCCCCCTTCGGCGTTCAGATAGACTGTTTCAGTGATGTTCTCACCATATCTGGCATGCTGTTCGGCAATCCCATTGACGCTGTTCATCATTTTGCCCCTTCTGTCGGTACAGCAGACATAGGTTATCCTGTCCTGGGCATCATACTGCTGTTCTATCTTTGCCACGCCATAGTTCAGAGGCGACTCTATGGGTTCGCCAAAGGCGTTGTAAGCAGCTTGGATGGTAGGCATGCCTCTTGCGTTCAGTTCCTTCTTAATACATACAAAGGGCTTGTCACCTGTTGTGTCGTAATAATCAGTCTCTACCACCCTTCGGCTGTCATCATAGATGTAAACAACCTTGTGTGCTTGTTCCTGTAAAGCCATCGCAGGCTTCAAATCTTTGTCAAACACCCTTTGCGAGATGACATACCCACAGTCGTCGATGTCGAATGTCTTCATGTGGACGCCATTGACCTCAATGGGTTCATTGTCCTTGCCATAGACCTTTACGCTTGACACGGTGCCGTTGGCATAGGTCATTTCCTGTATGGCCCAGCCCTCAGAGCCAACGGTCAAGTGCTGCAGCGTGTCATAGTTGCAGATTTTCTCCAGCAGACCTGTAGTGGTATAGGACTTAGTCATGCGATGCACACCGTAAACCACGGTGGTAGGCTTTTCATCCTCGTCATAGATGCTCATCTCGGTATCCATTCCCATGTCGTTATATGCCAGCCGCTTGACGGCAGGGTGGATGGCGTTTGAACTCAGTTCGCCTTCGGCATTATAATAACGGTATTCTGTTATCTGCCCATACGAATCCCTTGTGCAGGAGAGTCTTGCTCCGGTATTCGTTTCAGCGGGCTTGTCGTCAATCGTATAGAAAGAGATGTCTGACACCCATTTCGAGCTACCGTGATAGCCCACCCTAATCCATGCAGCCCCGTTGAACAAGGGCGAAGGCATAGGCAGATTAACCATGTTGTATGTGTGGACTTCCGTTACCCTGTTGCCCGTGCCGTCATACTTGATGGCGATACGGTGGAAGCCCCAGACGCACACTGCCGGTTCGTCACTGACGTTAAAAAAGGATGTTTCAACGACGTTACCCTGTCCGTTATAAGCATTACGCATATAGTGATAGCCTTCCACACTCAGGCAAGGCTTGAAGTCAGGGCCATAATTGCGCACACTGATGGGCTGGCCGTTTTCGTCGTATGCTACCTTCATAGTGGCCACATGCTGTTGGTTGAAGCAGAGCCGCCCATTGGCATCCTTAAAGCAAGCCTCCACAGGCTGCCCCTTTTCATTTCTCACTTCAGTCATTATCGAATAACCACCTGGAATATTGCCAAATGACAATGCGTAGGTTGGTTTGCCATGCGTGTCAAACAAAGACATGGTCGTTTCATTCCCCTTGTATGACATTTCAAACTTGTGATAGCCAAGAGCTGAGGTGCATGGCCTGCCGTCGGCTCCATAGAGCCGCTCCTCCATGAGGAAGCCCTTGTCGTCAAAGACATCGATGCCCTTGGCCCAGTGTTGTTCGTTGTACTTCAGCTCACCCCATTTGTCCACGTATTCAACCACGGAGAGATTGCCGCCCTCATCATATTCATATCTCTTGCCGGCCACGCCCACATGGTTGGCCTTATAGTTTCCATGGCTGTCCAAGAAACGTATTCTTACGACGCGGTGCTCAGCATCCCGTTCGTATTCAAAACCAGATATCCCGTTGGCATCGATACTGATGTCATCGTCGTCACCATTGTGGCGGGCATACATCTTCTTCACGATGTAGCCATCGTCATCACGCTCATATACATATCTGGCTATTTTCGAGGGTGCCTTTAACAGCCGTTGCAGATAGCTAGACTGCTGCATCTGCGAATCTCCCTGGTCCACCGATGTGGAGGAATAGATAAAGTTGGCCCCCTGGTTCTCGTTCTCGTCTTTCAGGTCAACGGCCAGTTTGTCCTTCGACAGGTGCATTACATACAGTGTCCTTCCGATAGCATTCTTACAGGTTATTGCGGACAGGTCACCATCGTTGTAGACCAGCTCCTGCATGCAGGGGCGGTCCCTCATTTCCGTATTCGTGTGCTCCTGCGGATTGCCCTGGCTGTCAACGTAGACCACGCGCTGCAACATCCGCCTGCGGTATTCGAAGCGGTAGAGGCGGTAATGGTTCCTGGCATCGTCGTTGTCAACCTGGATGATGCCCGTGGGCATGCCGTTGCAGTCCTCCATGTCTACATAGTACTCATATTTGGTGCGCAGGAAATAGTCCCAGCAGCCAAACAGGACAAGGGCACACAGCACGGCTGCCACACCATAAACAGCGAAGCGCCGCTGCTGCTCGCGCCTAAACCGGTTCCAGAGGATATCATAGCGTATGCCAAACAGCGTAGAGACGATATTGACCAGTGCCTTCTTCTTGCCATAGGCACGCACATCTATACCACGCAGCTCTTTTTCTCTGGGTAGATTCCTGATGGGCAGTGGCAGACATTCCTGCGAGGGGTCGGCAGCGTTGAGCGTGCCGTCAACAACGAAGGGAATGATTTTGTCGCCACGCCCCAAGTCCTCCTTAAAATAGCGTACCTCATCGTTCACCCATTCCTTCCTCGCACTGGCGGGCGAACAGACCACAATCATGTATTTAGACTGCTGCAGCTCTTTCTTGATGGCTCCGCTGAGATGCGCCCCGGCCAGGTCGTTCTTATACCAGAACACGGGTCTTACCCTTGAGGGCAGCTCTCTGCGCTCGTTCCTTACCTTGGTGGGAATCTTGTAGTGCTCAAGGTTCCACTGCAGCCATTTTGCCCATTTCTCGTCCTTTTCCGTATAGCTGATGAAGGCATAATAGGAAAAGCCCGACGGACGGTCGGCTTCCGCAGAGGATTCAAAGAGACGCTGCCACTTGTTTTTTATTGCTGTAAAGAGTCCCATAGCTGTCGATCATTATGTGTTCCTCTCCGTCATCTTCATTATCCACGGGATATAGCGGGAGAACTCACGGTCCAGCTCGGCGATGATGCCTAACTGGTCGAAGGGGCGTATGTCGTGGTGGATGAAGAGTTTCTTGTTCTTCGACAGGTCAGCAGCATGGGCTGGATGGACATACTTGTCCTCTTCGGCACGCGGCTTGCGGAACCCCATCAGCAGCTTCTCCACATTCCAGCGGTTGTGCTCCACAAGGGCCAGCTGCTCCACCTCCTCGTCGGTCAGCATGTCATAGTCGCGGTGTTCGTCCTCAATGTCCAACCCACGCATGGCACGCAGCGTCCTCAGCTTGGTGCGGATGGTGTACGAGTTGTAGAGGTTCGACCACTTCAGGGCCACCGTTAGCTTCTGCCAATAGGCATCAGCCTCTTTCCAGATGGTGGCGTCAGGAGTGGCATCCAGGGCGAGGATGCCCTGGAACTTATACGTCTCGTAGTTGGCCGTCTCATATAGGTAGTTGATGAGCTTGGCACGCTTGAGCGAGAAGTCGTCGGCGCTGAAGGCCGTCTCGTTCATGCCAAAGGGGTAGATGTTGGCATAGCGGGCCTGTCGCTTCTTCGTCACCACATTGCCGCCCTCAACTACTGAGTAACTCATTCTGTCGTCGTCCTGCCGCATGTCAGCGGTGCGAAGGTTGGTAACGAAGTTGTCCGACCGACTCTGGCGGATGAACAGCGGCACCCCGGCTGCATACACGTCGTCAGGCATGTTCATGCCCATGACGAAGTTCTCGCGCTGGTCGGCCAGGGCGAGGAAGATGGACAGGTATTGCTTCTCATTGTGCTCGCTGGCCCACTGGCTGATGACGTCCTGCACCTGCTGTGAGAACACATTGCCCTTGATGAACTCAAACTCCACGTCGAGGAAGTCGGCATCCTTGCCATTGAAGACTGACGCCGGCACGCGAATGCTCTTTCCCAGGTTGTCAGGGTCGGAGAGGTCCTGATACCTGTACGACTGCACCTCGAAGAAATGGCGGTTGCGCGTGATGAACTCGTCCTTCTCCTTGTCCGCGTTCACGTCGATGAACGTGATGAGCGTCTTGGCCTTGTCGGCATTGGGGAAGTGCAGCACATGGGCCGCCTCCATGGCAAAGGCCACGGCAAAGTTGGTGGTGCCCACAAAGACAAGGTGCACATAGCGCTTATCGTCGGGAGTGATGCCCTTGCCGTAGACCACAGGATATTCATATTCCTTGCCGGGATTGTCGAAGTCCTTGTACTTACGCTTGACAAACACCTGCTTGGCCCAGCCCGTGAAGTAGTTGTAGGGAATGAACTCTATGCCCAGTCCGCCCAGTTTGCCGAAGATGTCTGACGTCTTGAACGCCGCATAGGTGTCCAGGTCCTTGAACACACAGGTGATGCGGCTGGGCCGTTGCGTCATGCCGTCGCTGCTCAGATAGCGGTAGATGCTGTCCACACACTCCACGTTGATGGCATCGTGCTCGGGCTTGCTGTGGTTGCCCACCACGAACACCTCCTCGGCACCCTCCAAGTGGATGTCGTGGTAGGCGTCCGGCGAGATGCGGTGACCGTAGTTGATGATGATGTGCTTCATCAGCTCCTCGCTGAACGACTTCAGCAGCTTCTCCCTGATGTCTTCCACCTCGGCCGACGTCATGATTAGCACGTAGGCTTTGGGGTGCTTTTCAAAGATGTGGGTGATGAATGACGTGACCATCTCGTCGTAGCCCATGATGACGTAGTGCCCCTGCCGGAGGTAGTGCAGGTGTCCTTCCTTATGGTTACGCACGCGCTGCTCCAGCGAGTTGGTGATGATACCGATGATGATGCCGTTGAACACGAAGGCACCGAAGAGGAACGTGATGCTGCTGACCATCAGCATCCACCCATGCACGTGTCCCCCGCTGTAGAGGGTGTTCAGCGCGTTGGAGTCTATCAGCAGATAGATGGGCAGCAGCCATTGGTTCAGGTCCTTCGCCTTGCAGAACTCCTTCCACTCAGCCCCCGACCACGACAGCAACAGGTACGACAGTCCCAGCGCGGCGATGAGGACAGCTCCCAGCATGAGGAACTGTCGCCAGAGGCTCTTCGACAGCAGGCGGTCGAACCAAAGCTTAATGCTGTTGTGACGTTCCGTCTTCATATTTGTCATTTTAGGTTCTTAACGATTAGTCTGCAAATGTAAGCAAAGTTACCTAAAGGCCGCTTACCCGCAACCATTTTTTACGTTTCTTTAACACGCACTTATCACGCGCGTGCGTATACATGATTTTCTCGTTTATAGGGTGTCAGGGTGACAGAATGTCGATAAACACTGGGGCTGCACCCTGTTTTTGAGGGTGACAAGGGTGACAGGAGGGTGACAGGTTTTTTGCTCAAACATCAATGATTCCTGTCCGTGGAAACAATGATTCTCACAACTCATTGAGTTAGCGTCATAACTCATTGACTTAGCGTCACAACTCGGCACTTTACGGAATTATCTCATGGAGTTAGCATCAAATTCTCGAGAGAATTTGATGCTAACTCAGCTCCTGGCACTTGCCATGTACGTCTTTGTGTCACCCATCGCATGCTTACAGCATCATAAAGTGTGGCAAAAAAACGCCATCAACAAGAATAATTAACCCCAAAAACAGCCCTGTGCTCGCAAACGCCTGTCACCCTCCTGTCACCCTTGTCACCATCAGAAACAGGGTGCAGCCCCTTTATATAAAGGCGTTCTGTCACCCTGACACCCTAAAAACAAAAACTATAATACAGACTTCCTGCACGCCACTTGGCAAATGCCGATGACACCAGGTACTGCTGAACGAAGAGAACAAGATATCCCTTGACGAGGACTGTAAGAATGGTGACAAACCTTGATGCCATACTACGGTCACATGACCGTCAGGATATGGGACTTCCCTCCCCTACAGGAACTCATTGACCAGACCCGTGAGCGCTTCAAGGACCGACAGCTGACACCAGAGGAGCGGCGGCAATACTATTTGGAATAAGCTTTTGTAAGATACAGGAGCAATGTTCCAGCTCCTTCCATGTGGGCTCGGGTGGCGGCATCGTCGGTAGCGGTGTGCGCAGCATTGAGTGAGAGCCTACGCAAACGGGCGAAAGTGACGAATCGCAACACTTTCGCCTGTCATTTGTCACTTTTAACGCCCCAATTGCTTTTAATATCACAAACTTTTCGTACCTTTGCAACAGATTTCTAAACGGCATGATTATGAGTTACACGGAAATGGCACAACTAGAACTGATGAACGCCGCGGCCAACGTCACCTCACAGGAGGACCTCGACGCACTGCGGCTCACGCTCTCGCTGTTCTTCGCTGAACGGGCACAGCGGGCTATCGACAAGATGTGGGACGAGGGTACCTTCGACCAGAAAAAACTCGACGAACTGCGCGGCCAACACCTGCGCACGCCCTATAAGAAATTCTAAACAAACGATATGCGCCACGTAGTCCTCGACACCAACGCCCTCATTCAGGCTTTGCCCACCCGAAGCCGCTACCACAGGATTTGGACCGACTTTCTGACGGCCAAATATTGTCTGTGCGTCAGCAATGAGATACTGAGCGAGTACGAGGAAATCCTCTCCGTGCATGCCTCTCCCGAGGTGGCACAGAATGTGGTCAATGCTATCGCCCGCCATCCCAAGACCGTGTACCGCGAGTCGTACTTCCGTTTCCATCTGCTATCCGACATTGACAAGGATGATGACAAGTTTGTGGATTGCGCCATCACTGCCGGAGCCGACTACATCGTTACCGAGGACAGCCACTTCGACCGCCTCAAGCAGATTCCGTTCCCACAAATAAATGTGCTGACGCTCGACGAGTTTAACAATCTACAGAAATAGCCCCATGCCATCTTTCCCCCTGACATATGCCCTCGCTGCTTCGCCCTGCTCGACATTCGGAGGCAGGTCGGCTGAGGCCGTCGTGTAGGGCGACGCTACTGACGGAATCCGTGGCGGCAGGGACTGCGTGATTTTCAGTCCGAATCAAACGATAACAGAACCCGTCGGCATCCCGTAGATCTGCTGGCGGGTCACTAAATGTGTCTACCTATATCAGTATAAGTCAGTCGTATTCGTCCTCCCATGGTTCGAACTGCAGTTCCAGCTCCTTCCATGTGGGCTCGGGGGTGGGGTCTTTCCCGGCATCGTCGGCAGCGGCGTGCGACACGCCCAAGCCCATGAGGCGGATGGGGTGGGCACTGTCGTAGGTCACCTCGGCCATGAGCTGCTTGGAGAGCGAGAGTATCTGCTCCTTCGTGCGTAGCACCTGCTGGGTGGTGAGACTGCGGGTGACCTGACGGAAGTCGGCAAACTTCACCTTCAGCGTCAGCGTGCGCCCCTCGAAGCCGCTCTTCTCCAGACGGCGCAGCAGCTCCTCCACGGTGTGGTAGAGCGCTACGACGACGGCCGAGCGACGGTAGATGTCCTTCTCAAACGTCTGCTCACAGCTGACCGACTTGCGTTCCCACGATGCGATGACGGGCCGCTCGTCGATGCCGCGGGCGAAGTCGTAGAACACGTGCCCCATCTTGCCAAACTCCTGCTGCAGATGCGTCAGTGAGCAGCGGCGCAGGTCGGCCCCGGTGAAGATGCCCATGCGGTGCATGTGCTCGGCCGTCTTGTGGCCCACGCCCCAGAAGCGAGTCACCTGCAGCAGTCGATGTCGATGCCGTCGCGGTTGGTGTCGATGGTGACGTTGTCGATGGTGCCGATGTCGCAGCCCGTCGCAATGATGGCGAAGTGGCCACCGCGATAGATGGTGATGTCGCGGATGGTGACATGATCAAGGGACATACCATCGCCATTTGCACCATAGTCGTGCACATTATAAACGCCATTAGCCTGTAAGCCAAGCAATACAAGCCATACACAAACGAGTAAAATACCATGTCTTTTCATTCTGCGATGTCTTTATATCTGAGTAAATAGGTATCATATTGGGTTTCGAAGGGGTGGAATGGAGCTGGGATATGCTGTGGGTGTATGAACATGCGGTTGAGCACATCTGGCTTTTCTTTTGCTTTGATATGATAACAGCGAAAAGTGGCACTCACAGGTCTGTCGCCCTTCTGCCATGCGGGGAAGTGTGTCTTGGCAAACTTCGGTCCCTGTCCGCTGACGGCTGCATTGACGGTGAGCACAATACCCCGGTCGGTCTGTTCGAAGTTCAGCGAGAGCGAGTCGCCGGTAATCAGGAGGCCGTTGCCCTCCTTGTCCGTCAGGTAGGCCGCATCAATGCCACTGTGGTTGCCCTCGAAATAAAGGTCATCCTTATGTTTCGCCCAGATGCCGTAGCGGTTGGCCTGATGGCGGCCGGGATAACTGGCAAAGGGGCCATAGCCAATCCATTGCACGCGGTCGATGCCGGAATGGAGTAGCCATGCCAGTCCCAGCTCTGACCGGAACACGTCGGCAGTGTCGGGGGTGAGTGTAAACGACACCTCTTCTCCACCGGCAATGGGACGGCGTTGAATGTCGGCCCTCACCTGATGATTGTCGACAGGCAGTAGGTACTTGTCAGGAAGACGCCCCTTTTGAGTGAGACGCTCACCCATGGTAGGCTTACGCCCCGTGCGAATCATTTCTTTTTCGACAGACATCATTGCAGAGCCCTGACCCGTCCAGGCCATCTGCGGTTTGTTTAGCACGAACGACTGATGAAGGAACACACAGCCGTGGACATCCTCAATATCGAACTGAAGGAGGCTGAGGCCATTTTGTCTGGGCAAAGGCAGGGTGTAAGACACGTTGCTACGTGGCGGGCAATCAGGACTGAAAGCACCGTGCATCACGGTGTCGCGGTCGTTGGTCAGCGTCCAATGGAAAGTGACATTATCTTTTAGGTTGAGGAAATCGTAGCGGTTCACAATCTTCAGCACCTCTCCATCGACACGCTCTACAAAAGCGCGGGCATAGTTGTGCTGCAACTCATAGTAGTTGGGCAGAGGTGTTCGGTCGGCATAGAGCAGTCCGTCGGTGCCTTTGTTGCCGTACATCTCAAAGCCACCGCCACCCGTTGTATAAACCTTCTCCTCATAGCCATAAATGCTCTTGGGGTGAATACCTCCCTCTCCAGTCGGAGAGGGGTTGGGAGCGAGGCTTATTCCCTGGTCTACCCACTCCCAGACGCTGCCACCGGCAATGGCGGGCGTGCGCTCAATGATTTCCCACTGACGGTCGTGGTCCTCCAATGAGATACCAAGCGTATGGCAGTACTCCGTAAAGATGACAGGGCGGTCGGCCCGCTGGTAGAAGTCACCAATCTGTGATGTCGAAGGGTAATGAGGTGCATAGACGTCAGCCACACGGGGGAAGTCATAATTAAACCTCCTGAAGTATGAGCCTACCTGCGGATAGCAGATAGGGCGAGAGGGGTCAAGGTCACGCTTCACATAGTCGCCAAGCCGGATGCAGATGTCTGTCAGCGGATTCTCGTTGCCAAGGCTCCAGATCAACACCGATGGATGGTTCTTGTCGCGGCGGATGGTAGCCTGTGCCCGCTGCTGCAACACGGGATAGAAGGTGGAGTCTGAGAGATACTTATCGCCATAGCCGAAGGGCACCTCATCGATGATATAGAAACCGAGCGAGTCAGCCAGTTCGTAGAAGCGCGGCTCACGCGGATAGTGCGACGTGCGGATATAGTTGACGGAGGCTTCCTTCATCAGCTGCATGTCGCGACGGATGCTGGCCTCGTCGATAACCTTCACCGTCACGGGGTCGGTGCTGTGCGAGGTCACACCTCGCAGTTTGATGGGCTGTCCGTTGAGTTTCAGAACGTTCCCGTCAATGGTCAGCTCGCGGAAGCCGAACTGATGCTCGAAGGTCTGCAGCGTCCTGCCTTTCTGCAGCAGCATTGTCTTCAGGGTATAGAGGTAAGGCGTCTCTGCCGTCCACAGATGTGGGTGCTCCACTTGATGGGTGCCAACCAGGCGGCCCGCAGCATCGTAGATTTCATGCCTCACCTCTGTGCCCTTGCCAGCATTGGCAATTTCCGTATCGACCATCACCTCACCCGTATTCTTCGTCCGGATTGTCAAGTCGTTGATATGCGTCTTCGGCACGGCCATCAGCGTCACATCGCGGAAGATACCATTGGGAGCCCAGTCGTCATTATAGTCGAAATCGCTGCCTCTGAATTGTGAGATGATGCGGAGCGCCAGTTCTTGCGTCCCGGCCTTCTTGTTCACATAGGGGGTGATGTCGAAGATGGCGGTGTTATAGCCCGACCGCCATGACCCCACAGCCCTGCCATTGACCCACAGGTCGTAGCCATAGAGCACGCCGTCGAAGCGGATGAAGACATGCTGCCCCCGCCATGTCTCTGGCATGGTGAATGTGGTGCGGTAATAGCCTGTCAGCGGCCGGGCCTTGTCGTAGCTGGGAGTGCAGAAGCCATATTGTTCCCAGCAGCCGGGCACAGGAATCCTGCCCCACGTCTCATCGGCGGCAGGCACCGTCTGACTGTCTGCGATTCCTTCTATCACTTTCAGTTGCCACTCGCCGTTCAGACTCTTCTTCATCATGGGGTCGGTCACGGGCAACACACCTTGAAAAGCATCACTCACTTGGGCCTTCATGCCTGCGAAGAGAAGCAAGAGCCCCATCACGCTCACCAGCCTTTTCATCATCAAAGCTTTTTGTATCTCAGATCCAACTTCCTGTACTGATGGTCACTGTTCCAGTGTTCAAAGAGCCCGAGCGACTGCTCCACAGGCTTGCCCTCCTGCTTGTAGACCGTGCCACTGGGGGCATGGGGCAGCGAGGCAGCCTCGCGCAGATATTCGTCGCAGTAGTTCAGCGAGCCGAACTCCGGCCACTCATTGATGATGATGTCCATGCCCACGGCATCACAGGCCACTTCATCCTGTGACACGATGATGGAGCAGGCCCAGTCGCCATTGAAGGGTTCCTTCATCCACCTGGGGTTGGGTGCGCCGTTCACGTCGCGCGAGCCATACGTGCCATCGATGAGGAAGAGCAGCGCCTTCTGCCCCATGTGCTTATGGCTGAGCCAGTCCACGAAGGTCTTATACTGGGGTTTGCCGCTGCGTTTGTCCTGACTGACGTTGTTGTGGGCATTCTGCCGCCAGAGTAGGTTGATGTCCGTAGCACCATACCAGTTCTTGGCGGTCAGCGTCACACCAGGGCCGCTGTGTGTCTTGAGCAGGGCCGAGTTAATAAGATAGTCGGCATCTACGATACACTGGGCCAGGCCTCGTGCCATCTTGCCATTGTCGACGGAATAGGTAATCTGCTCAGGATAGTAGTTGCACTTCTCGCGCCCGTCGCCGCCGATGTTGTCAATCATGCGCACCAAAGGGAACTCGCGGTGCACCTTATTATAGATGCTGTCGGTGATGGCACGGCTGGGTTCGCAGATGATGATGTCCTGCTGGCGCACGCCACCGTCGCGCACCATCGAGCGCACCAGGGCCAGTGTCACGAAGGGCGACGAGTTCAGTTCTATGGTGTCATGATGGGTGATGGCATTGTTCATATTCAGTTTGATGGCGATGCTCTCTCCTCTCTTATAGCCTCGATTGCCACGTCCGTGGGTTTTGTTAAAGTGCCTGAACAATGCCTGCCAGGCTTTCTTGGCCGTCGGCTCGCCCGTCAGCAGCATCACGGCCTCGGGTATCATGGCATCGGCCTTTGCCTGGTCGTTCCAGCGGTCTTCCACCCAGAGGCCGGTCTTGCCGTCCCACTGGGCCACGCCTGGCGCGTGAACCCAAGCCACGCGTCCCGGATGGATGCCCTTGCCCTCACCTATCGGCTCATTGGGGCCGACAAAGAGCTTGGGCTGTTGCGGGTTAAACTCACCAAAGAACAGCCTGTCGCGGTTGACGGGCTCGTCAAGCAGCTGGATGGTGGTCGACGGCCCCAGGTCGGGGTCTCTCCATGCCTTGAGCTGCCACACCAGGCGTCCGTCCTTGTCCACCTCTATAGCCTGCACGGGGGCGTTCGCCGTGTCCATCGGTTCTTTGTTCCACTCGTTATACCAGTTATTAATCAGGTGTCCGCCGTTCTTCAGACGCACGGTCTTCTGTGGCTGTGTCACACCATAGTCGGTGGTGTTCAGCTGCCACACGGTCTGCCCCTGACGGCTGAGCTCCTGAATAGTTCCCTTACGGCCCGTGACGAGCAGATGGCCCGTCTTCGGCAGCTCCTGCACGCTCCAGGGCAGCATGCCCGTCCAGCGGTCTACCTCCTTGCCGTCGCTCGTAAACTCGTGGATACAGCCCATGGCCATGTTGGCCACCAGCAGCGTACCTCTTGACGTGAGCCGGGCATTGCGGAACTGACCGTGCACCGACCCACGTTCGTTGACAGGCAGTTCAAACTCACGCACAATGCGACACTGTGGTATCTCCATCACCACCGCCTTGGCTGGCTTGCCATTCTGCACCATCACCACATGCGTGCGCCCGATAGGCTGGATGGTGTGAATCTCCGTTCCCTCCGGCGCCGCATAACTCCAGACGGTCTCTGAAGCCTGGGTCACCTCGGCCACGCCATACTGGTGAGCCACCAGCACATGTCCGTCGCTCATCAGCACGGCATCGCTGATTTCTCCCTTCTTCAACTGGTCTTGATATGCCCAGCTCAGCTGTCCGTCCCTGACTATGAACATGCGTCGCTGTTTGCTTTGTCCGGCATAAAAGAAGTCATGGCGTGCCAAGTCTGTGCTCACCTCTTGTGCTGAGCCGCCACACACCGCCGTCGCCATGAGGCTGAATGCAAAAAACAATCTCTTCATCATTATTCGGTTTGTTGGGTGCAAAGATAATCATTTTTTTTAATAAAGGCCACATCTCCCGACGCAGCCTTTATATTCCTTACGATAAAACTAACTTTAGAAAACTAACCAAAATCTACTAACAATTAAAAATGAATGTCTTAATAGCCAGGGTTCTGCCAAGCCTTCTTTTCAGCATCGCTCAGGTTTGAGCCGTCCTCGTTCTGGAGGGCGTCGATGAACTTCTGAGGGATGGGCCGATACATGTGTCGGTCTTGTACGTTGGGGGCAGCCTCGGGGTTGAATGCCTTGGCACGCTTTACCAGCAGGCCGGTGCGTGCCAACTCGTCCCAGCGATTCCACTCGCCCAGTAACTCACGTGTGCGCTCATTGAAGATGAAGTTCAGCATGCGGTCATAGTCGCCTGAAGCGCCGATGGCGGCCAGCACAGCCTCGTCCTCGGCGGGCAGCTTGGTGTAGCTCTTGATCTGGAGGTCGGAAGCCGCGGTGGTCTCTTCAATGCCTGTCGAGAGATAATAGGTGTTAGTGTGGGTCATCGAAGCATAGTAGGCCTCGGTGTTGGAGAGCACCTTGCCTCCCTTGTTCTTATTCTTCTTGACCGAATTGGCAGCAGCCGTAGAGTTGTCCTCGATGCCTCCGTCAGCCTTCAGGAACGCCATGGAGCCGTCGGTGTAGTAGCCGCGGTCTTCGCCCTCCTTCCACTGTCCACGGGCACGCAGCACGTTCACGGTGTTGATGGCCTCCTGGTACTGGCCCATGCGCACCTGTGCCTCTGCCTTCACGAGATAGGTCTCGCCTGTGCGGGCCATGATGACGTCGCGGTGGGCATCGCCCTTTTCGCCCGTGCGACTGCCGTCGGCCGTCTTGTTGATGCCACAGAACACGTTCGAGGTGGCTGTGTTGCCGCTCACGCCATAGTTGAAGAGCACATACCGTCCGTTCATGAAGGTCGGGAAGGCATTGGGCACCCATTTGCCCGTACGGGGATTGACGAAACTGTGGGCCACGCCACCACGTCCGAATGTGCCGTAAGGCTCGCCGTCGAAACGGTGGTCGTCTCTCTTATTGAGGATGAAGATGATGCCCTCGTCGCCTATGTCGGGCACTTGCTCAGCAGTGATTCCGTTCTCAGCCATCACGTCGGCATCCTTCTTGGCGGCATTGTTCAGGCCATAGACAGTCTTGAAGGTCTTCCACATGCGGGCATCGTTCACGTTGTCGAATATAGAGTAGGTATACTCTGTAGGACGGCAACGCTGGAAGTCCATGCCACCGATGTACTGGCCACGCTGTACCCAGCCGCCTGAGAAGTTTGAGAACTGCGGGTCGAAGTAGTTGTAGGTACGGTTTCCGAAACGGCCCTGTGTGGTCTTGTCCTCGTTATGCTCGGCAGCCATCAGAATCTCCGACAGTCCTTCGTTGGGACAGTCTACGCCCGTCCACTTGGCATAGAGGTCCCAGTAGTCAGCAGCCAGTGGGCAGGCCTTAATCACCTCGTCGCAGAGCGTGACCACGCGCTGCAGGTCGGTATTCTTGTCGTATTTGCCAGCCCATGATGCGCAACGCTCCGACTGGCGGTACAACAGTGCCTTGGCCAGGAAGTGGGCAGCGGTGTACTTCGTCCAGGTGCCGTTGCCGCGCCATTTGTCGGTGGGCAGCATGTTGTAGGCTTGCTCCAGGTCGCTGATGACCAGGTTCAGCGTCTCCTCTTCGCTGGCACGCGTGTAGTTTTTCTTCACGGTGCCGTTGGCGGGCTCAGTCTCGAGGGTTACGCCACCATACTGGCAAAACAGGCGATAGTAGTTGTAGCCACGCAGGAAGTGTGCCTCGCCTAATGCCTTGTTGCGGCTGGCTTCGTCCTTCACGTTGTTAGCCTTGCTGATAATCAGGTTGGCGGTGGAGATGCCATAGTACATCTGGTCCCACAGCGCCGACACGGCAGGACAGTTCTTGTTGGCGGCACCTAAGGCGGGTGTACAGTCCAACGGATTCAGGCGGTTGTCGTAGGTGTTCCAAGGCTCCGACGTCAGATCGGCACCATTAGTGAACTCGTCACAACCATAGAGGGTGATGCCATAGGCCCATTCGTAGCCGAAGTGCCAGCGAATGTTGCTATAGAGTCCGGCTGCCATAGAGAGGGCTCCTTCTGATGTCTCAAGCAGTGCATCCGTGTATTTGTGGCCTGCCTCTTCCTGAAGGAAGTCATCGCTACAAGAGGTCGTTCCTATAAGGGTAAGCACCGACAATGCCCCACAAGTTATTATGCTATTGATAGATTTCATATTGCATTCAGTTTTTAATTCTTAACTCTAAAGTATCTAAACACTAAACTCTAAACACTAAAACGCTCAACACTTCAGAAATTCACCTGCAGGCCCACTGTCACGCCACGGTTGAAGTAGGTGCGGCCTGTGTCCAGGTCCATAAAGTCGACAGAAGAGTAAAGCATGCCCAGGTTCCTGCCCTGAACGTAGAGTTTCAGGTCGCTCAGCCCAATGGTCTCAAGCAACTTGCGGTTGAAGTTGTAGCCCAGCGAGAGGTTGCGAACCTTGATGAACGAGGCATCCTTGAACCCGAGCAGGCCTGCATAGGGGTCGCCGCCAGCCTGGCTGTAGACGGGCTTCTGCCAGTCGGCTCCAGTGTTGTCGGGACGCCAGTAACTGATTTCGCGCTGCTGATACATGCCCAGTTGTCCTTCACCGCCAGTGCTGATGGTATAGCCGAAGCGGCCCTGCAGTTCGAGGGTGAGTTCAAATCCCTTCCAGCTCAGACTGTTCGACCATCCTGCGGTCACGCGTGGGTTCTTGTTGCCGATAATCACGCGGTCGTCAGCGTCAATCTTGTAGTCGCCGTTCTGGTCCACCGGCCTTACGCTACCGGCGGTGAACTTCTGCCCGTTCTCGTTGAACTTGGCCATCTCGTCGGCATCGCTCTCCTGCCAGAGGCCGTTGGCCTCATAGCCATAGTGCACGGCTATCGACTCGCCAATGAACCAGGCATTGTTGATATCGTCTTCCTTGCCGTTGGCCAGCTCCACTATCTCGTCCTTCTGCCAGGCAAAGTTCAGGTTCGAGTTCCACACCAGGTCACGCGTCATGACGGGTATGGTGTTCAGCGTCACCTCGATACCCTTGTTCTTGGTCTGGCCTACATTGGTCTTCATCGACGGATAGCCCGAGAGTGAGGGTATCGTCATGTCGAGAATCAGGTCCTTCGTGCGCGATGTGTACAGATCAATCGTACCGCCAATGCGGCCTCTCAGCAGGCTGAAGTCGACACCCACGTTCCACTGTGTGGTCTTCTCCCAGCCGAGGTTCTTGTTCGGCATCTGGTTGGCTCCTGACGAGTAGTAGGGTTCGTTGGTGACCAGAATCTGGGTGTTGGCAGTACTGAAGGGCATCCAGTAAGCGCTGATGATACCCAGTGTGCCGTAAGGGCCTACGGCGGCATTGCCCGTCACACCCACGCCGAAGCGCAGCTTCAGCTGGTCTATCCAGGTCAGGTCCTTCAACCAGTTCTCCTGCTCCATGCGCCAGCCAAGGGCCATCGACGGGAAGAAGTCCCACTTCTTGCCTTCAGCCAGCACCGAGGCGCCGTCCCAGCGGGCCGAAGCCGTCAGCAAGTAGCGGTCCATGAGCGAGTAGTTCACACGGGCCATATACGATGACAGTTGGCTGCCAGTGAGACCTGAGCCTATGCCCACCTGGTACTGGGCATCGGTCACGTCAACGGCTCCCAGGTTGTTCCAGAGGAACGACGGCATGGGAATCTTTTCCTCGCTGATGCTGCTGGTCTCGGTCTCGGTCTTCGAGGCGCTCTGCAGCAGGGTCAGGCCAATGGTGTGCTCACCGAAGGAGCGGTTGTAGAGCAGCATGTTGTCCAGGGTCCATGCCAGCTGCTGGCCGTCGCCGCGGCTCACGGTGTTGTTGCCACCGGCACGGCTGATGGAGCTGCTGTCGAGGAAGTTGCCATTGCGATAGTAGCGGAACTCAGGGCCGAACTGGGTCTTCCACACCAGTCCGGTCAGTGGCTCGTAAATCTTGCCGAGGTCCACCTGGGCATAGAAACTGCCTAACAGACGGTAGTTCTTGCGCTCGTCCTTCGATTTTGTCCATTCGTCAATCACCGAATAGGTATTGGTGGTGCTTCCACCCGGCTGCGTGATGATGCGGCCGTCCTCGTCGTAGGGCAGTGTGTAGCGAAGGATAGCCTTGGCGGCACCATACAGCTCGGTGGGGCCTGAGCTGGTGCCGTAGGCCTTCGAATAGCCATATTGCAGTGTGCCCATCGAGGCATAGAGCGACGCTCCGGCCTTCAGCCATTTGGTACCCTGCACGTCGACGGAGGCTGAGAAGTTGTAACGCTCAAAGGTCTGCCCCTTCTGGGTGCCCTCGTTGCGCAGGTAGCCGAACGACACAAACCCTGCGAGGTTCTTAGTGCCACCGCGGGCGCTGACGGTGTGCTCCTGGGTGAGACCTGTCTGCGTGACATAGTCGGTCCAGTCGGTGTCGGTCACCTTGCTTCCGTCCCATGAACCGCCGGCCCATCCTTTCATCACATTGGCCAGGGCAACGTCGTCGCCACTGAAGAAGTTTCTGTCCTGCTCCTGTGTGGGCTGGTCGCCAGGGGTGTACTTGTCGGGGGCTGAGTTGTAGTAGGCCCATCGACGCCAAGTGATGTAGTCGCTGGCACTCATGGCGGGACTCTTGTCGACAATCTTCTCAAAGGTGAGCGAACCGTTGTAGCTCAGTTGCATCTTGCCCTCCTGACCACGCTTCGTCGTGACGAGCACAACGCCGTTGGCACCACGGCTACCGTAGATGGCGGTCGAGGAGGCATCCTTCAGAATGTCAATCGACTCAATGTCTCGCGGGTTTAGGCTCTCGATGCCACCCGTCTGCAGGGGCACGCCGTCAACGACATAGAGGGGGCCCTGACCGGCAGAGATGGAACGGGTGCCGCGAATCATGATGCTGCCCACGGTGCCTGGACGCTCGCTCGTGGTGATGTCCACACCGGCAGCCTTGCCCTGAAGGGCTTCGAAGGCATTGCTCACGGGTTTGGTGTTCAGTTCCTTTTCACCTACACGGGTCAACGCACCGGTCACGTCGCTCTTTCGCTGTACGCCATAGCCCACCACAACCACTTCGTCAAGCAGTTGCTTGTCTTCTTCGAGCGTCACGGTCATCTGGCTTTTGCCAGCCACGGCGATGTTCTGTGTGCGATAGCCCACGTATGAAAAAACAAGGGTCGCATTCTGCGGCACGTTCTCCAACGTGAACTGTCCGTTAAGGTCGGTCGCCGTACCCGTGCTGGTTCCCTTCACCACCACACTGGCACCGATAATGGTCTCGCCCGTGGCATCGACCACCGTTCCCGACACTTTACCTTGCGCGAAAGCAACTGTCGATGCCACAGCCATCAAGGCCATCAGCATCAGTCGCTGCCACATCGGGCAACGGCTCTTTAGTCTGTTTTTTTTAGATTCTTCCATTTCGCTGATTTTTTAGGTTACTTTATGTTACATTATTATATTCTTTTTAGAGGTGAGAGGTGAGAGTTTTTTTTTAGAGGTGAGAGGATAGTTCTGCCGCTTCATTATTCATCATTCTTATCTCAACGCTCAACGCTCAACACTCAACACTCAACACTCAACACTCACTCAACACTCAACACTCAACACTCAACAATAAAACTCGGTTGCAAAGTTAGGGTGAATAAACGGAAAGCAACCGACGGAAATCCGTCAAACATGATACAGTTTTTCACAAGAGAGAAAAAAACGCGCCGCGCAGCACATTGTCTTAAGAAATAATGATTATCTTTGTCCCGCTAAAACAACCAATGAAACGAACATGATGAAACAAAAACTAATCTTCTTTTTGCTGATGTGCACACTCGGCAGCCCGTCGACGGCCCATGCCCAGCAGGTGAACGACAACAACACACCGCTGCACCTGATGCGTCCACAGTATCAGGTGGGCTACGGGGTGCCAACGGCGGCGCAGGTCAAGCAGACCATCGACCGTGTGCTGCGCTACATCGACACGGAGACACCGGCCACGCTGGTTGACAGACAAACGGGACAGGAGGTGAAGCGGCTGCAGGACATCAATGCCGGCACGCAGCTGAAGCAGGGCGGTTTCCGACTGACGAGTTACGAATGGGGCGTCACCTACTCAGGGGTGCTGGCAGCCTATGCGGCGACGGGCGATGCTGCCTACCGCGACTACGTGTTGAAGCGCCACCAGCTGCTGGCCGACATCGCACCGGTGTTCCAGAAAATCTATGTCAAGAACAAGTCTATTGACGGCAACATACGCCGTGTCATTGACCCACACGCCCTGGACGATGCAGGAGCAGTGTGCTGTTCGATGATCAAGGCACTGCTAAGCGAAAGGGCTGGGGGCAGGGGTGACGCACAGGCGACCGCACTGAGGCCGCTCATCGACCATTACGCCGACTATATCATCAACAAGGAGTACCGCCTGGGCGACGGCACCTTCGCGCGCCTGCGCCCGCAGAAGAATACGGTATGGCTCGACGATATGTTCATGGGCATTCCCACCGTGGCCTATATGGGACGGCTGACTGGCGAGACTCGCTACTACGACGAGGCGGCACGCCAGGTGCTGCAGTTTGCCGACCGCATGTGGGTGCCCGACAAGCAGTTGTTCCGCCACGGCTGGGTGGAGGCCATGCAGCCCCATCCCGCCTTCTTCTGGGGGCGTGCCAACGGATGGGCCCTGCTGACGCTGTGCGAGGTGCTCGACGCGCTGCCCACCACCCATCCGCAATGGCAGCAGCTATGCGACCTGCTGCGCCAGCATGCCGAGGGTCTGGCCCGACTGCAGCATCACAACGGGTTCTGGCACCAGTTGCTCGACCGTGCCGACACATACCTCGAAACTTCGGCCACAGCTATCTATACCTATTGTCTGGCTCATGCCGTCTGCCAAGGATGGATTGATGCCAAGGCCTTCGGCCCTGTGGCCCTGATGGGATGGCACGCCGTAGCGTCGCAAGTGAACGCGAAGGGGCAGGTGGAGAACGTCTGCGTGGGGACGGGCATGGGCTTCGATGCCGCCTTCTACGCCTACCGTCCCGTACACGTGATGGCCGCCCACGGCTATGGCCCCGTCATCTGGGCGGGTGCAGAAATCATCCGTCTGTTGAAGCAGCAGCACCCAAAGCTGAACGACTCGGCCGTGCAGTTCTATGACGAGGAGGTGCCTACCGCCCAGCCCATCTTCAACTATGACGGACAGATAAGATATTAAGTAATCGTAAAAAAATAACTTAGGACAATAGCTTATGATGAAAGATTTTCAGACCCCACCCCTGCCCCTCCCCTCGAAGGGAGGGGAATGGCTGCGCCGTAGCAGCCGCACCCCCGTCATCCGTTGCAGGTCTATATACTCCCCTCCCCCCCGCGGGAGGGGTCGGGGGGTGAGGCTTATAGCCCTTTGCCTGGCGGTGCTCTGCGCTGCACCCCTGCTGGCCCAGATAGGGCGCCGCTTCCCTTCGGAGCGCAAAGTCATTAACGACCCTAAGACTGGCGTCGAACTCGTGTTCCTCACGTCAAAGAGCGGCACGGGCGACTCAAAGATTTATCAGACCCACAACCAGTGGACCGCCGACGGCCGATGGGTGATATTCCGCAGCGACCGCGTCAGGGGCGAGGCCATGGCGGTGAATGAAGAGACGGGCGACATGGTGCAGGTGACGGAGGGCGGATACACCGGCATGCTCTGCGTGGCCCGCAAGTCGATGAACCTCTATATCATGCGCGTCAGGAAGGACAAGGATAACCAGCGCACGGGCATGGAAGTGGTGGAAATCAACCTCGAGAAGCTCTTTGCCGACAGCGAGGCCGGCAGGCTGAAAGGTAAACAGGCGTACGAGCGCCTCTGCGGCGTGATTCCTGCCGACATGTGCAGCGAGGGCGACATGGCGCTGGACGGCAGCGAGACGATGGTCTACTTCCGGTTAGACAAGGAGTATGCCCGCAAATATCCTATTGCCGAGCAGATAGCCCCCAACTTCGGCCCGCGCAAGATGGGTGCCGGCCCGGGTGGCATAGGCAAGATGGACCTGACGACGGGCAAGTCGGAGATGGTATGCGCCGTGCATTTCAAGGTGGGGCACATCCAGGGCAACCCCTGGCATCCCGGCGAGGTCATCTTCTGCTGGGAGACGGGCGGCAAGGCACCACAGCGCACGTGGATTTGCAACGCCGACGGCACTGGGCTGCGACCCATCTACCGTGAGACGGAGTACGACTGGGTGACGCACGAGGCCGTGATCAGCGAAGACGAGCTGGTGATTGCCATCATCGGCCACCGCCCCATCAACAAGGGAGAGCAGAAGACGATAGCCGGACTGGAGTCGTTTGCCACCTCTGACGACTGGGGACCTGCGGGAACGAAAGAATACGCCACGGGCATTGCCGTGGTGAACATGCGCACCCGTGAGTTGACGCTCGAAGGACAGGTGCCCGGCGACAACTTCTGGCATGTGGCGGGCAGTCAGGACGGTCACTGGGTGGCAGGCGACGACTTCGCCCGCGAACTGTGGCTCATCGACCGCCATACGGGCGAACGCATCCTGCTCACGGCTGGTCATAAGACAACGGCACGCGACCATGTGCACCCCACCTTCAAGCCCGACGGCACAGAGATAGAGATACAGTCGGCCATGCTCTCCGACGACGGCCGTTCGATGAACATCTGCATCGTCCGACTGCCCCAGCACCTGATTGACCGATACAAATAGGGTGAATCATTCATCAAATCAATCAGGAAGACTCATGAACAAAATAATAGCAATGCTGTTCGCAACGGCACTCATGACAGTGAGCTGCTCGCAAGAAAGAGAAAAAGCCGCCACCATGCAGGAGCCGCCACATCTGGAGAAGCGTGACGGCGTGACGCAGCTCATCGTGCAGGGGCAGCCTTGGCTGGTCTTGGGTTGTGAGCTGGGCAACTCCACATCGTCGAGCCGTGCCTATCTGGCCCCTTACTGGCAGAAGCTGAAGGAAGCAGGCGTGAACACCGTTTTGGCAGTGGTGTCGTGGGAACAGACGGAACCCGTAGAAGGACAGTTCGATTTCACCGTGGTCGACCATCTGTTAGCCGATGCACGCAGCCACGGCATGAAGCTCGCCTTGCTCTGGTTCGGCTCATGGAAGAACGGCATCACCAGCTACACCCCGACATGGGTGAAGCGCGACACCCAGCGATTCCCCTTGGCACAGACACCCGAGGGCAAGTCGCTGCCCATACTGACCACCTTGGGCGACGAGACCTGCAAGGCTGATGCAAAGGCATTTGCCGCCATGATGCGACACCTGAAGGAGGCCGATGCCCAGCAGCAGACCGTTGTGATGATACAAATGGAGAACGAGGTAGGGCTGCACGGCCATCCCCGCGACTACTGTCCTTTGGCCGAGACGGCCTACAAGGGCCCGGTGCCCCAGGCGCTGACCGGCTGGCTCACGGCCCATCGTGACAGTCTGCTGCCTGAGACGCGCCAAGCCTGGGAGGCCGGCGGCTGCAAGACTGAGGGCACATGGGAAGAGGTGTTCAGTCCTGCCGACCGTGCTGCCGAGATCTTCATGGCCTGGCACTACGCCTCCTACATGGATCGCATCACCGAGGCCGGAAAGAAGGAGTATGCGCTGCCCACATTCGTCAATGCCTGGATAGTACAGCCTGAGGACACGCGCCCCGGCAACTACCCCTCAGGCGGTCCGCAGGCACAGAACCACGACATCTGGCGTGCTGCTGCCCCGCACATCGACATCCTCTCGCCCGACATCTACCTGAACGACTTCCCCCGTCAGCTGGAACTTTACGCCCGCAGCGGCAATCCGGTGTTCATTCCTGAGTCGCGCTCCGGCCAGAACGGCGCTGCCAACGCGGCTTACGCCATCGGTGCCGAGGGGGCCATCGGCTATTCACCATTTGGCTTTGAGCGCAATTGCGACGACGACGTGAATGCCACCTTCCGCAGCTTCTATCAGAAGGTGGGCAGGATAACCCCGATGGTGCTGGAGGCACAGGCCGAAGGCCGCATCGGTGCAGCCTGGCTGAAGGGTGACAACCCCATGCGGGTGAAAGACACCATCAGCCTGGGTGACGTGCGCATCGTCTGTGAACTGATTTCCAGTGGCATGCGCAACGGAGGAGCACCACAGCTCACCGGCGGCACCTACGCCCCCGATGCCATTGGCTATGCCATCGCCATCCGTCAGGACGACGACAGCTACCTTTTCCTGGGCTCCAATGTCCGCATCACCTTCCTGCCTGCCACGGGTGAAAGCATCGTGGGCTTAGCAAAGGTCACCGAGGGCGATTTCGATGAGCAGGGCCGGTGGCAGGAAGGCCGGTGGCTGAACGGTGACGAGATACAGCTTCGCTACGACCTGCTCTACGCCGTCGATGAGGGATTCTCAGGACAAGGGCTGAACTTCGGTCGCCCAGAGCCATCGTTCCAAAGAGTTGAACTGTTTACCTATTAACACCATGAGAAAGCGTCTGGCCCTACTTTGGACGGCTTTGCTGACCATGACCGCAAATGCACAGTCTGACCATCTGGCGCCCCTGCAGTCGCAAACCGCAAGCCAGCTGCAGGTGACAGAACCCGGCTTCAAGGTGTTCCAGTTTCCAAGGACACAAATACCACGCATCGACGGCGACTTCAGCGACTGGGACATCGTGCCCGATGCATACAGCGTGACCATCGACGACATGTGGGACGACACCGGCAAGCACAAAGCCGTCGACCGCTCGACGCTCGACGTCAAGGTGAAGGTGGGGTGGGTCAACGGGCTGAACCGCCTCTACTTCCTCTACGAGGCCTACGATGACTTCTGGGACTTCGACAGGCTGAGCCTGCATAACGACACCTACGAGGTGGTGGTGGACGGCGACCTGTCAGGGGGACCACATACCGATGAGCTACGCCCGAACCCGCAGGTGATGAGCCGCATGGACGCCTTCTTCGAGTTTCAGAACCGCCATGCACAGAACTACCACATCATGACGCCACCAACGGAGGGCAAGTCGTGGACCATGGTGTGGGGGCCGCAGCAGTGGCTGAAATACCTGCCCTACGCCAACTATGCCTACGACTACAGCTTCAGCCACGGGGAGAGCGGACGGCTGCGCATGGAGTTCTACATCACGCCTTTCGACCATGCCAGTGCTGAAGGCCCGGAAAAGTCGGTGGAGAGCCGGCTTTATGAGAACAAGAAGATAGGGCTCTGCTGGGCAGTCATCGACTACGACGGACAGACGCAGAACAATGGTTTCTGGAACCTGTCCAGGCATCACAAGATGTATGGCAACGCCTCCATGCAACGGCTGTTCACGCTGATGCCCCTGGAACCACAGCTGCGCAAGGACGTGGAGTGCAACTGGACCTTCACCGTGGTGCCCGACACCCGCACCGTCTGTTTCCGAGACCAGAGCTACGGCCCCATCACCACGTGGCACTGGGACTTCGGCGACGGCACCACATCGACAGAGCAAAACCCCACGCACACCTATGCCCGCGACTATGCCCACTATGTGGTGACACTCACCGTCGACGGCCCCAAGGGCAGCGCCCGCTGCTGTAAGGTCTGGGAGGTGTGCGTGCGCGACAGGAAGCATCCGTCGGACACCCCCTACGACTGACGGCGCATCACCTCACCACCACCTTGCGGCCGCCCCTGACGTAGATGCCTGGCGTGGGGCGGGTGACCAGCTGTCCGCTGAGGTTGTAGAGGTGGTTGTCGCCGCCGTGGGCCGTCACTGCATGGGCAATGCTCGAAGGCACCGACGGTGTCAGATAGACGGCACTGACGTTGGCGCTGGCTCCGCGCTCTACCTTCAGCACGTGCAGGTGGAGGAAGTCATCGCTGCGCTGTGCGCCTTGATAGGTGGCGACGGCTTTCAGGTCGGCCAATGGCAGCACGATGGCCTTCATCGTGCCATCCCAATAGGGGTCGTCAGGGCCGAAGGTCACCTTGATCTGCTTGTAGTCGCCATGGTCCTCCAGCCTGTTGCCCACCACACGCAGTTCCTTTCCAGTGCCGAAGATGACCATCTTGTCGTATGCGGTCAGATCGGCATACTGGTTGTAAATCAGGTTCTCGCTGCCCGCCACGGCTTGGCCTCCCCCCACGTTTTGGTTCATCCTCCATGCCACATCGATGTTGTTGCCCGTCGGGTGCGAGGTGGCCGTGTTGCCATCCCACTCTTGGAACATGTCAGCCGTCAGCTGCGTCCAGTCGTCGGGGATGTCGAAGTTGTCAGCATTGGTGTCGACAAATGCCATTATCTGCTGCAACACGTGCTGGGTGCGATAAGGGAAATACTGGGTGAGCAGACGGTTGCGCTCAGTCATGTAGTGGACGTCGGGGGTGAACACCTCATCGGCGGACTGATAGCGGTGCACATCGCGGCGATAGTCGCCCCAACGGGCCGACTCGGCATAGATGGCCGTCTCGATGGTGTGATAGAGGCTGTCCCACAACTCGACCACCGACTGCTGCCCCAAGGGGGCATCGTCGGCCAGCAGCTCCTGGGCGCGGTTCAGATAGCGGCGGGCAAACTTGGGGTTCTTCAGCAGGTTGTTGAAGATGCCCGTGGGGAAGCCGCCACGATTCAGCTTCGTCAGTACATTGTCGTCCTCGCCCAAGAAGATGGCCTCGGTGTCCCAGCAGAGGAAACGGAAGCCCTGGCTGTCGGTGCCCTTGCGGCGCAGGGCATGCCAGTTGTGGTGGTCCCAGTCTGTATTGCCACCATACTGGTTGATGAGCATGTAGTCGATGAAGCCGTCGATGTCGAGCAATGGCTCCAGCGCCGGATCGTCGTCGCCATTGGCGGCTTTGCCCTGCAGCCGATAGTAATAGGTGTTGTTCTCGGCCTTCTCCGCAGTCTCTACCATCAGGTTCCATGCGTCGAGGTCGCCTTCTGAGGCCTCGATGTGGTTGCCGCCGTCTTCCTCAATCTTCACCACGTCGATGTCGGACTTCTTCCCTCCCAGATGGTCTTTACCGAAGAGGTCGTCAACGCGCTCGGCAATGTTGTACAGGCCCCAGTAGAGTCCGTTGATGAACAGGTGTACATAGAGCGCCTTCACGCCGATGCCGCCCAGCCGCTGTTGCATGCAGCGGGCCCAGACGTCGCGGGTGTATTGTGCCACAGGGCGCTGCGTGGCATCCCAGTGCTGCCACGAATAGCCGAAGTGGCAGCGCAGCACCAGCTGGTCGAACTCCTGCGGCTCGCCAAAAACGGGATATGCCAGCTTGCCCTGGCCATACTCCTTCTTGAAGACCAGGCGGAACGAATGCTTAGGGTTCTTCTCAGCCAGACGGCCATGACCGCCGTGCAGACGGATGCCACAGTCGGCATGCATGTCGTGCTGCTGCGGCCCTCCCATCAGCTCCACGCTGACGGGGCGCGTCCACCCGTGGCCGGTATTGTCGCCAACGGGCGGGCCAGTGAAGATGTAGATGCCGCCGCGCTCCTCATCGTTCTCATGGCTGAAGAAATGGTCTTTGTCCGACACGATGCTCAGGATGGGCAGCGAGTAGAGTCCCTCTGTCACTCGCTGGCTGAAGGTAGTGTCGGCCAGCAGCTCGGGGTCCATCTCATAGTCGGCAGTGGCGGTTCCCCTCTGCTGGGAGTAGTGCCCCCATTGTGCAGGATAGCCTTCGGGCAGCGCCGGCTGGCTGAGCACCGACGACACGAAGATGTAGGTGCTGGTGGCTATGGGCGATGTCAGCTCGCCATCTGTCACCTCCACGGCGCGCAGCACGGTGGTCTGCGTCAGCGTGAGCGGACCGGTGTAGAGCTGGCTCTCAGCCGTGGGCGGGCATCCGTCGGTGGTGTATCTGATTTCTGCAGCCCCATCGTCGGTGGTTAGCTCCACCGTGAGGCTCTCCTGGTCGTAAAGGCCATGAGCCTGGCTGAAGCGGGGTTGCGCCGAAGCCATCAGCGAGATGGCCAACAGCATAGAGGAGAGGAGAAACGGTTTCATCATGAAATGGAGTAAGGAGGTGTGGAGTAAGGAGGTGTGGAGTAAGGAGTAAAGGAGTAAGGAGATGTGGAGGTAAAGGAGACACTGCTCCTTACTCCACAACTCCTTACTCCTTTACTACTTGAGTTGCTTACTTGATGATGACCTTCTTGCCACCCACAATGTAGAGACCCTTGACAGGCTTCTCCACGCGCTGTCCGCTGAGGGTGAAGATGGCGTCGGCCTGCATCCTATGCTCGCCTTTGACGGTGTTGATGGCAGTGGTGGTACCGTCGGTACTCTGCAGCACCACATAGTCGAGCGAGCCAGCCTCGCCAGAGCCTCCCACGAAGGTGAGGTCGGCAGCTTCAGCGAGAGTGAACTCCTCGCTGACGGTCTCACGCCACGAACCAGCAGAAGCGATATTGAGCACTTCGGCGTCGCCAGCCTTGAAGGTATAGGAGCCGCCATAGGCAGCAGCAATGAGCTTGTAGGTGCCAGCTGCGAGCTTCACAATCTTGGCATCTTCCGATGTGTAGGCTCCGGCACGATAGGAACAGCGGTCGGCCACGGTGCCCGTGGTGCACACCTTCAGTCCGGCAATATCCTCTGCCTCCGTGAAGAAGACAACGTCCGTGGTCTCGGTAGCAGCATAGACAGCCTCCACCAGCTTGCCATCTTCGTCGAGCTTGAAGCTGCCGTTGTAGACCTGGTCGGTGGGATCTTTCTTGAAGAGCGTGCCGCCGACGTTGAAGTAGCGCGGATAAGCGTAGCCCACGGTCTCGCCTTCGAAGTAAGCCTTGTCGGCCAGCGTGGCCAGGGTGTTGGTACCATCGGTGGCAACGACGGTGTACTTATAAGTGGCGGCCTGCTTCACACGGACGGTGACGACGGTGTTGTTACTCTCGTCAACGAGGTTATCCTCACTGTCGTTGCCCTCCACATAGTACTTCACGCCGTCGGCCCAGACGGGGTCGGTGGTGATGTCAATCTTCGTGCCCTTCTCGGCCGAGCCTTCCTCCTTCTTCACCACCACATCGTTCTCGTCGACGTAGTTGATGACGTACTTGTAGAGCACCTTCTCAGCTGAAGTGATGGAGAGGTTGTCGATACCGATGGAGCGGTCTTCGTTGGTGCAGTTGTCGCTGATGACAATCTTGGCCAAGTCCATCTTCACCCCATCGAGGTTGGCCGAGTAGGTGATGTCTTGCAGGGCTTTCTTGGCCGGCTGGTACACCATGTTGAAGGTGACGGCTCCCCTTCCGTGCACCCTGAAGGTCACCTTCGGCGTGTAGTTCTCGGTGTTCACATAGTGCTGGTTGTGGGTGAAGCCGTTGGCACTCTTGTTGTTGTTGAAGTTGGCCTGACCGGTGAAGGGAGCGAATCCGGCAGCGGTCTGTCCGCCCAGCTGCACGTCGGTGACCTGGCAGGCTTTGCGGGTGTAGGTGTAGCCCACGAGCACCACGCCGTCGGAGTTGACGAGCTGGATGGTCGACGTCGACTCGTCGCCAGCCCAGCCCTGCAGTCCGCTGAACTGAACGGTGACCTCCTCGTTTTCGGCGATGGCGTAGGCACCCTCGCCGCCCACAGCGAAGGATGCCGTGGCGGTGGTGTTGCTCACGCAGAGCACGTTTCCGATTTCCGTGGCGGCTTTCACGATGCCAGCGTCGAAGGGAGCCGTCGTCTCCTCAAAGTCGGCAGTGAAGGGCAGCGAGCTGATCTGTGCCCCAGCCCCGGCTGCAGCGAATGCAGCCATAATGAGTGTAAAGATTTTCTTTTTCATGTTTTTGTTTTTTTTAAGGTTAGTAAATTAACAAATAATACTCTTTTCGACTGCAAAGGTAGCGCAGAAAAAGCAAAGGGCAGGGGCAGAAATCCGTCTTTTAGCACACGGTTTTAGGTCAAAACGGAAAAACGCCACTCTGCCCACTTGCTTTGTGACTCAGTTCATCTCAGCACAGCCTTCACTTCCGTCACCATGTCCTTATGCTTCTCGTCGGGCTCAGTGATTTGGGAAGAGAACGTGACACTCTCGCCGGGCTTGCCTGGAATGGTAAATGTGCCTGAGTAGGTGATGGAACTTGGATCAAACAATGTGGCTTCGACAAACACTTTGTAGGTGCCGTATTCAACCTTCTTGCCCTCTTGGTCGGTAAAGTCCCAGGTGAAAGTCTGTAGGCCGCTGACCTGTGGTGTGGCACCTGACACGGCGTCTATCTGCTGGTCAGAGAGGTTGTCGGCCTTTGCTGCCTTTACCCAGTTGGGCACGCAATAGGGGCGCTTGATGTAGCCGCGTACGGGTTTCTCGTCGCCCCTTGCCCTGCCTTTCGCCGTAAACAAAGTGACAAAGAGCGTTTTCACCACGTCGCCGCTTTCGTTTTCTATCCATACGGCATACTGGTTGGAACCGTGGTCGTTCTGGCGCTGATAGTTGAACGACACCTCAAGGGAAGTGGCTTTTTCCTGCTTTCTTTCCTTTTTTACTGCCGCGCATGATGTACTTAGTACCAACGCTGTAAGAACAGCTGTAATGATTTTTCTTTTCATGTTCCTTTCTTATTTTATTAATGTAACGTCTATCTGATTACGACTTTCCTGCCATTGCGGATGTAGATGCCCTTAGAGGGATGGTTCACTGGCGTGCCTTGGAGATTGTAGAGGATACCTGTGGACGGCTGAGGAGCAATCAGTGATGAGTGAGGAGTGATGCTGTTGGTCGCGGAACCAGTGGCTTGATAGGCCTCGACGTAGTAGACGTGGCATCCGCTGGTGTTGTAGACCAGCACGTCGACCGTGCCAGCATCCTCAGGGACGAGCCATGTCTGCTCGGTATAGGCATCGGGCACTGGCACAGCCTTGCCATTGGGATCCTTCAGCTCGACCCCCTTGACGATGTTGGTCAGTGTACCGTTGTTCAAGAAAAGCTGTACGCCGCGCGCGCTACCGTTGCGGTGCGACTCCACGGCCATCTTGATCTCCGTACCTGCCTTCACGTCGGGGATGACAAAACAAATAGTGTTGGCAATGCCCAGCCACAGGTATTGTGGGCCGTGATAGGTGCCGATGGAGGTAGAGGCATAGTCGACGGCGATGGCCAGGTTGCGCTGTTTGCAGTATTCCTCTGGAAAGTAGAGTCCGTCGAGTTCAGCTATCACCTCGCCGTTGGCCTTCACGGTGCCATAGTCGGTGTCGGAATGGTACCAGAAGCATCGGTTATCGACGGGTGTCGACGAGCCAAGGTATTCTTGATCGCTCCATCCCGTCTCGTCGCCTGCATTGGCATCGGCGGTAAGGTTGGCTATGGTAGCAGCGCTCCAGTTGGCGAAGTCCCAGCGCGATAGCTCGTTGACGACAGTGCCGTCTGTGCTCTGCAAGAAGAAATAGTCGAGTGCGGAGTCCTGTCCCGATCCGCCCTTGAAAAGCAGGTCGGCAGGCTCGGTCAGCGTGAAGGCTTCACTGCGCAGCTCGTTCCATGAGGACGAGGCATCCATCGTCAGCACTTCCGTCTGGCCAGCCTTGAACTGCATCTCGCCTCCGATGGCGGCAGCAGTTAGGGTATATGTTCCGGGAGAAAGTCTGAGCAGCTTGGTGTCACTGGCGGCATAGGCAGCAGCAGCACTCGAACATCCCTCGTTCTGCACCGTCTTTAGGGCCTTGATGTCCTCGGCCTCGGAGAACAGGATAGCGTCGCTAATGTTGGTATCCTGATAGTCGAGTGCAATGTCCTGTGGAGCGTGAAGCGACAACTGGAGCTGATACTTCCCGTCGGTGGGCTCGGTCACGTAGAGATGTCCGTTGAGGTTGTAGTACCGGGGGTAAGGGATGGTCAGCGTCTCGTCTTCATAGATGGTTCCTGAGATGAGCGTAGCCAGTTGGCTGCCATTGCAATTGACGGTGATGTTATATTTGTATTTGTTTGACTCAAGCAGTTCGATGTTGAACTTTTTAGCCAACGTCTGATTCCAGCCCTTAATGACATCGGGTGTCCAGTCCTTGTCGTTCACCAGTACAGGAATGGCACCTCGCTCCAGGCAGTCGTTGACGAAGAAATGGATGTACCAACCATAGCTGTATACCATCTCATTGCGCTTCGTGGCCGACATGCTCAGGTTGCTCTGTTTGTCATCCGCCGACTGCAGGCTGCCCAGTTCGCTGCCTGCCTGTGTGGATGTCAGTTCCGACTGGCCAAAGCGCATGATGACGCTGTCGCCAGGCTGCATGGTGTTGTAGACAAGATACCAGTCGCCCGACCGATAGCAGTCGCGGGCGCTCGTCTTGTCCGTTCCTCCGATGGTGAAGGTGTAGGGCTTACCCTCAGTGCGCTCTATGTCAAGCTTGGCGGGAGTCATGTCGATGAGGTATTCATAGAGTGGATTCTCAGGGTCGGCGGCAATAGCCCGTGCAGCTCCATAGGCACACTCCCAGGCACCACGCAGGCCGGGGTGGAGCGACTGGTCGGCGCAATACATCTGATAGGTCTTCCATTCGCCGAAGACGTTATAGTGCTCGCTGACCATAGCTTCCTGGTCTATATAGCTCACTCCTTTCTCCTGGGCGATAGTCTTTCCCCAGGATCGGTAGTTGGTCTCCATGTTATGCTTGCCGTTGGTGAACCCATAGCGCGGCGTGCGAGAGCACAGGATGGGGATGGCACCTTTCGCACGGGTCTCGTCGATAAAGAAGCGCAGATACTGCCCGAAGGTATACACCGTCTCGGTAGTGCCATCGCTCTTTTTCACCGTACGCGTCTCCGTGGCCGATGTCCCGCCAATGCTCGACTTTGTGTCCCAGTTGCTGCCTCCGTCGTTATGGCCGAAGCTGATGATAACGTAGTCGCCGGGCTTTAGGGCGTTCTTCACGTTCCGCCAAAGGTCGCTGGTATAGTAGGTGCGGGAAGACATCCCTCCCATGCCGTGGTTCTCACAGACGAGCTCGTCGGCATCGAACCATTCCTGGGCAAATAGTCCCCATCCCCACTGCCCCTGTATGCCACCGTCGCCCTTCGACCCATTGCGCATGGTGGAGTCGCCGCAGAAGAAAGCCATGGGCTTGCCTGCCTTGCGAAGCTTGCCTGCCGGTGAGGGGATGAGAAAGCGCGTGTTGCGCACGTCGGCACGTATGGTGATGTCCTTGAACACGTTTGGGTCTTCTACCAGTCTCTGCGATTCTGTCGGCTGACTGAATGTCAAAAGTGCAGTTGCTGCGATAAGTCTTGCAATTCGTTCCATAAGCGTTATTGTAGGTTATGAACCCCGACAGCCACTTGATGACTGTCGGGGTCGATATTATTAAGGATTGGCTGCTGGCGTTTATCTCAACACCGTTTTCCGGCCGTTGATGATGTACAGCCCATGCTGTGGTGAAGCCACCTGCTGCCCATTGAGGTTGAAGATGACAGTGGACTTAGGGTCGGTGGAGGAAGGCAGGGCATCGATGCCCGTATCTTTTTTGTCAGCCACCACGGCACTGATGTCGTAGATGTGGCATCCACTGGTGTTCTTGACGTAGATGTCAACTTGTCCGCCAATACTGGTCACACCGTCGGGCAGCACCCAGTCCTCCCAGGTGTAGCTGCTCCTGGCATCAGGTGTGAAGTTGTCTCCAATCTGTAGGAAGCTGCCGTTGTCACCCAAGGCGTAGATACCCACGCCTCGGCCTTGTCCGCTGCGATGCGACTCTACGCTCATGGTGATGGGCTGGCCGACGATGACATTGGGGATATAGAAGCAATAAGGTGGGTTGTTGCCAATGCCCAGCCAGAGGTACTGTCCTCCAGCATAGTTACCAATGTCGGTAGAGGCATAGTCGATGGCTATGGCCAGAGAACGTCCTTGGCAATAAGCATCGCCAAACATCAGTCCTTGCAGCTCAGTGATGGACTTTCCATTGGCCTTCACTTCGCCAGACTGTTCATCCTGAAGCCAGAAGCAGCGGTTGTCCACGGCCTCCATCTTGTTGAGGTACTCCACGTCGCTCCATCCAGTCTCGTCGCCCTTATCAGCATCGGCTGTGAGGTTGTCGATGGTTTGCTGGCTCCACTTGGAGAAATCCCACTGACGAACGACGCCTGACACCTGCTCGTTGCTGCGACATGCAGCGCTGATGCTCACGGGTACACGATTACCCTTGGTGCCAGTCAGCGTGAAGTTGAATGTGTAGTTGCCTGCCTCATGGAAGGCACCCTTGATGTTGAGCGTGGGGTTCTCCTCGCCCTCGATGGTGTAGGCGACGCCTTGTGGCATGCCTTCCTGTGCTGCGCCATTGAAGGTGTAGCCGTTGAACTCCATCGTCTTGGTGTTGCTGGTGGTGAACGTCCAGTCTATAGGCTCTTCGAGCTTCACCACGAATCGTTTGCCTGCATCAGTCATGCCTGGCATGTTCATGTCGGGCAGGTAGTAGCCCAGGTGTGGCGGCTGGTTATAGGCTGTATTCTGCCAACAGATGCCCATACGATAGGTATGGTCGTGCATCAGAGTGGGCACACGGTAGTTGGTGGGTGTGTTGGTAGAGTAGATGGCCAGGCAGGTCTCAGCGTCGCTGGCTCGCCAGAGGATGACCTCCTCACGCCAGTCGCCCAGAATATCGGCCGAGAGGTTGGGAGTGCTCTTCGAACTGTTGCAGGTGTTGCTGGGGCCTAGGTCGCTGAAGGTAACAAGGCGTGACGTACCGTTCCTGCTCCACTTGTCGAGCTTGTTGCCGTCGAGCAGCTCCTCCTGGAGGTCGCCGTCCCAGTAGATGCGGAAGTTATTCGACCCTTTCTTCGTAGATACAGACTCTCCTGTAATAGCACTGCGCACTGCGGCTTCCTTGCTCCAGAAGACGGCTCCGCGGATGTCAGTTCCAAAGTTGCCGGCCATGCCTCGCCCATTGTCCACGCCCTCGGGTCCGCCTTTGTGCAGTATCTCGCCAGTGCGTGCATCATGCACGTCCCAGGCGTAGGTGCCTTTCTCCTCGTGCACCTGGAACATCTCCAGTCCGGGGCGGTCAGGATTCAGGTCGCTAAGGTGGAGGGCGTCGCCATGGCCAAAGCCTGTGCCATAGAGCAGCGTGCCGTCGTCGTCGAGTGCACCTGCGCCCCAAACGACTTCATCGCGTCCATCGCCATCAACATCAGCAATCGACATATTGTGGTTGCCATTGCCGTACATCGTGCCGCTGCCCCCGCCGCTGGTGGGCCTGCAACCCGAGAAGGTTTTGCTGGAGCCCTGGCCGTCAGCATCGTAGGTGGTCACCGTGTAACTGTTCTTGGACTTATGCGAGCTGAACCAACGCTGATGGAGCAACTGCCCGTCGAAGTCCACAGCCCAAATGAAGGCGAAGGTATAGTATCCACGGCAGAAGATGCCGCTGGCAGGTTTGTCTGGGCCGTCAAGCTGGGCAACACCAGCGAGGAAACGCTCGCCACGGTTGCCGTAGCCTGCATAGTCGGTATGTCCACTGCGGTCATCCCAATTGAATGTGCCTGTGGCTGCCCCGCCATAGCCAGTATCGCGGTTGGGATTGTAGAAGATGGTGTGTACGGCCTCGCCCGTCAGTCCGTTGAATACGGTGAGGTACTCTTGTCCGCCAGTAATCTTTCCGTCGCCATTGCGATGAACAGCGGTATTGCTGGCGTTCTTGATGACGTCTTCGGTAGCCACTTGGTTCACGTAGTGGCTGTTGCCGTCCTTGGAGCCGGGGCCAGTCTTACACATCATCTCAGCAAGACCATCGCCGTCGAAGTCGTAGACCATGAACTGGGTATAGTGGGCACCAGCACGGATATTTGGTCCCAGGTCGATGCGCCAGAGGCGTGTGCCGCTGAGCTTGTAGCAGTCAATGAAGACATTGTCAGTGACACCGCCCTGCGAGTTGTCCTTGGAGTTGGATGGGTCCCATTTGACGAAGATTTCGTATTCGCCGTCGCCGTCGACATCGCCTACGGAGCAGTCGTTAGGATTGTACGAACCTCCGTTGGCTCCCTTCGGCGGACGCTGCAGCACCAGCTTCAAGTAACGCTGTGCCCAAGGCTTGACGGCAGCCGTGGTATCGACGGCAGTGCCATCGACCATGGTCACCACCTGATAGCTGTCGGTCGTCTTTCCTGCTGCATCAGTGTAGTTGGTGGCATAGAGGTCTTTGGCCAGGCTCTCGCCGTTGCGCAGCAACTCAAAACTTGTGTCATCTGCATCGTAGCCCAGCGAACGCCAACTGACGAACATGCCTGATCCTGATGCAGGCAATGCGATAAGCCCACGGTCGAGCTTCTCCATCTGGCTGACGGGGGTGTTCTGTGCCTCTAAGGGCATTGCGGTAGCCGAGATGACTACCGCAATACTAAGCAATCGGTTTATTTTCATTTCACTAATACCTTCCTGACGCTGCCGTCAGCATTCACAATAATATTCATTCCCTTTCGCAACTCGTTCTGACGTGAACCGCTGATGTTGTAGATGCCTTCAGGCATGCTGATGCTGTGCTCCACTTCGGTGATGCCGTCCATCTGCTCCTGGATGAGCTTCTTCGACTCCTCACCCTCGTTGGTGATGTAGATGTTGAATACACCAGCGCGAGGACCATTGTTAACGGTACGCAGACGTGTGTAGACAGGAGTGGTCTCCTCGTAGCTGCGCACGTACATCTGATAGAGTCGGCGCGTGGGATTCAGGTCGAGTGTGTCGCCCAACTGCGTCCATCCTGCATCGTTGGCTTCGGGGTCGGTGGCCACCTCAACCACCAAGCGAGGTGTGGGCGAGCCCTTGTAGTTGATGATGTAGGCCGTGTAGTCGAACGGTCCGGCAATGGGTTGCGTGGTCTGTATCTTGGCGCTGGCGGGATTGGATGTTTTCCAGTCGGCGAGGTTCAGGATAAAGGGTGTGATGGGCAGGTAGGTGTTCTCGTCTTCCACGGTGGCGGGGTTAGGAGCACCAGCGTCACCATAGTTCAGCTCAGGGTTGGCACCCTCCCATGCCACCTGCTGTCCGCGTGAGCGCACGCTCCAGCCGTTCTCGAAGTCCACAATCTCCTCTTTGTTCAGCTGGTGGTGGATGATGCTGTCGCTGCCGTCGCTGCCAGCCACCGTCTCGTCAAACTCAGGGTCGTAGTAGGGATAGTCGACGGACTTGCCCCAGCTGAAGTAGTTGCCTGCATTGTCTGCCGACTTGTTGGTGAGCTCGTAGTAGGTGTCCTTATTGGCATCCATCTGCGAGAGAATGTCAATGCGCACGTGCGGGTTCTTCACGCTGACCTCGGCCGAGACCACCTTCGAGTTGAGATAGCCGTCACAGGTCTGGAAGGCATAGATGGTCCTGCCACGAGTCAGGGTGATGGGGCCATTATAGGGACTGCTCTTTTGGGTGGTGTTGTCGCCCTTGTAGTTGTAGTAGATTTGGGCACCCTCCAGGTCGGTGCTCATGGTGACGACGGTGTGTCCATCCTCGCCCTCCATGCTGATGGTGGGCACGGGGGCCATCTCTCGGATGTCGACAAGCTTCTCGGCCACCGAGCTCATCAGGTAGCCGTCGCCGCGTGCAATAGCCTTGACTGTGGTCTCTTTGTCAACGACGAAAGGCTCAGTATAGCGGGGGCTGTCTTCTGTCGGGTCGGAACCGTCGAGCGTGTAGAAAATCTCAGCCAGCGGCGCAGCATTCTTGATGGTGACGATGGTCGACAGGTTCTCATACTCCAGCACGAAAGTAGGAGCGGGGGCCTGTGTGACAGGTGCCTTCGAGTTGCCGAGCAAGCCAATGGCATTGCTGAGTATGCCCGGTGTGGCAGCATCAGAGAGGGTGGCCTGAGTATAAGGAATATAGATGTAGCCGTTGTGTGCGATGTTGTGGGTGTGGATGGCCACCACGTCGTCGTTGTTGTAGGCCACGGCCAGCACGGGGTCGTCGGCAAAGAGACTGCTCAGGTGCAGGCCAGGGAACGTTATTTCGTTGCTGATGATAAGCACGGAGGTAGGCACTTCGGCATCGGGATCCTCAACCAGTGCCAGGTCCTTGAACAAGGTGTGGCCGGGATTGGTCACCGTGGCAAAGGGTATGCCAGCGTCGACCACCTCGCCATAGCCCCATTTAGGATACAGCTCGGGGTTCAGGTTGAGAACGGGTACGAAGGGGCGCACCTGCTTCAGCGAGGCGATGGCCTCCTCGTTGTCAACAGTAGAGCTGATGACAATGGCATCGTAGTCGGCGAAGTCGTCCACCACAAACGACTTGCTGGCCTCTATAGGCGTCACATTGTTCATATAGTCATCGCCGATGGTCTTGTAGCCCAGGTCAGCATCGAGGCTTCCATTATAGAGGTAGCCCACGGTGCGCGCCTCGGTGTTCTCGCCCACCTCAATGGTGTAGATGTGGCAACCGCTGGTAGGCTTCACAAAGATGTTAACCGTGCCGCCCATGGCGCTGACACCCTCGGGCAGCATCCAGTTCTCCCAGGTGTTGCTCTCCCTGGCGTCGGGGGTGAAGGTGTCGCCAATGAGCTTCATCTCGCCATCGTCGCCCTGTACGTAGAGTCCCACGCCACGTCCCTGGCCGCTGCGGTGGCTCTCCACACTCATCGTAATCTTCTCGCCCACCATCACATTGGAGATGTAGAAGGCGTAGGGCGCATTGTTGATGCCCAGCCACAGATACTGTCCTCCGTCGTAGGTACCGATGTTGGTCGATGCGTAGTCGACTGCAATAGCCAAGCTGCGGTTTGCGCAGTATTGCTCGCCAAAGACGAGGCCTTCCAACTCAGCAATCACCTCGCCGTTGGCTTTCAACGTGCCAAAGTTGGAGGCGTCCTGATACCAGAAGCACCGGTGGTCCACGGGGGCGGGATTGTTGAGATACTCCACATCGCTCCAACCCGTGTCGTCGCCCTGCTCGTCGTCGGCCATGAGGTTGTCGATGGTACGTTGGCTCCACTTGGTAAAGTCCCAGCGACGGAAGCCTTGGGCACTGCTCGCCATGGCGAATGTCAGCAGCGCCAGCAATACTAAGGTAATAGTTCTTTTCATAGCTGTGATATTTTTAATGATAAAGACAATAGTTGTTTCTTCGGCTGCAAAGATACTGACAAGCGGTGGGAGCAGAGCGTCGGAAATCGGTCATTCTGCATATACTTTTCAGTCAAGGGGGAAAAAACGCGAAAAAGTATGGACTGCACCACTTTTTTTTTCGTACATTTGCACACCAAAGTATATAGTATAAAGTCTCAACGCTAAAGTCTAAAGTCTCTCAACTCTCAACTCTCAACAATAAGGCATGGCTAAAAGATTCATCATCCTGGCCTGCTGCGTGGCTTGCAGCATCGCCGCAGGGGCACAGCCAACGAGCTACACAGAGCATATCGGTTCAGCCGATGGGCTGTCCAACGATTTCGTCATCGCACTGGCCATCGACGGACAGGAGCACCTGTGGGTGGCAACGGAGGCCGGCGTCAACAGAATAGCAGGGAGGACGTGCCAGCCACTGACGGCAACACAGCTGGCGGGGCGCATCACATCCATCTACTGGCACGAGGAGACTGCCTGCATGTTGATTGGCTCAGAGCAATGGCTGACGGTGTACAACGAGAAGAACGGACAGATGCGCCATCTGAACGGCAAGGACGGGCTGGTGAAGTCGAGCATTGACGACATCGCCAGGGCTGCCGACGGTGGGGTATGGCTCGTTTATGGCGACGGACAGATACAGCACCTGGACTGCACAACGCTGACAACAACAACCCTGAGGCTGAACCAACGCCACGCCAACCGCTGCGCCTTGGACGATGGGCAGGGACACCTGTACATTGGGCACAGCCAGTATGGCATGACGGTGGTGAACATCAGCGACGGCTCGGCACGCAACTATCAGCAGCAGGAGAATGACCCCAACGGACTGCCAGGCAACAATGTGCGATGCATCTATCAGGACCGCAACAAGCAGATATGGGTGGGAACCGACACAGGGCTCGCCCGCTTCTATCCCGACAAGGGCACGTTTACGAAGGTGACCGACACAGACGATGGCTTCGATGACAACGTCTATGACATCATCCAGATGGACGATGGCAGACTATGGGTAGCCACCGACATTGGCGGCGTTAAGATAGTGGACAACAATGGCTATGACGATGCGCCGCTCAGGCTCTCGTCGCTCAATACGCGATGCCTGGCCAGGGACAGCTACGGAAACGTCTGGGTGGGAAACCATAGTGCAGGCATCGACTTCATCAGCGATAACAAGGAGGACTTCCATCTGCTGGACTACACCAACACCGAGGGCAGACGGCCCGCAGTAAGCGCCATAGCCCAAGATACGGAACAGGGCTTCTGGATGGCCAGCGAGGACGAGCTGGCGTGGTGGGTCAACGGAGGCATCAAGGGGCGGTGGAGCAACAGGGGTGTGATGCGACGGAGATATGCCTTCCCACGGTGCATGATGGCTGACCACCAGGGCGGTGTCTGGATAGGTGTGGACGACCAGGGCGTGTACCGCTTTGACAAGCAGCAGCAACGCTTTGCACACATCGCCCTCAGTCCTGAGGGCAGCGACATTCACTGTTTTGCCGAGGATGCCGAGGGGCACATCTGGATAGGGGCGGAGTCTGGCGTCTATCAGTATCACAACGGAGCGACCGAGAGGCAGGACTACGTGAGCCAGACCATTCATGCACCGGCCACCTGCATCCTTCAGACGGCACCACAACAGCTGTTCGTGGCCACGCTGGGCGACGGCATCTACTCAATAGACCTGCAGCACCACCAAAGCAGACGACTGAGCGTCAGGGAGGGACTGCCCTCCAGCAAAGTCAACCACACCATCAGCGATGCACAGGGCGGGCTATGGCTGGCCACCGACAACGGATTGGTCCACGTGGACCAGCCGGTCAGCCTGACAGGCATCAGCGTCTATGGCAAGGAGCAAGGACTGGCCGACGGCCACATCAGGGCGCTCCAGCAGGATGCCAACGGCCGCATCTGGATGAGCACCTACTCGGGCGTGTCTTATCTGGTGAAGGAAACGGGACGGTGCTACAACTATAACCAGCATGACACCCGGCTGTCAGGAGCCTTTGCCAGCGGGGCCGTGACAATGGACAGCGACGGCACCATCTATTTCGGCTCCACAGGAGGCGTCATCCACTTCAACCCGCAACAGATGGGCGACGGCAGCCAGCTGTCGGAGATTCAGATTACGGCCTGCGAGGCTTACAACCCCGTGGGCAGCAACACCGAGATACAGCTGCTGACGCCTGATGAGAAGGGAAGGGTGACCACCACCTACCAGCAGAACACCATCAGGCTGACATTCGCCATGAGCAACTTTGCACAAAACGAGGCTGTGGACTATGCGTATATGATGAAGGGCATGGACGGCAAATGGTATGACATAGGCAACGACCACGACGTGGTGTTCCGAGGACTGCAGCCTGGCGAATACACATTCATACTGAGAGCCAAGCTGAGAAGCCAGGACTGGGAGCAGGCCAACGACACAAGGCTCACCATCGTCATCACACCGCCATTCTGGCGCACATGGTGGGCTTACCTGCTTTACGCCCTGCTGGCACTTGTTGTCATCGGCTATGTCGTACGGTCGTACAAGCGCAAGCTGACACTGCGCAACACCCTCGAGCTGGAAAGGAGCGAGAGTCAGCAGAAACAGGACATGAACGAGGAACGGCTGCGGTTCTTTACCAACATCACCCATGAGCTGCGCACGCCCCTGACACTCATCCTGGGGCCCATCGACGACCTGATGGAAGACCGAGACCTGACACAGCAGAGCCGGCGCCGCGTGGCCATGATACAGAAGAGCGCCGAAAGGCTTAGAAACCTCATCAACGAGATACTGGAATTCAGGAAGACAGAGACACAGAACCGGCGGTTGACGGTGGCACGTGGCGACATCGGGCAGTTCGTCAGAGAGACCTGCCTCAACTACAAGGAGCTGAACCGCAACCCTAAGGTGCAGTTCGTTTGCCGTATCGCTGATGGCCTGCCCAAGATATGGTTCGACTCGGAAATCATCACGACGGTCTTGAACAACCTGCTGTCGAACGCCATGAAATATACGGATGAAGGCAGCATTACCACTACCGTAGAGGCCATCGACGGCATGCTGCGCATCGCCGTCGCCGACACAGGATATGGCATCAAACCAGAAGTACTGCCACATGTGTTTGAGCGTTATTACCAGGCCAAAGACAGCCATCAGGCGTCAGGCACAGGCATTGGGCTGGCCCTTGTCAAGTCGCTGGCTGAACTGCATGAAGGAAGCATAAGCGTGGAGAGTCGCGAGGGACACGGTAGCCGCTTCACGTTCGCGATAGCCACCGACAACACTTATCCGAATGCGCTGCATAAGGAGGACAATGATGAGCCAGCAGCGAAGAGCGACGAAATGGCTGACACAGAAGAAGAGCTGGCGGACAACAAAGAAGAGATGCGACCCCAGCTGCTCGTTGTAGAAGACAATGCTGACATCCGCCAATATATCACCGACACCTTCAGCGACGACTTCCGCATTCTACAGGCAGAAAACGGAGAGGAAGGGGTGCAGATGGCAGAAGAGCACAATCCCGACATCATCGTGAGCGATATCATGATGCCACAGAAGAACGGCATAGAACTGACACGCCAGCTGAAAAGCGACATCCGCACCTGTCACATACCCATCATCCTGCTGACGGCCAAGACCACCGACGATGACAAGGAAGAAGGCTATGACAGCGGAGCTGACTCATACCTGACAAAGCCGTTCACGGCCAAGCTGCTGGCCAGCCGCATCAGAAATCTGCTCACTGCCCGGCGACGGCTGACTGAGATGATTGCCAACGGCGACAACCCGCTCGAGCTGCGCTCGCTTATTACCACAGGGACACAAGCGCACCCAACGCCCAATACCCCCCAGCTGAGCCCTCTGGATCAGCAGTTCATTGAGCGTCTGAACGGAGTCATCGAAGAGCATATCATGCAGGCAGACATCGACATGGCCTTCGTTACCGACAAGATGGCCATGAGCCACAGCACCTTCTATCGCAAGGTGAAAGCCCTCACGGGCATGACAGCCACCGAATATATCCGCAAACGACGGCTCCGCCACTGCTATCAACTGTTGGCGAGCGGCGACTATAATGTGAACCAGGCCGCCATCATGACGGGCTTTAATCAGATGGCCCATTTCCGTGAGACCTTCAAGAAGGAGTTCGGCATCCTGCCGTCGGAAGTTAAAAAAGAAGTGACAAGTATAAAAATGAAGGGAAAGTAGGAAAGTAGGAAATGCGGAAAGTGGACATGAAGCAGTTTTCGGGATGGAGAAAAGGATAAAAAAAGAAGGTAGTAATAATCTTACTTCAACTTCGTCGACCGGCAGGCCGATTCCTCTGACGGGGCTCGCATCCAGATAGTGTTCGGCGACGTCACGACGGGCATATCGCAACTGTCGGGCGTGCAGTCAGCCAGCGGTGAATACTATGACCTGCAGGGCCGCCGTGTGCTGGCTCCGACGCGTGGTGTCTACGTGAAGGATGGCAAGAAAATAATTGTGAAATAAATATTGTTCACTGATTAATTGAGACCTATAGCTCATTTTGCAGGGTGGAACAGCACTCAAAGCCCGATAAATACAAGTGTTTAGAGCGATTCCAACGGTTGAGGCTCTGAAATATGTTTACATATGGGTTTCCTTTGGCATGGGCAAGAACTCTAAGCATGTTGCTTATAAAAGATTTGTCTATTTCAGATGTTTCAACAAATATGGGGTGTTTACCCTGTAAAATGAGCCATCCTCGTCCTCCCATGGCTCGAACTGCAGTTCCAGTTCCTTCCATGTGGGCTCGGGGGGCAGGTCTTTCACGACATCGTCGGCAGCGGCGTGCGACACGCCCAAGCCCATGAGGCGGATGGGGTGGGCACTGTCGTAGGTCACCTCGGCCATGAGCTGCTTGGAGAGCGAGAGTATCTGCTCCTTCGTGCGTAGCACCTGCTGGGTGGTGAGACTGCGGGTGACCTGACGGAAGTCGGCAAACTTCACCTTCAGCGTCAGCGTGCGCCCCTCGAAGCCGCTCTTCTCCAGACGGCGCAGCAGCTCCTCCACGGTGTGGTAGAGCGCTACGACGACGGCCGAGCGACGGTAGATGTCCTTCTCAAACGTCTGCTCACAGCTGACCGACTTGCGTTCCCACGATGCGATGACGGGCCGCTCGTCGATGCCGCGGGCGAAGTCGTAGAACACGTGCCCCATCTTGCCAAACTCCTGCTGCAGATGCGTCAGTGAGCAGCGGCGCAGGTCGGCCCCGGTGAAGATGCCCATGCGGTGCATGTGCTCGGCCGTCTTGTGGCCCACGCCCCAGAAGCGAGTCACCTGCAGCTGGTCGATGAAGGCTTGGGCGCGATCAGGGTGCACCACCGTCAGTCCGTTGGGCTTGCGCCAGTCGCTGGCAATCTTGGCCAGGAACTTGCAGTAGCTGACGCCCGCCGAGGCCGTCAGCCCCGTGGTGTCGGCGATGCGCTGGCGGATGTCGCGCGCGATGTCGACGGCCAGTGCCATTTGCCGCTTGTTCTCGGTGACGTCAAGAAAAGCCTCATCGAGCGACAATGGCTCGATGAGGTCGGTATAGTCGTGCATGATGTGGCGAATCTGCATGGACACCTCCTTGTACTTCTGGAAGTGTGGCTCGACGATGATGAGCTGCGGGCAGAGGCGCTTGGCCACCTGGATGCTCTGGGCCGAGTGTACGCCGAAGCGGCGTGCCTCGTAGCTGGCTGTCGACACCACTCCCCGCTCGCCGTCGTGCCCTACGGCCACGGGCTTGCCCCGCAGCTGCGCGTCGTCGCGCTGCTCGACGGCGGCGAAGAACTGGTCCATGTCGATGTGTATGATGCGCCGCTCAGTGGTCACTTCGAGTATTTCATGCCGTTCTTGATGTAGACGCCGTGGGCAGGCTCCTGACTGAGGCGTACGCCCTGCAGGGTGTAGATGACATCGGCGGCAGGCTCGTCGGCACTGTGCTGGACGATGCCAGTGGTGACCTGTGCGTTCATCAGCTGACCGAAGACGTAGCTGTCAGCGCCGGGGGCACTGCTGGTGCCAAACAGGCCGTAGGCCTCGCCGCCGGCAATGGTCTTGACGCCATAGGTGCGGTAGAGACCGATGCCGCGGTCGCCGTCGCGCAGCTCATAGACGAACTGATAGCTGGAGGCGTCGGCCACGACGTCATCGTAGTACTGTCCCTTGAGATAGGTGGGTGAAACAGTGACATTGGAGGCCAGCGAGGTGGGCACGAAGCGAGGGCTCTCGTCGTTGGAGCAGAAGATGATGGCCCTGTTGGCAGGGATAATCTTGCCAGCCTGCAGACGGGTGACCTTCAGCGTGTCGGCGCCGTCGGTGGTGCGGTTGGTGACGCTCCATGCGGTGATGCCCTGGGGCAGGTAGACGGGATAGGTGGTGTAGAGCGACCCCCAGTAGCTGCCAGCGGCCTCGGCGGCTGCGGTGGTAGGCTCCACGCGGAAGGTACGCGGGGTGATGGTCTTCTCGGTGCGGGGGTCGTAGCTGACGTGGGGCGGCTGGTTGTAGACGCTATTCTCAGCCACGAGCTGTGCACGGTAGGCCAGGTCGTCCATGAGGTGCGGGAGGGTGTAGTCGGTCTGGTAGTTGGTGGCGTTGATGATGAGACGGTAGTCGCTGCCTGACTGGTCCCAGGTGACAATCTCCTCGCGCCAGTCGCCCAGGAGGTCGCCAGCGACGCAGGGGGTGTGCTTAGAGCCGTTGTTGAGCTTGCCGATGGTGTAGTTGCCGCCGTTCACCTGCATGCGGTCGAAGCCCTTCGACGTGGGGTTGAAGGCGCAGAGGATGGACTTGTCGAAGATGTCGTCGGCCAGCGTGCCGTTCCAGAACACGCGGAAGTTAGCCGTAGCGCCGCTGCTGCCGAAGCCGATGGTTGACACCTTGGTTCCGCTGGTGTCATAGAGGTCAAAGATGAAGTTGCCGTCAGCGTTCTTCACTCCATCGGCACTGTCGAAGAAGTAGGCATCGTCAGCCTCGGGGTTGAAGTGGCCAATGAGGCCGCGGCCCGTGTCGCTGCCGGCCGTGCGCCGCACCAGTATCTGGCCCGTCGCTGCGTCACGCAGGTCAACGCCATAGCCAGGACCCTCCTCGTGGGCCATGAAGAACTCCTGGCCGGGACGCGAGGGGATGAAGTCGCCCAGGTGGGTGGCATCGCCGTGGCCCAGGTTGGTGCGATAGAGGGTGGTGCCGTCCACGTTGATGGCAGCGCTGCCGTAGGTAATCTCCTGGCGGCCGTCGCCGGTGACGTCGCCCACGGCGAATGAGTGGGCACCCTCTCCGTATGCCGACTTGTTCATTGTCTTGACCGTGCCGTCAGCGTAGGTCACGGTGCCAGCGGTCTTGCTGGTGCCGCGGTGCAGCCAGCGCAGGGTGAGGTTCTCGCCGTCCCAGTCGTAGGCACCGATGTTGCAACCACTATAATATCCGCGTGCGAAAATGCCGGAGGGGTTGGCGTCCTCGCCGTCGAGCCATGCGATGCCTGCCAGATAGCGCTCAGAGCGGTTCTGGTTGTTGTCGTCCCAGAACGAGGTCGACACGTCGCCGTAGGCCGTGTGGTACTTGATGGTCTTCAGCTCAGCGCCGGTGGTGCCATCGTAGATGGTCATGTATTCCGAGCCTTTGTCCTGCTTGCCGCGCGAGCTCTTCAGGTTGGCCGTGGGGCTGTCGTTGCCCATGAGCACAAAGTTGCCCTCGCCGTCGATGGCACCGGGGGCCGTCTTCACCATGAACTCGCCGAAGCCGTCGCCGTCCATGTCCCAGGCCACAAAGGGCGTGGTGTGGGCTGAGTTGAACATGTTGGCACCCGTGTGGAGCATCCACAGCCGCGTGCCGTCGAGCTTGTAGCAGGCATAGAAGGCGGGCGAGGTGGTGCCGCTGCTGGCGGCGTCCTTCTCGTTGCTGGGGGACCACTTCAGGATAATCTCGTACTCGCCGTCGCCGTCCATGTCGGCATAGGAGGCGTCGTTAGGCGTGTAGGTGGCTCCGGCCGATGTGGGGTCTTTGGGAGCACCGCCCTGCAGGGTGATGTACTTGGTCTGGTTGCTCCATGTAGGCTCGCTGACCTCGCTCTCCACCAGGGTGTTCTGGTCGTCGTACACCTCCAGGCGGTAGCAGGCGCCCGTGTTGCCGCCGGCATCGAGGAAATTGGTTTTGCCAGCGATGTAGTTGCCATTGTTCACCGCCACGGTCTGTGCGGTGGCTGACCCACGGAAGAGCTTGAACTTGTAGTTGCGCGTGTCGGCCTTGCGGGCGCGCCACGACACGAGGTTGCCGTTAGAGACATGCAGGGCCATGAGGCCACGCTTCAGGGCCACCGGCTGTCCCTTGGGCTGACGGTTGGTGACGTTGAAGAGCACGCTGAAGGCGAACACCTGCTGGCCCTGGCCATCAGTGATGGTGACATGGGCCGTGTTGACAGCGCTGTCGAAGGTGGTAGATGCCCGGTACTGGCCGGCAAGGGCCGACTGCAGGGTGGCCACGAAATCGGTGGGCGCACCATAGAGCTTGGTGCTCAGGCGGGCGCTCTCGCCGTTCTTGAGCGACTTGACCAGACTGTAGAGGCTGAGCGTCTTGGCATCGTCAGAGCCGGTCTTGGCCATGCAGGTAAAGTCGGAGAGGAAGTGTGACACGTCAAAGACGGCCTCGTCCATCACACCCTCGATGGTGACGTTGCGCAGTGCGAGCTGCTTGGGCGAGGCGTTGTCGGTGCCGTTGATGTTGTAGAGTGAGAACACCAGGTTGAGTCCGGCTGGCTGCACCACCATGTTGGCAATGGTGAACTCGTTGTGGCCAAAGGCGGTGGCATTGCTGGCGTCCACCCTGTTGCGCAGGATGGTGACAGGCGACAGGGCCTGCTGCGTACTGCCGTGGCGTGCGGTGACGTCGATGTTGCCGCCATCGGTGCCCACCTTCACGCAGTCGAAGCTAATCTTCGTCACCTTCAGCGTGTGACCCGTGGCGGGCTTCACCGTAAAGGTGACATCGTGGCCGGCAGTAGCGGCGGTCACCTTCGTCTTGACTGAGTAGCTGGCAAACGCCGGCTCGTAGTTGACGGCTGTATAGCCATCGGCGGCACCACTCCTGGTGAGGGCTGCCACCTTGTCAATCTGTGCACCCTGGGCATAGCCCGTGGTGAGCAGCGTCGAAGTGCCTGTGCCAGTGAGCGTTGCGCTTGAAAGGTTGTCAATGTCGCCCAGAGTCCATTTCACGGTGACCGACTGTGCCATGGCGCCTGTCGTCAGGACCATGAGCAACATCATTGTTAGAATTTTTTTGGTCATAAGTAGCTTGATTGATAATGTTTTATGCTCTAATTGAAGGGTTGTAGGTTTGCGTGGCTGCAAAGTTACCACTAAAAATCCGTTTTAGCAAGAAAAGGTTGTGAAATATTCATTTCACCAGATTAAAATCCTTGGTTTTACGCACTTTAGACCGCCGACTGATGGGCTGATGTATAAGCTGTTCAATGGCGTGTGCTGTTCGATGGAAGAATTAGTTAAGGCATTGGAATGAAAAAAGCCCGAAGAATCGGGCTTCTGTAGTTGCGGAGGCAGGACTCGAACATGCGACCTCCAGGTTATGAGCCTGGCGAGCTACCAACTGCTCCACTCCGCGATGTTTTGTTAAGCGGGTGCAAAGGTACTGCTTTTTTCTCGAATATGCAAATTTTCTTGTATCTTTTTTCAGTTTTGGAATATTTTAGGACAAAACACTTGGTGGTTTGGAATAAAAGTCGTACTTTTGCACACGACATTAATAGTGTGCAAAAACGGAAGTGTCGGCTTTTGGGCCGATAATTAAGACTGCTTAATTATATATAAAGATGTCAATATCGAAGACGCGCCAGCTGCTGGTGGACGTGGCACGCCAGCTGTTTGCCAAGAACGGACTTGAGAATACCACGATGAACGACATTGCCCAGGCTTCGGGCAAAGGGCGTCGTACGCTGTACACTTATTTCAAGTCGAAGGACGACATCTATTATGCTGTCATCGAGACAGAGCTGGAGCGGCTCAGCGACAAGCTTGACGAGGTGGCAGCACGTAAGATCAGCCCACAGGAGAAGGTCATCGAGCTGATTTATACGCACCTGAGCATGATTCGTGAGACGGTGGTGCGCAACGGCAACCTGCGTGCTGAGTTCTTCCGTAACATCTGGATGGTGGAGAAGGTTCGCAAACACTTCGACCTGGCTGAGGTGGAGCTGTTCCGCAAGGTCTTCGCCGAGGGTAAGGAGGACGGCGAGTTCGACATTGAGAATGTCAACCTGGTTGCTGACATCACGCACTACTGCATCAAGGGCTTAGAGGTGCCCTACATCTACGGTCGCATCGCCCACGGCATGCGCGAAGAGGACACCAAACCGCAGGTGGCGAAGTTCGTCTACGGCGCCCTGGGCAAGCATAAGCCTTGACCTAAGGATTTTAGACATTAGACTACAGACTTTAGATTTTCAATTATACAATATTATATATAAAGAAATGGGATTACTAACAGGAAAGACTGCACTGATTACTGGTGCAGCACGCGGTATCGGAAAAGCTATCGCGCTGAAGTTTGCCGAGGAGGGCTGCAACATTGCTTTCACCGACTTGGCTGTGAATGAAGAGACTGAACAGGAGATTGCTGCCAAGGGCGTGAAAGCGAAGAGCTATGCCTCAAACGCAGCTGACTTCGCCCAGACCGAAGAGGTGGTGAAACAGGTGAAGGACGAGTTTGGTTCCATCGACATCCTGGTGAACAACGCTGGCATCACGAAGGACGGTCTGATGTTGCGCATGAGCGAGCAGCAGTGGGACGCCGTGATAGCCGTCAACCTGAAGTCGGCCTTCAACTTCATCCATGCCTGTGTGCCGGTGATGATGCGCCAGCGTGGCGGTTCCATCATCAACATGGCATCGGTGGTGGGTGTGCACGGCAATGCCGGACAGGCAAACTATGCTGCCTCGAAGGCTGGCCTGATAGCGCTCGCCAAGTCGATAGGTCAGGAGATGGGTCCGAAGGGCATCCGTGCCAACGCCATCGCTCCGGGCTTCATTGACACGGCCATGACGCAGGCCTTGTCTGAGGAGGTGCGCAAGGAGTGGTGCCAGAAGATTCCCCTTCGCCGTGGTGGCACCGTGGACGACATTGCCAACTGTGCCGTGTTCCTGGCCAGCGACATGTCAAGCTACATCAGCGGTCAGGTCATCCAGGTGGATGGCGGCATGAATATGTAGCCCCCTCTAACTCCCCCCCTAAAAGGGGGGAGAATTTATTTAGGCTGGTCGGCGTCCAGACGGAGCAGTGCACCACTGAGGTTGTCGAGCAGCACGCGTGTGTTATAACGCTTGTTCAACAAGTCGGCACCGAGGAGCATCGTCTGTCCATATTGAGGGGCGGGGTGCTCCTCGGTGAGTATGGGCGTGATGCCTTGGTAGAGCGTGATGCGCAGTCGGCCCGGCACGTTGACGAAGATGCCGGCCACACTCTTGCCTTTCTTACCCTTTGTGGCTGGCTGTTCCTCGGGCAGCTGCGAGATGTTGTCGACGGTGACATAGTAGGGCGCTCCTGAGAGGTCGTCGGCCTCAACAAGTCCCTTGACCTGAGACAGACGGAAGAGGACTCGGCGCGCCGCTGCCGTGCTGTCGGTGCGCTCGGGCACCACCCAGAGCACGTGCTCGGTGGTGTCGCATTGTGTGGTGCCGGTGAAGAGCGATGTCAGGGCACGGTCCTGGCGGTCCAGCTCGTTGAGCATCAGCTCCATCTGTCGTCCGTCCTGCGGCATGAAGTCGGCCTGCCCCTTGATGAGCAGTGAGCGGTTCTCGCGCAGGTCATAGATTTCGTGTGCCGTCATCTCCGCCATCTTCGCCGTACTGCCACACGAGAGGATGTCCTCGCCGAGGAACTGCTTGGGGTTCACCCATTCGGGCTGTGGTGCCGGCACGTATGGCGCCGGTGTCTCTATGTCCTCCACATCCTCCATGTTCAGTGCAAGCAGTCGTCCGTCCTGGCTCAGCGTCAGGCGTGCGGCCACTGTTCGTGGGTCGAAGTGAACGGCGTAGGCCTTCGTGGTGTCAGCCACGGGGCAGGGTGTCACGCTGATGCCAGCCACGCGGAAGCGTGTGGCCCGTTCCTGGCTGACGTCGCTGATGCGCAGATAGCGCTGGGCATAGGGAGCGAGGTCGCCCGGTTCATAGGTCGTCTTCTCCACCAGGACGCTGATGCGCAGTGCCGTCTTGGGCAGGAAGTAGACGGCCCCATCGGGGGTCACGCCAGGGACGTAGGCTGACAGCTGGGTCTGGGCCCACAACGTGATGACTGATGCGTGGAGCATGACGAGTGCCAGCAGCGGCAGGCACAGGGCGCGCCCCACATATTTCTTTAGCTTTGTCAATGGCCGTTTCATGGTCTCGGTTGTTTTGTTCTTTTTTCTTTGGGTGGGGTCGGGTTATAAACCCGACGCAATGGACGAAGTAGCGAGTTGTGGGGACGGGGCTTCAGGCGTTGCGGAGGGCTGTGAAAGCCTTCGGCAGATAGTTGATGATGTCGCTGGCCATGAGGCTCTCCTGTCCTAAGTCGTTGGCAGCCAGGTCGCCAGCCAGCCCGTGCAGGTAAACGCCGATGATGCAGGCATCGTGCTGCTGATAGCCCCTGGCCAGCAGTCCGAGGATGATGCCGGTGAGTACGTCGCCGCTGCCGGCTGTGGCCATGCCCGCGTTGCCGGTGGTGTTGAAGGCCACGTGGCCGTTGGGCATGCATACCGCGGTGTGATGACCCTTCAGCACCACATAGCCCTGCAGCTTCTGTGCCAGCTGTTGGGCTTTCATCAGTCGCTCGTAGCTGTCGGTGCACTGTCCTTCCAGGCGTTCCAGCTCCTTGGGGTGAGGTGTGAGGATGATGCCCTTTGGCAGCTGCTGCAGCCATGCGTGTCGCGTTGCCAGGATGTTCAGCGCGTCAGCGTCGGCCACGGCGGGACACTGTGCGCGTCTGAGCTGTGCTATCATGGCAATGGCCGTCTGCTCGCAGGTGCCGATGCCCGGTCCCACGGCCACGGCCTGGAATCCTTCTGTTGATGTCGGCTCGCTGAAGATGGTCTCCTCGCGGTCGGGGTGAATCACCGCCTCGGGCACGGCCGTCTGCAGGATGGCTACGTTGCGCCGTGGGGTGTGGATGGTCGTCTTGCCGACTCCTGAGCGCATGCAAGCCCGGGCAGCCAGGATGGCGGCTCCCGCCATGCCGTAGCTGCCGGCCACCAGCAGTGCGTGTCCCATGGTGCCCTTGTGAGCGAAGGGCGACCGCTCCTTCATCAGTGGCAGCACGTCGTCGATGTCGGTCAGCGTGAACTGCGCGCTAATGTTGTCGATGCCCTCCTGGCTAAGCCCTATGTCGAGCACCTCCACCTCGCCGATGTACTGCTGATGCTCGGCAAAGAGGAAGCTCAGCTTCTGGTGCTGCAGCGTCAGCGTGACGTCGGCCCTGACGATATTGGCGCGCACGTTCAACGAGTTGTCTTCGGTCATCAGTCCCGATGGCACGTCGATGCTCACCACCTGTGCCGGTGCGTTGTTGATGTACTTCACCAGCGAGGCGAATCCTCCGGCCAGCGGCTTGTTCAGCCCTGAGCCGAAGAGCCCGTCGACGATGAGCATGCCGGCGTCCAGCTGTGGTGGGTCGAACTCCTGCGTCACCTCTGTCAACAGTGGTCGTCCCTTCTTCGTCATCAGTCGCTGGCGGTTCTCGGCGCAGTCGGCTGACAGCTTTCCGCTGATGTTGAACAGGTAGGTCTGCACCTGATAGCCCTGTTCCGTCAGCATGCGTGCCACGGCCAGCGCGTCGCCGCCGTTGTTGCCCGGTCCGGCAAACACCACCACGGGCACGCTGTTGTCCCATCGGTCGTTGATGGCTTGTGTCAGTGCCCGTGCTGCTCGCTCCATCAGGTCAATGGACTTGATGGGCTCATGTTCAATGGTATAATGGTCTAACTCTCTTATCTGAGCGGCAGTAAATATTTTCATAGCAGCTGATTCCTACAGGTTGTCCACCACCTGGCAGATGTCACTGAAGATGCGTTCCAGACTGCCCATTCCGTTGATGTGGTGGTGCAGCCCTTCCTGCTTGTACCACTCTATGAGTGGCAGCGTCTGTGTGTGATAGACGACGAGGCGCTTGCGGATGGTCTCCTCGTTGTCGTCGGCCCGTCCGCTCTGCTGTCCGCGCAGTATGAGGCGCTTCATCAGCTCGTCCTCAGGCACGTCCAGCTCCAGCATGGCAGCCACGCTGTCTCCGCGCTCGGCCAGCATTGCCTTCAGGGCCTCTGCCTGTGGTATGGTGCGTGGGAAACCGTCGAAGATGACTCCCTTGTGGCCACGGCCGAAGCCGTCGTACACCGCTGCCAGGATGCTCACCATCAGGTCGTCGGGTATGAGCTGTCCCTGGTCGATATACTGTTGCGCGGTCTTGCCCAGCTCACTGCCTTTCTTGATTTCTGCGCGCAGCACGTCGCCCGTGCTGATGTGCTCCAGTCCATAGTGCTCAATGAGCTTGTCGCTCTGCGTCCCCTTGCCTGAGCCGGGAGCGCCGAATATAACAATGTTCTTCATCTTGATATGTTGTTCCACTTGGTTTGTTTCTATGTTGTGTTCCTTGCCCTTGTACCACACGTCGGGCAGCAAGTCGCCCGGCTGAGCCTTCGTTGTCTCGCTGGGCAGGTGGGGAAGCTTGACTATTCGCATATAGTGTAGATGTCTTTCAGTCCGCGTCCCTGCTGGTCGTAATCCAGGCCGTAGCCCAGAATGAACTGGTTAGGTATGCGGAATGCCACATACTTCAGGTTCAGGTCTACCTTCAGCTTGTCGGGCTTGACCAACAGCGAGCAGATGCTCACGCTGGCAGGGTTTCGTGTGCCCAGCGTCTCCGTCATGCGCTTCATGGTCAGTCCCGTGTCGACGATATCCTCAACGATGATGACATGTCGGCCGGCGAGGTCCTCGTTGATGCCCATCACCTCCTTGATGGTGCCTGTCGACGTGGTGCCCTGATAGCTGGCCAGCTTCACGAATGAAATCTCGCAGGGAATGGTTATTTCGCGTATCAGGTCGGCGGCGAAGACGAAGGCGCCGTTGAGCACGGCCAGCAACAGCGGGTTCTTGCCTTCCATGTCGCGGCTGATGTCAGCCGCCAGTTCTTTTACACGTTTCTTGATTTCTGCCTCGGGGATGGATGTCTCGAAGGTCTTGTCCAGGATGGTCACTCTGCTCATGGGTAAAGTCTTTTTGAATATGCGTTGCAAAGTTACGACAATTATTTGTAACGGCAAAAAAAAACGTGCGATTGTTATCGGAAAATCTCACAGATGGCAGAACATATACAGTCAACCAGCAAGTGCAAGCTGTTTGCAAAGTTAGGCATAATGTTTGA